>ONBT01000007.1 GCA_900316075.1 uncultured Lachnospiraceae bacterium | reverse complement strand
CAAGTGTTAAATTTGAAAAAGTTTGAAAAATGGGGGGATTTGAGAGATGAGAGCTCTGAAATGCGCATGAATAGTGGATGAGAGATTCCGAGAGGCTATGGTCCTATTGGGGGGGTGATTCTCATGCTGGTACCCGGGCGCGGGACGAATGCGCTCCACCTGCCGGATATTCTGGTCGGATACAGTATTGCCTGCTTTGACCTGCTTTCGAAGATGAGGAACCGGCTGAATACGCCAGGGAAAAAGGCTGCAGGAATCCTTCTCTGTCTGGCCATCTATCTAGCTGCTTTCGGAATCTATATGGGGACCGGGTCTTACGCGTATGAGACCTTTTCCCTAAAGAATTCAATCGGTGGGACGATTGGCCGCCTGGCTCTGCACTATGCCTACAGCTTTGCCGGGGTTCTTCTGGTCATGGTCCTGCTGCATTGGGTATATGCAAAAGCCGAATACAGCCGCTTTTCCCGGCTGATGCGCTTTACCGGAACGATTTCCCTGCAATCCTATCTGATTCAGGGCTTCGTGATGGAGTCCTTCATTCCGGCGTATATGCGAAAAGTCATTGCGGAAAAAGGCTATAATCCGATCTTTCCGAATCAGACCATTTACACTCTGGTCACCTTTCTTGCTTCCGTTGCAGTGATGCTGGTCATTCAGCTCTTTATGTATGCAATTGCCGGAAGACGGGTGGAACTTGTTCTGTTTGGAAGGAAGACGCAAAAATTCAGCTTTTCATCTTGTTCATGAGCGATGTCAGCAATTACAACCTCTAAACTGAAATCATTTTTGACCTCTATAAATCGTCAAGAACTGGAGAATCTAGTCCTTGAACTTTATTCCTTGCCGGCGGTAAAAGATGCGGTGAATCTGCGGCTTAATCCGAATTTTACAGATGAGATGGTAAATCAGTATGAGAAGAAGCTGGCAAAGGTTCTGATGCCGGCAAATCTTGAAAGAATGTCGATGTCAGCTGCCAAGGAAATCCTTTCTGAAGTGAAGGGCGTGTCCGGTATTTCTCCCCGAGTTGCAGCGGAGGTGTATCTGTATGCCGCAGAGTGCGCCTGTGATTTCACAGAAACATTCGGGGATATGGAGGCCTCTTTTTACAGGGACCTATCAGCGTTTTACCGGGCAGCGGTTGACATGGCTGAGAAAAATGGAGAGGTCAAGGAGGAACTGTGGGACAGGTTTCATGCGCTTAATGAATCGTTTGAAAGTATGGGGTGGGGAATGGATGAGGTCGTAGATCCGGAGTTTGATTAAAGATTTCATTTTACAGAACGCTACTTGAGGCATATTATGAAACTACGTACTGATTCCTCCGGCTGGTTTGCTATTGGGGATACCTTTTCAAATGATTATTTTGAGATTTCAGAAGCGAACATCGATGAGATATTACAGCGATGCTTACAGGATGATATCTGGGCCGAGGGAGTCAATAAGGCAGTAGAACGGTATGATAATAATCCATGGCGAGGGACTGCTCAATGGTTTTCAGATATGATAAGTCTGATGAACGGTTCCGGGACGTTGGTGGATTATCCGTTTGGTACCGGTATTACATTTCAAAGCAGGAGGCACTTTTTCCGGGGTGAGCCGGAGAAGTATTGGATATCGGACGCCGGGCTTTGTAGAGCCTGTAGGAAACGAAAGCTTACGGGAAAATCGGCGGAACTGTATAAGGCAGTTGCCGATATGCGCGTTTGTCAGTTCAAAAAGTTCATCTGGAGATTTCATATTGTTCCATACTGGGAAGCAAAAATCAGCGATGTGAATTATAAAGCCCTTGCTCAGCATTACGGTTTTGAAACAGCACTGCTGGATCTTACAAACGATTTTCGCGTTGCGCTGTTTTTTGCCACTTGCAAATACATTTGGGAGAAAGATACATTCGAACCTCTCACTAGAGAAGACTTTGAAAGAGAACCCGATGAATATGGTGACCCGAGATATGGAGTCATTTTCCATTCTCCGAACTGGATGCTTGATTTTCTGAATGGCGGAGTGGCTACCATAGGAATGGGACAGCGCTTTTCTCAGAACTCGAAGAAGAATTATTATTCGATAGATGGTGGAGTGCTGGATGGTGTGGCTTTCCAAATCGGTTATCAGCCGTTCTATCGCTGTCAGTATCAGAGTGGGTTTGCCTTTCCCATGCGGAACGAGAAACCTCTTCAGGAAAATACGAGGTTTGAGAAGCTGGTATTCAAGCATTCCGAGGAATTATCCAGTAGAGTATTTGAAATGATGAAGGGTGGGGAGTTGGTTTTCCCCAATGAGGGAATTTCGAAAGCCCTGCCTGTACTGAGAGATATACAGAAAAGTGTTCTGTTTTCTGAAGACGATGCCTTGCAGGCTTATGAAATAGATGAAGCCAGTCGGGAGCATTTCCCGACTTTTGACGATTTCCTCAGAGACCTGAGAACGCTCATAATTGACGGGCAGCAGATTCAAATACAGAAAGAAGAAGTGACATACAAACTTCGACGTCCGGAAATGCGCAGAATCAACAAACTATATGACCAGAAAAATCTGGGAAAGATGATTGGCCGCGTACACTATACAGCACCTCAGAGACGTCGCCGAGAGGAGAGGTGCAGGCAGATATACGGGCGATTGATTGACTGATTTTTTGCAATCTCTCTTACTCTCTCGTTTTCTGGGCCTATAAGTTTGATTGAAAGGCACTGGCTACTATCATGAACTCTTCCACAAAATCCTCCGCCATACAAGCAATTACCTCCCTCATCAACACCAATGGCCCTGCCCATCCCTCAAAGTACCCGCAGGAGCTTCTTGACCACCTAGTGCAGGAACTGGGAGACGATCCTTTGGTCGGGGCTTTATATTATTTATGCCTGTGCGGGATTTTCAAGGAGGCTGCGAAGAAGAGCGTGAGCCTGGAAAGCCTGACTGCGCTGATTCAGACGAGGTGTGCCTTCAAGAAGGCTTACGCGGAAGAACTGGTGGGCATTCTGAAGGAAGTCTATTCACCAGACAATCTCACCCGGCTGAAGAAGGCGAAGAATGCGGCGTTTGAAGACCTCTGCGGGTTAGAGGACTGGCCATTTGTCTGGGACGGGGAAGCCGAATGGACCTGCCGCGATGGCTTCGTTGGATGCAACGGGCACGGGGAAGCCATGCTGCGGGTGGCGGACCGGAAGAAACTGCTTACTGTGCTGCAGAAGGCCCTACCAAATTTCGCTTACTGCTCGCTGGAAGAGATTCAGGAGGCCATCGCGAAGCAGCTTTGTGCCGACCTGGACGGAGAGTTCGAGGAATTCTGCGAGGATGACGACTACTACGAGCCGGTGGTGGAGGACTATGACTTCGAGTATGACATGAAGCAGATCTGCCCCAGGTACGGGCTGGAGGCTTTTGACATCACGTACGAGGGCAGCGACGAGGGGTTTGAGCCGTATTGCGGGAAGGGGAGATGGTAGGGAACCTCTTGTCACTTGAATATATCATGATATAATACATATTATAGGAGGTGATTGACATGGCAGATGAAATCCCTGTAACCACAAAAGCTTTTATGTCCGGCAGAAGCCAGGCGGTGCGTATTCCCAAAGAGTATCGCTTCCCCGAGAATAATGAAGAGCTTTATATAAACAAGGTAGGAGATGCAATTATTCTGGTTCCCCGGAAATCTTTAAAAAGCACGTTTCAGAAGGGGCTTGACCTGCTGACCGACGATTTCCTTGCGGATGGCCGCCCGGAAGAACTGCCAAATGAGAGAGTGGTCCTTTGACATGTATATGCTGGATACCAATATTATTATTTTTTCTCTGCGTCATCCGGACTCTTCATGTGCGGGAAAGTTGGCAGAACATGTGGGACATGATGTCTGCATCTCAGCCGTGACGTATGCAGAGTTGGTATATGGCATAGAGAATAGTTCCCGGCCGGAGCAGAATCGAGAAGCTATCCGGATGATTCTTGCCGGTATTCGTATTTTCCCTTTTGATATGACGGCCGCCGAAAATTTCGGCCTTCTGCTTGCTGAATTGAAAAAGGCTGGAACTTACCAGCCGGCCCATGACCGGGACCGGATGATTGCCGCTCACGCGCGAAGCAGGGGAGATATATTGGTGACGGACAATATCAAGGATTTTCAGGATGTCCCGGGGCTTTCCGTTACGACATGGAGGGAACCGGGAGATTTGTAGAGTCGGTTCAATCTGGACTTTTGGCGACTACATCATAGGTATGCTTCCCTCTAATGCTCAGACGCTGTATATTGTGAATCCAATTGCAGTATTTTATGGTGATTGAGAAAAATATATACAATAGATGCAAAAAGCTATGAACGCTTCTACAAAATCCACCGTCATTCATGCGATTACTGTTTTGGTCAATGCAAACGGTCCTGCCTATCCTTCAAAGCACCCGGCGGAGCTTCTGAAGAAGCTGGTGCAGGAACTGGGAGATAATCCTTCGGTTGGGGCTTTATATTATTCATGTATGTGCGGGGGTTTCAGGAGTCGGCGAAGGAGAGCGCGAGTCTGGTAGAGATTTAGGAAGCTGTCGCGGAGAAGCTTCTCGCGGACCTGGACGGAGGGCTTGAGGCGGAGTGCAGGGGGAGATGGTAGGGCTTGACACATGGGAGAAATGAGAGTATAGTTATATCGAACATTAGTTTGCCGCCATGTACGAGGTTCTTGCAATGTTGACCCATGACGAATTTCAATATCTACTGAAGTTGGAGAAGGAATTTACTCAGCCTCAAGTGAGCCTTCCGTTGCCAGGGAACCGGGATGCGTTTGACTTGATCAACAGACCTTCTGATGAGCGGTTCGTTCTGGACGTGAATCGGAGCGGCAAGATTGAATTGAGCAAATACTCTCTTCAGAATCGCCATCAAAGAACGAAACTGCCTCTCGTTCGGGTAGATATTGATAGTCCACCGCATCGAAATCCCGATGGGACGAAGGTTTCAAGAAATCATATTCATATCTACCAAGCGGACGGGACTGGGGATGAGAATCGAAATCTGCCCTGGGCGTATGAAATTTCTGACATTCTGAATACGACGAATTATGATTTCATGAATATTTGGGACCAGTTTTGCGCTTACTGCCATATCGACAGTTCCAATGTACAGAGGGTCATGTGATGAGCATTGATTTCAAGGAAAAATATCTGAACTGGCTGGCAGAGAATATAGATCAGCACCGAATCAATGATGACGTTTCCCGCCTGACGCTACCTTACATGAACCGGAACAATGACTATATGGATATTTATGTCATCCGGCTGGGAGAAGCGGGGTATCGGATTACGGATGATGGCTGGACTATTTCTGACCTGAAGATGAGCGGGTTTGATGTGACCGGGAGTCCCAGCCGAAAAGCTCTGCTGACTTCGGTTTTGACGGCCTATGGTGTGACGATGTCTGATGATTCGGCATTGTGCATTGAAGGCACATTGGATGAATTAGCGTTGAAAAAACACCTGCTTACCCAGTGCATACTGAAAGTGGACGATATGTATTATCTGTCCAAAAATAATGTGCAGTCGGTATTTCTGGAGGATGTGAAAGGATTTTTGGAATCCAGAGATGTGCGTTATGTGGAGAATATCTCTTTTGTTGGGAAGAGCAAACTTCAGGCAAATTATGATTTCGTCATTCCACACTCCGGAAAATATCCGGAGCGACTGATCAAAACGGTCGGACAGATTACACCGGACGCTGCCAGGAGCATTATTTTTACCTGGAATGATACAAAAGCTGCCCGGACAGAGGATTCACGCTTGTATACATTTATCCGGGATGAGGAGAGAAAATCGGAGGATGCCATCCATGCTCTTTCCGAATATGAAATCTCACCGGTGTTCTGGTCTGAGCGTGAGGATTTTGTCGAGCGTCTGGCATCCTGAGCACATTTTATAAAGTTCTTGATTGAAGATGAAGGCTATTCTGAAGATGCAAAAAAGGAATGGCTTGCAGCCGTTCTTGAAAGCGATTATTATCGGTTAACTCCATCAGAAATCCGAGCAAAATAAAGTGAGACTTTAGAAAGCTCGGAGGCATCCTATGGATATCAAACGACACATGAAAGAGCAGATCCGGAAAGCGTCTGCGTCGTATCCGGTGGTTATGGTGTGCGGCCAGCGGCAGGTCGGCAAATCGACCATGCTGTACCACATACGGGAGTCGGCTGAGGCTTTGCTGTTGACGTACAGTATTCTGTACTTTATGTTGGGGGCCAAGGAGGTATTCCATGACTGCGATTAATTATACCCAGTTCCGGGACCACATGAAGACGTATATGGACGATGTGACGGACAATTACGACCCGGTTTTCATTACGCGAAAGAAAAACCGCAATGTGGTCCTCCTGTCAGAAGAGGTCTACAACAATCTTTTGGAAAATGTATACCTGATGGGCAACACGGCAAATTATGACTGGCTTATAGAGTCCAGGAAGCAGCTGGAGGCTGTGAAACCCTGCGGCGGATCAATGAAAAGGACCGGCTGATTTACCGGCTCGAAGGTGAGACGGTAAGCATACTCGCGTGCAGGTATCACTATGGCTGAGCATCCGCTCTTGGCGTTTTACATTATTCATAAAACAACTATATGTCTGTCATACGTATCATCAAAAAATTCAGAAGCATCCTTTCCCGTCACCAGAAACTACGGATTCTGGAGCTTGGTGTACTGATGCTGATCGGGGCGGTGTTCGAGACCATGTCCGTGTCTCTGATCGTGCCCTTCATGAACGCTGTGATGGAGCCGGAAAAGACCATGCAGAAGCCCTACGTGCAGATCATCTGCCGCATCTTCGACCTGCATTCGCCCCGGACTTTCCTCGTGATCCTGGCCTTCATCCTGGCGGCCCTTTACATCGTCAAAAACGTCTTTCTCCTTTTCGAGAATAATATTCAATACCGCTTTGTCTATGGCAATATGTTTGCCATGCAGCGGCAGATTCTGGCGAATTTCATCCGGCGGCCTTATGAGGACTTCCTGTCTGTCAATTCCGGGGAAGTCATCCGGATTATTTCGAGCGATACTTCTCAGGTCTTCACCCTGCTGACCCAGCTGCTCAGCATGTTTACAGAGCTTGTCGTTTCTGTTGCCCTGGTCATCGCGACGTTTGTGATTGCGCCGACCATTACGCTCTGCATCGCAGTCCTTCTAATAGCCCTGATGCTGCTCATCAACTATGTCCTGAAGCCTATCCTGCATCAGGCAGGCGTCAACAACCAGAAGTCGGCGGCGGCCATGAATTCCTGGCTCATGCAGTCCATTCAGGGCATCAAGGAGCTCAAGGTCCAGCGGAAAGAAGAGTATTTCCAGGAGAACTACGACAAGGCCGGGACGACCTATGTCAACTCCGTGCGTCAGAATTCCATCCTTGGCGTCATTCCCCGCTTCATGCTGGAAGCCATTTCCATGGGGGCATTTTTCATCATCGTCGCCCTCATGATCTACAAGGGAGCAGACCTCAATACGGTCGTTCCCATGCTGTCAGCCGTTGCTATGGCTGCCGTCCGGCTGCTTCCTTCTGTGAACCGGATTTCAGGAGCCCTGGCTTCAATCTCATATACTGAGCCCATGCTCGACAAGCTGATTGAGAACCTGAAAGCCATTTCCGGCAGCGAAGAGATTTCTCTGGCAGCGGGAGACTTGAAGGCGAAGACGGAGGCCAGGACGGAAGAGGCGGAGGGTTCTGCGATTTCCGATGGAAATGCCAACAGGCCTGCAGACACCGGAGCCGGAGGTACAGCAGAAACCGGTGCGGATTCTGTTGGTACAGCATTCCCCCGGCTGTCCCGGGCCATCACCGTGGAGGATGTCGTCTACCACTATCCGAAATCGGACAAAAATGTCCTTGAACATGCAAACCTGACTATCACTCCCGGGGAGTCGGTCGGCATCGTCGGCCAGTCCGGGGCCGGAAAGACGACCCTGGTGGACATCATTCTTGGGCTCCTGCGGCCGGCATCCGGACGGGTGGCCATTGACGGCGTTGACATCCGGACCGACAATCAGGCCTGGCTGGCCCAGATCGGCTACATCCCCCAGATGATCTTCATGCTGGACGGGACCATCCGGGAAAATGTGGCCTTCGGCGAAAAGGCCGAAGATATCGACGACGCGGACGTCTGGGCAGCTCTTCGGGAGGCTTCCATGGAGGACTTCGTAAAAACCCTGCCCGACGGCCTCGACACCCAGCTCGGAGAGCGGGGCGTGCGGATTTCCGGCGGCCAGCGCCAGCGGATTGGAATCGCAAGGGCCCTCTATACGAACCCTTCGGTCCTGATTTTCGACGAGGCCACGTCGGCCCTTGACAATGAAACCGAAGCCGCTATCATGGATTCGATCAACCATCTCCACGGAACGAAGACCATGATCATCATCGCCCACCGCCTGACGACCATCGAAGGCTGCGACCACGTTTACCGGGTTGAGGGTGGGAAAATCCGGCAGGAGAGGTAAAAATACCTGGGCAGTAATAGAACACAGTTTCTAATTTTATATTGACAAACAATCTTTTCGTTGGTATACTTCATTCCATAGTAGCAAACATATATTCGATTATCATCGAGTTTTGAGTATAGTACAGGAAATGATATGGCAGTTTATTCGATTGATATTGAATGCTGTCAAATTATTTATCCCGTATTGAGGAAAGGAAGACTATGGCACTGAACAATGCAAGAGACGGGAAATTGTTATATCACCTGACAGCCCTTGACAACCTGCCCTCTATTTTTCAGCGGGGACTTCTTCCAAGAGCGGATATTGAGGAAGACATTCATTTTTTAGATGTGGCTGATCCCACAATCATAGATGAACGGGATGAACTCATGGGGTTAGATCAGTATGTTCCTTTCCATTTCATCCCGTACACGCCTTTTGATTATGCCGTGAAAGGCAGCCATCGGAATACAGAATTTGTGTATATTACTGTGAAGCGAGAGTTTGCCCGCGAGACAGGCTGGTTAATTCTACCGGGGCACCCGCTTGGAACCGACCGGGACGACATCCAGTTATTCTCATATGATGAGGGCTTTGACAAAGTTGATTGGGACGCAATAGC
Organism: uncultured Lachnospiraceae bacterium; assembly: GCA_900316075.1. GTDB lineage: Bacteria > Bacillota > Clostridia > Lachnospirales > Lachnospiraceae > RUG306. Next base: position 83,012 of record ONBT01000007.1, on the reverse strand, counting down.
CATATATGCGGATAATGCTGAAGCTGATTCGCATGTACATAATGCAAAAATGGCTGAGTGCCTGTCTCCTGCCAGAGTATCAATGGCAGATTTTTTCGCTGTTTATTGCAGAAATGATGAAATAAAACAGCGCATCACAGAAATGGTTGAATTTGCTCCATTTCATATAGACATTCAACCGCTCTGGTTTTAGGTATTTTTTAGGACATCCTTGAAGGCGGTACTATATGATTACTTTCAAACAGGGGAACCTTTTGGAGTCTGATGCAGATTGCCTGGTCAATACAGTCAACTGTGAGGGATACATGGGGAAGGGGATCGCTTATCAATTTAAAACCCGTTTTCCTGAAAACAATAGACTCTATGTGAAAGAATGCAGGCAGCACAACCTGACTCCGGGGAAAGTACTTGTTACTCAGGAGGAAGGCCGTACTATTGTTAATTTTCCGACCAAGGACAAGTGGAGAGAGCCTTCACGTCTGGAGTACATCCAATCCGGCATGGATGCCATGATACAGGAACTTTCTGCATTCAATATCCATGCAATTGCAATACCGCCGCTTGGCTGCGGGAATGGAGGCCTGCGGTGGGATGATGTCCGCAGGATTATCGAAACTGAACTGGAGCCACTGAAAGACAAGTACGATTTTTATGTGTTTGCTCCTTCAGAAATTTCTACAGGGGCCTCTATTAAGCAACCTCCAAAGTTGAACCTGTCTTCTTTGGTATTGATTGATATTTATTATGGGTTGATTTCCCGCAGCAAAATTCGGATTCAAAAGGCTGCATATTTCCTGGATTACTATCTGAACGAGAGATATTTCAAGTTTGAAAAGGCAAAGTATGGACCGTATTCATATTCTATCGAATGTACTATGCGTTCCATTAATGAATACCAGCAATACTATCAATTCAAGACATTGAAAGAAGTGTATGACAACGTCTACCGACAGATCATCAGTCAGAAGACAGAAGCGGCACTGAAAAAAATGCACCCGGCGATTGAAGAGTCGCTGGCATTTGTGAATTCTATAGAGAATACTCATGTATTGGAAGGCGTGGCCACATCACTATTTCTAATTGAAGGCGGGCCTTGCGGCCTTGAAGAAATCTGGACCGGCTTTAATTTATGGCCGGGGAACAAGGGAAAACGATTTTCTCAAAGTGAAATTTCCAAATTTACAGATATATTGCAGGAACGAAATCTCATTACAGTGGATTTGTTTAATAAGTTCCATTCAATGAATGAGTGAATTCATATAAACAAGAAGAACTACATTAGCCTTGAAAGGAGCTTCATCATGTGCACTGCAGCCACTTATTTCACGAAAGACCACTATTTCGGCCGGAATCTGGACCTTGAGTACAGCTACCACGAGCAGGTGACGGTGGTGCCGCGGAAGTTTCCCTTCGCTTTCAGGAATGGTGATACGAATGCAGACCACCTGGCTATGATCGGCATGGCCTATGTGGCGGGCGGCTATCCTCTGTTCTATGACGGGATCAATGAAGCGGGACTTGGCATGGCCGGCCTGAACTTCCCGGACAACTGCGATTTCCGGGACCCTGCCGACGGGAAGACGAATATCGCTTCGTTCGAACTGATTCCCTTTATATTATCCTCATGCAAGACCACGGACGAGGCGAGGGAGAAGCTTTCCGATGTGAATATCACGAATGTGGCCTTTGCGCCCGAGCTGCCGCCCAACCCCCTGCACTGGATGATTGGAGACAAAAAGAAGCAGATTGTGGTGGAGCAGACGAAGACCGGCCTTCACATCTACGATGACCCGGTCGGCGTCATGACGAACAATCCTACCTTTGACATTCAGATGACCATGCTGGCCAATTACCGGAACCTGACGGCGGACCAGGGGGAGTGCCGCTTTGCGGACGGCACAGACCTTCACCCCTATTCGCGCGGCATGGGCGGAATGGGCCTTCCCGGCGACCTTTCCAGCGCCTCCCGTTTCGCCAAGGTGGCCTTCACCCGTATGAATTCGAAGTCCGGTGACGACGAGTCGGCCTCCGTGTCCCAGTTCTTCCACATCCTGGGCTCGGTCGAGCAGCAGCGGGGCCTCTGCCACCTGGGCGGGGACAAGTACGAAATCACCATCTATTCTTCCTGCTGTAACCAGGACAAGGGCATCTATTACTACACGACCTATGAAAACAGCCAGATCAACGCTGTGGACATGCACCGTGAGAACCTGGATGCGGCAGAACTCAAGGCCTATGACCTTATCGAGGGCCAGCATTTCAACTTCCAGAACTGAGAGACACCCGGCGAAAAGATATATTTTCCCCGCACCCGGTCCAAATGTGCTAGAATAGAGCCCGGTCCGGCGGACATCGGGGCAGTGCCCTGCAAGAGCCCCGGAAATACTTACTTTGGGAGAATATTATTCATGAAACTGGCATCGCAATCGACGCAGCCCAAGCTGTCCGTCAAGTATCTGATTCCGTCCATCCTGGCCGTGGGCCTGATTCCCTTCCTGATGCGGATCTACACCTATGACAACCACCTGGGGGACTACGACTGGTTCCCGAACGGGGGTGGCACGGCGGACGTATTTCTCTTCTACAAGCAGTGGGCCGTGTTCGTGCTGGCCTGCGTCTGCGTCATTATCCTTTTGGTGCGGGTCAACTATTATTATGAGGACCTGCCGATCGGCCGCTTCATGATTCCCGCCAGCATCTACGGGGTCATGGTTCTCGTGTCCGCCATCTTCGGCAAACGGCCCCTGTTCTCGTTCGCAGGCTCCTATGAAATGTTCGAGTCGGCCCTGGCCCTGCTCGGCTACCTGGTCATCGCTTATTACACCTACACCTGCATCGTCTCGGTCGACCACCTCAGGTATTTCCTGCGGGGCTCCGAGTACTTCGTCCTCGTGGAACTGGCCCTGGCTTCTTTCCAGGGACTGGGCCTGGACCTCTTCTCGACGAACTTCGGGAAGCGACTGATTGCGCCCCTTTCCTTCTGGGACAAGCTCGACACGATCAGCGTCGTCGCCGGCGAGCGCCAGGCTTACGGCACCATCTACAACGTCGACTATTTCTCCATGTACACGGGCGTCCTTGTGCCCATCTTTCTCGCCCTGATTTTCGTGGAAGAGAAGCTCTGGCGGAAGGCCCTGAATGCGGCCCTCTGCGTCCTGGCGGCCTATGTCTCCTTCCACGGAGCCCTGTCCGGTTTCGTCGGCATCCTCGGCGCCCTGGTCATCGCGGTCCTGGTCCTGCTCTCTCACAAACGGAAGACCTTCATCATCGGTCTCGTCGTCCTGGCCATCCTGATCGGCGGCGGGGTGGCGGTCCTTGAGACCAGCAGCTCCCTGAAAGAGCATGTCAGCGCCATCTTCATCGGAAGCGCTCCCCACAAGGACGAGGACATCCCCATCGCCGAGGACGGAATTTTCACCGGCGATAATAATGTAAAAATTTCCATGAAGGACGGCCGGGCCCTTGTCTTCTCGTATTCTGTGGATACCGGCTCCGGCATTGCCACGTTTGACGCGAAGGACGGAGAAGGGCAGACCCTGAACCTCAAGTGTACGAGCAAGTCCGACCAGACCTACGCCTGCATGGATTCCTCCTGGAAGGATATCAGCTTCGGCCTGAATGGGGACGCCGAAGGCGGCTATTACATGTACGTCAATATCCCCAGCGACTCCGGAAAGGACTGCCATCTCTCCTTCATCAAGGCGACGGAGGAGGGCGACTACTACTTCGTGAACTCGGCCATGAAAGGCATCAAGATGCCGACGGAAGAGGAAGTCGAAGTGGCCTATGTCTTCCCCGAAAATATGGCTTCCGGCCGGGGCCATATCTACAACCGCTCGATTCCCCTTTTAAAGCACCACATGATCATCGGGGCCGGGGCGGACTGCTTTGTCCTTGTCTATCCCCAGTGGGAGTATATCAACAAGTCCTACCGGGTCGGCGCGGACAACGCCCTCTTTGACGTCAAGCCCCACTGCTACTACCTGCAGCTGTGGATTGAGAACGGTTTCATCGCCTTCGCAGGAGCCATGGTCTTCTTCTTCTGGTACCTGTTCCAGTCAATCCGGATCTACCGGAAGGCGGTCTTCAAGGATGCCTATACCGGCACCCTCACGGAGAAGGACATGAAAGACAAGCTGGCCCTGGCCCGCATGGGCTTCGGTATCTCGGTCGGCGTCCTCGCCTACCTGATCGTTGTCCTGGCGAACGACTCCACTATCTGCACGGGTCCGGTCTTCTGGACCATCCTGGGAGCCGGATGGGGCGTGAACGCTCTTGTCCGAAAAGAGCTCGGAGAACCTGAAGAAAAGCCGATTCGGAAGTCCGGGAAGAAATAATGTTGTACAACAAAAGGAGCTGCGAAATGCGGCTCCTTTTTCTGTAGGAAACTTTTTGCTGCCTTACTGCTCGCGGGAACGGACCGGTTCGAGGAAGCGCTCCGCAATTCCGTGGACGGCCTTGCTGACGAGGCAGATGATGAGGATATTGATGGGGAGCATGACGAGCTCTTTGGGAAGCCTTGCCATGAAGGTCGTGAGATAGGGCGTCTTATAGAGAATCGAGAGCCATAGGGTGTTTAAGAGCATGCTGCAGAGAAGGCCCGTGGTAAGTTCCGCCATGGCTACCCGGAACATGGAAAAGGGCTTCTTATAGAGAAAGATAGCGAAGATGACGCCTGTGACCAGAGACGTGATCGTAAAGCCCGGGAAGAAAGCCCCGGTGGGCCGGACCAGGTAGGAGAGGACGTCGGTCAGGATTCCGACGGTCCCGCCGACGAAGGGTCCCATCAGCATGCCGGCCAGTTTTACCGGGATTGACTGGAAGCGGATTTCGATGAGACTTGTGATAGGAATCTTGAAGAAGCCCAGAATTACGGCGACCGCCGTCAGCATGGCCGCCAGGGTGATCACCCGTACGTTTCTGATTTCACGCATGAAAAAACCTCCATTCGTACCTTTGCAGATCTCGTGATACTGCAGGGTGCGTATGGAGGTTTATATTATTCATAATGCTTTTGCAGGCTCCGGAAAGCCTGCCTGCATCATGTCAAACCGTCGGCATCTGCAGCAGCGGGATGCGGCTAAACGGAACCGCAGGCAGATCCTTTCAATTTCAACGGGATCGGTATCTGCCATTTCGTCCGGCGGGCAACTCCCTCAGTCCGTCGGCACTAATACGCTCCGCAGCCTAGTCTGCTTCGAATTTTTTGAAACGGCTACAGTATAGGCCACGGAGCCTCATATTGCAAGCCTTTTCACGTCAAACAAAAATCCGTCCCGGAAAAACGGGACGGATTCTCAACTTCCAGAAAATGTGCCTTTCAGTCAACCGGCTTGAAATCTTCCTTGCCGACGCCGCAGAGGGGGCAGGTCCAGTCGTCGGGCAGGTCCTCAAAGGCCGTGCCGGGAGCGATACCGTTGTCCGGGTCGCCCTTCTCGGGGTCGTAGATGTAGCCGCACATGGTGCATTCATACTTCTTCATGGTGTTTTCCTCCTTATCTTCAACATTCTCTGAATGGCTTCAATGAAAGGCTGCAAACGGAATTCTTCCGCCGGATTCCTTCCTGAAATGCTTCAGTGGTATTCGACGTCGCTTTTCAGGCCCCGGATCACGCCGGCCGTAAAGACGGCGAGCAGGGCAGCGACAGTCACCCATTTGCTGAAGCTCTCCGCCTTGTCCCCGAAGCGGTCAAGTCCGTCGCGCAGACCGGCAGGCAGGATTTTCGCGCTTGCCGGAAAGAGCTGCTGCGAGAGGGGAATCTTTTTCGTTCGGGCCATAGGCGGACCTCCATTCAAAACGCTGCGGCATGTTCTTTTGCCGCTTATGGCCTAATTATAGGCGAGCAAGCGGGAGCGGGCAAGGCATTTTCCAATTTTCCGGAGAGAAATTTTTTGGTTCCCCCTGCAACAAAAGAATGGTAATCTGACACTATATACATGAAACCTGTGATATCCCGCGGGAGGATGCCATGGAAATAGATGTTCAGACAGTTCGGAAAGCGATTGACGGCGATGCGGACGCCTTCGTGAGCCTATACGGGAATATGTACAAAGCTATGTATAGATATGCGTATTTCCTGCTGGGCCGGTCAGCCGATGCGGAGGATGCTGTTGCGGACACGGTCGTCGATGCCTGGGAGGGCATCGGAGCCCTGCGGGTGCCGGAGGCCTTTTCGGTCTGGATCTACCGAATTCTTTCGGCCAAGTGCAAGCGGCGGAGGGCAGCCTATTCCGAGGAAGGACCGGAGGTCCCGCCGGATTTGAGTGGAGGCAGCTTCGACAGCACGGAGGAGACCCTGTCATTGCTCTCCGGCCTCGATGAGACGGACCGGATCATTATTCTCCTGCACGTGATTGCGGGTTTTAAGACGAGGGAAATCGCGGAAATGCTGGATATGCGCGCTTCCACGGTGCGCTCGAGGGAGAACAGGGCGCTGAAGAAGCTGCGGAGCCAAATGTCTTGACCCCTCTGTTGTGACAGCTCGAATTTTTACAGAGTTCTCTGCTGTTGTTACAACCCCTCAGGCACGCAAAAGGCGTGCCTGAGGGGTTGACCTCAAGGAGGCCACATATGAGAGATATAGAAGAAAAATTGAAAAGGGCGGCGGAGAAAGTCGACGTGCCCGACATGCTGGAGCCGGATATTATGCAGCTCAGGCTTGACGCCCGGGGGCGGCGGAGCGAGCGGGAGAGCGAGCGGAGCGAGGAGACGAAGGCTTCCGCAGGTCCTTCCCGCGTGACCAATGAGGAAAAGGGCTCTGCGACAGACGTTTCCGAGGGCGGAAAGGTTGTCCGGATTTCCGGCAACGACCGGACGGATTCGGTCAAAGCGGCAAAGGCCTTTACCGACAGGGCCGAGGCAGAAAAGGCCCGGAAAAAGCGCATGCGGCGGGGCCTGGCAACGGCAGCTGCGGCGGTCCTTCTCGTGGGGCTCTCCTCCTGGCTTACCTATGACCACTTCGAAAAGAAGCTGGAAGAGGCCGGCACCAGTCTGGAAGAGGTGGCTGCAGAGACGGAAACCGTGAAAGACGCGGAAGGGGCGGATGCGGAGCCCACCACGGCAGCCATTGAACGCCACGATGCCGGGTCTATGTATGTCCTCGCGAAGACGGAAAAGGCTTACACGAATTATGTCAAGAAACAGGTCGCGGCCTGGAATTCCTATACCACGGACGAAGTGGCGACGGATTCCATAAGCGACAATGCGGCTTCCACGAATGCGTCGTCATCCAGCTCCACGGCGGATTCGGCGACGACCGGCTCCGAGGGCAGCAAGGCAATCCAGGAGTCAGCGGACACCGCATCGGGCGCAGGGAACTCGGGATCTGATTATTCATATACAAATACCCTGGTCGAAGGGGTAGATGAGGCCGATATCGCAAAGACGGACGGCCGCTACATCTATCGCGTCGTCGGCGAGTCGATCAAGGTCACCAGGGCAGACGGGACGGCTCTGACCCGCTGCGACGACATCAATATGACAAACGACACGATTGCCGCGGTCCGGAAGGCTGCGGGCACATCCGGCTCTGCTGAAGAGGGGACGGATACTTCGAAGGACAGCAGCACCGAAAATGACGGCTCACAGGAAGGGACGGCCGGTGTTTCTGTTCCGAAGAAGGTGGCGGACATCATTGAATCCTGCTCGGTCAGCATCAATGAGATGTTCGTGCGGGACGGTAAGCTTATCGTGCTCGGGAACCTCTATAAGTATGGCTTGAACCCGAACGCTTCCGCCACGCCGGACCTGGCCGCCGACGCAAGCTACCGGGGCGTCGCGGACACCAGCACCAAGCTGCTCGGCATTTTCACCTACGACATTTCCGATCCGGAGCACGCGGTCTTAAAGAGCGTCGACTGCATCGACGGGTATTACAACCAGGCCCGGATTACGTCGGACGGGAAGCTGATCGTCTTCGCCTACAACTGGATGGACGATGACCAGGTCGTCTGGCCCCAGATTGACGGGGAAAAGATCGGGGCGGACTCCATCTACCTTCCGGCAGAGGGCCTGAACCAGACCATCATCGCGGCTTTCGACCTTGCCGGAGACGGCCTGAAGGCCATCGATTCCTGCATGATCATGAATAATTATGCAACGCCCTATGTGACGGATGACGCTATCTACCTCTACGGCTACGACAGCGCAAGCTCGGGCTCCGACGCCACGAATGTCGCCCGCTTCACCTTCAAGGACGGGAAGATTGACGCGGCCGGGGCGGCCACGGTTTCCGGCACCGTCACCGACGACTACGCCCTGCGGGTGGTCGATGACAATCTTTTCATCCTGACCACGACCTACAATTATTCAAGCAGCGATACCAGCAACGGCCTCTATGTCTATGATGCCGAGATGAAGCGGCGGGGCGCTCTCACAGGGCTCGCGCCCGGCGAGACCATCTATTCCGCCCGCTATATCGGGAAGATGGCTTACTTCGTCACCTACCGGCAGACGGACCCCCTGTTCGCGGTCGACATTTCAAATCCCGATGACCCGAAGCTTTTGGGGTACCTGAAGATCACGGGCTTCTCGGACTATCTCCACCCCTGGTCGGAGAACCGCCTCGTGGGCTTAGGGCTAGAAACGGATCCGGACACGGGAGAGCAGAAGGGGATCAAGCTTTCGATGTTTGATGTCAGTGACCCGACGAACCCCGTTGTGGTGGGCTCCACCGTCATTCCGGCCAAGTACTCGGACCTCTACACCTACGACCACCGGGCCGTTCTGGCTTCGGCGGACAAGAACCTCCTCGGCTTCGGCTATTCCTACACGAACGACGACTACGCCACCTGGAAGACGGCCTATGTCTTCTATTCCTGGAACGAGGTGACGAAATCCTTCGACGCCATCTACACCGCAGACCTTGATTTCAACGGCGTCCAGTCTCTGCGCGGCCTCTACATAGGCGACGACCTCTACATCTCAGAGCCCGACGGGGTTGAAGTGAAGGGCGGGGAGAAGCTTTTATATTGAATCAGACTGCCTATCTAGGGTATAATAGTGGCAGCCCGGCGGAGCCGGGCTGCCACTTATCTTTCTTAGAAGGAAACGTTTTGTACACTACGAACATCCAGGCGACCGCCGCTGCCAATAGAAAAGCGAAACTGTGGGAGGCATATAGAGAGGCTCCCACAGCCGAAAACCGCGATGCCCTGACGAAGGAGTATGTCTACCTCTCCGTCAATATTGCGTCCCGCCTGTCCGCTTACCTGGGGACTGCCGCGGCCGGCCATGACCTTGTAGAAGAGGGCCTGCCCGGGCTCATCGACGCCATCTACAAGTACGACGGGACCGGCCGCTTTGAGGACTTTGCCGGAGCCCGCATCCGCAAAAGCATGATTGACGCCGTCACGAAGAATGCCGACGCCAAGCGCCTGATTATCGATACGAAGAAAAAAATTGATGCGGCTCGGAAGGACCTCCTCGCCGCCGGGAAACCCGCAGAAAAAAAGGACGTGGCAAACGCCTTGGATATGACCCTGCCCCAGCTTATTGAAGCGGAGACGGCCTTTACATTATCATCTGCCTCTTCCTTCTCCTACCTGGAAGAGGGAGGCTCGCAGCCCTTCCCAATCGACAGGAAGGAGCTCGCCGCCCGTCTCGACGCCTCCATGCAGCAGCTGTCGAATTCCGAGAAGAAAGTCGTCCTCATGTTCTACTACGAGAACCTGTCCCGGAAAGAAATCTGCAAAATTCTGGGCCTCGAAGACAGCGAAGTCCTGCGCATCCTCTCCGGCGCCATGGAGAAGATGCAGGCCGAGATGGCCGAGTACATGGATATCTTCGTCAAGTCCGTATAAAAAGAGACCGGGCAGCGCCTGCCCGGTCTCTTTTTCTCTCTATAGGGGGTCAGGAACCACCACTTTGACAGCCCTCCCGTCCAGTTCCAGCGGGCAATAGAGAGTACCTGTCCCCCTCCCAGCCACTATTGGTGCGGGCGCTAGGAGTTATCAACAGTGGTGCCTGACCCCATCTTATCATCTTAATTGTGCAGTTCCGCCACCTGCTCCGCCAGTTCCTCAACCTTCTTGTCAGTGAGCTTATACTTTGTCCGGAACCAGATGAATGCGACGACCAGGACCGCAATCGGAATCAGGGTCATCACCATGCGAAGCCCCATCTTCTGGGCGGCAGCGACGCCGGTCGAGAAGTCGAAGGTCTGGTCTTCCGTAGTGACGGCAGCGCTCGAGAGTTTCAGCATTCCGAGCGTCAGAGATGCGATGAAGGCGGCAAGGCCGGACGAAAGCTTTACGACGAAGGTCTGCATGGAAAAGATGACGGATTCGTCGCGCCGCCCGTTTTTGATTTCTCCGTAGTCGACGGTATTCGCCAGGAAAATGGTGATAAGTACATTATTCATGCCCGAAGCCGCCATGATCAGAACGCCGGGGATGAGGAAGAGGGCGAGCGTCTTGTTTCCGGCCGTTGCGAGAGCCAGGAGGCAGGCGTAGCCGATCATGGACATGACGAGGCCCGCGTAGAAAATCTTCGTGTTTGAAATCTTCAGAAGCTGCCGCAGGATGGGGTAGAGAGCCATCATGGCCAGAATCTGCGCGGCACCGGCGACCGTGTTGAAGAGGGTGTAGTCCTTGTACCAGCCCGTCCCGCCCAGGTCATACTTGAAGAAGTAGATGACGAGATTTGACGTAATGTACATGGCTACATCAACGAGGACGATGGTCACAACGATGGCCATGGCCTGGTCATTGTGCACGAGGGAGGAAAACATCTGCCGGACCGTCGCGGTCTCCATGTCAACCGTCGACTTTTCCTTGACGGCAGCGACCGTGATAATAATGAAAACCACGAACAGTACAGCGATGATCAGGGCAAATACGGAAAAGCCGATTCTTTCCACATCCTTTGCCGAAGTTCCGCCGAAGCGGACGCCCAAAGCGTGAACCGCCATTACGGTGAAGATTGAAACGATGGCACTGCCGACGCCGGAGCAGGAGCGGGCGAGCGTGGTGAGGTTCTCGCGCTCCTTGCCACCCTTGGTGAAGGCCGGAATCATGGACCAGAATGGAATGTCCATCATCGTGTACGTGACGCCCCAGAGGACATACGTGATAGCCGCGTAAGCGATGAGGCCGCCGCCGTCAAGGCTTGGCGGGCAGGTGAACATGGCATATAAAACTACCGCGTTCGTCAGGGTCCCGATCAGAAGCCAGGGCCGGAACTTGCCCATTTTCGTCTTCGTCTTTGCGACAATGACGCCCATGATCGGGTCGTTAAAGGCGTCGAACACCCGGGCCGCCAGCAGGATGACTCCCATCGCGTACGCCGACACCCCCATGATGTCCTGAAAATAATATAAAACATAGCTCGCCGAGAGCATGTAAACCATGTCTTTGCCGACGGCACCAAGCCCGTACCCGGCCTTTTCTGCCCCCGTCAGACTCCTCTTCGTGTCCATAAAACCTCCCGATTTTCAAGTTTGTATTTGCCAGGCGGTTGCCGCCCGGCCACAACGCCGGAAACTAAAATATTATTTTCAGTTTCCATTCCCTACTATATCAATCCTCCTATCTCTGCGCAAGCGCGCGGAATTGCCAAATTTCCCCCTCCCAAATTGTGCAATATTTAAAAGGGGTCAGGAACCACCACTTCGACACCCCTCCCGCCCAGTCCCAGCGGGCAATAGAGGGTGCCTGTCCCCCTCAAACCCAGCGCTGGTGCGGGCGGCAGGAGTTATCAACAGTGGTACCTGACCCCTTGCATATAAACAGCTCTCCCGCCCAACCCCAGCGGGCTTTTGATGGTACCTGACCCCCTGTAGAGCTGTGGCGGCGCGGACTGCAACAATTTTAGACGGCGGTTCCTGACCCCCCTATACCTGACCCCCGGTATTTGTGTTATCATAAGGCCGTCACTATTTTCCCCAGACTTAGAGGCCAGACGCCAATGTCCCTACCCACCACAAAACTGGACCACATAGCTGCAAAACTGCTGGAGTACGGCAAAAAGCGAATTGACCTGCCGGAACTCTTAAAAATACTGGGAGACAGCGGGGCGGATTCTGCAGAGGCTTATACGGACGTGAAGGAAATCGCAGAGCTGGGATTTGTTTTTCCGGTGAAGAAGTCCGGGACGAACGGGAACCGGCAGTACCCGCTTTATCTGCGCTATCACATATGCCTGGAAAAGACCGTTTCCGAAGATGTGCTGGCCGGAATCCGGGCTCTTCATCCGCGGCTCCTGCAGACAGGGTACCTGGAGGCAAATCCCGAGAAGTATGAGGCCCATGCCCAGGAGCTGCAGCAGCTGAGCCGGTATCTCTTTTCGGACTGGGACCGGGAGCCCATTTCGCGAAAGGAGCGGTCTTTTGCCATCTTCCACCGGGAAAAGGTCTTGGACGGGGGCGAAATGAAAAGCCTCTTAAAAAATCTGGGGTTTTCCCAGGAGGAGCTTTGCTTCTACGACACCCCTGAGGACTGCTTCCACGATTACATAAGAAGGAGAGGGGACAGGGTCACCCTCCTGATTTGCGAGAACAAGGATGTCTGGTTCGACCTTCGGAAGCTGATGGCGGAAGACGGCCTGACGTCACTCTTCGGCTGCAAGCTGGACGGGGTCGTATACGGGGGCGGCAACCGGATTTCGGAAAAAACCGGGGCCGTACAGGCTTACGTCCGCTATATGCGGATTCCGGAAGTCCGCTTTCTCTACTGGGGCGATATCGACCGGTACGGCTTTGAAATCTACCGGCGGACGACCGAGGCCAACCCGGACCTGGAAATGGAGCTTTTTGTCCCCGCTTATCGGCGGATGCTTATTGAGGCGGAGCGGCTGGGCCTTCCCGGCATGGAGATGAGCCCGGCCGGAAATATCGCCTACAAGGACGTATCCGGCCTGTTTCCCGATTCATTAGAGAATAATGTAAAGCACCTCCTGCAGCGCCTCCTGCAGGAAAACCGCTTAATCCCCCAGGAAATATTGAGCGCTGCCATACTTAGAAGGGAAGCCGGCTATGACGAAGAATGAGGTTTCAGAGCTGCTTTCCGGTTTTGAGCAGCGGATGAAATTTTTCTATATCGTAAACAGCCTGCGCGTGGGAAGCTGTCCGGATGAGATTGCCGCAAAATTCCAAGGGCCGCAGGGCCTGGACGTCTTGAACAATCTTTCCATGATGGTGGTCCTCTTCATCGAGGAGAAAACCCTGAGCGAGGATGAAAGATGTACCCTTTCTGACGTGGCGGATTTCCTGCAGGCAGCGGATACCCTGCTTCCGGAAGAGTATCAGGGCTTTCCGCCGGACCGGATGGCCGCATTTCTGGTGGTGAACATCCTGCAGAAGAGCGGAAAGCGGATCCTGTATCCTGTGTATGACAGCACGGCCGGCGCCTTTCGAACCGGGACGCTTCGGCTTTTGAATGAGGAGAAGGGAGCCTATACCCTGACGGACGAGGTCTTTGACTTCCTTTTCCGCTCCAAGGAAATCGAGTCCGAGCTCGACTATTCCGTGACCCGCTTCAAAATGCAGGAGTATATGAAAAGGCGGAATTTTTCCGAAGCCCTGGGCCAGAGCCGGGATCTCGTCCAGCAGATTCGGAATATGAAGCGGAACTTAAGCGACTTCCTGATCCGCTGCCGGGAAAATATTGCCCGGATTTCCGCAGAGGATTATCAGGGCCTGATCGAGCGCTACCGGAACCTGATGGACGATGAATACCAGGAGCTGATGGAGCTTTCCGCGACGACAGACAGGGAAATCGCCCGTTTTCAGGAGGCTATACAGGAGGGGGCAGACAATCAGGAGACGCAGAAGAACCTGCAGTCAGTCATGGAAATCCATGAAAACCTGATGACGACAATCAATGAGCAGCGCTCCCTGATCAATCAGAAGGACCTGGTTTCCGACGAATATGACCGGATTCTGCGCGACAGCTTCAAAGTAGAGGATTTCGAACGCCTGAATTTCGAAAAGGACATCATGGCTCCCCTGCGGCAGTTATTGGACGACCGTCTGGGAGACGCGGCGCTTACATTATTATATCCCCTGGAAACACCGGTTTTTCAGAAACTGTTCAATATAGAAAGCTTCTATCAGCCCGTGGACCGGCTGGGGGAGGAAGAGAAGCAGGAAGGGCTGAATCTGGAAGAGGGGGAAGACATCCTGGCTCAGGACGCCCGCAGAAAAAACGCGGCCTACCTGGAAATCGGCCGGGCCTTTTTCAGCTATGCCGCTTCCCACAGGTCCTTCTCCGTCAGCGAATTCATAGGGGCGCAGAAAATGACCGACCTCCTGGCCTGGACGGACCATCAGCTGCTGCCCAATATGCTCCTTTCCATGTACCAGTACCAGAAGATAGATTTGAAAGCACTGCGGGGGCGGACGGACATGCTGCTGACGGACCCGGAGGGGGAATTTAACCTTCTCTGGATTTTGAGCGGAATCCGGGAGGTCATTCCAAATGATATGAATAATATTATTTTCACAGGCAGCGACGGGACCTGCCGGTATACGGTCGGTGAGGGAGAGGAAAGCCGGACCATTGAACTTTCCGATTTTCTGGTGGAGGCAGAGGCATGAACAGGGATACGCTTACGGTCTTTCATGAGCTGATGAAAAAGGGCTGGATCGGGAGAAAGGAAAATCCCCTGGCCTGGACCGCCGTTCAGGAGGATGACGTTTACAGTGAACTTGTGGAGATGGGGAAGGAACTGGACTTCGACATTTACCCGGCCGGCAACCGTCTCTATCTGGTCCCGACCATGGCAAACGACCTCTTCCTGAAGAAAAACATGGATTTCCGGGCGGACATCGGAAGCACGGATTCCAAAAGCGAAGACTTATATCTCATGAATTATCTGGCCGTGTATATCCTCTATTCTTTTTTCAAGGGGGAAGGGAACACCCTGCAGGTGCAGGACTTTACCCTGAAAGACGATGTCATCCGGGATTTCACCGACCACTGCCGGACTGTCACTACCGAAGGGCCTGAAAATGTGACCGGTGACGAGTACAGCGAAAACATGAAGAAGCTGGCCGAAAACTGGCTGGGCAAACTCGAAGGGGCACAGGACAGCAAAAAGCTGAACGAACGCTATGGCATTCTGAACAAGCTCCTCATCAAATTCAGGGCAGACGACCTTTTTACGGAAGATGGCCAGCAGATTCGCCCGACAGAGAAGCTGCAGGACCTGATGCCCTATGTTTTACGGAAGGAGCGGGCCGTCGAAGTCAACCGCTGGCTGGAGGGAAGCTCAGATGCCGAAGATCACTAAAATCCGTATCGTAAACTGTTTTTATAATAATAGGGAACGGCTGATTCCGGACGAGCTTTACGATTTGGAGGACCCGGAGTCCCGGGAAGCTTTAAATACCGTCATGCATCTGGCCAACGGCGGCGGCAAGACGGTCCTGGTGCAGCTTTTCATGCAGCCGGTGATTCCCGGAGCCAAAGCGGGCGGCCGGCGGATCGAGGACTATTTCCAGAAGCCGGGGGACCACTGCTACTTCCTTTTGGAATGGAAGCTGGACGGAGCCGGGGATATGCGGCTGATGACCGGAATTTCCATGGCCGGAAGCCGGGCAAATACGGACGATGAAAGCCGCCCGTACAGCCGGGTGAGATATTATTCATTTTTCTCTACATATGGCGGGGAAGACAACTCCCCGTACAGCATCGCAGCCCTGGACCTCTCAGCCAACGTGGACGGTCGTTTTGAGGCGGCGGACTATAACGCAGTCCGGGACCTGGCGAAAAGGAGCATGGACCGCCTCATCTGCTATTCTCCCGAAGAGAAGGGGAAGTGGGCGGCCAAGCTGAAGGAATACGGGATTTTTCAGGATGAATGGCATTCCGTGATTGAGGCCCTGAACATGGAGGAGGGCGGTCTGAACAAGTACTTCGACAAGGCCCCCACTTCCGACCTTCTGATTCGTCAGTTCATCCTGCCGGCCATAGAAAAGCATGAAAATCTGACGGGTGCTTCCGGGAAGGACGATTCTCTGGAGACCATGCTGGTCCATTATGCCCGAAAGCGGGCGGAAAATTCCTCGGCCATTCAGGAGAAAGATACGAATGAAAGGGTACTGAAGAGCCTGGAAGCCTTGTCAAATCAGGCTGATGCCCTGTGCAGCAAAGAAGAGGAGTTTGTCGGTGCGAGGAACCGGATTTTTGCCCTGAAGGGAGCCCTGACGCGGGAAGCAGCTGCCCTGGACGAAAGGAAGCAGGCCCTTTTGGGGGAAATGGAAGATGAGGACCGGACCTTAACCCATATCGCCTGGGAACAGGCCTCCAGCGAATATTACCCTGCCCGGGATGCTTTAAGCGAAGTCCGGGAACAGCTTTCCGAAAAGGAAACGGAAAAAGAGGCGGCCGAGGGACGGCTGGCAGAGCTGCAGCAGCGGCGCGAAATGCTGGAATACGCAAGGTATCGCGATGATAATATAGAGCACGAAGCGAAACTGAAGGCTCTCCGTGAGTCCGTCCGCCTGAAGGAAGAGGAATCGGACGAGGCCGCAGCCCTCGCGGACCTGCGGAGCCGCATTTCCCGCAGGGCAGCTGCCGAATCGCAGGCACAGGCTGAAAAATCCGCCGCTCTTTCAGCGGAAATGCAAAAAACTGATGGGAAGCGGAAAGACTTGTATTTCCGGCGGGACCGGGCTGAAAATGAGAAGGCCTCCCACGAAGCCGAGCGGAACCGGAAAAGCGGCAACCTGCAGACCCTGAAAAGCCTGAGCGACAGAATTGCCGAAGAGCATGCTTTTCCGCTGACCCGGAACCTTTCCGGTCTCTATGGAGAGGGCGATATATCTGCCCTGGACCGGAATCTGCAGGAGCAGAAAGAGAAAATAGAAAATAATATAGAAGCGAAGGTCCGGGAGGAAGACGAAACTTCCACCAGGCTTACGGCCTGCCGGAAGCAGAAAATGGACCTGACGGCGGCCCAGGCCTCGATCACCGGCGAGCTCACTGCCCTGGACAAGGCTTTGAAGGAGTATCAGACTATAGTAGATGGCCTTCTTCCACTGGCCCAGCGCTACAGTCTTGCCCGGGAGTCCCTTTTTGACGGGAGCCTGAAAACCGCCATCCATCGGCGGGAGGAAGAAACCCGGGCCGACTTACAGCACACGGAGGAGGAAATCCGGGATCGGGAGAAACGCCTGAATGCCGCTTCCTCCGGCTCTCTTCATGTGCCGGAAGAGGTAATGGCCTATGTCACTTCTACAGGCTTGTCCTTTCAGACCGGTGAGGGATATCTTCTGAATTTGCTTTCTTCCGGGCAGCTGGAGCCAAACCGCCTTGATGATTTGCTCGAGCGCCACCCGGAGCTGGCTTACAGCCTGCTTTTCTCAACAGAAAAAGACCGGGAAGCCCTTCTCAATTCTTCCGACGAAACCTGGCTGCAGGAGACGGTTCCCGTCTATACGATGGGTGAGTTTTCTGAGCTCCTGTCGGGAGAGGACCGGGCAGACCGCTTTCTGGCAGACTACGATGCCTCTTATTTCAAGGACACCGTCAATTACAGGGAAAGGCTTGAGGAAAAATTATTATCATGTAAACAAAAGAAGGACCTCTATGAGCAGCGTCTTTCCGAACTGGCCCGGGACGCGGACCGGATCGCCTCTTTCCCCTATGACGCCAATTGGGAAGAAGAGCAGAAAACGGCCCGCCGAAAGCTTATTGAAAAGCAGGAAGAGCTGACGGGAAAGCTTCAGGCCTCGGAAAGACAGGAACAGGACCTGCTTGGCAAAAAAGAGGCAATCGACGCGGAAATTGCTTCCCTGAAGGACGAGCGGACAAAGAAGGAGGCTGAGATAAAGGCTCTCTCCAGTCTGCAAAGACAGGCCGCCCAGGAAAAGGAACTTTTGGAGTCCCTGATTGCCCTGGAAGAGCAGGGCAAAGCCCTGGATCGGGAGCTGAAGGACCTGGCCGAACAGATTGCTGCCTGTGAACAGGACCTGAAGGAAATGGATGCTTCCTTAAAACAGACGAATGAGCGGAAAGAAAAACTGCAGCAGATGCTGGGCGAGGTCGGACGCCCGGAAGAGGCAGCAGCAGTGGATGTACCTTGGGATGAAGAACCCCTGGACGCCTTGTACACCACCTATAAGACACTTTCTGCTTCTCTGAGCGGGGAAATTGAAGCCTTGAATCAGCAGTTATTTGAGGAGCAGAAGAAGTGCGATGAAACCCGCCGGGCCATGGAGGCTCTGAGTGTGGATCCGGCTGCCTGCAGGGACATGGTCTGGTCGCCGGAGCAGGAGAGGGGCACAAAGGCCGACATTGAAGCCGCTGAGGCGAAGCGGAAAACCCTGGAAGCAGAATATAATGTGCTGACAAAAAAGGAAGGAAAAGCCGGTTCGGACTTGGAAAAAGCAGAGAAGAATCTGGCAGAATTCGGCGGCTCGCCCCTTTCCCCGGAAGAAATCAAAGGAAATTTCCCTGCCCGCCGAAAAGCGGAAGAGGAGGCAAAAGCCCGGCTGACAAAGGATTTCCGGGCAGTTGAAAAACGAAGCGATGATGTAACCGGTGTCCTTGATGAGGTAAATCCCCTCTGCGCTTCAGCTCCCTTGCCGGAGGTCCTGCCGGAATTTACTCTGGAACAGAATATCCGCGGCCAGTGGAGTTCCGCCCGCCAGGCCTTAAGTGAGGCCGAAAACGACAAGAATCGGGCCGAGCAGGATCTGACCGCAGATCTGACGGAAGTCACAAGAGACTACGAAGGGACGGCCCGGCCGGAAATCGTGAGCCAGCTCCGCCACCTGAGGGAGCTCCTGGCAAACAGGACCGTACCTTCCGACCGCTATGGAACCGTCCGAATGGGCCTTTCCTCCATGGCTTCCTCCATCGAGAAGATAAATGCAAAAATTGCCACTGACCTGGCGGAAATAGAAAACGAACGGAAAGATATTATTCATCAATGCGTTCTTCGGGGCGAAGTCATCTACAAGGCGCTTCAAACCATCCAGTCCGCCTCCCGGGTTAAGCTGCAAAACAGCCGGCCCACCCAGATGATCCGTTTTGATATCCCTTCCGGAGAAGAAGTTTCACAGGACGCGGCCCGCGTGGGAATTGAAGCGGAAATCGACCAGGGGGCGGAAGAAATCGGCCGCCTGCTTGCCGCCGGGGATGCCGGAGAAACGGCCAGTGAGAAAGACCTGAAAAAAGCGGCCGCCCGAAGCGTCGGCAGCGAAAAACTCCTCCATATGTATATCCGCAGGGACACCATCCCCGTTAAAGTATACAAAATCGACCAGAACAGCGCCAATTCCGCCTACCGGACCTGGGAAAAGGCCCTGGTCCAGAATTCCGGGGGCGAGAAATTTGTCGTCTTTTTCTCGGTAATCCTCTCGATCATGAATTATTCGAGGTCCATCGGCCCCATTGCAATGCCGAAATCCACGGGCGTTCTGATCATGGACAATCCCTTCGGCACCATTACCTCCGGCCACCTTCTGCGCCCGGTTTTCGAAATCGCGAAGCACTTTCACGTGCAGCTGATCTGCCTTACGGACATCAACAAGGCAGACATCATCGAATGTTTCGATAATAATATAAAGCTCGTCGTGAAATCCCAGCCCCTGTCGGCCATCCAGACCCTGACCCACGAGGGCAACGAGCGCATCGAGCACGGCTACTACAAAATCATCAACCGCCAGCTGTCCCTGTTCTAATATGGGGGTCAGGAACCACCACTTTAATTGCCCTTCCGCCCAGCACCGATGGGCCATCAAGGGTACCTGTCCCCCTCTCAGCCAGCACTGGTGCGGTCGGCAGGAGTTATCAACAGTGGTACCTGTCCCCCATGGGGATTTTGTCGGAAACCCGCAGAATTACTGGATCTGGTGGTTCCTGTCCCCAATAAGTGGATAATGTGGAGGAACTTTCAAAATGAATACTATGGAAAGTTACGAACAAATTTCAGAAAATAAAGGTACCTATAAAGGAAACCTGCACAGCCATACAACAAATTCGGACGGAAGACTGGAGCCGCCGGATGCCGTGGCGCTTTTCAAAGAGCACGGGTACAGTTTTCTCTGCCTGTCTGAGCATGACCTTTATACGGACTACACATCGACCTTTACAAATGAGAATTTTGTCATCCTTCCGGGACTGGAGGCCTCGGCCTGTCTCTGGGACAAGGAGGGAGGTGCCCCGATCAAGTGCCATCATATTCACGGTATCCTCGGAAGCGAAAAAGATATCCGCAATGCAGGCAGCCGCATTTTCGAGCACATGCAGTCCCTGCCGCCTGATATGTATTACGGCTCCTGGGATGGGGCAGCGGTGGCGCAGAAGCTCAGTGACAAACTTCGTGCCCATGGCTGCATCCCCCAGTACAATCACCCGATCTGGAGCCGGGTCAATGCGGATGAATTCGTTCACACGGAAGGCCTGTGGGCTCTGGAGATATTCAATTACGATACGGTCAATGAAAGCGGAACGGGGTATGACGTTACCTATTGGGACGTAATGCTTCGCGCCGGCAAACGCATTTGGGGCACGGCTACCGATGATAATCACAATCCAGGTACCTTTGATGATGCCTGCGGCGGATGGATTGCCGTACAGGCAGAATCTCTTACGCGGAACGATCTGATAACGGCCATGGAGAAGGGAAATTTTTATTCATCAGCAGGTCCTGTCATCAGGTCCTGGGGGGTTGCCAATGGAAAGGCTTATGTCACCTGCAGTGACGTGCGCCGGATCAATTTCATCACGGGAAACCATGTGGGAGACGGTCGTACAATCATGACCGATTCTGTTTTGAAGCAGGTAACGGGTGGAGAATATGCCTTGAAGGGACACGAAGCATACATTCGAGTGGAATGTACGGACTGGCTGGGCCGCACTGCCTGGTCAAATCCAATCTACCTTTCGGAGGGGAAACCGGACATGGCCGAATATCTGTAAGTTTTCAGCAGAAAACGGTTGTTATACGCATTGCGTATGTATTTGCCGGAAAAAGGCGTATTTATCCGATAAATGTGGAGGGTCAGGTACCACTGCTGATAACTCCTGCCGGCCGCGCCAGCACTGGATGAGAGGGGGACAGGTACCCTCTTTCCCCCGCAGATACCGGGCGGGAGGGCTGTTACAGTAGTGGTTCCTGACCCCCTGGAATGGAGAAGAAAATGAACGAAGGACTTTTTGAATTTCTGGAAAAGAGCCCCACTGCCTACCAGGCAGTGAGTGAAATCGCAAAGAAGCTGACCGCTTCCGGTTTTCAACAGCTGCACACGACAGAAGAATGGGAAATCGTTCCCGGTGGAAAATATTTCCTGACCCAGAACGGGACAGCCGTCATCGCTTTTACCGCACCGGAGGGAAAACTGCAGCAGATTAAGGCGGCCGCATCCCACAGCGATTCCCCGGCATTCAAGATCAAGGCAAACCCCGAGATGCCGAACAAGACCTATATCCGTCTGAATGTGGAAAAATACGGCGGTATGCTGGTTTCTCCCTGGTTTGACCGGCCCCTCTCCATTGCCGGCCGGGTCATTGTATCCGAAGGCGGCCGACTGGTCTCCCGTCTCGTCAATATCGAAAAAGACCTGCTCATGATTCCCTCCCTCTGCATCCACTTCGACCGGATGGCCAACGAGGGACACAAGTTCGACATTCAGAAGGAACTGCTTCCCATTGCCGGAGAGGCCGCTGATGCGGGGCTGCTGAAAGACATCATCGCCGAAAATGCAGGCGTCACATCGGACGCAGTCATCTCTTCCGACCTCTTCGTTGTCAACCGGGACAAGCCGACCACCTGGGGCCTGAAGGACGAATTCATCGCGTCTCCCCGCATAGATGACATTGAATGCACCTATGCGGACCTCGTCGGCTTTCTGGAGGCCGACAAGACGGCAGAACATACTATGAATGTCTACGCTATCTTTGACAACGAAGAAGTCGGCAGCCGGTCCCGGCAGGGGGCAGATTCTTCCTTCTTCCGCGATACCCTGGAACGGGCCGCCTCTTCGCTCGGTCTGTCTGCCCCGGAGTTCCGTCAGGCGATAGCCCGGAGCTTTGTCCTCTCTGCCGACAATGCCCATGCCATCCATCCGGCGCATCCCGACAAATATGATCCCGTAAACCAGCCGCAGATGAATGCCGGCCCGGTCATTAAGTACAATGCGGCTCAGAAATATACAACCGATGCCATCTCCGCCGCCGTCTTCAAGACGATCTGCAAAAAGGCTGATGTACCTTTTCAGGAATTTACGAACAACTCCGACATTGCGGGAGGCTCGACCCTCGGGAACCTTCTGAATTCAACCTTCCCAGCCCCCACGGTCGACATCGGCCTCGCCCAGCTGGCCATGCACTCTCCCTTTGAATCGGCCGGTGCAAAAGACCCGGAATACCTGGCGAAAGCGGTGACGGCATTCTTCGAGACAGATATCTGCATAGGCGATGACGGTGTCCGGATTCAATAGGGGGTCAGGTACCACTGTTGATAACTCCTGCCACTCGCACCACTACTGGCTGAGAGGGGGACAGGTACCCTCTATGGACCGTCAACACAGGGCGGGAGGGCTGTTACAGTGGTGGTTCCTGACCCCTGATTACCCTTTGACATTGCCGCTCTCTTTGCCTATACTTCGTTTATAAATCTTTTATAAAATTTCACAAAGCATGCCACCCCGATTCATCCTGAACGGGGCCTTGCAGGCAGGAAGGAGAATGAAATGAAGAAGAAATTCGGTATCCGGGAAGTTGTAGCAATCGGCATCGGAACGGCACTTTTTGTAGTGCTTACCCAGGCCCAGATTCCTCTGGTTATCGTTCCCAATACATATCTGGCTCCCCGGATGGCTGTTCTTGCCTTCCTTTCGGCTGTGTTCGGCCCGATTGTAGGGGCCGTGATTGGAGTCCTGGGTCATGCCCTCGGCGACGCCCTCTTCTATGGCAGCGTTTGGTGGAGCTGGGTATTCCCCGAAGCTATTGTGGGTATCGGCATCGGCCTGTTCGCAAAGAAGTTTGCCGTCCGTGAGGGCGGTTTCGACGGGAAAAATGTCGCTCTCTTCAATCTGATTCAGATTTTAGCCAATGCGATCGCCTGGATTGTTCTGGCTCCTGTGCTGGACATTGTCGTATATGCTGAGCCCGCCACCAAGGTTTTCGGCCAGGGCGCTTTCGCCTTCCTTGGAAACATCGTTATTATCGGCATTCTCGGCAGCATTCTTCTGGCCGCCTACTCAAAGATCGCCGGGAAGTCCTCAGGGCTCAAGAAAGAGGACTGATTCCGGCATTATTGCCCTGTTATGAAATCTGCCCGGATGCTATAATGGCATCCGGGTTTTTCTATAACTCTTCGGCTGTCACAAAGCGCGCAGACAATGCCTCAGCCGAGCCGCAATACGGAGAAAAGCATGGCAGAACCGATCATCGAATTCAAAAATTTTTCATTCAAATACAGGGCCCAGGAAGAACCTACGGTTACAGATATCAATCTGAAAATATATCCTGGCGAAAAGATTCTGATCGCCGGTCCTTCCGGCTCCGGCAAGAGCACCCTGGCCCACTGCATCAACGGCCTGATTCCCGGCTCGTTTACCGGAGACATCACGGGAACCCTGACTGTAGCCGGCCTGAACCCTGCAGAGGCCGGTGTCTTCGGAATGGCAAAAAAGGTAGGGACGGTTCTGCAGGATACGGACGGCCAGTTCATCGGCCTGACCGTAGCTGAAGACCTGGCCTTTGCGCTTGAAAATGAAGCCCTGCCCCAGAAAGAAATCTTCGAAAAGGTTGACCGGGCCGCAGAGCTCGTCCATGTGGAAAATCTGCTGAAATCCTCTCCCATGGAGCTTTCGGGCGGGCAGAAGCAGCGGGTTTCCCTGGGCGGGGTCATGGTCGATAACGTGGACATCCTCCTTTTCGATGAGCCCCTCGCCAATCTGGACCCGGCTACGGGCAAACGGACCATTGAGCTGATTGATGAGATCTTGCATCAGAATAATGTCACAGTTGTCATCATCGAGCACCGGCTCGAGGATGTCCTCTGGCGGGATGTGGACCGGATTGTCGTCGTGGGGGACGGAAAAATAGTAGCGGACGAGGCCCCCGACCAGCTTCTCTGCAGCAATGTGCTCGAAGAACAGGGCATCCGCGAGCCCCTTTATATTTCCGCCATCCGTCACGCCGGCTGCACGATTTCTCCGGAAGACAGGCCCCAGCACATTGCCTCCATGAACATTGAGCCATACAAAAGTGCTGTACAGCGCTGGTTTTCCGCGGTTCCTCCAAAGCAGAAGAAGCCCCGGACAGATACCGTCCTGACCGTAAATGACCTCTCCTTTTCCTACGACGGCTCCCGGGATGTTTTGACAGACGTCTCCTTCTCCATAGAAAAAGGCGAAATGGTGAGCATTGTTGGCAAAAACGGGGCCGGCAAGTCCACCCTGGCCAGCCTGATCTGCGGTTTCTATACTCCGACCAGGGGCACTATATTATTAAATGGAAAAGACATCTCCCCGTTCTCGGTCCGGGAACGGGGAGAAAGCATCGGCTTCGTCATGCAGAGCCCCAACCAGATGATCAGTAAACCCATGCTCATGGAGGAGGTTGGCCTGGGCCTGACCGTGCGGGGCGTTCCTGAGGAGGAAGTCCGGACCCGCGTGAAAAAAACGCTGAAAATCTGCGGCCTCTACCCCTATCGCAACTGGCCGGTCGGTGCCCTCTCCTTTGGGCAGAAAAAGAGGGTCAGCATCGCCTCCATTCTTGTCATGGAGCCGGAAATTCTGATCCTCGACGAGCCGACCGCCGGCCAGGACTTCCGCCATTACACGGAAATCATGGAGTTTTTGAAAGAGCTGAACCGGACCCTCGGCCTCACAATTCTGATGATCACCCACGACATGCATCTGATGCTCGAATACACCGACCGGGCCCTGGTACTCTGCGATGGCGTCCTGATGGCCGACACCGCTCCGGCAGCTGTGCTGACAGACGAAAACGTCGCTGAAAAGGCCTTCCTCAAAAAGACCTCTCTCTATGACCTTGCCAAAAAATGCGATATTGACGACACTGAGGAGTTCACCGACCGCTTCATCGAATATGAACGGACACTGCGTCAGAAGGAAAAAGGAATAGAATAATATGACCCGCATGATCTCCTACGAAGCCAAAGACACCTTCATCCACCGCCTTTCCGGCTTCTCAAAACTTGTCTTTTTCATCCTCTGGTGTACCGCCAGCGCCATTACCTACGATACGCGGATTCTCCTGGCCATGGTGATTGCCGGAGGCGTTATCTTCGCCCTTTCGAAGACCCGGTGGAATCAGGTGAAAACCGTGTTCAAGGCCGTGATGTTTTTCATGATCCTGAACCTGCTCTGCATCTACCTTTTTGCTCCGGACCAGGGGACGAAAATATACGGAACCCGCACCCTGCTGACCCATACAGGAAACCATTACGACCTGACGGCGGAACAGCTCTTCTACGAGTTCAATGTCTGCATCAAATACTTTACGGTTATCCCGTCCATCTTCATTTTTCTTGTGACGACGAATCCTTCCGAGCTGGCCGCTTCCATGAACGGGGTCGGCATCCCCTACACCGTGGCATACTCGGTTTCCATCGCCCTCCGCTACATCCCGGATGTGCAGGGGGACTACCAGCGAATCAAGAACGCACAGCAGGCTCGCGGCATTGAAATGTCGAAGAAAGCTTCCCTCCCGGATCGGATTAAGCGGACTGCTTCTATTATTTTTCCCCTGCTTTTCTCCACCATGGACCGGATCGATGTTGTTTCCAACGCAATGGAGCTGCGAGGTTTCGGCAAAAAAAAGAAGCGCTCCTGGTACATGAAGCGCCCCCTCAAAGCCGGTGATTACATCGTAATCATAATAAGTGCCGCCCTTGTCCTTTTCACCATCCTGATGAACATCCGAAACGGCGGCCGCTTCTATAACCCCTTCAATTAAGGGGGACAGGAACCCCCAAAGTCTGTAATTCTGCGGGTTCCCAGCGATAATCTCCAGAGGGTCAGGTACCACTGTTGATAACTCCCGTCAGCCGCGCCAGTGCTGGCTCTAAGGGGGACAGGTACCCTCTTTCCCCCGCAAATACTGGACGGGAGGGCTGTCACGATAGTGGTTCCTGACCCCATTCGGCTACTGACCCCATTCGGCTACTGCATCGACCGTCTTCTTGATCTGCTCTTCCTTGGAGATAGCAGCCTCTCCGTCTCCCTTCTGGGGCCCGTAATAGGCGAAGCCCGCGTGGTTGCCGCCGTCAATTACGACTTCGGAAAGGGAGCCGGCGGGCAGGTTCGCTTTATTTTGCTCGTATTTGCTGCGATTGAGGACCAGGTCCCGGCTCCCGTAGACGGACAGGCAGCGAAGATTTTGATATCTCGTCAGGTCCGAGGCCGAAAACGAGGCCAGAAAGACCAGCCCGTCGACAGCGTCCCCATGGCTTTTCGTATATTCCGCGGCCATGCTGCCGCCCAGAGAGTGCCCGCCCATGAGCCAGGCGTCGTAGTCATAGGACTTCATAATAATATCTGCCCGGCTCTTCCCGAAAAAGGCCAGGTGAAGGGGCATCTTCACGAGAAAGCAATCCGTCCCCTCTTCTGCAATTCCCACCATCAGGGCCTCGTAGGCCTTTTCGTCCACCTTCGCCCCGGGGTAGAATATGAGCGCCGTATCCGTCCCGGGACCGTCATAGAAAATGTATTTTCCCTTATCTTCAATTGAAACCCTCTCATCTTCCGAAAAATCCGGCGCATTTTTTGCATGATAATATGGAAGGCAGTAGAGTAGAAATGCCGCTGCTCCTGCAAGTATAATTATGAGCAGGATGCAAAGAACTTTCTTCCCTGCCTTGATCCGAGCTTTATTCATCTATTGCTTTTCCTCTTCCCTGTCTTGTTCCAAGCTTTGTTCATTTACTTCTTTTCCTCTTCTGCTTCAATCTGTTTCCGCTTTTCTTCCAGCGCGTCGTCATATCCGGTCAGAGCTGCAAAGGGCGAGAACTGGGCCGCCCGGTTCTCCATCGGCATGGGCGGATGCTTCAGGGAAACCGGCCGGGACTTATCAATGATGTCATCGTATTTTCCCGTCATGCCTTATGCCCTCCAATCTGCCCATTGCGGTCACGGCCGGTGGCTCCTTCTTCGAAATTGATGCCGCGAAGGACGGCGTTGTTGCCGTATTTCTTGCGGATCGAGAGCATGCCTTCCTGCAGGCGGCGTTCTTTTTCCCGCTTCTCTTTTTCGGCGGCCTCTTCGGCTTCCCGGGCGGCGTAGTCCGTGAAGAGATTGAGCTGCTCGTTTTCTGCGACGGCGCTTTCCCGCTTTTCGGCTTCCGTTTCCGGAATCACGTGGGCGGCCGTCACATTGACCCGGCGGATGAAAAGGAGGGGGTTTACATTAGTATCATAAATCGAGACTGCCGCGTTTCCGAGCGCCTCCATCGAGCTGGTGAAGTTCAACAGATTCAGGCTGCCGTGGGCCGGCTTTGGCACGGCCCGCCCGTAGTGGTCCGCGGTCACCGGGCCCTTATACGCCGCGCGGATTTTTTCGTTTTCCAGATTTGTCCGGTCGTAGCCGATGTCGAGGACCAGCTGGTCCGTCACGAGCCCCTTGTCCACGAGCGTGAGCGACAGGGCCTCCGCCATTTCCCGCACGATGACCCGGCCCTTTTCGAAGGAATATGGCGCCATCAGGACCTGGCCGCTTCCCAGGCTGTTGACCTCGGGCTTATAAGCCTTGATGTCCGCGATTGTGCAGGGCTCGACGCCCCAGGCGTGGTCAATCAGGAGCTCCGCGTTGACTCCGAACAGTTTGAACAGAAGATCTTCATTATAATAATCGTTGGGCCTTCCCAGGGAGCAGCGGGCGATGTCCCCCATTGTTTCAATGCCGACGGCCGCAAGTTTTTTGGCATAGCCCCGGCCGACCCGCCAGAAATCCGTAATTGGCCGGTGGTCCCAGAGCTCGCGTTTATATGTCTCTTCGTCGAGTTCCGCAATCCGCACCCCGTCTTTGTCCGCAGGGATGTGCTTGGCCACGATGTCCATGGCAATCTTTGCAAGGTAAAGATTGGTCCCGATGCCAGCCGTCGCCGTGATACCGGTTTCCGAGAGGACTTCGCGGATCATTTTCATCGCAAGCTCCCGGCCCGTGAGCTTATAGGTATTGAGGTAGCCGGTCACGTCCATGAAAACCTCGTCGACGGAATAGACGTGGATGTCCTCGGGAGCGATATAGCGGAGATAGATGCCATAAATCTTCGTGCTGATCTCCATGTACTTCGCCATCTGCGGCGTCGCAGCAATATAGTCAAGAGCAAGGGCCGGATTCGCGGAAAGTTCGACGGAACTAACTGACTTCCCGGACAAAGGGCCTCCATTCTTCCGCCGCCGCTCGTCATTTACCTCCCGGACTTTTTCATTGACCTCGAACAGGCGACAGCGGCCGGGCAGGCCGAAGCTCTTCAGGGCAGGCGAAACCGCCAGGCAGATGGTCTTCTCTGTCCGGCTCGTGTCCGCGACTACAAGGTTGGTCGTCAGCGGGTCCATCTCCCGCTGCATGCACTCTACCGAAGCATAGAAACTCTTGAGGTCGATGGCAATGTAGGTACGCGTACCGCTGTGTTTACCTGTTAAATCCATACAATCAAATACAATTTCACAATAAAAGGGGACAGGTACCACTGTTGATAACCTCTGTATGCCGCGCCGGCACTGGCTGATAGGGGGTCAGACCCCCTCAAAGGCCCGCCAGGACTGGGCGGGAGGGCTGTCAAAGCAGTGGTTCCTGACCCCCTCTATACCCTCGGCAGGTTCCAGCGGAAGTGAGCCGCCAGCCAGCGGATCAGGACCGTGACGCCGAAGCCGATTAAAAGGGCAAGATGGGCGTCGGAGCCGTAGCGCAGAAGGAAGCCGGTAGCAACGGCCCCCGCAATTGAGGCCACGGCATAGACGTGCTTCACAAAGATTGCCGGCATTTCATCGGCAAAGATATCCCTGAGCAGGCCCCCGCCCACGCCGGTGATCACACCGACGAAGATGTCCAGAAGGAGATTGTCCACGGGACCCGAAAAGCCGGCATACACGCCGTCCACAGTGAAGGCTGCCAGGCCTACGGTGTCGAACCAGAATAATACCCCCGTGTAGACTTCCACCGCCCGTACAGGGATCACAAGATTGTGTCTTTTCTGAAGCTTAAAGAAAATGAAGGCGCCGACCGCTGCCACAAGGGCCACAATCACATAGGTGGGGTCCGTGAACATGACCGGCGGCAGGTGGCCGATCAGGATGTCCCGAAGGATTCCGCCACCGGTGGCCGTCACGACCGCCAGAATGCAGACCCCGAAGATGTCCATATTTTTCCGTATGGCCAGCACCGCCCCGGAAATGGCAAAGGCCACCGCCCCGATGCAGTCCATTATAAAGATGAAGGTTTCAATAGTCATAGCGGTATTTTACCAAATCAAGCCTTCCCTTGACAGAAAAAGACGCTCATAGGAGGATAATGTAAAAACATTATCATTTTCGGCATGGGCCGACTCGGCTTCGTCCCAGCCTTTTTTGTCTTTCACAGACTCCGCAGAAAGTTTTCAATAAAGGTGCTCTCGTATTCGTGCGCCCTGGGATTCGGGTGTCCGTTTGTATCCGAGACGGCAAAAGCCTTCCGCCGGGCCTCTTTCGCAAAATCGCACAGTCCTTCCCGCTCGCCTCCGGCTCGCAAGGTCAGCGGAACCCGCACATCCCGCTCGAGGTCCAGGCAGGGAATCCCGTACTTTTCCGCGATGACCCGCTCCGCTTCCGTATACTCCGGCGATGAACCGTTTGTAATGATGATTCCGATGTGGGCGAACGGACACTTTTCAATGACCTTCGGAAGAATCGTGTTCCAGGCCCCGTAAAATGTGTACGGATCCCTGATCCCGGGCGTACCGACCGGGACATCCTGATGCCAGTCATTGATTCCGAAATAGAAAGTAATGTAGTCGCTGTCCTCAGGAATTTTTTCATAATCCCCGTCCGCAAAGGCCGCCCGTTCGGCCCGGCGCTTGTATTCCGTCCTCGTCCGGTCCAGACGGGCCAGGGTCTCGCCGTTGATGGCCAGGTTCACAATCTCCATATCATTTCGGTTTCCGATGAAATAGGGATAGACCCGCATCTGTCCCTTATAGCGGCCCTCCGTCAGATACCACTCCTCCTCCGGAAGCCCCGTGAAATCCCCGTGGCTGAAGGAATCCCCGCAGACCGTCCACTTTTTCCCATACAGAATATTTCCGTTGTACATTTCGTTCACCTTTCTGTGGTTCATCGATATACCTTTCGGAAGGCCGTCGGGGTCAGGCCGCTGGTTTCCCGGAAGACCTTCGTGAAATAGGAACTGTCGAAGAAGCCGCAGGCGGAAGCGATTTCCGTGACGCTCTTGTCCGAATGGACCAGCATCTGGCGGGCGTTTTCTATGCGGACCTGGGTCAGGTATTCGACCGGTGTCCGGTTCAGGTTCTGGTTGAAGACCCGGATGCAGTCCCGGGTGCTGATGAAAGCGCTGTCCGCAATGTCCTGCAGGCTGATCTTCTCAGGAAAATGCATATTAATATACTGCATCATGGTCCGAATCCGCTCCTGGCCGCCCGAAGCGCTTCTACTGTGAACGGCAGGATTTGTCTGCACCTCGTCCCAGAGGGCCAGCCAGCCTTCGGAAAGAAGGTTCCGGGTCCGGAAAATCCGCCGCACATCATCGTACTCCAGCTCGTCCTGCAGCTTCGTGAGCTGATGAACAGCCTTAATGAAGCGTTTCCCCGCCTCCGTGTCCGGCCGCAGCACCACGACCTCCAGGGAAGTGTCCTGCAGGACCGGTCTTAAGAATCGCTGCTCCATCAGGCTGCCGAAGTGGCCATACAGGAGAATCGGATGAAAGACATGACCAGTCTCCAGCGTCCGCCCCTTCTTCTGGGCCTGCTGCTTCATAGTCATTACATTCGTATTGACGAAATAGCACTCTCCGGCCTTTGCCTGATATTTCCCCCGGTTCGTGCTGATTTCCTCCGTCCCCTCGTCCACCTGAATGAACTCCAGCTCCTCGTGCCAGTGCCAGGGAATCGGAAAATCCGTCACATCCGTCCGGTCCATGATATAAGGAAATTCCTTTGTCATTCCGGCAATGGTCTCCAGCCGGTGCAAATCCATGCTCAGCGCAGGCGGTTCATAAGTGATATGCATAATAAAATACCTTCACTTGTCATTATTTTTATATTTTGTGACAATCCTATCATATCCAGGAGCCGCCTTCAATGGTATTCTTTACTCAGAACAAAGGAAATGAAGCCCGCCGGAGAAACGCAAGATTTGGCCACAAACAGATTCCCCTTTGGCCGAACAATCTTCCGGAAGAAGCTATTATATCCTTGTAAAAAGAAGTGAAGAAATAAGGAGGCTGTTATGAAAGTCTACAATATCGTTGATGTAAAGAAGTTCCTGAATCGTCTGGATGCCTGCGAGGACACCGTCGAGCTCTCCACCGAGTCCGGCAAGAGCTACGAGCTGGGCGGCGGCAAAAAGGTCGGCAATCTTGCTAGCGAGTTCGGCAAGAAGATTTCCTCCGCAACCCTCAATTTCAAGTGCGCAGACGACTGCAAGGACATGATTGGTTTCCTCTGCGGCATGCAGGCCAGCTGAGAAGACGCCCATTCGTCTCTCCGCTGAAATGCTTTTTCATTAGTAATATAATACCCGGAGAATCCCGCTGAGCTATCGGCTTGGCGGGATTTTTCTGTCCTCAGCAACAAAAGGCCAAATGTGACAAGAAAGCGATATAATCCTCCGTCGGCGTGCGCTATCCTTGAAGCTGTATGGGCGGCTGGGCCGCCGGCGGAAAATCCTGGAAAAGCCTTTTAAAAGGGGGACTTAAGCCATGAACAAAATTGTGGAAACAAACTGCGGAAAGGTCCGGGGCCATATAAGGGACGGCCGGCTGGAGTTTCTCGGGATTCCCTATGCCGAGGCTCCCGTCGGGCCTCGCCGCTTCCGCCGCTGCGTCCCGAAAAGGCCCTGGGACGGGGTATTTGACGCAGCCGCCTACGGGGAGCCTCCGGTCCAGATGGACGGAGGCATGAAAAAGGGCAGCGAGGACTGCCTTTTCGTCAACATCAAGCGGCCGGCCACGGACGAGGTCCTGCCGGTTTTTGTATACATTTACGGGGGCGGCTTCAACACGGGCTCAACCAGCGACGGCCTCTACGTCGGCGACAGCTTCGCGGAAGACGGCCTGGTCTTCGTCTCCTTCCAGTACCGGCTGAACGTCTTCGGCTTCTACGACTTTACGACCTTTCCGGGCTGCGAGGACTTCGACAGCAACTGCGGCCTGTCCGACCAGATCGAGGCCATGAAGTGGATTCAGAATAATATTGCCGCCTTCGGCGGCGACCCCGCGCGGATCACAATCTGCGGGGAATCCGCAGGAGGCTCGTCTGTCCTGAACCTGATGGCAGCGCCGGATGCCAGGGGCACCTTCCGGCAGGTCATCGCTGAGAGCGCCCTGCCCAACTGCTGCATGACCCATGAGACCGCCCGGGAAAACATTATGATTTTCCTCGACGGCATGGGGTGGACCGAAAAGGATATCCGGAAGCTGAAGGATATAGCGCCTTACGAGGTCCTGGCCGCCAACGAAATGGTCCAGAAACGGGGCCAGTACCGGAATCCCGGCATGTTCCTTCCCGGACCGGTCCAGGACGACCTCCTGCCCGAGCGGCCCATGGACGCCATTCGCTCCGGGTCCGCCAAGGACATCCGCCTCATCATCGGAACGACGAAGGACGAGGGAACCATGTTCGTCCATGACGAGGACACGGCCTTCCCAAATTCCTGGGAGATGATCGAGAACATGTTTGAGCGAAACGGCCACAAGGACGCCTTCCCGGCCTTCAAAGACTACTACGCTTCCCTGGAGAATCCCTTTGTCCGGTTTGCCACCGACTATGCCTTCCAGGTCCCGGCCCTGCATCTGGCTGCGGCCCAGAGTATGTTTAACAAAAATGTCTGGGTGTTCCGCTACGAGTTTTCCTCGAAATCAGGGATGGAAAGCGGCATGCGGGCCACCCACGCCAGCGAGCTTCCGGCGGTTTTCGCCGTTGCAAAAGACCATCCCTGGGCGGACTTCATCTTCGCCGGAGAAGAGGAAGAGGCGGTGACTTCCATTATTCATGATGTACACGGAAACTGGGTTTCGTTCGCAAAAACGGGAGAGCCGGAGACGAAGGACTGGAGCCCCTATGCTGGAGACGGCTCCATGGGAATGATTTTCGACCGGACCAGCCGGGCAGAGGCCTTTGAACAGAGAGACCTCTTGAAGCTCTGGGGAGAACTGCGGTTCTACGATAAATGAGGACTACTCTCCCGCCACTCGGCCGTCTGAAAGCGGTCCCGGTACTCCCGCGGGGTCATATTCATCGCCTGTTTGAAGACCTTTCCGAAGTAGGACTGGGAAGGGAAATGCACGTATTCCGCGATGGCCGAGAGGCTGAGCTCCGAATACCTCAGCATGTTCGCCGCCCGCTGCACGCGGACTTCCACGATGTAGTCCTGCAGGCGCTTTCCGGTATCGGCCTTGAACTTCCGGGAGAGGTAGGATGGGCTGATGCCCAGGTAGGAGGCGATGTCCTCCAGATAGATTTTCTCGCGGTAGTGGTTTCCAATATAATATTTGGCACTCTCGGTATAGCTGGAGCTCCGGCTCCTCTTACTATCCGCGGTCATATTTGAAATGAGGTCCGAAAGGGCCTCATTGTGCAATTGAAAATAATCATCCGGGTTCCGGATAGTGTCGCATTTCTGAATATAATATCCGCTGATCAGATAGGCCTTTTCCGGAGAGAGCCCGCCTTCAATGGCCGCCCTCGAGGAAAGGACGATGCCCACAATCGCCAGATATTTGAGGTGGTTTTCCGCCCGGACCGAGAGGCGGCCGCTGTTTTGGAACATGCGCTCGCTCAGAGCCAAGGCTCCGGAGAGGTCTCCGGTCCGGACACAGGACAAAAGGGCCTGCTCATCCCCGTAGGAATGGCGGAGCATCTCCGTATCTTCAATATCCTCTTCTTCCTGCATCAGGTATCTGGCCTGTTCCGCAGCGCGCACTTCTTTTTTCATAGTTTCGTTATAGCAGATTCCTCCCTGCAAGAAAAGAGCAAAAAGAGCAGAATAATGACAGACCGTACCGCCGTGGGGTTTTATATTATTCTCAACATGTAAGGGCCCCACGGGGGCTGATAAAAGGAAAAGAGGGAAAAGGCATGTTCAGTTTTGCTTCCAAGACAAACGACCCGAACGCCCGCCTGGGGTGGAACGAGCGGATCGGCTACGGTATTGGAAATTTCGGCATGGCCACCGTAAACGGCCTGATGTCCGGCTTCTTCATGAAGTATCTGACGGACGTTTCACTCTATGACGCGGCCGCCATCAGCACCATCATCGCCGTTTCCAAGCTGTTCGATGGCTTTTCGGACATCCTGATGGGCCGCATCGTGGACAAGACCCACTCCAAGCTGGGCAAGGCAAGAATCTGGCTTCTCACCATGTGCATCCCGCTGGCCATCGTGTCCGTCCTGCTCTTCTCCACGCCGAGCGGACTTTCAGGCTTTGCAAAATACGCATACCTCTTCATTATCTACAATCTCGTAAACACCGTCTTCTACACGGCCATGGCGGTGCCTTATAACTCCCTCATCGCCCTGTCGTCGACGGACCCCTACGAGCACGGGATGATGGGCAATATCGCCATGATCTTCCAGACGATTTCAAACATCTTCACGAATACCTTCTTCATGGGCTGGGTCATCAAGTTCTCCGGCATTGCGAACCTGGACACCCCCTATAAGCCCGAGGCCCAGCACGGCTGGACCATGGCCCTGATTGTCATCGGCATCATCATCGTGGCCTCTGCCGTCATCTCCGTCCTGGGAACGAAGGAGCGGACCGACTTCGCCGCGGCCAAAGGACAGGAAAAGGACAATGTCTCCACCGGGGCAGCCCTCAAATCCCTGTTTACGAACAAGTACTGGCTGATGATGATCCTGGCCATGTTCTCCATCTTCTTCATCATCGTTCTCTATTCCGCGGGCGCCATGTATTACGCCTCGGACGTGCTTGGCAACTATGCCCTGTATACGCCCATGAACAACGCGATCTCCATCGCCCAGTTCGCCATCATGTTCATCACGCCCTTCTTCATGAAGAAGTTCGGCAAGGGTCTGACCTATTGGCTGGGCCTCGTGGCTATCCTTGTAGGCTTCGCCGGCACCGGAATCGTCGGCGCCAACCTGCCCCTTCTCATCGTCTTCAACGCCCTGAAGGGCCTGGGCCTCGGCGCTGCCGGCGGCATGGCCTTCGGAATGGTAGCCGATACCCTTGAGTACGGGGAGTGGAAAACCGGCGTCCGCGCAGTCGGCATGGGCAACGCAGCCATTTCCGCCGCTCAGAAGCTGGGCCTGGGCCTCGGCCAGGTAGCGCTCGGCATTATCCTGAAGGCCGGCGGCTACGTCGGCGGTGCTGAAACCCAGAGCGAATCCGCGAAGGCAGCCATTTCCTTCATGTACAACTGGCTTCCCGTCATCGTCATCGCCATCGCCACCTTCGTCATGTTCTTCTACCGCCTGGACAAGCAGCTTCCCCAGATCCACGAAGACCTGACCGAGCGCAGAAAGAATGATTGATGTGGCCGCCGCCCCCCGCCATGATTATATCGACGGTATCCCTGCGCAGCTTATAGCAGAGCCGCTCCAACTCTTTGTCCGCCATTATCTCCATCTCCTTATTTTCTTATGAATAATGTAAAACTCCAAGACAGGTCAAATTTCCTGCCTTCCAGCCCAAATGGCATCCCTTCTGCCCTGCCGCTGGGGCAATCCCGAGGGATTCCTCGCAAATGGCATCCCCTCTGCCCTGCCTCCGGGGCAATTCCGAGGGATTCCTCGCAAATGACATCCCTTCTGCCCTGCCTCCGGGGCAATTCCAGCCGACCTGCCGCAAACGGCATCCCCTCTGCCCCGCCTCCGGGGCAATTCCGAGGGATTCCTCGCAAATGACATCCCCTCTGCCCCGCCTCCGGGGCAATTCCAGCCGACCTGCTGCAAATGACATCACTCGCCCCAAAGATAGGCCTTCACATCTTCTTCAATGGGGTCGTAGAGGTCCGGTTTGATGCCCATATATTTGCAGGCCTCGTAGAGGACCGGAACGACATCCTTGTGGATGCCCGTGCAATGATGGATGTAGGGGCCTTCCACAATCTTCGCCTCCAGGCGCTTGATGTTCTCGACCTCGACCCAGAGGTAGGTCCCCATGCAGGTGGGGCCGTCGACGCCCTTCGCGTTGCCGAGCAGAAGGCTGTACTCCCCGTTGTCCCCGTCGAAGCGGGCCAGGGTGATGTCCCCGTGTTTCGCCTCCGCCGTGATGGCACCCGGATGGTCGAAGGCAAGAGGATAGGTCAGGCAGGGCTTGTCCTTGTCCACGGAAATGGGCCAGGGGCCGCAGTGCTGCAGGAGCTCTCCATTCTCAATATCCGGGTGGCGGATGGTCCAGTCGGCAAAGAAGGACCGGGTCCCGTCGTTGGCTGCTGCTTCCACAAGAAGGGTCGTGATGGCTCCATGGATATCTGTTTCGCAGACGATGGGAATTCCCTTTTCATTGAGAAGAGAGTTGGCTGCGCAGGGCATGATGCCGAGCTCGTCCTGCAGGGCGTTCCAGCACTGAATGGCGCCGGCGTTGCAGTGGTATTTCTTGATGAGGTGCTCCATGGCGCAGGCGAGGCCGGCCACGTTTTTGAGCTGCTCGTCCGTGACCTTGATCTCCATATGGTCTCGGCAGTATTTGATGGTCTCGGAAACCCCGTCGTCTTCCGCGATGCAGCGCTTGACTTCCTTCGTCACCTCGGGAAGGGGCACGGGAGCCAGCTGGATATTGAACTTCTCGAGAAGCTCGCCCTCATTTGCCATCGTGGACCAGAAGTCATACGGCCGGGGACCCATCTGAAGAATCCGGATATTGCGGAAGGTCTTTACAACATTGCAGACCGCGAGGAAGTCCCGGACGCCCCGCTCGAAAACGGGATCACTTAAGCGGCAGTTGGTGAGATAGGTAAAGGGGACCTGGAAGCGGCGAAGGACCTTGCCGGTAGCAAAAAGGCCGCACTGGGTATCCCTGAGCCGCACCCCGTTCTCGTCAGGCCGCTCATCAAGAGGGCCCCACAAAAGAACCGGGACATTTAAATCCTTCGCGAGACGGGCGCACTCGTACTCGGTGCCGAAATTGCAGTGGGCCAGAAGGAGGCCGTCCACCTTCTCCGCCCGGAACTTCTCCACGATCTTCAGGCGGTCGTCCTCGTCATAGAGAAGGCCTTCGCTGTTGATGTCCGTAATGTCGACGAAGTCCACGCCCAGTTCGCGCAGGCGGTCCGCCGTTAAGTTCCTGTACTTAATCGCATCCGGTGCCGAAAAAATGCTGCGCCGGGTCGGCGCATAGCCTAACTTAATCCCCATAACGTTCTCTCCTTTAAAGAAATCCAATAATTCATATGCGGGAAGGCCTCTGCCGCCCTGCTTTTAGTGTCCTTCCCACTCTCTGTAAGCGGACAGATTCTGAGGGTGGTTCCTTCCCTTTCTGTCTTGAATTATCGCAGGCAGGGCACTTAACCTCAATGGTATATTAAGTGAATTATGCTTAATCTAGTAACTTAATATCTTGAAGGGCAGGCCCACTTCTGCTATGGTGCATGTAGTGGCACTATATTATTCATATAGGAAAAAACAGATGGGAATTACAGGAAAAGAGATTGCAAAAGAACTGAATATCACGCCGGCGGCGGTTTCCATGGCCCTGAACGGGCGGCCGGGCGTCAGCGAAGAGACCCGGAAGGCGGTCCTTTCCTGCGCGAAGGAGAACGGGTACGACTTCTCCCGCCTCAAAAAAAGCCGGTCGCTGGGGGACACGGCTTTCATTATCTATAGAAGGCAGGGGGCCGTTGTCAGTGACACGCCTTTCTTTTCCGAGCTTTTCGACGGGGTGGAAGGCGGCCTTCGGGAGGCGGGCTACCGGACCCGGATTTTCTATATTGACCGGGACGAGGCGCCGGAGCTGGTCCTCGCCGACATCATATATTCCGGCGTTTCCGGCATCATCCTGCTCGGGACCGAGATGCAGGAAGAAGACTTCGCCATCTTTTCGGACGTCCAGGTCCCCCTGGTCCTGCTCGACGTCTACTTCGACAAGGGCGGCCTCGACTCCGTCGTCATCAATAATAATCAGGGGGCCTACCTGGCCACGGACTATCTGATTCGGAAAACCCGGGTCCAGCCCGGCTATCTCCACTCCTCCTACCCGATTGCCAACTTCAACGAGCGCCAGGACGGCTTCTTCCGCGCGGTCCGGGCCCACGGGATGCCGACGGACGAATGCATCGTCCACCGCCTCTCCCCTTCCACCGACGGGGCCCTTTCCGACATGCGGAGCATCCTGAAGAAAGGCGGCCGCCTGGCGAAAGCCTATTTCGCGGACAATGACCTCATCGCCATCGGGGCCATCCGGGCCTTGAAGGAAGCGGGCTACGACGTTCCCGGCGACATCTCGGTCATCGGCTTCGACGACATCGAACCCGCCTCCTACCTGACTCCCGCCCTGACTACGGTTCACGTCCCCAAAAAAGAAATGGGGCAGGTGGCGGCCCGCCGCCTGGTGGACCTTCTCAACAGGACCAGCACCAGCCCCCTGAAAATCGAGGTCGGCACCCGCCTGGTCCGGCGGAAATCCGTGCAGACCTACTGTTGATATTAAAGGGGTCAGGTACCGTTGTTGATAACTCCTGTCACCCGCACCGCCACTGGCTCTGAGGGGGACAGGTACCCTCAATTGTACTGTTGATATTTAAGGGGGTCAGGTACCACTGTTGATAACTCCTGTCACCCGCACCACCACTGGCCCAGAGGGGGACAGGTACCCTCAATTGCCTGCAGCTACCGGGCGAGAGGGCAGTTGACATAGTGGTTCCTGACCCCTAAACTGATGGAGGAGGTAGAAACGTATGTACAATTTCACTTTATATATGCCGACACGGATTCACTTCGGGAAGGGGCAGATTTCCCACCTTTCAGAGCTGAGGGAGAGCGGAACGAAGGTTCTGCTCGTCTACGGGGGCGGCAGCATCAAAAGAAACGGGATATACGATACGGCTGTAGATATTCTGAAAAAGGCCGGGCTGACGATCTACGACCTGCCCGGGGTCGAGCCCAATCCCCGGATTGAGTCGGTGCGAAAGGGCGTGGAGAAATGCAAGGCAGAAGGGATTGACATGACCCTTGCCATCGGCGGCGGCAGCACGATTGACTGCGCCAAGGTCGTAGCGGCCGGGGCGAAGTATGACGGGGACCCCTGGGACCTGGTCCTGGACAGGAGCCTGATAAAAAGCGCCCTCCCCATCTATTCCGTAGTCACCCTGGCGGCCACGGGCTCGGAGATGAACCCTTCCGCCGTGATTTCGGACTTTACGAAGCATGAAAAATGGGGAACCAGCGCCCCTGCCCTGGTTCCCACCATGTCGATTCTCGACCCCACGTATACTTTTTCCGTTTCCAAACGGCAGACGGCCGCCGGCACCGCCGACATCATGAGCCACACATTTGAAAACTATTTCAGCTTCGAAAACGCCGATGTGCAGAAGGCTTTCGGCGAAGCACTTCTGAAGGTCCTGATCAAAAACGGCCCTATCGCCCTCGCTGAACCCGACAATTACGACGCGAGAGCCAGCCTCATGTGGGCCGCCACCCACGCGATCAACGGCCTCACTAAGATGGGCAACGCGCCCGCCTGGTGCGTCCATCCCATGGAGCACGAGCTTTCGGCCTTCTACGACATCACCCACGGGGTGGGCCTGGCGATTCTGACGCCCGTCTGGATGGAGCACATCCTCTCGGAAAGGACCGCGCCGATTTTCGCGGCCTACGGACGAAATGTCTGGGGCGTCACCGCAGCGGACGACATGACTGCCGCGAAGGCGGCCATAGAAAAAACAAAGGAGTTCCTATTTGAAACGCTGGAACTCCCTTCTTCCCTGCGGGCTGCAGGAATCAATGACAAGAATAATATAGAAGCGATGGCGGAAAAGGCCTCGAGGAAAACAGCCCAGAGCTTCGTTCCCCTGACCCAGGCCGACATCCGGGAAATCTACGAGGCGGCATTTTAACAGTTTGCCTGTCAAATCAGTACAATCAAATACAATTTAGTCTGCCGCCAGGCCCTATTTGCAAAGGCCTCAGGAAACTGGAGATTTGTCCGTGACAGGCAAATCGATACAATCCTATACAATTTTCGGTATGAAAAAGCCCTGTTTTCAACGGTTCTAGGAAACCGGAAAACAGGGCTTGCCTGTCAAGCTTTTTTGCGGTCGCGGTCGGGGACGAAGGTCGGGACGACCTCCCGGATCAGGGCCCGGATTTTGTCGCCGGAGACCTCGGATTTGGAGGCGTTCTCGAGCTTCTTCAGCTCGTCCATGAACCAGGCGTCATCCAGGGGATAGGGGTCTTCAACGAAGATTGTGGAGTTCGCCGTCTCTGACAGATGTTTGTGCTCTTTATCGATCAGGGTCTCTTCGTAAAGCTTCTCACCCGGGCGTAGGCCCGTGTAGACGATTTCGATATCCACGTCGGGGGTGAAGCCGGAGAGCTCGATCATGCGGCGGGCCATGTCATCGATTTTCACGGGCTCTCCCATATCGAGCACGAAGATTTCCCCGCCTTTGGCGTAGTGGCCGGCCTGGAGGACAAGCGACACAGCTTCCGGAATCGTCATGAAATAGCGGATGATATTCTTGTCCGTGACGGTTACGGGGCCGCCCGCCGCAATCTGTTTCTTAAAAAGAGGAATGACGGAGCCGTTACTGCCAAGCACATTTCCGAAGCGGACGGCGCAGAAGGTCGTACCCGGATATTTCCGGTCCAGCATTTGAATCACGAGCTCGCAGATCCGCTTCGAGGCCCCCATGACGTTGGTAGGATTCACAGCCTTGTCGGTGGAGATTAATAGGAAGCGCTTCACTCCGTTCTCGGCCGCCGCAGTGCCCATTTTGAGAGTCCCGAGGACATTATTCTTGATGGCCTCATCCGGCGAATCCTCCATGAGGGGGACGTGCTTGTGGGCCGCCGCGTGGTAGACGACGTCCGGCTTATAGGCCCGAAGCAGCCAGTTCACCCGGTTCGTGTTCCGGACCGACCCGATCAGGGTCACGAGGTTGAGCTCAGGATAATCGTGGCGGAGCTCCTGCTGGATGTCATATGCATTATTCTCATAAATATCGAAAATAATGAGCTGTCTGGGGCCTGCAGCCGCAATCTGCCGGCAAAGCTCGGAGCCGATGGAGCCGCCGCCCCCGGTCACAAGAATCGTTTTCCCGTGGATGGCTTCGAAAATCTCTTCATTATTTACATGGATCTCGCCCCGGCCCAGGAGGTCGGTGATGTCGACGTCGCGGAGCTGGGTCACGTGGACCTCACCGGAGGCCAGCTGGGACAGGCCCGGGATGACCTGCAGCTTGCAGCCCGTGCTTTTCGCGATGTTCAAGATCGCTTTCCGCGTGGCGGCGTCGGCTGACGGAATCGCAAATATTATTCTTGTGACATCATATTTGACGGCCATTTCCGGGATGTCGTCGCGGCCGCCTACAATCGGAATGTTCCCGATATACTTGCCCCGGTTGTTTACATTATCATCAATAATGCAAACCACCTGGTAACGCACGCGCTCGGAGACAGAGATATCGGCCAGGAGCTCCCTGGCGGCGCTTCCTGCCCCGATGACCATGACCCGCTCGGCGTCGTCCGTCCGCGCCGTCCTTCGCCGGTTCGCCCAGTAGCGGAAAATCCGGTAGGAAAAGCGGATAGCCACGCAGGTCAGGAAGTCCAGCGTATAGGCGATCAGGTAGGTGCTGCGCGGCATGTGGAAGCCGCCGACCAGGTGCTCGACGATGAAGACCGGGACGATGATGACGTAGGCCAGGACGATTCGCGATAGTTCGGACACCGAGGCGAAACGCCACACCGAATGGTAGAGTTTACAGAAATAATAGATAATCAGGAACGAGGCCACGACCATGGGGGTCATGCGGATCTGCGTCTCGAGGAAGTTCGCCGGGATCTGGTTGATGCTGAAGTCGAACCGCACCCACAGGGCCACAAAGCCGGAAAGCGACAGGGTCACAATGTCGAAAAAAACGATGATGAGGGTTCGGATATAGAGTTTCGTGCGTGTCTGACTGACGGTTTTTTTCTTTTCCATAGCTTTCTAAATATACACTTTTTGGGCATCGGCTTCAACAATGGGTTGCAGGGTGCAGGGCAGGAAGAGGGAAAAAAGGGCCTCGCTCGCCCAAGGCTCGCTCAGGTACATCCGTCCGGAGAAACCCTCGCTCGCCCAAGGCTCGCTCGGGTACTCCGTGGAAGGCCCCGTCCGCCGGGAGGGGAGGAAGGCCTCGCTCGCCCAAGGCTCGCTCGGGTACTCCGTGGCCCGGGGGTCAGGAACCACCTCCCCGACAAGCCTCCAAGCCAGTGGCGGCGCGGTTTCCGCGGGGTCAGGTACCCTCTCAGCCAGCACCGGTGCGGCCGGCATGGGTTATCAACAGCGGTACCTGTCCCCCATTAAATAACCCCCTCTTCAGCCCGCTCCGGTATTGACTCTGGCGGGGTCAGGTACCTTCTCAGGCAGCAGCCACGTGGCCGACAGCGATTTTCAGTCGCGGTTCCTGACCCCCTACTCCTTGGAAGCGACACGAATACTATTCCACCGATCATATTCCCGAGAGTGACCAGAAGGAGGTTATAGAACCAGCCGCCAATAGAGACAGCAGTCCCGGCCGGAGTCAGAAGCGCTATGGTAAGAAGAGTCATATTGGCAACGCTATGCTCGAAGCCGGTCGTGATGAAGGCGAAGAGGCACCAGAAGATCATAATGAGCTTGCCGGAGTCGCTCTTGCAGCGATTGGCGGACCAGACGGCCAGGCAGACCAAGATGTTGCAGAGGATACCGCGTGCAATCAGGGCGCCGGGGCCTGCCGTCATCTTCCCAAGGGCGGCATTTGCCATGAAAGCAGCCACATCGCCGGTGCCGAGGCCGGTAGCCTTATATATGAAAGCAAGAAGAATGCTTCCGCAGGCGTTTCCCACCCAGCAGAAAAACCAGAGGCCCAGGGCCTCGCGCATCTTCACCGTCCCTTTAAAAACCCCGGCCGACAGAACGAGGTTATTTCCGGTGAAGAGCTCGGCCCCCGCAATTACCACAAGAGAGAGGGCAACCCCGAAAGATAAGCCCATCACAACCTTGGCGTAAGGCTGCCCGTTCAGAAGGCCGCCAATTGTAAAGGCCAGCAGGACGCCGAAGCCGATGTAGGCCCCGGCCAGCATGGAGAGGATGAAAAAGCCGGCCGGGTTCTTTTTCATGAAGGAAACCTTGGCGGCGGCTGTGTTTGCGGTGGCGTCGTACGTGTCTTTGAACATGGCGATGTCCTTTCTGATATATGAACCGGAAGTGTCCCCCGCGCGGGAAACCCGGCGGGCTGCATTATTATAACATAGAATTCTCCTTCACAAACAAACATGTGCGGGGGCTCTTCGAATCGCTGCACACAAAAAGACCCTGCAGGGGGATGCAGGGCCTTTTTGCAAAAGGGGGGTTATAAAAAATAAAAAGGGGTTGGCAATGGTAAATCAGAAAAGACGGAAATTGGAAACGCCATACTTACCAACGAATTCAACGTACTCGTTCCAAGATTCCTTGATGAACTTCAGCATGTGTAACACTTCCTTTCCTCTTCTTTTCTTCTGCGGCCGTCTGCCGCTGTTCAAGTTCT
This sequence comes from uncultured Lachnospiraceae bacterium, assembly GCA_900316075.1. Lineage (GTDB taxonomy): Bacteria > Bacillota > Clostridia > Lachnospirales > Lachnospiraceae > RUG306. Next base: position 39,210 of record ONBT01000007.1, on the reverse strand, counting down.
TTCTCTCTTGAACTGTCTAGAATATACTCCCGAAAAGAAAAACGCGCTTGCCGAATCCGCTTTCCAAAGTAGCCAAATCTTGCGGAAGGGTTTAGAGGGTCAGGAACCACCTCGGAAAACGGCTGGCAGCCGTGTCAGCAAAGGAAGAGAAGGAGTCAGGTACCATCAAATCCAGTCCCAGTGCGGATTACAGCAGTTATCAACAGCGGTACCTGACCCCCACTACATAAACAGCCCTCCCGCCCAACAGCGGCGGCTCATTGAGAGTACCTGACCCCCTCTAAGTCAACACCAGCGCGGCCTACAGCAGTTATCAACAGTGGTACCTGACCCTCATTTAACAAAAAACTCCGGCCCCCTTGTGGGAACCGGAGTTTCTGTATTGCATTAAATTACTATGAAAAGTACTAACGCATCACTTAAAGGAGTAGAAGGCAATTCCCTCATCGCCCCAGGAGGCATTCAGGAGCATCGCGCGCTCAGCGGCGGATGTCGTGAACTGGTGCTCACCGTTCTTGCTGTTGGGGTTCTTCAGACGGTAAACGGGAACTGCGCCGGCCGTCGTGGATGCAGCGGTCCTGAAGACGACCTTGCCTTCCTTCCAGCCGTTCTGCAGCAGGAACTGAACCTCGGCGGGATTCTGGGTATACATGTGGGTGCCGCCGAAGTTGGGGTTGTAAACACGGTAGATGGCAATGCCTTCGCTGGCGGAAACGGGCAGAACCTTGATGTTCGAAGGCTCTTCCTTCCAGCCGGCCTTCACAAGCATATCCCGCTCAAGGCTGCTGTAGGTGTAGAGGTGCTCGCCCCTGTTCCGGTCGTACAGACGGTACGTAACGACGGGAGCAGCCGTGGACTTGGCGTCCGCATTGACTTCCCAGGTCTGGGTATCGCCGCTTGTAGCCGTAACCTTTGCGGAAGTTTCGCCCTTGATGGTGACGGTCTTTGCTACGCCGGACACCGTAGTCTTGATCTCCTTGGAAGCGAAGACCGATGTGGCTTTGACTGTGTCATTGACGGCAGGAATGGTCAGGCCGTTTGCCGTATGAGGAGCGACGAAGTTCTTGAAAGCGTTCGTGATGACAGTCGTGGGACCGAAGGAGTACTTGGTCTCTGTTGTAGAAGAAGGATATGAATAATATCCTACCCCGCTTCCTCTGGAAACCGTGACTTCGTCGGCCGCCGTGAGATCAACCGTTGCGCCCTGGGCTACCTGAGCTACATTGACGTTGCGCTTAGATTCGATGCCTGTAGGCTTTGCATATGTACCTGATATGCTCTCGCTTGTACCGAAGACGATAGCTGAATTTGAAACGGTTGTCGTATTTCCCTGGACAGTTGTAACAGTTTCTACAACAACAGATTCATCTGCAGGTCCGGAAACGGTAACACCACTGTTCACGGTAAAGGTATCTGTAGAATTCTTGTTGCCGTCAGCCGAAGTATACGCATTGCCGCGGATGACTTTAACCGAAGTCTTGGCGCTCTCCTTGGTAACTGCTTTCAGCTTGTTCGTGCCAAGGACGTACTTGTTGCTGTCGATAGCAGCGACGGTACCAGTCGTATAGGCACTGGGATCTGCCGTGAAGTAGGTCAGGCCGAATACGTGATTCCGCTCTGTAGCAGCATCTGTCTGCTGAGAATCAATGTCACCGGTTTTGGAAATTGTACCTGTCCAGGAATCTCCGTTCATTGAAACGGTGATGGCTCTTGCGTAGGAAGGGATGGAATAAACCTTTTCCCCGGATGCAGGAATAATACTTCCGGTCGTAGGCACCGTAAGGCCTTCCACAGCAGCCTTTGCGGAGTCACCTGCATACCAGGCATCTGCCGTATAGGAACCGCTGCCGGTCCGGCTGCTTGTACCCGTATAATAAGTATAAGTTGTCTTGATGTCGGTCAGGGAAACCTTCGAAGGGGTAGCAGTGACCTTGATACTGGTATCGTGATTTGCCCCGGAAACAATGGTAGCGGACTTTCCGTCATCGAGCTCATCAATAACAACAGCCCCGTTTACTGCGGAAATATTTTGTCCATCAGTGGCCGTATTGATTGCCTTGTTCCCGACATAATAAACACCGCCAATCAGGGCAACCGGTTGGGTTCCTGTTGCGGCTACGTTGTCCGTACCCTTGAGGCCTGTGGGATTTACCGCCTTCGTGTTGACATTTCCGCTTATCGACAGAGACGGCGTATTGCTCTCGCCTGAAACTGTCAGTGTTGCATAACGGACATCGCCGGCCTTTGTCGTATCCCGGATACCATCCGTGTCATAAAGTGCGACATTGGCCTTGTTTCCGGAAGCAATTGTGACCGTAACATTCTGTCCATTCAAATCGATGTTTACCGTACCTGTCGCCGTAGAATTCACGGTAACAGCCGTACTGCTGACCAACGTATATGAGCCGGTCGCATCGATGGTCTCGTTTCCTACCGCATCCTTATTTGCCGGGTTGGCGAATACATTCAAGCTCGCTGCAGGAGCGAATGAAACAGCCATCACGGCAGCAAGCGCTGCAGCAGAAAGCTTCTTAATAGTTACATTCTTCATTCTTCTGTTTCCTTCCTTTCTAGAAACAACTGTCACCCGACGGCGGGTCAGTACCCCCGGGCCCAGCTACAATTAATTTTAGCAGAGGATTCGGCCCTGTCAAGGCCTCGCGGCGCTTTTATACCAGCGGTATAAAGGCTGGAACAGGGAGCTGACGGGCGTATAGGGGGTCAGGAACCACTACTTCAACCGCCCTCCCGCCCAGTACCGGCGGGTCTTAGAGGGGGTCAGGTACCATCAAAGCCAGTGCCGGTGCGGTCGCCAAGAGTTATCAACATTGGTACCTGTCCCCCACTACATAAACAGTCCGCTAAACCAGCGCTAAAGCGGTTCTTCGGGTTCCTGTCCCCCTCCGGGCCAGAGCTGGCAAGGGCTGTAGCTACTTTCGGCAGTGGTTCCTGACCCCGGGTATCTGAGCGAGCCATGGGCGAGCGAGGCAGGACGAGAGTATCTGAGCGAGCCGTGGGCGAGCCGTGGGCGAGCGAAGCTGATTTTCCCCCTCTCCTTTTCCCCCTCTCCTTCCCGGAAAATTTCTACTTGACAAACCTCCCGCCGCATAGTATTGTTTCGCCATAAAACACATCTGATTTCTATGGCAGGGGTTCATTTGTCGGCTGCGGGTCCGCAGCAGAATTTCCATCAAGTGATTGTTGTTATTATTGTTTAGTGTACTTGCCCCAGGCGGAGTTTCCGTTTCTTTTGCATTATTCTTGTGAAGGCTAAACTTCCGTACGCTCATTTCTGTGTTTACATTATTCATGTAACGTCTCACAGACTCCGCTTCCGGCAATGTACACGCGCAAAAAAGGAGGACACCATGGGGAGAACAAGAAGAGAATGGGAAAGAGGCGCCGTTCTGCACATCATGAACCGGGGCGTGCACCGGTCGACGCTGTTTCTGACGCGGTTCGATTATCAGAAATTTCTGCGGCTGATGATGGAAATGACGATTCGCTATGACTGCGAGGTGCTCGCGTACTGCCTCATGAGCAATCATTATCATCTGCTGCTTCGGACGGCCGAGACGCCGGTTTGGCAGTGCATGAAATTTCTGCAGATGAATTATGCCATCTATTTCAACCGGGCAAAGACGGCGACCGGGCACCTGTTCGAGTCGCGCTACCTGTCCTACATGATTACGGACGAAAGCTACCTGCTGACGGCGTCGCGCTACATCCACCTGAACCCGGTCAGCGCCGGCATGGTGCAGAACCCCGCCGCCTACCAATACTCGAGCTATCGCGGATATATTGAGTATGAGAATAATATTCTCGCCTCGTCAGATCTGATTTTGAGCCTGTTCGGAAGCTCCCACCCGGAGCGCAAGTACCGGGAATTTGTGGAGGGCCCTATAATTCCGACTGTCATCGACGAGGAAATTCTTCGCGAAATGGCAAAGATGGAGCCCCTGGCCGGGGGCCTTCCCGGGGGTCAGGAACCGCAAAAACAACGGCCCGCCAGCCCTTCTGGAGAGGGCCTCTATGGGGGACAGGAACCGTCAAAACAGCCATCCGCCGACCTTTCAGGGGGTAGTCTCTCCGGGGGTCAGGTACCATCACTTCTACTGCCCTCTCGCTCAGCAGCCGCGGGCGGTTGAGGGGGACTGGTACACTCTAAGCCAGTGCTGGTGCGGGTGACGTGGGTTATAAACAGTGGTACCTGTCCCCTTCTACATAAACTGTCCGCCAGCCCACCGCCAGCAATCCTTTGATGGGGTCAGGTACCATCTGAGTCAGTGCTGGCACGGCCTGCAGGAGTTATCAACAGGGGTACCTGTCCCCTTCTACATAAACTGTCCGCTGACCTAACGCCAGTGCGGCTTTCAGGGTACCTGACCCCCCTTTTCAATCGTAGATGCCCTTGCCCATGCAGCAGTTCTTGAATTTCTTGCCGCTGCCGCAGGGGCAGGGAGCGTTGCGGCCGATCTTCTTCTTTTCCCGCACATAGGGCTTGCCGAAGGGGTAGAGAATCTCGTCATCTGACTCATCCGCTATATCCCCAGCCGCCTCACGCAGCGTTGCCGCCGCTTCCGCGAGGAAATCCTGCAGTGCAAAATCAATATGGGGATACTCATTCTTCAAGACCCGCCCTTTTTCAGGTTCGCTGATTGTCTCTTTATATATAACTCCCATGGCCTCCCCGTCGTCATGCATGGTGAGGACGGCCTTCCGGAAGGCCGGCGAAAAGCGGCTGTCCGACTCGATCCGGGCGATCTCATAATTTTCTTCCAGCTGGTTGTAGAGGGATTTTTCATTATTATCATCATGAAAGAAATCGTATTCCTGCACAAATGAAAGCAGGAAACGGAATTTCTTCCGGGCTTCTTCATCCTCCAGCCTGAGGGAAGCAAACAGGAGGAGGTTGGAAAGGCAAGCCTGCAGCATTCTTCCCTGCAGGGGCGTATGCGTCGCCACAAGCTCATCGCACCAGAAATACACTTCTTCAATCCACCGGTCCTGGGAAAGCGCTCTTGCCCCGTCCGGCAGAGTAAGGCCGCGAATCAGCAGATGATACATGTCATTGATCCGCCCATCCGTCCACTTCATCTTCGGCCGACCGTGAACCAACCCGACAAGCATAATGCCGGCAGTCGCCGGAAGGTTTGCAAAGACCTTTTTCGCGTGCTGCAGATATTCCCTGAGTCCGTACTGCTTCTGTGCCTTCCGGCTGTCAATCAATTGCAGATAGCGGCTCAGCGCGTCCGCGGTATCTTCCCAGGCACCTGCGTAGTGGTGGCGCAAAAACACTTCATAGAATAATAATGCAGTATCCGCCGCCTCCTTCTCGTCCTTTTTCTCAATAGCAAAATCCAGGCGGATAGAAAGCAGCCCCGGTTCCCGCTTGTATTTCTTCAGGCGGTCAAAGGCCATACGCACATTATCATCGGAAATGGAAAGCTCTTCCCGCTCAAACAAGCAGTTGAAGTACAGTTCTTCCAGGTCAGGATAGCAGGCCGCAAAGGAAGAAAAGACCTCATTACGCTCCTTTTTCCCCCGAAGGGTATCCCCCTGCCAAAGCGACGCGAAGGCTTCCTGTTCTTCATCCGACAGGCCCGCCAGCTCCTGAACACCAGAGGGATGCCCATTATGCGCCTTGCAGACGGCCTGATACGACTTTTCCCATCGCTTCTCCAGTTCCTTCAAGCGCTCATCGGTTAGTTCTGCATATAAATCGGAAAGCCCCGCCAGCGCGTAAAGACGCAATGGAAGCAGGTTAACGGCAGCCTCCGCCCGGTCCAAGGGACTGCCGAGAATCTTGTAATGCTTCCCGAAAAATGTCAGCAGATCCTGTAAAGGTGGTACCGCAGGCCCATTCAGGAGTTTCTGCAGCTCTCCCATAAAGGCATCCTTTTCCTTTTTTGGGCCTTTCCACGAACTACAAAGATAAATGTAAAAAGCATCTCCTACCAGCGGAGCCGGCATTGCAACGTCATTTCGTTTCATAATATCCTTTCTTATATAGGGGGTTATATAGGGGGTCAGGAACCACCACTTCAGCCAATTACCGGCCTCTCAGGGGCTCCCATTTTCGGGGTCAGGTACCGCTACTTCAACTGCCCTCCCGCTCAGCAACCACGGGGCTTTGATGGGGACAGGTACCGGCAAATCCAGCGCCGATGCGGGCTACATGAGTTATCGACAGCGGTACCTGACCCCCTCTACATAAACTGTCCTTTGCTCCAACGCCTGTGCAGCTTTCAGGGTTCCTGTCCCCCTCTCAGCCAGCGCCGGCGCGGCCGCCAGAGGTTATCAACGATGGTACCTGTCCACTTTTACATAAACTGTCCGCCAGCCTAAAGCCAGTGCGGCTTTCAGGGTTCCTGTCCCCCTTTGGGCTAGCACCTGCGCGGCTGGCAGAAGTTACCGATTAAGGTTCCTGACCCCCTCGCGGATCGTGGCGACCGTGGCGGCAACGCTAAAGCTGTCTACCGTGATGTCTGCGTACTTCTCATAGAGGGGAACTCGCTCGGCGTAGAGAGTTTCCAGGGTGTAGCCGGGCTTCAGGGCGATGCCCCGGCTATCCAGATTGTTAATACGGGAAATGATTTCCTCACAGGAGGCCCTGAGGTAGACGATGGGACCGGTAGAGCCGAGATGCTTCATGGCCTTGTCGGAATAGACCGCGCTCCCTCCGGTCGCGATGACCGACCCATGCACGTCCAGGCGACTCAGGACGTCCTCTTCGATTTCCGCAAAAGCGTCCAAGCCCTTTTGGTCAATAATCTCCTGCAGTAAGAGACCCGTCTCCTCCTGAATCACAAGATCCGTATCTACGAAAGCCATGCCGCAGGCTTTTGCCAGAACTACGCCGACCGTGCTTTTGCCCACACCGGGCATTCCTATGAGGGTTATATTATTCTCGTGTGTGTTCATTATGACTCCTCCCATAAAAAGGGCATAAAAAGGGGACAGGTACCGTGAAAACCGCACAAATGTTGGCGCAGATGACTGTTTATGTAGTAGGGGACAGGTACTATGGTTGATAACTCCTGCCACCCGCTCCAACAGTGGCCCAGATAGGGTCAGGTACCGCAAAACCCGCTCTGCTGTTGGAGCAAAAGACTGTTTATGTAATGGGGGACAGGTACCGCTGTTGATAACTCCTGCGAGCCGCTCTGGTGCTGGCCCAGAGAGGGACAGTCCCCCTTTAAGCGGCGCAAACACTGGGCGGAAGGGCGGTCAATGTAGTGGTTCCTGACCCCCAATTATATATTTCCGCAGGCGGCCGGCAGTTTCCGGCTTGACTTCGGCCGTAATCATGATGGCATCCGCTTCGTAACGGCATTCCTGCACAATGGCCTCGCTCCGGAGAACGCCTTCCACGCCTGAGTCGCTGTAAGGAATGCGGAATTTCTCGACCGTGCTGCCGACGGAGAGGACACTCTCGATCTCATCTAATAGCAGGTCCATGCCGAGATTTTCCTGCACAGAAACGTAAATCCGGTCACCGACCTTCCGGGGGTAGTCCCCGCTGACTTTGTCCGCCTTGTTCATCACATAAATAATGGGGATCTCCCCGGCTCCCAGGTCCTTCAGGGTTTGGGCGGTCACGTCCATATGCATCTTGTAATTGGGATCCGAGCAGTCTATAACCTCGACCAGAAGATCGGCATACAAAGCCTCTTCCAGGGTCGACCGGAAGGCCTGCACGAGGTCCGTCGGCAGGTCGCTGATGAAGCCTACAGTGTCGGACAGAAGAAATGGCCGCCGCCCCTCGGGCTCGATCCGCCGGACAGAGGTGTCCAAGGTTGCGAAAAGCATGTCGGCCGTGTATACATTTTTCTCATCGGCCGTCCCGTAATCCGCGAGGAGGCGGTTCATCAAAGAAGACTTCCCCGCGTTCGTATAGCCGACGAGCGACACAAGCGCGAGGCTTGATGCCGAGCGCTTCTTCCTTTGTTCGCTTCGGATCCGCTCTACGTCCTCCAGTTCGCGACGGAGGGAGGCCATTTCCTTCTCAATCTTCCGCCGGTCCAGCTCGATGGCCTTCTCTCCGGAGCCCTTATTTGAGAGCGACCCGCCCGTTCCGCCCTGGCGGCCAAGGTTCCTTCTGAGGCCGACCAGCCGAGGCAGCATGTACTTGAGGTGGGCGTAGTCGGTCTGCAAGCGAGCCTCGCGCGAGCGCGCCCTTTCCGTGAAGATGTTCAGGATGAGCCCGGTCCGGTCCAGCACTTCAGTGTCGACGGCGTCTGCGAGGTTTGTGAGCTGGGCCGGAGACAGGGTATTGTTGAATACGACGATGTCGGCCCCCTTTTCGGCGACCTCCGCCGCCAGTTCCTCCACCTTGCCGGAACCGATATAGGTGGCAGAATCTTCCTTAATAATATTCTGGACCAGCTCCCCGACGGGCTCGATATCGAGCGAGCGGCAAAGCCCTGCGAGCTCGTCCATCCCCGTGATGAAGGCATCCTCGTCCATCCCGTCCTTCCTGCCGCCCACAAGGATGGCGCGGCGGTTTACATTATTCTCGTTTTCCATAATCACTCCGCCCTTCCGATACCAGCCAACATGGCGCGGCGGTTTACATTATTCTCATTCTCCATAATAATATAAATCACTCCCTGTTTCGAATGAATTCACCGAAGCGGGGCAGGGTGGCGCTCACGTACCCCCGCTCAGAAACGTCGATGAGGCCCTTGTCGGCCAACCGCCTGCGGTAGACGGAATACCGGCTGTTGTCGGCGCCACAATCAGCCAGCAGGTCAGAAACCCTGTAGCGGTCCTTTGCCGTAATGGCCCGCATCCATTCCTGGTCGCCCGCGGACATCGTGGACCAGATTTTTGCGTAAACAAACTCCTCCAGCTGCTGGTCGTATTCCGGCAGCAGCCGCCCGATATCCGTTGAATTATCCTTATATTTGCCGTTCCAATAGAGATAACCGAGCAGCTGAAATGCAAATGCATAGCCCTTCGTGAGGTCGGCCATCTCTTTTGCCGTCTCTTCCGGCACATCGCAGGAGCGCTTGTAGGCAGAGATAATGCCAATCCGGCTCAGGGCAGTCAGGGGAAGCTTCGGCGCCCGCAGGAGAAAGGTCATATTGCTATCGTTTTGCAGGTCGGAGACATTCTCATATAACCCCGTCATGAGAAGATACATGGGCAGGTCTTTCCGGATCATCATCTGGAATGTGGTGGCAAATGCACGGATTTCAGGGCGGTTGTCAACCTCATCAATCGTCACGAGCAGCCGCTTGCCCTTCTTTTTCATGGCAGTGAGCATTTTTTCAAGCGCCATCTCCGGATCTGTAATTGTATCCTTTCCTCCGAACGAAATGCTTACACCAGGAATATTAATGGAAACCTTGAGACTTGAAAACACCTCCTTCAGCGATGATGTCGAGCTGAGTTTGGAAATCAATGTCGACAGCATTTCCCTATTCGGATTCAAGTCGACGGTCTGCCAATCATCCATAGCGTCAAAGCGCCTGGAAATTTCCGTCAGAAGGACGGTCTTCCCGGCCCCCCGGAGACCAGTGATAATATAGGCCTGACTGCCGCCATCTCCTCTTTCAAAAGCATCGATTACCTTTTGTGTCTGGGCAGTCCGGGAAACGACCTCAAAAGGTTCCCGGCCGAAGGCCAGAGAAAACGGATTCTGGGTGTCATTATAGATATTTTTATCATTCTTTATCATTTTCAAGCTCTTTTATTATCTTTTATCATTTTTTATCATTTCCACGGTTTTTTATTATTCTTTATCATTTGAAATTGATTTTATCATCTTTTATCATTTTTTGGAAGGCCCATCTGCTATAATTATGGGGGTCAGGAACCGCCACTCTGACCACCCTCCCGCCCAGTCGCTGCAGCCTTTTGAGGGGGTCTGACCCCATCTGAGCCAGCACCGGCGCGGCTCGCAGGAGTTATCAACAGTGGTACCTGTCCCCCACTACATAAACAGCCATCTGCGCCAATACCTGCGCGGCTTTTGTGGTACCTGACCCCCTCCAGGCCGGCAGGTACACGCCTGACAGCCATTTTTTGCTGTAGTTCCTGACCCCCATATAGCAAGGAGCACCCCATGTCCGACATCCTATCCTACCTCAGCGACTTCAGCGACAAGACCTTCGCCGAGCAGCCCTTCGGAATCGCCGACAATTTCTGCCTGTCTGCCCTCTCCTACTTCGACATCTCGCCGGTAGGGGACCGGATTTCCGGCGGCAGCAGCATGACAATACATGACATGGTGGGCGCCCTGGACCTTTCGGCGGTCGAAACCCGCGGCCTTGTGACCTTTCCGGTCGTCTTCATGCAGCTGATGGCCGCCAGCAAGCGATTTGGCGATACATTAGTCTCAGACTACACGGAAATCATGGATACCGAACGGGAGTGCCAGTTTGCGGCCTTCCGCTATACCATGAGCGACGGGGCCGCCTACTTCGCCTTCCGGGGAACCGACGCTTCTGTGATCGGCTGGAAAGAGGACTTCCTCCTGGCCTGCGGGGAAACTGCCGCCCAGCGCTCCGCAGTGAAGTGGCTGGAGCACGCAATTAAAGGCGTCCGGCGCCGCCGCCCCTGCTATGTCGGCGGCCATTCAAAGGGAGGAAATCTCGCAGTCTACGCTGGAGCCTATTGTAATGAAGAAACTTTCGAGCGCATCACGACGGTCTACTCAAACGACGGCCCCGGCCTCTGCCGCGATTGGACGCCGGACAGCCGGATCGAGCGTGTCCGCCCCCTGGTCGTGAAAATTGTTCCCGAATATTCGATTGTCGGCATGCTCTTCCCCGACGGCATCCCCTTTCGAATCGTAAAATCCACCGGCAATGGCAGCTACCAGCACAACATTTTCACCTGGCAGCTGGCCGCCGATGCCCGCCCCGTCTACACCGACGCGATCGACCGGGACGCAGCCCGCATCAATGCAGGCTTTCGCACCTGGATCAACGGGGAGGACATGGACCACCGGGTTGATTTCATTAATAATATTTTTGACGCCATGCAGGAGGAAGACACGACTACGCTGGCCGGTGCCACGTCTTTCGACGGCTGGGAACGGATTCTCTTCAAGATTGCCCGCCGGCGCACCATCTGGTCGACGGTAAAAAACCTCTTCAGTTCCTTCATCCGGGCCTTCACAGACAAGGATTCCGAGGACTACGGCCGCATGACGGCCATGATTACGGGAATCGGCATGATTATCATCGGTTTCCTGATTCTGGTCCTCACAGACATCGCCTTCATGGTAGTCGGGGCAGGCATCTCCCTCATGGCCTTCATTCTGATGATTTCCCGCGCCTTCCACAACGCCCACCGGGATCTCCCGAAGGAAAACCGGGCCGTCTTGATTGCCGCCGACTGCACCGCGGCCGCGATTGTCCCCTTCCTCTCCTGGTCCGCCTCAAGTCTGAAGGAAACCAGCGCAGTCCTCCTCGGTGCCGCCCTCTTCGCCTACGGGTGCTATATTTTCGCCGCCCTCCTGAAGAACCGGGGCAACCGCTTGCTTGCCTTCCGCGCTTCATGCGCAATAGAAAATGCCCTGGCCATCTTCGGTCTCCCCATTGACTTCGCCCGCTGGTACCTGATTGCGACAGGCATGAACATCGTCATGCTTGGCTTCCTGCACATCTATGGGGGTCAGGAACCACTACGTTGACCGCCCTCCCGCTCAGTAGCTGCATGCTTTTGATGGGGTCAGGTACCATCTGGGCCAGTGCCGACGCGGGCCGCAGGAGTTATCAACAGCGGTACCTGTCCCCCGGCAAATAAACAGCCTTCCAGCCCAACAGCTACGCGACTTTTCTGGTACCTGACCCCCTCCAGGCAAATAACCACGTGTTTGACAGCGATTTTTCGCGCTGGTTCCTGACCCCCTTCAAATATACAGGCCTCTAGCCCAGCGCCCGTGCGGTTCTTCGAGTTCCTGACCCCCCTACTTAGGCTCTACATACGAAAAGGGGTGGACACGCAGCGCGTGTCCACCCCTTTTTCTGTCTATATGCAGTTTCCTCACGCCGTGAAGTCGACCCGGTCACCCGCCAGAGCCGGCGAAATGTCATCCCAGTTGACGTTCTCTATGGCTTTGACCAGATCATCGATATTGCCGGCCTTAACTGTAGTGAACTTGACTGTGGCCGGATCATATGCCTTCTCGGGATAGTCCGCGCTTACATTATCCTCATCAGAAACCGTCTTCCCGGTCTTCTTGTCCTTGACGCTGCCGTCGGTCTTCTCCGCCTTGGCATCTTCCTTCGCGGCCTTCTTCGCATCCGCCCGTTTCTCGGCCTGCTGTGCCTTAATGCGCTCCGACTGCTTGAGGCTTGCCTTCTGCAGGTCCGCAAACATCTGAACCGTGCCGTCGCTGCCAATCGTGATACCAATCTTCGTAATCTGCCCGTGCTCGCTGTCCGGCTTGTTGTCGAAGCTGTACTTCTCGGAGACCTTCTTCATCTGGTCGACCGCGGAGTCAATCTTGTCCGTGATCTCATTGGCGTACTTGTCGTCCGCCGCCATCTTCTCGAGCTCGTCGGCGGAAAAAATCACGGAAATGTCCTTGCTGCCGACGTTCGAGAGTTTTTCCTGCTCTTCATTCGTATTGCCGACATAAAGGTCGAAGTCCTTATATTTCTCGCGCAACTTCTTCAAAAGATCCTGGGCCTTGCTCGAAAGCTTGCTTTCATTGGTCTGGGAAATGCCGAGGGTCTTCGTCTTGTCCTCAGCGCTGCTGACATAGCGGTCGAGCTTGGAAGATTTCGCATCGTCCGTCTTCGCCGCGCTGTCCGACTTCGAACTGCTGTCGGCCTTAGACGCACTATCGCTCTTTTCGGTTCCCTTCGTGGATTTCCTGTAGATGCCGTTCGCCGCCTGGTTTCCCAGCGCACCGACCAGCGTTGAACTGTTGATTCCGAGAGACATGATGTTTTTCCTCCTTGAAAATAATGTAAACCATCCCTGTAAGAGCGCCGTCCCGGCCTTCCAGCCCGCAGTCGCGCCATATCTGCCTGCGCATGCAAACAGGCCTGCTTATCTAATCTCTATATCGGCACCCGCCCGGGGAAAGTGTAGAGGAAAGGAAGAAAATACACCGAAGAACAATCTATGAAAAAGAGGGGCATCCTTTAAAGGGTCAGGAACCACTGCTCAAAATCGCTCTCACCCGCGCTGCTGCTGACTGAGAGAGGGACTGTCCCCCTCTCAGCCACTACCGGTGCGGACGGCAGGAGTTATCAACAGTGGTACCTGACCCCCTCCACATAAACAGTCCTCTAGCCCACCACCCATGCGGCTTCTCTGGTTCCTGTCCCCCTCCAAGCTAACAGGCATGCGCCTGGTAGCGGTTTACAGCAGTGGTTCCTGACTCCCTCTACTTTGACCCCCTCTACTTTAACGGGCGTCCAAAGTCAATCTCTCTGTCCTCCTGAGTTGTCCCGTTCCAGTGCTTGGCAGCCAGATATTCAGCAAGAGTTTTCGGTAATGCTTTTGAATTTGCATCGATATTCAGCAACACCATACTAAGAAAGCCCTCCTTCGGGCTTTTCAATTCTCTAATGTCAGATGCCGCCGGTATCTGATTTTTCTCCTCCAGTTCCCCGAGGATCCATCCGCTGGCCGCATCCTCAGCCATGAATAAGGCCTCAGCCATGCTGAAGCCTTCTGTTACGCAGCCGGGAAGGTCCGGAAATTCAACCACATAGCCCTCCTGCCCGTCAGAAAACGGCGTAAATATCGCGGGATATGCTAATCTCATAAGCACTGCTTCCTTATTAATATCTCTCCAAAAGTTTTTCTTGATCCTGTAAAAAATGTCCGATACGAATAACCACAATCTTCTGTCTATTCGCATTCGGAATATAATAGATAATATAGTGCTTCACAGTAATGAAGCGGATATCCTGCCTTAAAAGAGCCGGGTTTCCCACAAGAGCGCCCATATATGGAGTTGTGCAAAGTTCATCCAATTTCTCCTCCATATCATCTGCCAAATCAGCAGCCGCAATGGGATTGCACAATTCATCCGTAATGTAGGACATAATATCTTCATAATCCAGAGTTGCCACAAGGGTCAATTCATAAGAATAATCAGATTCCATATTTTTCCCTGATTGCTTTCATTGCTGATTTTCCATCAACTGTCTTGCCTTCCTGATACTCCCTGATTCCCCGATTAAGAAATTCAGCTTCCTCCGCCTGTGAAAAGCGCTTCTCAAAATAATCCAAATCCATGACAACCAATCGGCCATAACCGTTCTTGGTAACAAATACAGGACCTTCCGCACATTTTTTTTCAATTTCAACAGTATTTTTCAAATCTCTCATCGGTACTATCTGCATAGCGCGCCTCCTTTGTGGCTAAATTATATATCGTATATGGCCACGATTCAAGATTCTCCGCCAAAATACATGACCCGTATAGGGAGGGTCAGGAACCACCGCGCAAATTCTCTCTCACCCGCGCTGCTGCTGACTGAGAGAGGGACTGTCCCCCTCTGAGTCAGTACCGGTGCGGCCGGCAGGAGTTATCAACAGCGGTACCTGACCCCCTCCACATAAACAGGCCTCCAGCCCGCCAGCCGCGCGACTTTCCCGGTACCTGTCCCCCTCAAAGACAATAGGCATGCGCCTGGCAGCGATTTACGGCAGCGGTACCTGACCCCCTCCACATAAACAGTCATCCAGCCCGCCAGCCGCGCGGCTTTCCTGGTACCTGTCCCCTCCAAGGCAACAGGCATGCGCCTAGCAGCGGTTTTCGGAAGTGGTACCTGACCCCCTTTAGGAATTAAAAAATCCCCGCCCTTCCTTTCGGAAAGACGGGGAAAATTGCAAAAAGGCGCGCCCCGCATTCCAAAATAAAGCGCGCCTTGCATCTCCTTATATCGAGAGATGCAAGACGCGCCAACGCCCACATGCTTTGAATGTGTTTTTATGTCGGGCCCGGGGCGGAACCAACGCCGGGGGTCCTATGTGTCACATGGTTGAATTACTTGAATACGTAGAATGCAACTCTCCAGCCGGCCTTTACATTCATGTCAGACTCTGCAATGTTTGTGGTGTAGTTGTGCTCACCATTGTTGGAGCCTGTGTTGTATGTACGGTATACAGGAGCGCCTGTAGCCTTGTCAGCGCCGTAGAATACTATTGCGCCCTCGGTCCAGCCATTGTTGAGAAGCATGTCTCTCTCAGCTGCAGATGCAGTGTAGAAGTGCATGCCGCCGTTGTTCTTGTTGTATACACGATAGATGGGAGTGCCCTTCTTGGAAACTACGGAGTTGACCTTGAAGGCAACACCCTCGTTGATCCAGCCAGCGTTTACGAGCATATCACGTTCTTCTGCGCTGATGGTGTATACATGCTCGCCGGTCTTTCTGTACATACGGTATGCAGGAACTGCGTCAGAACCATAGCCCTGGTTGATGATCCAGGTGTAGGATCCGTCTGCCTGCTTAGCGCCGTCTGCAGAGATCTCACCAAGAACGTTAACCTTGGCCTTAACGCCTGCTACAGTGGTCTTGATGTCCTTTGCAACGAATACGTTCTCACCGGGCTTAGCCTGTGTGAAGTAGTTCGTTGTATTAAGGTTCTTGCCGATCAGGACAGCGTTCAGTGCATTCGTAGCGTCCTTTACGGAACCGAATACATAATCGCAGTGCTCGCTGCTGATCTGTGCTGCCTTCTGATGATAGAAGTAAGTAACGCCTGTGCCAAGAGTTACCTTGGTGTCCGTATAGCCGTTATTTACAATAGCGTAAACGCCATCAGCTACCTGAGGTACCTCAAGTGCGGTCGTTACAGTTGTATTATCGTCAGCATCTTCAGCGGAACCGAATACAACCTGAGCGGCACCTTCTACATGGTTTGCGCCAAATACGATACCCTTATTGGAAGTATCGTTGCTCTTTGTACCGATCGTAGTCGTATGGCCAAGAGCGATGGAAGAAGACGTAGGTGCGGTAACCTTTACGCCTTCCTTGGTCTGAAGAAGGTTCCAAGCGTTCACTGCAGTACGGTCCTTAGATGTGCCGCGAAGAACAGCAAGACTCTTTCCTGCGAAGGAGGATACGTTGTAAAGCTCATCGCCTACGCCGTCATCATCCAGTGCATCCGTCTTCTCATCAGGTGCACTGATGACATATTTGCTGCCATCGATCACTGCTACACCGGTCTCATCCGAAACATATGCGGTAGGATCAGTTGTGAAGTATGTGATGCCTGCATCATGGAACGAGGTAGTTCCACTCTTGTATTCTTTCTCTCCCTGTCCATCAGTGTAAGGAAGCTTAATACTGCTCTTTACCCACTTATCTTTATCAGCCTGTGTAAGGGTGATGGCACGATCATAAGTAATCTTGACGATATCAAGGCCGATCTTGGTTGCATTGCTGCTCAGATACTTTGTATTGATGCTTGCACCTGAGATAGCCGTGCCTTCATACTTTTTGTCAGGAAGAGTCTGACCGTCCAGAGCATTTTTCCAATACCCGGAACCAGCAGCGAACCTTACGTCTGTGTAGGAGCTTGTTCCGTAGCTTGAAAGACTCTTAGAATAGAATCTATAATCATACTTCGTTACAACTTTTGTAAGAGAAGTATCATCAGCTGCTGTAGCGTCAAGTGTCGTTCCAACGTTCGCAGTCGAGCTCAGGATAGCCTGACGGCCTTTTTTAAGTCCTTTAACATTAACAGCACCGTTGACAGCATAGAGATCGTTTGTGCCAGTCGCAGCAGCAGTGCCGATTGCCACATCGCCGATTGTTACACGATAAGGCTTCGCAGCATCCTCGTCTACCGCAGGGTTCGTTCCAAGATAATCCTGAACCTCAATAGCATCGCCGGACACAACGAGGTTGCCCTCAAATGCAAGTGAAGATGCGCTCGTAACACCTTGCACTGTAACTTCAGGGATATGAGGAAGCTTAGCGTTTCCGTCCGTATGATAGGTGCTGCTTGCTACTGTAACATTTGCAGTCTTATTACCCTCAATAATGATCTTTATATTATCTTCACCGCGAACATCAATCTTAACGTCCGTAGCAGAAGGACTTACAGTAACCGTTTTCCCTGCTCCGATTCCACCTGCACTTACGACATAAGAACCGTTATCTTCGATGATAGCAGTAGTCGTAATAGTGTTTGCTACATTGTCAAGTGTTTGAATACCTGTATTTGCAGCGAAAACATTCAGGCTAGCGACAGGAGCGAAGGTTACAGCCATGACTGCAGCAAGTGCAACAGCGCCGGCCTTCTTAAGAAAAGTATTCTTCATCTCTTCTTTTTCCTTTCGTAAAACAATAATTGTCTTTGTTTTGGTTCTCATGTGACATGATTTTTCGGCCGAGCCTCGTGCGAGGCCGATAGCCGGATTCTTACATTCTTCTCTTCAAAGCCTCCTTCCTGGGCATCGGGTTCTGATCCGCCGCACGCCTCATCATTTCCTTCTCCAGCGTGCCCTGAAAGCTCCTGTCCGCCTGGATACGGCGCGGATTGCGCCAGCCCCGGCGCTCCTTCTGACAGTGTGCTTTTGGCGTCAACAGTTCCCGACCAAAGACCGGCCCGCTGCGGGCGCTGAAGATACGCCCGCAGTATTTTGTTAACAGGAAGGGACGGCCCGGTCCTTGGCTGGAAACTGAAGAAATGCACGAGCGGGGCTTATCCTCCAAATGGAAGCTCCGTCCGCGCGGGGTGCCCTGCATTAGTCATGCGAAAATGCTGTGCCTGTTTTCCTGCCCTATCCTGTTTTTATGAAATACCGAAATATTGGATTATTACTAATGTAAGAGATTCCGCTCGGCTCGAAGGTACTCCTTCGCAGCCCGCATTACTTTGATGCAGAAGTCGATTTCCGCAGGTGTGGAATCCTTGAAGAGGTCGCCGACTTTTTTCGTCAGGCTCCTCGTCTCTATATTGGAAGAAACCGGCCCGATGCCCAGAAGCTCATCGGTCGTCGCCCCCAGCTCCCCGGCCATCAGGACCAGCATGTCGAGCGAAGGCTTTCGCTTGCCGTTTTCGATTGCAGACAGATATTGAACAGAGACACCCAGCCGGTGGGCCAGCCAGGCCTGTTTCATGGAATTGAGTTCGCGGAGGCGCTTGACGTTTGCCCCGAGAGTGGTAAGGTCAATGAACACCCCCCCATTCGGGTTTTTGGCGCCGTTGATGGAATGTAGCTCGCCCTTCGGGCTCGCCGTGCCGTCGATGGAATGAAGTTCAGTTTTTACCGCTTCCTCCGGCACGTTTCGTCTCCAATCCGAACGATCCCCGCTCGTTTCAACTCTCTGTCGAAATTCATACGCACTATTATTTATCACGGTTTGGCCTCCTTTGGTAGGAAAACGGGTTCTACTTTTAGGCGAAGTACATTCCTTGAAATCGCGCATAAGCGTTGTTTTGTGCGGATTTGCGGAACATCTATTTCGCCTGTGGGTTGAATTGATTGTAGCACAGAAGTACACGGGGACTGGCTCCCTTGTGCTGACCGGCGCCCGGTGATTTGGCTCGGCTGTTGAGAGGCACTTGGTGCCTGTCCCCGGTGTACTGACCGGCGGTCGGTTATCGACGCAGGGGGCGGACTAAAAGGGGCAGCACTCCAACCCAGTGTACTGACCGGCGGTCGGTTGTCGACGCATGGGGCGGGCTAAAAGGGGGCCAACCCGGTGTACTGACCGACGGTCGGTTGTCGACGCTTTGTCGGCACATGGGAGACAGGCCCCCTGTTCCTCGCCGCACATTGAGGGGGTCAGGTACCACTCCGACCCAGCAGGGACGCGGCTCACAGGAGTTATCAACAGTGGTACCTGACCCCCATTCAGATATGCTATAATCAAAAAAAATCAAAGAAGGAGACCCCTACCTATGAAAATCTTCCCCCAACTCCCCGGCTTAGTGCACGGCGGCGACTACAATCCGGACCAGTGGCTGGACAGGCCGGACATACTCGAAAAGGACATCGAATACTTCAAGGAAGCAGGAATCAACTGCGTGACACTCGGCGTATTTGCCTGGGCGGCGGAAGAGCCTACGGAAGACGATTTCCAGCTGGACTGGCTGGCCCAAATCATGGACAGGCTGTATCAGAACGGAATTTACATTATTCTCGCGACACCCACCGGGGCGCGGCCTGCGTGGCTGGACGAGAAATACCCCGAGGCCATGCGCTGCGACGAGCGCGGGGTCCGGAACCACCACGGACTGCGGCACAATCACTGCATGTCGTCGCCCGCCTTCCGCGACCGGGTGCGAGCAATCGACACGGCCCTGGCTGAGCGCTTCGCCGACCATCCGGGGCTTCTGATGTGGCACATCAGCAACGAGCTGGGGGGCTACTGCTACTGCGAGCATTGCAAATATGCCTGGCAGGAATGGCTGCGCGGGCGCTATCATGATGATATCGAAGAATTGAACAAGGCCTGGTGGACCGGCTTCTGGTCCCACCGCTTCAACGATTTTTCGCAGATTGAGCCGCCCTACGCCAACGGGGAGACGGCCCTGCTCGGCATGAACGTGGACTGGCGCCGCTTTGAGACCTTTCTCGCCACGGACTTCATGCGCTTCGAAATCGACACGCTGCACGCGGTAAAGCCCGACGTGCCCGTAACGACGAACTTCATGGAGCTCTTCTACGACTACGACTACAATTACATGAAGGAATTCGTCGACTATATTTCGTGGGACAATTATCCTGAAATGCACCGGACGGAGGTTTCCGACAGCCGGACCATGATCGAGCGCAGCTTCATGCATTCGATGTTCCGCTCGATGAAGCCCGACCGCCCCTTCATGATGATGGAGTCGGCGCCCGGCCTCGTGAACTGGAAGCCTTACAACAAATACCGTCGACCCGGCGTCCACGAGCTGATCTCCATGCAGGCCGTCGCCGACGGAAGCGACACGGTCCAGTACTTCCAGCTGCGGAAAAGCCGCGGGGCTTCGGAACAGTGGCACGGGGCCGTCATCGACCACATCGGGACCGACGACACGCGGATTTTCAAGGAAGTCGCGAAAACCGGCGCCGACCTTGCCGCCATCGCTGAAGTGACCGGCAGCGTCGCGAAGAACGAGGCCGCCATCCTCTACGACTGGGACAACCGCTGGGCCCTCGACGACGCCCAGATGCTCTCGAACGAGACAAAGAATTTTGACGAAACCTGCACCAATATCTACGAAGAATTCATGCGCCTGGGCGTCTGCCCCAACATCATAAGCTCTGACGCCGATTGGTCACATTACAGAATAATATGCGCCCCCATGCTTTACCTCCTCCACGACGGAATCGGGCGCAAAATCGCGGACTTCGTGAAAAATGGCGGCCAGTTCCTGGCGACCTACTGCATGGGCTATGTCGACAAGACAACCCTGGCCAACCTCGGCGGCTTCCCGGGCCAGGGGCTTTCCGAGGTGTTCGGACTGAAATCTGAGGAGATCGACACCCTGTATCCTGAGGATAATGTAAACCTCCGCCTCTCCGACCAGCCGTTAAAACCTACGGATGCAGGGAAGCCTGAGTGGAGCTCCTCTGCAGAGCCCATATCCTGCTTTGATCTGACAAAGGTCACAGGAAAGAGTGTCGCTGTACATGACTATGAAGAATTACTAAGGGATGTGACGGCGGATGTCCTTGCCATCTACGAGAACGACTACATGGCCGGAACGCCTGCAATCACAAGAAATGCGTACGGAAAAGGCTGCGCCTGGTACGTCGCAGCAAGAGTGGACCAGGACGATATCCGCCCCATCTATGAAGAAATGCTGGATAACGCCGGGATCGACCACACCCTCCTGCCGGAAGGCCTGGAAAAGACCTCCCGCTACAGCGACAATGTCCGCTACGACTTCTACCTGAACTGCACAGCCGAGCCGCTGACCGTCGAAAATGTATCCGGCACGGCTCTGCTCGGCCCGGCCGCCGAAGGCGGCCGCCTGACCCTCCCGCCCTACGGCGTAGCCGTATTTAAAATTGGGGTCAGGAACTCCGTCTGACTATTTCTCTCTCCCGCGCCTGTACTGGTTTTGAAGGGGTCAGGTACCACTCCAGGTCAGTAGGGATGCGGGTCACAGGAGTTATCGACAGTGGTACCTGTCCCCCCATAGACCTAAAAAATATCTACTTGTCAGACCAAACAAACGTCCATATAATTATTTTTGAAGGAGGTACAGTCTCATGAGCACACTTGACGCAACTGTATCTATGCTTGAAACTATGCCGGAAGAAGCGCAGAAAAAGGTTTTTACATATACCCAGGCACTCTTTTCTGCAGAACGGCCTGCAAATCCCTTTACTCCTAAGTCTGAGGCCCAGATTCTTGCTGATTTGGATAGATCCGAACAGGAAATTGCTGAGGGGAAATGCCAGGAAGCTACATCTGCTATTATGGAACTGAGAAGAGCCCATGGATTCGTATAAAGTCATCCTGTCGGATTCTGAAAATTGGGGTCAGGAACTCCGTCTGACAATTCCTCTCTCCCGCGCCTGTACTGGTTTTGAAGGGGTCAGGTACCACTCCGGGCCAGCAACGGCGCGGTTCACAGGAGTTATCAACAACGGTACCTGTCCCCCATTGAGTCGAAAAGAGGCGGCACGCAATGCGTGCCGCCTCTCGCTATTTCTATATCACACCATAATCACTCGAAATACTCCGGATTCCTCACTCCTGCCATGACCTCCTGCGGGATTTCGAATTCCTGCACGCCCATGTACATGGGTGCCACCTGACCCTCGTCGAAGACGATGACCAGATTTCCCGCGGAATTGATGTAGAAGGACTGGTCCGCCGCAAGACTCGTGAAATCATCCTCCGGCATGTCTGAATCCAGGAAGTAGACGGAATTGTCCGGATCCGCCGCCATCCTCTCCCTCATCTGCTTCTGAATCTCCGCAGTCAGAACGGCCTGATAATCGGTTCCCGCGGTGAACATATCCGAAAGCCCCAGGATATCCCCGGTCGCTTTCTCAATCGCATATGTCTTCACATACGTCCCCGAGTCGGCCGCCGTCTCTGTGGTCGAAAGTTTGAGAATCAGCAGCTTATTCGTATCCGTAACCGTCTCGCTGCTTACATCCACCGAAGCCTTGGCCTGACCGGAGGTCTCTGCGACCAACGCCTTGTAGTCCTCAACGACCTTGTCCGTGTAAGCCCTGATCTCGGCATTAGCGTCCGCTGCTGTGCCATCCGTATTGCCCTGCCCGTCCGTAATCACAGGCGTTTCCACGGAAGCGGACATGTCATTCGTCTGGTCTTCAAAGCTTCGGAAGGTCATGACCCGGGCAATGGGCCCCAGAACCGGAATCCGGCTCACTGCGTAGCTGGTGGTCGCTGACGCATTCGCCAGCACCGCCGTGAAGACAAGGACAAAGGCTGCCGCCACGCCGGCAATCTTCGCAATCCGCGCCGGGCGGAAGCTCCGGATCTTCACCTCTCCGCCATCTGCAGAAAGGTCTTCAGCACAGGCCCGTACCCGGGAATCAGCCCCGCTCTCCGCCTGCTTCATCACGAACTCCAGGCGTCCCCTGAGCTCCATCGGTACCGCTATCGCCTGGTACTCTGTCTTCAGTTCTCCAATATCCATATAAGACTCCTTTTGCTGCATATGTTTGTGAGCAAAGGCCTTTGCTGCTGCCGAAATCGAAGCTTCCGCTTCCACCCGGCAGCCATTGTTTCCGAATGGGCAGGTTTCCCTGCCCGAAAGGTGGTCGGTCGACCGAGCGAGTGCCTTCAGCATGTTCGACCGCATCAGGACTCCAGTTTTCCCTTCAGTTTCTTCAAAGCCCGGTACATCGTCGTTTTCACCGTGTTCTCATTGAGCCCGAGGGCGTCGGCAATTTCGCGCAGTTTGTAATCCTCGAAATACTTAAGGACAATAATCGCGTGCTCCCGCTCGTCCAGCTCCGAAAGAGCCCGGGAAAGGTCGGTGTCTTCGTAGGCGTCTTCCCTTCCGTCTTCGGGAACGCTGTCGATATCGGCAGTCTTTTTCCCTTTCCTGATACAGTCGATTGCACAGTTCACTGTGACACTCATGAGAAAAGAGCGGATGCTCGAAGCCTTGCGGATAGTGGCAGCGCCGGCCATCGCCTTGACGCACGCTTCCTGCACGACGTCCATGGCATCGTCCCGGTTCTTCACGTACGTGAAGGCCAGGCGATACATGCTTTCATAATTTTTCAGGATGGCTTCATCTACTTGATTCATCTGTCAACTGCTCCGGCAACAGGCCGCGGCGAGGGTTCTTCAGGTCCCCGCCGGGTCTCTCCGCCCTTCTCATTACACAGATTAGACGACCACCCTTGAAAAAAAGTTTCAAAAAATCTCATGACTAATATAGCCCGCCTCCTCTCCCCTCTCCGGTCCGCAAACCGTAAAAGACCCGAAAAAAGCGGGGCCCGAAAAGGCTCCGCTGAAATAATAATATTCAGATTTTTCCCCTTATCTCCTCATTCACCGCATCTACCGCGGATTTGAAGGATTCCGCCGACATGACCCGGGCATCGGCCGAAAGGACGATGACCCGCTCGACCCGGTCGGAGGTGGCGACTGTGATGGAGGAATCCTTGCGGCGTTTTATGGCCGTCTTCTCTATATACTGGTCCGCAGTCTCGGCTGTGGCTGTGAAAACCACATGGATATTGTGATATTTGAGGATTTCCGTGGCGTGATTCTCCAGCAGGTAGGCGTCATAGACCACGATGGTCTCCGCCCCTGTGTATCCGGCATAGTTGGAAAGCAGATCGTTCAGTGTTCCCCGGGCTGCGTCCACATTGCTAGCTGCCAGGTCCCTAAGCTCCGGCCAGGCGAAGATGATATTGTAGCCGTCCACCAGGAGGAGGTCCGAACGGCCCGCAGCACCTGCAAAGCCAGAGATCTTGGCAGACTGCCCGGACGTGCCTGTCGAAACGCTGCCCTTGCCAGCGTTAGACGACAACGCGCTTGAAACAGAAGGGTCAACACCGAACCCGCGCAGCCGCTGGGCCTCCGCCTTCTGCATTTGCCGCGCTTCCTGGGCCCTTTTGCGGGCCAGTTCGTCCTCGCGCTTGCGGACTTTCTGCAGGTCGCGGTCTCTGCCGCGGGGCTTGTCCTTCTGGTTAGCGCTCTTGCCCAGACCGTTCATGATGGCAGTCAGGTCCCGGCCCGCTCCCCGTTCCGGCCCGCCGCCGGAGGAAAAGCCGCTGCCATCATCCTGTGTTTCTGCTCCTTCCGACACTGACGCAGGAATCCATTGGTTGTCAGTCCTTACCCAGGCGTCCGTGCTATAAGTATATGTATGTTTGCATGTATACGGCAGATGCATATGCTCCGCCACTTCGTCCCAGGGAACGAAGTCTCCGGCCCCGTGCACGCAGAAGATGGAGCCGGAAGGGTGAGCGGTATCCCGGTCCGGGTCATAATTCGCAAGTTCCATGAGCTCTGCGGCACGGGAGGCCGGCTTGTAGCCCGCGGGCTCGAAGGCAGCTTCGCCGTCTCCTCCGCTGTAGGTCCGGAGATTCGCCGCATAGTCCCCCACCGCTGCAGCCGGGACTTCTCCGGTGAGGACCGCCATGGTCCCGTCCGCAGACAGATCCGGCCCGGAAGAGGTCCCGCCCATAGCACTGATATCCGTCAGGGCCCGCCCGACAAAGGCAGACGGAAGGCGGAATTCAAAGGAAAGCCAGGGCTCCAGCAGGACATTCTCAGCCCGCATCAGAGCCTGCCGCAAGGCCCGGAGAGCCGCCTCCCGGAAGTCCCCGGGCTCCGTATGCTTGACATGACTGCGGCCCGAAACCAGGGTAATGACAATATCCGTCAACGGAGCTCCGGTCAGAACGCCCACCAGGCCGCCATTCCGGGCCTCTCCGTACAGGGCATCAATGACCTGCCGCTGGTAAGTCTTCTCCAGCACGTCTGTCGGACAGGCGCTTTCTATCACAATCCCGGAGCCCGGAGAGCCCGCTTCCACAGTCAGATGTACTTCAGCATAGTGGCGCAGAGGCTCATAATGCCCGGCTCCTTCCACCTTCCCCCGGACTGTCTCCGCATAGACTACCCGCTCGGGTCCGAAGGAAACCGGCATTCCGAAGCGGCTCTGGAAGAGGTCCTGCAATATCTCCTCCTGCAGACGGCCCATGATACGGAAGTAAACCGCCCCGTCCGCCTCGGTCGTCGCCGAGAGGCCGGGCTCCTCCTCGGAAAGGGCCGCTACCGCGGCGCGGAAGGCGCCGTCCTCTACCCCGTCGCCCGGAACGACCCGAACCTTCATGGCCGACGCCACGAGGGGCCTCAGCGCGTCGGCTTCGGCCCCCAGCCCCTGCCCGGCAAAGGTATGCTCCAGGCCACAGACCGCTACGACGTCGCCGGGCAGGGCTTCCTGCACGGATTTGTACTTTTCCCCGGAGTAAACGCGCAGCTCCGTCACTTTTTCCGTCGCATGCTCCGCCCCTTCTCCGGGGCTCGCCGCATCGGCTCGCCCCGTCGGGATTTCATCCCGTACTTTCAGTCTGCCTCCGGTGACTTTCATGTACGTGAGCCGCCGGTCCGCATTGCTGATCCCGAATACCCGGGCGGAAAACGGGACGTCATCCGCATTTGTGGCCACATTTCCACCACTGATCAGCCTCTTTAATGCTTCCTCCCCTCTTTCAGCCGAAGCAGCCTCCTGCCGGCCAGGCTCTGTCCTGAGCAGGCCCTGAATCAAAGCTTCTACGCCCTCTCCCTTCAGAGCTGCCCCAAAGTACACAGGAACCAGCAGGGCCTGATTATATAGGTCTTCCGCCGCCCCTTCCGGCAGGGTCTCTGTCTCCAGATACTGCTCCAACAGGCCCTCATCCAGGACCGCCACATCCTCTGCTGCTGTGCCGCTTTCGATATCCTCCGCCGGAATACACTGTCTGCCCAGTTTTTTGCGGATTTCTGCCAGCAAGGCCTCCCGGTCATAGCCCGGCAAATCCGTCTTGTTCACAAAAAGAATAGTCGGAATATTGTAGCGGTCGATCAGCTTCTTCAGAAGCACCGTGTGCCCGTTCACGCCGGTTCCCGAAGAAACGACGAGAATAGCCGCATCCAGCACGGAAAGAACCCTTTCCGCCTCTCCTGAAAAGTCACTGTGCCCCGGAGTATCCAGGAGGGTGAAGGGCCACCCGGAAAGCGTCAGCTGTGCCTGCTTCGAATAAACAGTAATTCCGCGCGTACGTTCGATATCATAATTGTCCAGGTACGAAGTGCCCTTGTCCACCCGGCCCGCCTCCCGGATGGCTCCGCCCGCCAGCAGAAGCTGCTCTGACAGGGTTGTCTTGCCTGCATCCACATGGGCAAGTATACCGAAAACTGTGTTCTTCATCGCTCTTCCGCCCGCTCTGCATTCAAACGCTCGTTCGTTTGATGTGCCATCATCATACCTGCTCTCCCGGCATTTGTCCATTGGCGTTTATTGCCAAATTGTGCATTGCAAAATCTTGCACTTTGCACGAAGCAAATATGGTACTTTCTGCACCATATATATGGTTCATAATCCGCGCTTCAGGACGCCATCTCCAAACTTTCCATTGATGGCGTCTTCCATTGCGTCCAGTTTGTGCTGCTTTTCTGTGGAGTGCTGGCTGTTTGTCTCGTTTTCTGCGCTCTCTCCCGCTTCCAGCAGGGTATCCGTTCCCGAGGGTAGGTCGAAAAGGCTCAGCTGCCTGTTTTCTCCGTGATCTATATTGGTCACGCCAACGCCCACAAGGCGGACGCCGACATCCTCCGCGAAAAGGCCCGCAGAGTTTACCGTTCCGAAACAAAGGTCCCTGAAAAGGTCCATGGCTGCGGCTTCAATAATCGGCGCACTGTCCGTCGGTGCAGATAGCGGCACCTGCTTCGACCGCCGCCGAAAGTCTGAAGTCTTCACCGTCGCGACAACTGTGCTTCCATAAAGACCGGCTTTCCGTAATCTTCTTGCTACCGACTCGGAAAGTGAGTGAACCTTAACCGGCATAAATCTGTTGAAATTAGAATCAACTATATCTGCCGACAAGGTAATCTCATTCGAAACGCTCTTGGCTTCCTCCCGCACCGGTTCCACCGGACTGTCGCTGAGCCCGTTTGCGCTGCGCCAGATGTAGGTTCCGGCCTTGTCTCCGAGGGCCCGCTTCAGAACTTCTTCGTCGAGGGCTGCCGCGTCTCCGATAGTGACAACGCCCAGTGTCCGCAGGCGTTCTGCTGTTCTTGCTCCACACCCAAAGAGTTCTCCCACCGGCAGCGGCCACATTTTCCGAGGAATTTCCTCCGGATACAGCGTGTGCACCTTGTCCGGCTTCTCGAAGTCCGAAGCCATCTTTGCCAGCAGTTTGTTGACTGATACGCCCACATTCACGGTAAATCCAAGGTCCGTTTTTATTTCATTACTAATGTGATACGCCAAAGATAGCGGCCACTTCTGCTCTTCCGTCTCAAAGCTGCGGTAGAGCTCCGCAGTCCCCGTCACGTCCATGTAAGCCTCGTCGATGGAAGCCTGCTCGACCAGGTCCGTATATTTTTTCAGAATTGCAATGAATTGATGGGAGAACTCCCGATATGTCTTGAAATCCGCCGGCACCAGGACTAGATTGGGGCAGAGCCGCAGGGCATTTGTCACAGTCATGGCCGTCTTGATCCCGTATTTCTTGGCCGGCGTGGATTTTGCCGTAATGATGCCGTGCCGGGTCGCCTCGTCCCCGCCCACAGCAGAAGGAATCGTCCTGAGATCTACTGCCTCCGGGTCTTCCCTCAGGCGCTTGACCGCCGACCAGGACAGAAATGCGCTGTTCACGTCCACATGAAATATCGTCCGCTCCTGTCCGCTTCTCAAAATGTCCCCTCTTTATGGTGTCCCATTAGTTTTGCTGATAAATCCACCTTGTTGACCCGGGGCTCAGTCAACCCCTTCGCCGTTCCAATCAGGAATGAAGGAACTCTCTGCTGTATCCCCTGTCTGGGTGAATCCGTTCTCAATTCCATTGTTGATTGCAAAATCAACAATCCTAGAATATTCCCTTTTTGTCACTTTCCTGGCTAAAGGGGCCAAATCGTAATCATTTGCCAGTCTGCCATTCTTGTCAGCCTTCAGCCATTCCTGCAGGGTCGGCATCGGGGTGTACTGGTTCATGATACTGATATATATACGGTTCCCGTAGCGCTCATGCAGGAATTGCAGGCACTTCTCGCTCTCTTTCACGTGCCCCGGAAGCAATAACTGCCGCACGATCACGCCTTTTTTGATTAGTTGTCCGCCCGGCGGGTATACACCTTTTTTGTCGTCGATTTGTCCCTGTTCTGTCAGCAGTGTTTCAATTTTCTCTGCACTTATTGGATTTTCCGATACTTCCCCCGCGTCTTTTTTTCTGACGAACTCTTCTTCCGGAACAAATTCCGCCTCTCCGACCTGCCGCACCATCTCGTCAATTGCCGCAATGGCTGCTTCCGGATAATCTTTAGCATGTGAAAATTTTGCTGCCAGCTCCGGCGAAATGTATTTGAAGTCCGGCAGGTACACATCCACCAGCCCGTCCAGCATTTTCAGAGCTGAAACCTTCTCATAGGATGACGTATTGTAGACAACCGGAATAGTCAGGCCCCTGTTTTTCGCCATTTCCAGGGCAAGCGCCACCTGGGGTACGAAGTGTGCCACAGTTACCAGGTTGATATTGTTGGCCCCCTGTTCGTCCTGCAGCCGCAGAAAAATTTCCGCCAACTTTTCCACAGATACCTTTTTACCTGGGGGCAGGAACTTCGTCTGACAATTTCTGTCAACCGCGCCATTGCTCGTTTTTAGGGTACCTGTCCCCACTTCCGCCCAGTTTTCATGCGACTCACAGAAGTTATCAACAGTGGTACCTGACCCTCTATAGAGAGTACCACTCTCAGCCGCACCTATACTGCCTTTGGTGGTTCCTGTCCCCCTCTGTGACCCACTGTTGAGCTGATAGCAGTTGTTATTGCCGGTGGTACCTGACCCCCTATATAGAGCATCCTTCTCACCCGCACCAGTATTGCCTTTGAGGTTTCCTGTCCCCATTTGAGGATGAGAAATTGCTGAATTCTGGCAGAATATGCAGCCTAAATTGCAGCCGGAGAAAAAGACGGCGCCGGAACCACGGGAGCCTGAGATTACCGGCTCCTCCCAGAAATGCAGGGCGGCCCTGGCGACATACACATCAGCTCCGGCTCCGCAGGCACCTATGTTGACATATCTGTCAATATGGCAGTTCCGCGGGCAAAGATCACAGCTTTGCATTATTCTCGAGATTTCTGATGGGGTTACACGCCCGATCATGCAGTTCGAACCAATTTGCAGTTCATTGCCTGACACCCTATCCGAGCTGCCCCGCTCTGTTTTCTCGCTATCCGAACCCACGGAATTACGCTTCCTCCGCCAGTTCCCGCACGAGGGCTTCCGTTTTCTCCCAGCCCAGGCAGGGGTCGGTGATGGACTTCCCGTATACGCCTTCATCCACGGACTGGCAGCCGTCGACAAGGTAGGACTCAATCATCAGCCCCTTCACCAGGCGATTGATGTCGTCGCTGTGGCGTCTCGAATGCATTATGTCCTTCGCAATCCGGATCTGCTCCTCGAAATGCTTGCCGCTGTTGCTGTGGTTCGTGTCAACGATGACGGCCGGATTCTCCAGCTCCGCCCGCTCGTACAGCGAGTTGACCCGCTGCAGATCTTCATAATAATAATTCGGCGTAGTTCTGCCGTACTTGTCCACGCTACCTCTCAGGATTGCATGCGCGTACTGGTTTCCGGTCGTCTGCACTTCCCAGCCGCGATAAACGAAACGCTGCCGGCTCTGAGCCGCCGAAATCGCGTTCATCATGACGCCCAGGTCACCGGATGTTGGATTTTTCATGCCTACAGGAATTCCGACACCGGAAGCTGTGATTCTATGCTGCTGGTTCTCGACGGACCGCGCCCCGACCGCGACATACCCGAGCAAATCCGACAAATACCTGTGATTCTCGGGGTACAGCATCTCATCTGCGCACGTAAAGCCCGTATTTTTCAGTATTTTCGTGTGCAGCTCCCGAATCGCAATGATTCCGGCCAGCATATCCTCGGCCTTCGTCGGATCCGGCTGGTGCAGCATGCCCTTGTAGCCTACTCCCTTGGTCCGCGGCTTGTTCGTATAGCAGCGCGGCACGATGTACAGCTTGTCCTCCACCTCGTCTGCCAGGCGCTTCATGCGGTCCATGTACTCGAGCACCGCGTCTTCCCGATCCGCTGAACACGGCCCTATGACTAATATAAAACGCTTATCTTCCCCGCGAAATATAGCCGCCAGCTCATCGTCACGCTTCTGCTTGACCGCTTTCAACTGGTCATCTAAAGGGAACTGTTCCTTCAGCTCCGCAGGTTTCGGCAGCTGCCTTATGAACTCCATTTGCATTTCCATCTTTTTTCTTTCCTCTCCTGACATTCAAAGGTTTTTTGTCTGAAAAGCCGGATTTACAGAGTCA
This sequence comes from uncultured Lachnospiraceae bacterium, assembly GCA_900316075.1. Lineage (GTDB taxonomy): Bacteria > Bacillota > Clostridia > Lachnospirales > Lachnospiraceae > RUG306. Next base: position 8,791 of record ONBT01000007.1, on the reverse strand, counting down.
TTGGCTTTTCTTACGTTTTTACGCCTTTGCATAAAAAATGGCCCTGGCAGAAATTTCTTTCTCCCCGGGCCGTCCCTTCCTCGTCTAATAATATAGCATATTTGAAGCCGCTTGGGAACTCATTTTCAATCATCTTTTTTGCTGCTGTTTCCTTTAAGCGTCTACGTTCTCTTATGATGATCTATATATTAATGTTTGTTTGTATGTTAGTCTGTATGTTTACTTGTGCTTTTGTCTTTATACATATATTCCTGTTCCCGGTGTTGCATTTAATTTTTCTATATACTGATTCTATATGTATCTGTCTGTATCTCTGTATCCATATGTTGCTTTGCGTTTATGCATTTGTTCCGGCTTTTGTATGTGTATGTATATTTGTATGTCTGCTTTTTTTCATGTTTACTTTTTATACTTATGTTTGGTTGTATCTTTCTCTGTCTGAGCATACCTGATTTGTTTCCTTCCCTTTGCTTTCTTCTTTTTCTATTTTCAAATATGGAGATCCAGTAGTGCCTTATTTTAAGAGACTTTTGTTGTGTTTGTGTTTATCTGTATGCTCATTTATTGTTAATGAAATCCAAGGCTAGTGGATACCAAATCATTATTAAACATTGGTGTATGCCAATGTGTGTTCTTATGTTTATATTTCATATGTTTCTAATTATGAACCCATTTATTATACATCGCTTTATATGGTTCTTCATGTTTCTACATATCCATGTATTCATTCACATCCACTTGTGATGGGTGTAATTTTTATATTTGTGTTTATAAATATACGCACATATATATCTTATGTATTATTTTTACCTTCATATGTGGTCGTATGTGTATGCTGGTTAGCATATGCCTTCGTGCTTCTATACAGTTATTATACTGCATGTTGCACAGTATTTGTATTTGTTGCTGTGTCAGTGGCTGTAAATAGATACATACACAATTACATTTAAACATCAATCTACGAGTCATTATAAAGACCTACATATAGATTGATATAAAGGTCAGGATAAAAACAGATATAAACATATACCTGGCAATAAACATAAAGAAGGGCTTGTTCATAGACCTATGGATATGGTATACTACAACAGATTGAAAATAAAGCATAAATCTGAAAGGAAAAGTCGCTGCACCGGAAATTTCCAAAAAAGCGACAAAAAAGAAAAATGCAGATTTTTACGATAGCAAACCAAAAGGGCGGGGTTGGAAAGACAACAACGGCCCTGAATATTGCCGATGCCCTCAGACATACAGGATACAAGACTTTATTCATAGATGTTGACCCGCAGACCAACTCGACCTCGTCATACAGGGCAGAAATCGATGATACCTATACCGTATATGACCTTTTCAAAAAGGAATGCACGGCAGATCAGGCCATCCAGGAAACAGAATTCGGTGACATCATTGCCGGCGATCCGAATCTCTCCACCATAGAGATGGAGCTGCAGAGCCAGGTCGGGGGTTACAAGGTCCTGAAAAAGGCCCTGAAAAAGATGAAGAAAACCTATGATTACGCGATTGTTGATACACCACCCAACTTGGGTATTTATATGCTGAATGCCCTGATTGCAGCAGACAAAGTCATCGTGCCGATCAAGGCAGAGAAATATGCAATCGATGGTCTGCAGCGTCTGATAGAAACCATCGGAGACGTACAGGAAGAAGAAAACCCGGACCTAAAGGTGGCTGGAATCCTCCTTACCACATACGACAAGCGAAATGAACTGGATCGCAAGCTCTGGGACACCCTTCCTGAGGTTGGAGAAGCAATCGGAATGCCAGTATTCAAGAATCCAATTCGAATCTCCCAGGACGTCAAAAAAGCCCAGGACCAGGTCCAGTCCCTGTTTGATGCCTACCCGAATTCCAACGCGGCCTTTGACTATGCCCGCGTTACAAAAGAAATCCTTGAAGAGGAGTGAAGAAATGTCCAAGTCAAAGCCCGCAGCGTCAAGTACACTAAGCCTGTTGAATCAAATGTCGACCGAGAGAAGAAGAGATGCTGCCCGGAAAACTGCAGAGAAACAGGCAGAAGCAGCAAAAATAGAAGCAACTATAGAAGAAGCTGCAAAAGCTGCTGAATTGGAAAAGGCGACACAAGCTGAAGAATTAGCAAAGACACAAGCGGCAGAGAAAGCCCGTCAGGAAGAAGAGGCTGAAAGAGCCCGCATACAGGCTGAAAAGGAAGAGGCAGAGAGATTAGCCGCAGAAAAGCTCGAAGCGGAAAGAAAAGCAGCAGAAGAAGCAAAAAAGGCCTTAGAAGAAACCAGAGCAGCGGCCGCAGCAGAAAAAGTTTCAGAACCTGAAGACCGCCTCACAAGCGTTGTAAAGGCCGGAAAGACCCAGTTCCAGTCCATGGTAAAAGAACGAAAAAATATCCGTAAGAATTTCCTTCTGACCCCTTCGAATTCAGAGCATTTGAGGGAAGAGGCTGAAGAACTGGGAACATCCATGAATGATCTTCTGAACCTGATTCTGGAAGATCGATATAATTAAAGCTGTGAACACACAATATATTAATTAAAAACATCAACTTTCTTTATTTCTTGCCAAAGGCTGAAGTGCAGGAAACACAATAGATTCCGAAATTTTTGAACGACAAAAATGGGATGTATCCACACGCAATGCGGTAAGTTTGAAAGCCTCCCGAATGCTGAATCGACGACAGATGAGGGACTAGAATCCCGTTCAAAAATAGACGCATTGGGTGTTTCAACGCGAATTTGGAGTGGCAAATCGACGACGAATCGGAGCCATTCAAAAACAAACTGACGACAGAAGAGGGCATTTAAACGACAAAAAAGGGGCATCATGTTTCAACTAAGCATAAGCTCTAGAGATGGTTAGTTAAATCAGGAATCAACTCAATTAGTTGTTTGAAAATTTGTTGATATGCGGGCCAACCGGGCTGAAATATGCCTCCGGTTGGCTCTTTTGTTATGGAAAGATGTATTTTTAGGCTTGGAAAAGCAATTTTGAAAGTTGATATGGGAGAAGCTGGTTTTTCAGAAACAAATGAGAAATGAGTCGCGCAGAAAAGATTGGGAAAATGTCCGCATTGCGGATAAAAAATTCACCGAAAAACAGAGAAGATTTTTGTGCACTTTTTCTTTTGATAGACAAAACGGGGATTTACTATAGACAGAGCAGGAGCATTTGAACGACAGAAAGGGGATGGGTGACAAATCGGGGGCAAATGACGAATTTCAACTCCAAATCTGCGTCGAAATCTTTCTTGAAAGGCCGATTTTAAAGGCTTATAATCCCAAAGTAAGGTTTTAAGAGACAAAAAGGGGATGCTCCTGAGAGCCACAGAAACAGGCTCTTTCAGAAACTGATTATAGCGCATTTCGACGCAGTTCTGGAGTTTTCCATCCCCTAATTGTCGTGAAAAACCATAATATCGTACGCAGAGGGATTCCGGGGATGGTCCTATCCATCCCGAAAATATGTCATGGGCCAGGAAGGGCCATCCCCGGTGTCCCGAATGGATTTACATTAGTCATAAGAAACGGAGAAGCGCATGGGCAGTGAAATCGTGCTCGCAGACAGGGATTATAAGCGCAGCAACTTCCTGATCTCGACGAAATACAAGGCCTCTCTGCTGGAGAACCGGCTCATGGCCGTTTCCCTGTCGAAGATTTCGAATTCGGAATACGAGGAGGACGGAGGCGGCAATCTGATTGTTGCGATGAAGGCTTCGGAGCTGAAAAAGCTCTTCCGGACGAATTCCGGTTCCTTCTATGAAAAGCTTGACGCGGTGTCCCAGGCTATGACCGGACGGACCATCGGCTGGACGGACCCCGAAAAGCACAGTTTTGAGTACATTTCGGTCGTCACGAAGGCCATGTACGATGACGGCGTGTTCACGATCGAGTTCAATCACCACCTGAAGAAATACATCAAAAATCTGACCGAGAACTTCACAATTCTGAACCTGCCGACCATGCTGTCGTTCAAGTACGACAGCAGTTTCCGCCTGTATGAGCTTCTGAAGTCGAAAGCCTACAGCCCGCGCGGGAAGGCCGATACAGGCGTTTATCACATCGATTTCGACCTTTCGGAACTGAAGCTGGAGCTCGGCGTCGTGAACGCGAACAGCGACAAGGTCCAGAGGATTCTGAACGGGCAGGAGGCGCCGAATTACGAAAAGGCCGTCGAGGCGGCACCTGAACGGACGTACGACCGTTGGTCCGACTTCAACAACCGCATCCTGAAAAAGGCGACGAAGGAAATCAACGAGCTGTCGGACATTTTCATTACCTATGACACGCTGGGTTCGGGCCGCGGAGGCAAGATTTACAAGGTTCTCTTCACAATCGAGAAAAAATCCGTCGTCGAAAAGCAGCATGATACTAATGTAAAGCGCCGGGAACTCACGAAAGACGAGAAGTTTGAGTTCATAGACGAAATGAGAGACATTTTGGGGACGGGCTGGAAGACCAAAGATCTGGACGCAGTCGCAGAGGCAGCGGACTTCGACATCGAGAAAATCCGCTCCGCGGCTGCGGCGCTCGCACAGGCTCGCGCCGTCGAAAACCCTACGGGCTTCATGGTTTCCGCTGTCCGCGAGGGCTACAAGGCAGCTCCATCAAAAGGCGCAAAAAAAGCGGCCGCAAAGACCGCTTCCCGCCAGCCGGAGCTTGTGAATACACATCAGTACAATTTCGAACAGCTGGAACTCAAATTATTAAATAAATAGTAGACAAACGTATGTTTGCATGCTAAGATAATAATGGGCGTTGCCAAAAACGGTAGGCGGTTAACCCTTGACTCAGAAATGGGAAGGGGGTGGTCCATATGACTATATATCAGTTGATGGATTTGGTTACCTATACCATTTCCTGCGTTTCAATTGGAATTTTTATAGGAAAATGGATAAAAAAATAACCGCCACACCCTCAGAAAGTTAGCGGTTATTTTTAGCTAAACCAAAAAGGGTTAACCGTCTACTGGCAACGCCTCTTTATGCTTGTACTATATCATGCTTTTCATTGCTTTTCAAGGAGATTAGAAATGATTCGTTTTTTTGCATTAATTTCCCGCCTAAAGTATATCGACCGCTGGGCTTTAATGAAAAATTCCTCGAACGAAAACCTGGCAGAGCACTCGCTGGAGACGGCGGTAATCGCGCATGCCCTCTGCGTCATCGGGAACCGGCGGCTCGGTAAAAGCCTCGCCGCCGACCATGCCGCGGTCCTGGCCATGTATCATGACACGAGTGAGATCCTGACCGGAGACATGCCGACCCCGGTCAAGTACTTTAATTCCGACATCAAGAATGTATACAAGGATATCGAAGCCAAAGCAGAGCATTCCCTCCTCGAAGCCTTGCCTGAAGATCTGCGCGAAGACTACCGGCCGGTCTTTGATGTAGGAGAGGAGTACGCCTACGAGAAAAAACTCGTAAAAGCCGCGGACAAGCTTTCCGCCTACATCAAGTGCATCGAAGAGCGAAAATCCGGCAACCGCGAATTCGAAAACGCCGAGAAATCCACCCTTCAGGGCATTATCGCCATGGGCCTTCCCGAGGTGAACATCTACCTGGACGAGTGCATCCCGGCATACGAACTGAACCTTGACCAACTCAAATAGGGGGCCTATAGGGGGTCAGGAACCACTTCTGATACTTCCTACGGGCCCCCTTAATGCTGCCCTTGAGGGGGACAGGAACCTTCATATGCAGTAACAGTGCACTTGACGGCGGCTTTGAGATAGGGGGTCAGGTACCACTGTTGATAACTCATATGAGCCGCGCCAGAACTGGGCGAGAGGGGGACAGTCCCCTTTAAAATCAGCAGCAGTGCGGATGACAGAAATTGTCAGACGGAGTTCCTGACCCTGTATTCCGCCGGGGTCATGCCGTAGGCTTCTTTGAAGAGCTGGTAGAAGAAGCCGCGGTTGTTGTAGCCGACTTCTTCGGCAATATCCGAGACGGAAAGGGACTTGTCTCCGGTCAGGAGAGCGGCAGCTTTTTCCAGACGCAGCTTTTGCACGTAGGCAGAGTAGGTCATGCCGGTATTTTCCCGGATGATGCGGTTGAAATAGTCTTCCTGGAAGTGGAATTCCCGGCAGAGGTCTTTTACGGTTACTGTAGCCAGGTGGCTGCGGATATAGTCCAGGACCCCGTCATAGACCATCCCACGGACCGCGGCCTTCTGGTCCCGGGAGAGGGAAAAGTCGTATTCCGTGGAGAGAATGCGCAGAAGGCGCATGAGAAGGCCCTTACGGATGTAGGCTGTGCCGGGCTTGTCGTCCAGCAGTTCTTCAACCAATTGGGTCAGACAGATTTCAAGCTCATCCGGGACAGCTGCTTCGGAGGAGCTCTTTTTTTGCTTATTTTTGGAAATTGGGAACGTTTCCATATCTTGGGAAGAGGACTGGTCCTCTACATCGGAGAAAGGAGAAGAGGGGTTTACATTAGTATTGATGCGGCGGAAATGCAGGAATTGCTGCAGGTTCTTCCTCGTGACCAGGGCCTCCTGCAGGAATCGGGTGATCTTTTCGTCGGCGTAGCCTTCGTTGATGATTTCCGTGAAGAGGGTGTTGCTGATGCCAAAGAAGAGCATGCAGGCCCCGTCGTCGAGAATGTCCTGGTGGATGCAGTTCTTGTCGATCAGGATCAGGTCGCCCGTGCGGAAGGTGATGGTCTTGCCCATGATGATCTGGCGGAAGGGGCCGGATGCCACATACCCGAGCTCGATGTAGTCGTGGGTGTGGGGCTGGGTCTCGGTTCCCTGCACGTATGGACGGCGGATGACGTAGCGGGTCGGCGCAGGATACATGGTCGCGCGCACGTAGCGTCCGGTCATCAGGATGAATGTGACGAAAATCCGCTCGCTTTCGAGCAGGGGATAGGTCTTCACCTCGACGGCCGTCCGGCTGTATTGGGGCTGGATGAGCCGCCCGTTCAGCGGGTGGTCCGCCGGCAGTACGTTCGGCTCGTGGATGGTGTATTTTTTTACAATGTCGAGAAGCATAACATCTACCTCTATGGGGGGTCAGGTACCGCTGTTGCCACACAGGCACGGCGTTTCAGCAGTTTTCTGCAGGGGGGTCAGGAACCATGACTGGAAACTCCTGCAGGCCTTGCCATAACTGACTGGGAGGGGGACAGGAACCATCAAGTCAGGACGAGTACTGGCCGAGAAGGCTGTTTATGTCCTAGGGGACAGGTACCGCTGTTGATAACTTCTGCAGGCCGCACAGGCACTGGCTGCGAGAGGGTCAGACCCCTTTGAAATCAGCAGTACTGCGGCTGACAGAAAATGTCAGACGGAGTTCCTGACCCCTATTCTACCATATTTTCAGTCGGAATTGGTAACAAGCTGAAAGCCCCGCGGCGGAAATCGCAATTTCATGAAAAATGTGCGAGGACTATTATATCGGCAGTAAGAGGGACATGGGGCAGTATCTCGTGTCCCGACAGTTATAGAACATTGATGCAGATGGTTGAGGGACGGGAGGAGCATCCCGGTGTCCCGACAGGAGAGAAAAATGCTTGAAGAACTGAAAAAAAAGGTCTACGAGGCGAACATGCTGCTTCCCAAGTACGGCCTTGTGACGTTTACCTGGGGGAATGTGTCCGGAATCGACCGTGAAAAGGGACTTTTTGTCATCAAGCCTTCGGGCGTGCCTTACGGGGACCTGAAGCCTGAGGACATGGTAGTTATGGACCTGAGCGGGAAAAAAGTTGAGGGACGGTACAATCCATCTACAGACACACCCACACATACATATCTGTATAATCACTTCTCCGAAATCGGGGGCATCGTCCATACTCATTCGCCGCATGCGACAGCCTATGCCCAGGCTGGCCTGGACATAGAGTGCATGGGCACGACCCACGCCGATTATTTCTATGGCCCGGTTCCCTGCGTACGGAACCTTACGAAGGAAGAGATTGCCGAGGACTACGAGGGCAATACCGGAAAGTCAATCGTCGAGGAATTCGAACGGAGAAATATTAGTCATGTATATGTGCCCGGCTGCGTCTGCAAGAACCACGGGCCCTTTACCTGGGGCACGGACCCGGGCAACGCGGTTTATAACGCCAAGGTCCTCGAGGAGGTCGCGAAGATGAACATCTATACGAAGATCCTGAACCCCGCCGCCGCCCCGACACCGGACTATATGGTTGACAAGCACTTTGAGCGCAAACACGGGCCGAATGCTTATTACGGACAGAAAGCATAAGGTGCTGTAAAGAGGGTCAGGAACCACTGTTGAAAATGGCTGTAGGGCCCGTGCCTGTTGACTTAGAGAGGGACTGTCCCCATCAAACCTGGCACCGGCGCGGTTGGCAGGAGTTATCAACAGTGGTACCTGACCCCCATAGGAGAAACCGCTGGGAGCCAGTGTTAGTGCGGCAGAGAGGGTTCCTGTCCCCATATAAGGAGAAAACGTATGACGGAAAATGAGAAGAAGGCGGTGATTAGTTCCGCGAAGACCGCTCTGGGTATTGAGTTCGGGTCGACGAACATCAAGGCTGTACTGACGGCGCTGGACGGGACGGTGCTCAGCACAGGAAATTACGGGTGGGAGAACCGGCTGGAGGACGGAATCTGGACCTACCACCTGGACGACATCTGGGCCGGGCTGGCCGGGTGCTACGGGGATCTTAAGGATAATGTCAAACAAAAATATAGCTTGTCCCTGACGAAAATCGGCTGCATTGGCATTTCGGCCATGATGCACGGGTATTTAGCTTTTGATAAGGAGATGAAGCTCCTGCACCCCTTCGAGACCTGGCGCAATACTGACACCCAGGCGGCGGCGGATGAGCTGA
>ONBT01000006.1 GCA_900316075.1 uncultured Lachnospiraceae bacterium | reverse complement strand
ATGACTTACTGCACCAAGTCCCTTGTCCTCGCAAGTGGCGGAGCCGCAGCCCCCAAGACCGGCTCAGCCGGAGAGGGCTATCGATTCCTGGAGGGGCTTGGACTTCCTCTCGTAAAGCCTCTTCCTGCCCTTACTTCCCTGCATCTGGGAAAGCCCTATGATCCGGCCCTGTTCGGCATCCGGGCCCAGGGCAGTGTACTGGTCCGGTCTGAGGGAAAGGTCCTTTCCGAAGACCGGGGAGAAATCCAGTTTGCAAAGGAAGGCCTTTCCGGCATTCCGGTCATGAATGTAAGCGGCCGGGCCGTCCGGGCTTTGGACGCCGGAAAACCTGTGGAACTCATCCTCAACATGTTTCCCGAGGGAATGTCGGCGGAAATATTATTCTCAATCGTAAAAAAGAGCGGCCGGGAAAGAACGGTTTCTCTGGCTTTGACCGGCCTTCTTTCCTACAAGTCGGTACCCTTTTTTCTCGCCCAGGCGGGGCTGAAGAGGGACATGACGGTAGGTGCCTTTCAGATGCAGGATGCGGAAAAGCTCTGCAAAGTCCTGACCGGCCTTACCTTCCCTGTTACAGGCTTCGCGGATTTCAATCGGGCCCAGGTCACATCCGGGGGCCTTCTCCTTGCCTCGATTTCTCCTACGACGATGGAAGTGAAGGGACACCCGGGGCTCTATGTCATCGGGGAGATGCTGAACTGTGACGGCAGCTGCGGCGGATACAATCTTCAGTGGGCTTTTGCCACCGGCTATCTTTCCGGTCAGGCTGTTTGCGGGAAAGGAAAACTATGCTGATACTCAGACAGGTGAAGATCCCCCTGTCTTTTTTTGCGGAAGACGAAGAAGACGGGATCAAAAGCTTCATAGCCGATGCCATTCCCTGCAATATCCGGGACATCAAGGAACTTCGGATTTTAAAAAAATCCGTCGATGCCCGGAAAAAGCCGGATATCTTTTTCAATTACACCCTGCAGGTTTCCTTTGCCGCTGAAAACGCGATTCTGAAAAAGCATCCGAAGAAGCATATTGAAATCGTAAGGCCGAAGGAGACCGTCTATACCCTGCCCGGGAAGGCTCCGGGCGGCCTTACGGAAAGGCCGCTCATCATAGGCTATGGGCCGGCCGGGATGTTTGCCGCCTATCTGCTGGCTGTATGCGGGTATGCACCGATAGTTTTTGAACGGGGCAGTGCGGTGGAAGAGCGGGCGAAGGCCGTGGAAACCTTCTTTTCTACCGGGGTCCTTTCAGAACGGACCAATGTCTGCTTCGGCGAAGGCGGGGCCGGGACCTTCTCGGACGGGAAGTTAAATACCCTGACCAAGGACCGCTTCGGCCGCCAGCAGTTCGTCCTCAATACCTTTCATGAGTTCGGGGCTGATGCCAATATCACCTATGACGCCAAGCCCCATATCGGGACGGACCGCCTGAGGGAGATTCTTCCCAATATGCGGCATCGGATTGAGGAACTGGGCGGGGAATTTCATTTCGATACCGAGATCACCGGCTTTCACATGACAGAGACCGGGGATGGAGAAAAGCGGATTTCCGGCCTGGTCACGGAAGGGGGAGAAGAATATTCTTCCCATTTCGTCCTCCTGGCCATCGGTCACAGCGCCCGGGACACGATCCGGAGTCTGTATTCCAAAGGCATTGCCATGCGGGGACAGGAATTTGCCGTGGGCCTTCGGATTGAACACCCCCAGGAGTGGCTGGATCAGGCCCAGTTCGGCCTTTCCCACCCCCTGCTGCCGAGGGCCGACTATAAGCTGGCGGGAAAGTCCTCTATGGGCCGGGGCGTCTGGACCTTCTGCATGTGTCCGGGCGGCACGGTCGTAAATTCCTCGAGTGAACAGGGTCTGCTCTCCGTGAACGGAATGAGCAGCCGCCTCCGGGACGGGAAGAACTGCAACAGTGCAGTCATCGCCCATGTGGGGGAGGGGGACTTTGATGTCTCTGACCCTCTTGCCGGCATTGCCTTTCAGGAAGAACTGGAAAAAAGGGCTTTTTCCCTCTGCGGTGGAAAGATTCCCCAGCAGCTCTTCATTGATTTCAAAGAGGGCCGGGACTCTTCGACCTACGGGGCTTTTTCTTCTGATACCGGGGGCCTCAGGGAATTCGGCCGTCTCGATACCATCTTTTCTGCGGGCCTGAAAGAAGCCCTGACCGAAGGCATAGAAGAGTTCGGGCAGAAGATCAAAGGCTTTGACCGGGAGGACGCCATCCTTTCCGGAGTGGAGAGCCGGACATCCTCGCCTGTCCACATCAGCCGGGAAGAGGACTTTCAGTCGCCCTCCCTGCGGGGCCTCTATCCCTGCGGGGAAGGAGCCGGCTATGCGGGCGGCATCATGTCCGCCGCCGTAGACGGCCTCCGCTGTGCCGAGCGGATCGCACAGGATATGATTGACGGACTATAAGAAAACGTAAAGATCACATGAATGAAAATAAGCACATAAGTACATACGCAGATGAACTTCTGGACAACCCGGAAACGGCGGCGAAGCTGACGCCCATGATGGTCCACTACCTGAAGACCAAGCAGTCCTATCCGACCTGCATTCTCATGTACCGCCTCGGCGACTTCTATGAGATGTTCTTCGAGGACGCCAAAACCGTCTCCCGGGAGCTGGACCTGACCCTGACCGGCAAGGCCTGCGGCCTGGATGAGAGGGCTCCCATGTGCGGGGTCCCTTTTCATGCGGTGGATTCCTATGTGAACCGCCTGATTAAGGCCGGCTACAAGGTGGCCATCTGCGAACAGATGGAGGATCCCAAATTTGCCAAGGGGATGGTGAAGCGGGACGTAAACCGGGTCATCACCCCCGGGACCAATATCGATTCGGGCTCCCTGGACGAGTCCAAGAACAACTTTCTCTTTTCCATCTGCTATGCGGGCGGGGCCTACGGGGTTGCCTTCTGTGATGTATCCACCGGTGACTTCTTCGTGTCTGAAGCCTCGGACGCAGGAGAACTCTATAACCAGCTGGAGGCCAATTCCCCTTCGGAAATCATCGCCAACGATTCTTTCTTCATGTCCTCCTTTCCGGACAGCCAGTACACGTCCCGGACCGGGGTGGCCTTCCAGAATCTCGACAATGCGGCCTATGACCCGGACAATGCCCTTAGGACCATGGAGAAGCAGTTTCATGTCAATAATCCGGAAGCCCTGGGCCTCTCCCGGGACGCCCTCTGCATTCCGGCGGCTGGAGCTCTGCTCGATTATTTATATGAAACCCAGATGATCGAGCTTGCCCAGATCACGACGGTCAAGCCCTATGCCGGGGCCTCCTACATGGTTCTCGACGCCTCGACCCGGCGGAATCTCGAACTCACGGAGACCATGCGGGAGAAGCGGAAATACGGCTCCCTCCTCTGGGTCTTGGACCACACAAGGACGGCCATGGGGGCCCGGAAACTGCGGCGGGAAATCGAGCAGCCCCTGGTCAAAAAAGAGACCATCGAAAAACGCCTCGATGCGGTAGAGGAACTGAAAGATAATATGGTCCTTCGGGAGGAGCTCCGGGAGTACCTGGCAGAGGTTTATGACCTGGAGCGGCTGCTGACAAGGGTCGCCTACCGCAGCGCCAATCCCAGGGATATGATTGCCTTGAAGGGGTCCCTTTCCGTCCTGCCGGCTATTCAGGCTGTTCTCGCTGATGCAAAAGCAGAGCTCCTTGTGGGAATCCGGGATGGCATCGACCCTCTTTCGGACATCAAAGACCTTTTGGAAAAGGCCATTGTCGAAGACCCGCCGGCCGTCATCCACGACGGAGGCATCATCAAATCCGGCTACTCCGAAGAGGCGGACCGGCTGAAGGCGGCCAAGACCGACGGAAAGAAGTGGCTTTCCGACCTGGAGGAAAAGGAGCGGGAGAAGACCGGCATTCCCAAGCTCAAGGTCAAGTACAATAAGGTCTTCGGCTATTACCTGGAAGTTTCAAATTCTTTCAAGGACCAGGTCCCGGACTACTTCATTCGCAAACAGACCCTTGTCAATGCGGAACGCTACTATACGCCCGAGCTCAAGGAACTGGAAAATACAATCCTGGGTTCGGAGGAGCGGCTTCTGTCCCTGGAGAGGGAGCTCTACTCCGAGGTCCTCGACAAGACGGCCCGGGAAATCAAGCGGATTCAGAAGACGGCAGGCTTCATTGCTGAGCTCGACTTTTATCAGTCCCTGGCCTACACGGCGGACCGGAACCGTTATGTCCGCCCGGCCTTAAATACCAAGGGACGGATTGAAATCAAAGACGGCCGGCACCCGGTCATCGAGAAGCTGCGCCAGGACGAGCTCTTTATCGAAAACGACACCTTCCTGGACAACGAAGACCACCGGATTGCCATCATCACCGGCCCCAATATGGCCGGCAAGTCCACCTATATGCGGCAGACGGCTTTAATTGTTCTCATGGCCCAGACCGGCTCCTTCGTCCCGGCCTCTTCCGCCGATATCGGTCTCTGCGACCGGGTATTCACCCGGGTCGGGGCCTCCGATGACCTGGGGAGCGGCCAGTCTACCTTCATGGTGGAGATGAATGAAGTGGCGAATATCCTGAAGAATGCCACGAAGAACTCCCTTCTGATTCTGGACGAAATCGGCCGGGGTACCTCCACCTACGACGGTCTTTCCATCGCCTGGTCCGTGGTCGAATATATTGCGGACAAGGGAAAAATCGGGGCCAAGACCCTCTTTGCGACCCACTATCACGAGCTGACAGAGCTCGAGGGCCGGGTGCCCGGGGTCAATAATTACTGCGTGGCGGTCCGGGAGAATGGAGACGATATCGTCTTTTTGAGAAAGATTGTGAAAGGCGGGGCCGATAAGTCCTACGGTATCGCCGTGGCCCGCCTGGCCGGCCTTCCCGATGAGGTCCTGACCCGGGCGGACGAGATTGCAAATGAACTTTCCGCCAACGATATTTCCAAGGAACACGAACAGAAGCATTCGGTTCCGTCTGCTCCGGAGCCTGTCTTTACCCAGCTGTCCCTTTTCGACAATGCGCCTCAGGTTTCCGGCCTGACCGATTCGGAAAAGAAGATAATGGTGACCCTGCGGAGCATGAACATCAACGATATGACCCCGATGAGTGCCATGAACAAGCTGAATTCACTCATCAAACTCTCTGAGAAGGACCTGTAAAATGTCTGAATGTCCTGAAATTCGCCTCCTTTCCCCGGAGACCATCGACAAGATTGCGGCCGGGGAGGTCGTGGAACGACCGGCTTCTGTGGCCAAGGAACTGATTGAAAACGCCATCGATGCCGGGGCAAAAAATATCACTGTCGAGTGGAAGGACGGGGGCATATCCTACCTCCGGGTCACGGATGACGGGGGCGGAATTCCTGCGGACCAGCTCCGGACCGCCTTTCTCCGTCACTCCACGAGCAAACTCCGGACCATCAAGGACCTGGACTCCATTGCTTCCCTGGGCTTCCGGGGCGAGGCCCTGTCCTCCATTGCGGCCGTCTCCAAGACCGAGGTCTTTACGAAGACAGCAGACGATGTCATGGGCAGCCACTACTGCATTGAAGGCTCGGAGGAAGTGAGCCTGGAGGAGGCCGCCGCCCCCAACGGAACCAGCATTTTTGTTAGACAATTATTCTATAATACCCCGGTCCGGCGGAAATTCTTAAAGTCCCCCATGACCGAGGGCAACTACCTGGCTGAGCTCTGTTCCCGAATTGCCCTGTCCCATCCGGAGATTTCCTTTTCCCTGATTGCGGACGGGCGGGAGAAGCTCTTCACCCCGGGCAATGGCAAGCTCTTTGACTGCATCTACCGGGAGGACGGGAGAGAGGTGGCCAGTCACCTTTACGATATTTCCTATTCGGATGAAACCCTTTCTGTCCGGGGCTTCCTGGGCCAGCCGGAAATCCGCCGGTCCAACCGCAACCGGGAAATCTTCTTCGTAAACGGCCGCTACATCAAGAGCAGGATTCTTTCGAAGGCCGTGGAAGACGCCTACCAGGGCTTTCTCATGCTTCACCAGTACCCATACTGCGTTCTCTTTCTGACCTTTCCGGACGGGCATGTCGACGTAAATGTTCACCCGAGAAAGGCCGAAGTCCGATTCACGGACGAGCCTGCGGTCTACGACAGCGTCTATAAGGCGGTCCGCCTGAGACTTTCGGCTGCCGTCGATATCCCGAAGGCCGACTTTTCCACCCCGGACGAAAAAGTGGTCAGCACGGAGGAAAGGGCTCCGGAGGTCTTCGAACAGTCAAGACTCAAGTCCTATAAGGAGGCTGTTCAGCAGGAAATCTCGAGTGCTCTTCCGGTGGAAGAAATGCCGGAGAAAGCCGGGGCGGATTCCACCGGCGGACCGACCGCAGGGCATGAAGCAGAGTTTGAACCAGGCAGTTCAACATCTGAAACCGCAGTTAATGGTTCGAAACCCCAGTATGATGCATTAAACTTCAGCCACCAGCAAAACCGGGCGGCGGCCGAAGCGGCAGGGGCTGCGCCGGCTGTGTTCATGCGGACGAGCACTGCGGAAAAGCCGGAGCAGATCTCCTTCCTTTCGGAAGAAGCTGTCAGAAGCCACCGCATCATCGGGCAGATTTTCGACACCTACTGGATTGTCGAATACGACGGGAAAGTCTATATCATCGATCAGCACGCGGCCCATGAGAAGGTTATGTACGAGCGTTTCATGAAGCAGTATGAAATGAAGGAGATGACCAGCCAGCAGATTGCTCCGCCCATTGTCGTCTCCCTGTCTCCCGTCGAGGAGGATTCCTACCGGACCTACAGCGAGGCCTTTGCCGAGCTGGGCTATGAGGTCGAGGCCTTCGGAGGGAGTGAGTACCGGATTACGGCTGTTCCCGGGAATCTCTACTCCCTGGACCCGGAGCAGGTCTTCCTCGAGACCCTGTCTGACCTTGCCGACGGCAAGGGAAGGGCCATCAATGAGACCCTCTATATCCGGGTGGCCACCATGGCCTGCAAAGCCGCGGTAAAAGGGAACACTCATCTTCCCGAGCCGGAGGCGAGGGCCCTGATTGAAGAGCTGCTGACCCTGGACAATCCCTATCATTGTCCCCACGGCCGGCCCACAATGATTTCCATTTCGGAGACGGACCTGGAGAAGCGCTTCAAGAGAATTGTATGAAAAAAAAATTAATTGTTGTCGCCGGGCCGACGGCTTCCGGGAAAAGCGCTTTGGCTGTGTCCCTTTGCCAGAAGCTCAGGGGTTCCGTCATTTCCTGTGATTCCATGCAGGTCTATAAGGGGCTGGACATCGGTTCTGCCAAGATCCGGCCGGAGGAGATGGGCGGAGTCCGGCATTACCTCATAGACGTCGCTGAGCCGGAGGACCCCTTCTACGTTGCCCGCTTTCAGGCTCTTGCAAATGAAGCCCTAGCCGATATATACAGCCGGGGAGAAATGCCTGTCCTCTGCGGGGGAACCGGCTTTTACATCAATTCCGTCCTCTATGACACGGACTTTTCCGATGAGGGGGAAGATGAAGCCCTGCGGCAGAAGCTGTCCGACTTTGCCAGAGAGCGCGGAAACCATGCCCTGCATGAGAAACTGAAAGACATAGACCCGGTTTCCTACGAGACAATTCATGAGAATAATGTAAAGCGCGTCATCCGTGCCATCGAGTATTACGAGCACACCGGGGAGACGATTTCCGCCCACAATGAGGCTGAGAAGCAGAAGTGCTCGCCCTATGATTTTGTCTTCTTTTTTTTAACCGATGACCGGGAAAAGCTCTATGAGCGTATTGACAGAAGAGTGGACACAATGGTCTCTGCCGGCCTCTATGATGAAGTGAAAAGGCTCTACGACCGGGGCCTGAGGCAGAATGATATTTCCATGCAGGGAATATCCTACCGCCAGTTCATGGACTGCATCGAGGGGAAGGCCACCTTCGAAGAAACCGTGGAGAAAATCAAGCTTGAATCCCGCCACTACGCCAAGCGTCAGCTGACCTGGTTCCGGCGGCAGGAGGGGGCTGTGGTCCTGAACCGGACCGCCTGCGGGGGCACAAACGAAGGGGTGCTTGACGCAGCCCTGCAAATTCTTTCGGAGCGAGGCTTCTATGGCGGAACTTTATAATGAAATGAGGATTTTGAAAAAATGAACGCAGATGCTATGTATCAGAACATGGGGATTTCCCGGGAAGTGCTGAATTTCGGGGAGAAGATTCTGGACAGCTTGAAGGACCGCTTTTCCTCCATTGATGAGCTGGCGGAGGTAAACCAGCTGAAGGTAATAAGGGCAATGCAGAAGAACAAGGTTTCCGCCGAATGCTTCAACGGTTCCTCGGGCTATGGCTACGATGACTTCGGTCGGGACACCCTGGAAAAGGTCTATGCCGATGCCCTGGGGGGAGAGGACTGCCTGGTACGGCCCCAGATTACCTGCGGGACCCATGCCCTGGCTCTGGCCCTCATGTCAAACCTCCGGCCCGGAGATGAGCTCTATTCCCCAGTCGGAAAGCCCTATGACACTTTGGACGAAGTCATTGGAATCCGGCCCCAGAAGGGTTCTCTGGC
Source organism: uncultured Lachnospiraceae bacterium (assembly GCA_900316075.1). Taxonomy (GTDB): domain Bacteria; phylum Bacillota; class Clostridia; order Lachnospirales; family Lachnospiraceae; genus RUG306. The sequence continues at coordinate 107,963 of ONBT01000006.1, read as the reverse complement.
CGAATACGGCATCACCTATGCCCAGACGGACCTTCTGCCGGGAAGCAAATTCGACTATGAGGACATAAAGAAAAAGATTAATGAAAAGACCGCCCTGGTTGAGATTCAGCGTTCCAGAGGCTATGCCGGCCGAAAAACCTTCACGATCGATGAACTTGCCGACCTGATTTCCTTCATCCGTTCCGTCAAGCCCGATGTAAAGATTATGGTGGACAACTGCTACGGGGAATTCATCGAAGACCGGGAACCCCTGGCGGTAGGGGCGGACATCATCGTCGGCTCCCTCATCAAGAATCCCGGCGGCGGCCTGGCCCCGATCGGCGGCTATATCTGCGGGAATCACGAGATGGTGGAAAACGCAGCCTATCGCCTGACGGCTCCCGGGCTGGGCAAGGAGGTCGGCGCCTCCCTCGACGTCATGCGGACCCTCTACCAGGGCTTCTTCCTGGCCCCGACTGTCACGGCGGCGGCAGAAAAGACGGCCATCTTTGCGGCGGCCTGCTTTGAAAAGCTGGGCTACCATGTTTCTCCCGCATCCACGGAGAAGAGGGGGGATATCATAGAATCCGTCGACTTGAATTCCAGGGAAGGACTCCTGGCTTTCTGCTCCGGCATTCAGGCGGCTGCCCCGGTCGACTCCTTCGTCACCCCGGAGCCCTGGGACATGCCCGGCTATGACGACCAGGTCATCATGGCGGCAGGAGCTTTCGTTCAGGGCTCTTCGATTGAGCTTTCCGCCGACGGCCCCCTGCGTCCCCCCTATAGGGTCTTCTTCCAGGGCGGCCTGACCTGGCCCCACGGCAAGTTCGGCATCCTGATGGCCATGCAAAAAATGTACGAGGCCAACCTTTACGATAAAAGCCTCTTATGCTAAACTTGAAAAGATTATGGGCAGGGAAAGTGCGCCCATTTCACGGGTTTTGACGGTATCGTAAAGCATCGCTGTAAAGACGCGGTTTATATTATTCATGAGAAAACGGACCTGAAAGGAGAGGTTTCATGTCGAACGGGTACGGTATAGATATGGGAACCGGGAATCTGAAAATATACGACAAGGGCAAGGGTCAGGTGGTGATGGAGAAGAACACCATCGCCATTGTCGACAAGAACCGTATGTATGCCTACGGGGATGAGGCCTATTCCATGTACGAGAAGGCTCCGGAGACCATCAATGTCTCTTTCCCCATTGTAAACGGGGTCATCGCGGACTTTGACAATATGCAGACCATGCTTCTGGAAATCCTCCGGACCCGGCTCGGCGCCCACCTCAAGGGAGCCGATATCGTTCTTTCCGTTCCGACCGACATCACCGAAGTTGAAAAAAAGGCCTTTTATGATATCTTTGCCAAGACGAAGATCAAGGCCAGAAGCATCCTCCTCTGCGAGAAGTCCCTGGCAGACGCTCTGGGCCTGGGCCTGGACATTTCCCAGCCCACCGGTATCATGGTCGTCGACATGGGAGCGGACACGACGGAAATTTCCGTCATTTCCCTGGGCGGCCTCGTCCTTTCCAACCTGATTCCCTTCGGCGGCAACAAGCTGGACGAAGCTATCGTCACCCACCTGAAGCGGAAGTTCAACCTCGTCATCGGAAAGAAGACGGCCAAAGAACTGAAGGAAAGCATCGGTTCGGCCCTGAACGAAAAGAAAGAAAAGATGACCGTTGTAGGCCGGGACGTGGTTTCGGGCCTTCCCATCGAAATGGAAGTCTCTTCTGAAATCATTTATGAAGGCATAAGGGATGACCTTACCAATATCTCGAATTCCATCCGCCTCATCCTCGAGAAAGTTCCGCCGGAACTGGCCAAGGATATCGTCCATTCCGGAATCTATCTGACCGGGGGCTCGGCCAATATCGATTCGGTGGACACTTTTGTGAAGAATATCACAAACATCGATGTCAACGTGGCCGATGACGGGGCGGTGACTGCGGCCAAGGGCCTGGGGAAAATCCTGACAGACCCCGACTGCAGCCGCTACGGGTACAGCATCAAATCCAGAATTTTCAGGTGAGTGTAAATGCCTGTCCGAAACAAAAGAAATATTCCCAGCCGGTATATACTGTTCGCCCTGACCACGGTAGCTATACTCCTTCTCTTTTTCAGCTATGCTACGGGCTTTTCAGGCGGTGTCTTTGAAGAGGCAGCCGCCTATATTTTCGTGCCCATGGAAAAGGGAATCACCTATGTCTCGAATGCGGCCGCCGAGTCCTCGAAGGACCGGGAGACAAAGGCTGCCCTGCAGGCGGAAAACGCGGACCTGCAGTCCCAGGTGGAAAAGCTCCGGGAAGACAACACCAAGGCCAAGCTGGAGCAGGAGGAGCTTGCCCGGCTTCGGACCCTGCTGGAACTCAAAGACACATATAATAATTATCAGACCACCGGGGCCCATGTCATCGCAAAGAGCCAGAGCAACTGGTTTAATACCTTCACCATCGACAAGGGGACTTCCGACGGCATTGAGAAAGATATGAACGTAATCGCGGGCGGCGGCCTCTGCGGCATCGTCACTGACGTGGGCAGCCACTACGCCATCGTGAAGGCCATTGTAGACGATACGGCAAACGTAAGCGCCATGGTGGTTTCCAGCCAGGACAACTGCATTGTGTCCGGCTCCCTGCAGTCCATGACGGAAGAAGGGACCATCAAATTCTCGAACCTGCAGGACGAAAAAGGGACAGCCGCTGTCGGTGACCCGGTCGTCACCAGTAATATTTCCAGCGAATATGTGCCCGGGGTCCTGATCGGGTATCTGACCAGTATCGAAGCGGACAGCAACAATCTCACGAAGTCCGGGAAGATTACTCCCGTCTGCGACTTCCGCCACCTGTCCGAGGTCCTTGTGATTCTGCAGCAGAAGGAGAATGCCCAGTGAGCAAGGTCCGTCCTCTGATCCGGCGGATACTGATTACCGCCGCAATGATTATCGTCCTGTTTCTCTTGCAGGGTACCGTTTTTTCCCGCCTGACTCTGGGGAATGCAGCCCCCAACTGCCTCCTTATCCTCATATCCTTTGCAGGGTTTACCCGGGGCAGAAAAGAGGGGATGATTGTCGGCTTTTTTTCCGGCCTGCTGATGGACCTCTTCTTCGGGAGCTGGTTCGGGATGTATGCCCTGATCTACATGTATATCGGTTTCATCAACGGCTTCTTCCGTAAGGTCTTCTTCGGGGACGACATGAAACTGCCTCTGCTGTTCATCGGAGTTTCTGACCTCATGTACGGCTACATTATCTATTTCTTTCTCTTTTTCACAAGGCAGCGGACGGACGTCCTGTTCTATACCCTGAATATCATTATGCCGGAGGCGGTATATTCGATCCTTCTGGCGGTCATCCTGTATGTTCCCCTTCTCCTGATCTACAACTGGCTGGGAAAGACGGACCAAAGGAGTACAAAGAGCTTTGTCTGATTTTTTCTATTTCCTGAAAGAAAAATTTTTCGCGTCGCGGACCCGGGTCGTTATTTTCCTCTTTTCCCTCTTTTCCTTCGTCCTGGTGGCCCGTCTCTTTGTACTGCAGATTGTGCGGGGAGAAGACTATCAGTCCAATTACAACCTCCTGACGGAAAAGACCGAAAAGCTGCCGGCCACCCGGGGAAATATCTATGACCGGAACGGGGTTCTTCTGGCCTACAACCGTCTTGCCTACAAGGTGACGATTGAAGACAGCGGAATCTACGACAATACCAAAGAAAAGAACAAGGCCTTGAATGCAGAGCTCTATGAAATCATTACGAATATAGAGCGCTGCGGCAATCAGATTGACAACGATTTCGGCATTACCATGAATTCGGACGGAACCTATTCCTTTACGTCCGCATCCGAGACGGCCCAGCTTCGGTTCCGGGCCGATGTCTTCGGCCACGCCAAGACCCACGACCTGGGCGAGAACAAGAAGGCCGGCCTGAATGAAAAGACCTGCACCGAGGCGGAACTTATCGATTATCTGGAGAGCGACAAGAAGTTCGGCATCAGCTCCGACTACGATGCGGCCATGCGCTACAAGATTGCCGTCATCCGCTACAACATGAGCCTGAATTCCTATCAGAAGTACATCGCCACGACGATTGCTTCCGACGTGAATGAGCAGACCGTGGCCTACATCAAGGAGCACTCGGATTCCCTGACCGGGGTAAGCATTGAAGAGGATTCCATGCGTCAGTACAACTACGCGGAATCCACGGCCAATATCATCGGCTATACCGGCACCATTTCTTCCGAGGAATACAACGCCGTGATTGAAAAGGACCCGGATAATAAGGACAATTATTCCCTCACCGATGTAGTCGGAAAGAGCGGCATTGAGCAGTATATGAATGACTACCTGACCGGTACCAAGGGGGAGCGGACCGTATACGTCGACCATGTGGGAAATGAAATCAAGGTGGCCCAGGAGACCAAGTCCGTTCCGGGCAACGATACCTATGTGTCCATCGACGCCAATATCCAGGAGAGCACCTACAAGCTCCTGGAACAGGAAGTGGCCGGCATTGTCCTCTCCAAGCTTGCAAATATCCGCGAGTACAAGGTCTCGGACGACTCCAAGGATATCCTGATTCCCATCTATGATGCCTATGTCTCCCTGCTGAAAAACGGTCTTTTGTCTGTCAGCGATATGGGGGCCGAGGACGCCACAGACCTTGAAAAGGAAGTATACAATATCCTTTCCCAGAAGAATTCCGATGTTCTGGACCATATCCGGTCAGAATTAAATGCGGTTGAGCCGACCGTCTATGAGGCCCAGGATGAGGAAAATCAGGACTATTCGACCTACATCATCCGTCTTTTGAAATCGAAGAAGGTTCTGGTCGAGGACAAGATTGACGACAATGACGAGACCCAGAAGGCCTGGTCCAATCAGAAACTGTCGGTGGAAGAGTACCTCAAGTACTGCATCAGCCAGGACTGGATCGATATCAATGCCTATCAGACGGAAAAGAAGTATTCGGACTCCGACGAGATGTATACGAGTCTAGTCGACTATATCATCAATACCCTGTCCTCGGACAGCGCCTTCAAGCGGCTGGTCTATGAATATGCGGTCCGGGACGACCTCGTGTCCGGGAATCAGCTCTGTGCCCTGCTCTATGACCAGGGGGTACTGAAGGCGGATGACACCATGCGTTCTTCCCTGCTTTCGGGCCAGACCTCCGCATATAATTTCATCAAGGAGAAGCTGAAGAATCTGGAAATCACCCCCGGCCAGCTGGCCCTGGATCCCTGCTCGGCCTCGGCCGTGGTCATCGATCCCAATGACGGTTCCCTTCTGGCCTGTGTTTCCTACCCCGGTTATGACACGAACAAGCTGGCGAATACCGTGGACCGGGCATACTACACCTACCTCAATACGACATCTTCCTCGCCGCTTTATAACCACGCCACCCAGCAGATGACGGCCCCGGGCTCTACATTTAAGCCCCTGTCCGCCACGGCCGGTCTGGCTGAGGGCGTTATCGACACCTCGACCCTGATTGACGACCTGGGTATCTTCGACAAGGTCAGCAACCAGCCCCGCTGCTGGATCTATCCCAGCAACCACGGGGAAGAGAATGTGACGGACGCCATCCGGGATTCCTGCAACTACTTCTTCTATGAAGTCGGCTGGCGCCTGGCCGGCGGAAACGGCTACAACGACAAGACCGGTATCTCGAAGATTCAGAAGTATGCGTCTCTCTACGGCCTCGACCGGAAGACCGGAATTGAAATCGATGAGAACACCTCCCATGTGGCCACCCAGTACCCGGTCATGGCGGCCATCGGCCAGTCGGACAACAACTACACGACCATTGCCCTGGGCCGCTATGCGGCAGCCATCACGAATTCCGGCAAGGTTTACAAGCTGACCCTTCTGGACAAGGTGGTGGATTCCAACGGGAATATCGTTCAACAGTATTCTCCGGAAGTTGAATCCACGGTGGATGTCCTGAACTCCTCCCAGTGGGGAGCCATTCACACCGGTATGCGGGAGGTCGTGGCCAATATGTCCTCCTACGAAGGCTTCCCCATTGAGGTGGCCGGAAAGACCGGAACAGCCCAGGAGTCGAAGAAACGGCCCAACCACGCTCTTTTCATCGGCTATGCCCCTTATACCTCACCCAAGTATACGGTAGCGGTCCGGATTCCTTTCGGCTATACCTCCCACAACGCGGCGGATGTGGCCAAGGATATCCTAGGTGTCTGCTTCAACCTGGAAGAATCCAAGGCCAAGGTCGGGGCCGGTGTATCCGAAAACGGAACCGGAAATGTCCGGACCGACTGAGACTTGGCGATTTACATTATTCTCATTGCGTTCTTTTTCATGAACGAAGGAGTTTTGTCATGACAGATTCCTGTGTAATCAAGAGCATGCCCCACGGCATCAGTCTGACTCTGAATCCCGATATTTCCTTTGAAGAACTCTGCACGGACATCTGCCGCAAGTTCTATGAGTCGCGGGAATTCTTCGGGAGTTCCATACTTACGATTTCCTTTTCCGGCCGGGACCTTTCCCCGGAAGAGGAAGAGGCCCTGGTTGAGGCGGTGGAACTCAATTCCGATATCAAAATCCGCCTGATCTACGACGGGGACGAGCTCAAGGACCGGCGGACCATCGGAGACGTGGAAAAGTTCTATGTGGAGCAGAAGACCACCAATGCTTTAATTCACCGGGGAAATGTAAAAGAGGGGCAGAAGGTGAGTTCCGTCTCCTCCCTTCTCGTTCTCGGCGACGTGGCGGAAGGGGCTTCCCTTACGGCTTCCGGCAGCATCACGGTCATGGGAACCCTGGCCGGCTCGGCTGCCACGAATGACGCCTCGTCTTTTGTCGCAGCGGCGGTATTTGACGATGCCTCCGTTACGGTCGGAAACGTATCCGGGGAGATTGCCACAAAGCCCAAGAAATCCCTCTTCGGAAAGAATAAGCCAATCGAACCGGTGGCTGTGAAGGCGGTTGACGGGGAGCTCGTTCCTGTCGAAGTCAATGCCATGTTCTGATTTTATATATGATACAGGAGTTTCTTATTTCATGTTTCGAAACTACAGGCTGAAAAACTTAAATGTGCGCCTAATCATTGCCTGTGTGACCATTACCATCATCGGAGTCCTTGTGGTCGGCTCGGCCAAGGGAGGCTCCAACGGGGCTTATCAGAACCGGCAGATCATGGGCATGATCCTTGGGGTCATCGTCATGACCGTCGTGGCCATGATTGACTACAGCTTCCTCCTGCAGTTTGCCTGGGTCTACTATGCCCTGGCCAATGTCCTTCTGATTGCCGTCATCTTCTGGGGCTCGTCTTCCCTAGGCGCCCAGCGGTGGCTCACCATCGGAGGCTTCCGCTTCCAGCCCTCCGAGTTTGCCAAGGTGCTCTTGATTCTCTTTTTCTCCTTCTTTCTCATGCGAAACGAAGAGAATCTGAACCGGCCCCGGATTCTGCTTTTTACAATCATTCTGATGGGGATTCCCCTGTTTCTGATTCTGAAGGAGCCGGACCTTTCGACCACCATTGTGACCTTCATGATATTGGCCACCATGCTTTTCTGCGCCGGCCTTTCCTACAAGATTGTGGTGCCGGTCCTGGGCATTTCCATACCGGCCCTGATTATCTTCCTCGTGCTGGAGTCCCGGGGCAAGTCCCTCCTCCGCGGCTATCAGGACGAGCGTATCCTGGCCTGGCTCAGGCCCCAGGACTATCCCGGCAAAGCCTTCCAGCAGCAGAACTCCATCATGGCCGTGGGGTCCGGCCAGCTCTTCGGCAAGGGTCTTTTCAACGAGTCCGCCCAGTCTGTCAAAAACGGAAACTACATTCCCGAGCCCCACACGGACTTCATCTTTGCCGTGGCGGCGGAAGAGATGGGCTTCATCGGCTCCGTCATCATCATCGTGCTTCTATTGGTCATCGCGATCGAGTGCATCCGGGTCTCGAAAAAGGCCAAGGACACGGCCGGCAAGCTCATCTGCGTAGGCATGGCTTCCTATATTTCCATCCAGAGCTATGTCAATATTTCCGTAGTCACGGGCCTCATGCCCAATACCGGCCTGACCCTGCCTTTCGTAAGCTACGGCCTTACCTCCCTGGTGACCCTCTATATAGGAATCGGGCTGGTGCTGAACGTGGGTCTGCAGGCAAAGAAAAATTATATTGATGAAAAAGCTCCGCTGAAATGGTAAAGTATCTATATAGTCTGGGACGGCGGGGATTCCGCCCCGATGCGGATTTTTTGGAAGCAGGGCTTTTCCTGCTTCATCGGGGCAGAAAATAAGGGGAAAGATTGGAGGCATTTTCATGAACATCGGACTGGTTGCGCATGATTCGAAGAAAAAACTGATGCAGAACCTCTGCATCGCCTATCACGCCATTTTGTCCAAGCACAAGCTCTTTGCGACCGGCACCACGGGCCGCCTCATCGAAGAGGTCACGAACCTGCATGTACAGAAGTTTCTGCCCGGCCACCTGGGCGGTTCCCAGCAGTTGGGCAGTCAGATAGAACATAATAATATAGACCTCGTCATCTTCCTCCGCGATCCCTTCCGGCAGAAGTCGGGGGAACCGGATGTAAATTCCATCGTCAAGCTCTGCGATGCCCACAATATTCCCCTGGCCACGAATCTCGCCACGGCAGAACTTCTGATCAAGTCCCTGGACCGGGGCGACCTCGAGTGGCGGGAGATGTACAAGTGAGGCTGCTGAAAGAATTATTGTTTTACATTATTCATGCGAATAGAAACCGCCAATGACAGGACAAAGCCTGAAAAAGTTCATATCACTCTGGATGGCCGGAATCTCTGTCTTCGTCCTTACTTCCTGCGGTCATGCAGTTGAGTCGCCCTATAGTGCCTATCAGACGCCGGCGGACTACGGACTCACTGCAAATCAGGAGGAGAGCAGCGGGCTTTCCTTTTTCTCCTCGGGCCTTTGCGTCACGGAGGATACGAATCTCAATACGGACACCGTGGATTCCCAGGTGGCGGCGGCGGCCGGGCTTTTCAATACGGTTACCGGCTCCGTGCCCTATAAGCAGAACATCTTCGGCCGGGTCTATCCGGCTTCCACGACGAAGGTTCTGACGGCCCTGGTGGCCCTGAAGTACGGAAATCCTGACGATATCATTACGGTTTCGGAAAATGCTGTAAATCTGACCGAGGACTCGTCCGTGGCAAATCTCCATGCCGGCGACCGTCTGACCCTGAGGCAGCTCCTCTACGGCCTTCTGCTGGCCAGCGGAAATGACGCGGCAATCGCCATTGCGGAAGGTGTTTCCGGGGATACGGACTCCTTTGTTACCCTGATGAATCAGGAGGCGAAGGCCCTGGGGGCAACCCAGTCGAATTTCGTCAATCCTAACGGCCTGCCGGATCCCAACCACTATACGACCGTCTATGACATGTACCTCATCATGAATGCGGCCATTCAGTATCCGGATTTCGTGGATATCATCCACGCGGCAAGCTACGACGCCTATTATACGGACGCTTCCGGAAATGCGGTGACCCGGACCTGGCAGAGCACGAACCAGTACATAACCGGCTACCGGCATATGCCGGAGGGGGTCACGGTCATCGGTGGAAAGACCGGAACGACCGGAGATGCCGGCTACTGTCTGGTGCTTCTTTCCCAGAATTCGGCCGGGCAGAATATCATATCCCTCGTATACAGGGCCGACGCCCGGACCAATCTCTATCTGCTGATGGGAGAGATACTCGAAGCCTATTCCGGGTCCTGAGCTTTGCAGAGGACAAAACATACGTTCAAAGGCCTTTTATGAAGTATTAACTAATCTTTTGCAGCGGCCAAATTGCCTTGTATTTTGGCGCCCACTATAATACAATACTTCTATAAAAAGCGGGGGAAAGCACTTCCGCCTTATCGAACTTGCACAAATGAAGGAGGGCAGTTATGGTAGAAATAATTGCAGGCGAAAAGGGGAAAGGAAAGACGAGACAGCTTCTGGACCGGGTTTCCGCCGATGTGAAGAAGTCAAGCGGCAGCCTGATTTTCATCGACAAGAGCAAGCAGCATATGTTTGACCTGGATTCGAAGGTCCGCCTCATCAATATGGAGGACTTCGATATGTCCACGACCGGCGAGTTCCTTGGTTTCCTGGCCGGCATCATTTCGAGCAACCGCGACATCGAGAAAATCTACCTCGACAGCTTCCTGACCCTTGCCTTCATCGACACGTCAGAGGGCCTGGACGACGCGGTGGACAAGCTCACAAACCTTTCCGAGAAATTCGATACTGACTTCCTTCTTTCCGTATCCAAAAACGAGTCCGATCTTCCGGCTTCCGTCAAAGAAAAGATTATCGTTTCCCTGTGACCTTACCGGTCCGTTCCATTTGACCGGCCCTTATGAAGTTGTTTTTACAGAGCGCCCGGACCTTTTTTACAGACCGGGCGCTCTTCATGTGTGAGGAACCTTCTTGAGCAGACGTGCGAAAAAAAACGGGGGCACCGTTACCCGCTTCCCCCGCCGGATACAATTCAATATCGGTCTGATCATTTCCCTCTTCATCCTCGCCTATGTGGTTTTCCACATCTTTTCCTATTTCACCCAGTCCAGTGTGACCATATATGAAGTAGTTCAGGGCTCCATCACGACAGACAACCGCTACCGGGCCATGGCCATCCGGCAGGAGAGCTTGGTTTCAAGCCCTTCCGACGGAAAGGTCGTCTACTTCACGGAAAACGGGGCCCGGGTAGGCGTCCGGAGCCTGGTCTGCGCTTTGGATACTACGGGTGAGATTGCTTCCCTGATTACGGACAAGACGACAAAGAGTTCCCTGACCCTGTCCGACCTTTCGGATTCGGAACAGACGATTTCCGACTTCGTGGCCTCCTATACAAATACCGGCTTCGAGAAGACCTACGCCTTCAAGAATGCCCTTTCCGAGACTCTTTCCACGGCCTACGGGCGAAGAATCTATGCGGACAATGCGGACAAGATTGCGGCCGCAGCCGCCGGAGGGACCTTCATGAATAATTACCCTTCGGCCCCTGGCCTCCTAATACTCTCGACGGACGGTCTGGAAGGCATCACGGCCGACAATTTCACCTCCGACCTCTTTGAGATGAAGGACTACAAGAAGACAAGCTTTTCCTCGAATTCCGACGTGAAGGCGGGAGATCCCATATACAAGCTGGTCACCGACGACAACTGGCAGCTGGTCATGCCGATTTCGAACGAGACAAAGGACGCCCTTTCTGAAAAGTCCTATGTGGATGTCAGTTTCGACGCGGACGGAAAAACTGCCACCGGAGCCGTGAGTCTCACGGAAAAGGCCGGACAGACCTACCTCATTCTCACGTTTGACGACTCCATGGAGCGCTATGCCGATGACCGCTTCCTGACGGTCTCCCTGCACCTGGATCAGGCCTCGGGGCTGAAGATTCCGGAATCCGCCATCGTAGAAAAGAAGTTCTACGGGATTCCCAAGTCCTATTTCCTGAAGGGAGATGATTCCTCGGATGTCGGGGTCCTTCGCATGAATTCTTCCGGGGACGGGGAATTCGTCAAACCCACGGTTTACTTTGAAGACGAGGAGAATTATTATACCGACGGAGAAAAAGTCTCCACAGGCGATACCCTCCGCCAGCCGGACGGGACAAACGAGTTTTCGGTCGGTTCCATTGAGACCAGCCGCAAGGGCGTCTACAACGTCAACAAGGGCTACGCCGTATTCAAGCTCATTGATATCGTCTACGAAAGCGGAAACTACTGTATTGTAAAGGCCGGGACCTCCTACGGAATTGCCCTTTATGACCACATTGCCCTGCAGGGCGATTCTGTCGAGGAAAACAAGCTGGTTTATTAGTAATGGAAGGAGTTTTACTGTGTTAGCAGAAAATTATAAGGAAGTCAGAAAGACAGTGGACGAGGCCGCCATCCGGTCCGGAAGAAAGCCCGAAGACGTGACCCTGATTTCGGTCGGGAAAATGCATCCGGCAGAAGCCATCAAAGAAGTTTATGACGCCGGCAGCCGGGATTTCGGTGAGAACAAGGTTCAGGAGCTGACCGGAAAGATTGAGGTCCTGCCCGAAGATATCCACTGGCATTTGATCGGCCACCTGCAGCGGAACAAGGTCAAGTATATCATCGGAAAGACGGCCCTGATTCACTCGGTCGATTCTCTGCGGCTTGCGGAGGAAATCGATGTCCAGGCGGCGAAGAAGGGCATTGATACCGTTGACGTCCTTCTCGAGGTCAATGCCTCCGGGGAAATCAGCAAGTTCGGTGTCCGCCCGGAGGAAGTGGAGCAGCTGTGCCGGGAAATCGCCACTTTAAAGCATGTCCGGGTCAAAGGCCTCATGACGGTGGCACCATATGTGGTGGACGCCAATGAGAATCGCCCAATATTTAGAAAAATTAAGGACTTATCAATTGACATAGGCTCCAAAAACATTGATAATATATCAATGGATATTTTGTCAATGGGGATGAGCGGGGACTATGAGGTGGCCATAGAAGAGGGCGCTACCATGGTCCGCGTCGGAACGAAGATTTTCGGCCCCAGAGACTACAGCAAGCAGTGAGTTTGGAGCGAAATACCATGAGTATTTTTGACAAGATGATAGACGCCATGAAAATCGGAGACGATGACGATTTCGATGACGACTTTGACGAGTACGAGGATGACGAGCCGAAGAAGAAGGGCCTCTTCAAGAAGTCGGAGGAAGACGAGGATGAGCCTTCCCGCAACCGTCCGGCAGTGACCCAGACCCAGAAAATCACCCCCATGCGCCGCAAACAGACCTCGGCCGCTACTTCGGAAGTCTGTGTCATCAAGCCCACCTCCTTCGAAGAGGTGAAGGACATCGCGGAGACCCTCCTCTGCAACCGGACCGTGGTTCTGAATATGGAAGGCCTGGACCTGGCCATCGGCCAGCGGATTATCGACTTCATGTCCGGAGCCTGCTACGCTATCGACGGAAACCTGCAGAAGATCAGCAATTATATCTTCATCGTGACCCCGAAGAACGTGGATATCTCCGGCGACCTGCAGGGCCTCATGGATTCCTTCGAGATGAACGGCCTGAAGACCGGCTTCTGATGACTATTTGATTTTGACTTTTTCCTACCGGACACATGACCTGTCCGGTATATTTTTTATCGGGATGTGGAAAATTGCTTTGAAAAAAATTGAGGCATTGCAATATTCCAGCCCGCTTCACATCGAAACTCTTACCAATTTCCAGAATGATTTTTTCAGATAATATTTTTGGAGGTTGAATTTTGTCTCAACAGCTGACAATTACGGCGGATGGTAAGCCCTGCTATGATATACTTCTGCGGAATGACTGGGCGGAGCTGGCGGAGCGTGTATTGGCCGTTTCCGGCGGGCGCAGGGAGCGGAAAATCTGCATTGTATCGGATTCGAATGTTTCTCCGTTCTATATACGTGAAGTCCGGGAGGCTCTGATTTCCGCTTTTACTACCGTCACCACGTTCGAGTTTCCGGCCGGCGAAGCCTCAAAGACCCTTAAGAATGTCGAACGCCTCTATACCGTCCTCATCGAAAGCCATTTCGACCGGACAGACCTGCTCATTGCTCTGGGCGGGGGCGTGGTCGGGGATTTGACCGGCTACACAGCGGCCACCTACCTCCGGGGCATCGATTTCGTCCAGGTGCCGACGACCCTCCTTTCCCAGGTGGATTCGTCCATCGGGGGCAAGACGGGCGTGGATTTCTCCAATTACAAGAATATGGTGGGGGCCTTCCACATGCCCTCCCTCGTCTACATGAACCTGACCACTTTGAAGACTCTGCCCGACCGCCAGTTTGCCTCCGGCATGGGGGAGGTCATCAAGCACGGCCTGATTTCCGACCGATTCTACTTTGACTTCCTTATGACTAATGCAGAGAGCGTCCTTTCCCAGGAGCCTTCCGCCATCGAACGGACCGTTCACACGAGCTGCGAAATCAAGGGGGCCGTGGTGGAAGAGGACCCGACGGAAAAGGGCATCCGGGCCCATCTGAACTTCGGCCATACGATTGGGCATGCCATTGAAAAACTCTCAGATTTCATCCTGTTTCACGGAGAGTGCGTAGCCATAGGCTCTGTGGCAGCTTCCTATCTTTCTATGCATAAGGGGCTGATTTCCGCTGAAGACCTTTCCGCCATCGAAGAGGCCTTCCGGGCCTACAAGCTGCCGGTAAGGGTTCCGGACTATTTGCGAGAGCTTTTCACCGCCGAAGACGTCCTGGCCGCCACGAAGAACGACAAAAAGATGATAGGAAGCCATATCAAATTCATTCTCTTAAAAGAAGTCGGGAAAGCCTATATCGAAACAGGCCTCACCGATGAGGAGATTCTGCAAGGCATCCAATACGTACTGAGTTAAGCGTTTTACATTAATCATGAAAATATATGAGTCCCGCGGAAAGCGGGTTGTCTTTACAATAGTGTTTCTGTTCCTGCTGATTCTGCTGGACCGCCTGACGAAGGTGGCGGCCCAGGGGGCTCTGATGGGAAAGGAAGATTATATCCTGCTTCCGGGCGTTCTGCAGCTTCATTACCTGGAAAACCGGGGGGCGGCCTTTTCCATCCTGCAGGGGCAGCGGTGGTTCTTCTTCGTCATCACGGTGGCTTTTTCAGCTGTGATCATCTACTTCCTGCATCGGACAAAGCTTACGAAACGGGTCTTTCCCCTCTATGCGACGCTGGTCGTGCTCCTGGCCGGGGCTCTGGGAAACTTCTACGACCGCCTTATCCAGGGCTATGTCATCGATTTCATCTATTTCTCCCTGATAGATTTTCCCGTGTTCAATGTAGCGGACATCTATGTGACCTTGTCGGTCATCGTCCTGATTGTCATGGTTCTCTTTGTCTATAAGGGCGATGAGCTGGAAGAAAGTTCCAAGGATGAGGTAAAAAAATAAGCTTTTTCTGCAAATGACATCCCTATGTGAGGGGTGCAGGGGCAAAACTATCTTTTTTCGAACAAATGACATCCCCTGATGAAAGGACACATGTACTATGAAGAATGTCACCTTGGGAACTACAGGAATCACGGTTCCGCAGAACGCCTTCGGGGCCCTGCCGATTCAGCGGGATACGAAAGAAACAGCTATTGACCTGCTGCAAAAGGCCTATGTCGGCGGTATGCGCTTCTTCGACACCGCCCGGGCTTACAGCGATTCCGAGGAAAAAATAGGGCTGGCCTTCGGCCAGCCCGGCGGACTTTTTGAAAAGGAACGCGAAAATATTATTATCGCGACAAAAACCCATGAAAGGACTCCTGAAGGCTTCTGGAAGGACCTGCACACGTCCCTTGAACTCATGAATTGTGGCTATATCGACATCTATCAGTTCCACCAGGTAGACCAGTGCTATGCGCCTGGGGACGGGACAGGCATGTATGAAGCCATGCAGGAGGCAAAGGACCAGGGCCTGATCCGCCATATCGGAATCACCACCCATAAGCTCGGCGTGGCCATGGAGATTGCCGAATCCGGCCTCTATGAGACCCTGCAGTACCCCTTCAGCTATCTTGCCAGCGAGAAGGACTTAGGCTTGTATGAATCCGTCAAGGCCCACAATATGGGCTTCATCTGCATGAAGGGATTGGCCGGTGGTTTAATTACAAACGCAGACGCGGCCATGGCCTTCATGAGTCAGTTTGACAATGCCCTGCCCATCTGGGGAATCCAGCGGGAGACGGAACTTGACCAGTGGCTTCATTTCTTCGACGAAACGCCGGAAATGACCCCGGAAATTGCGGCTTTCATTGAAAAGGAAAAGCATGAACTCTCGGGGAACTTCTGCAGGGGCTGCGGCTACTGCATGCCCTGCACGGTAGGCATCACCATCAACCAGTGCAACCGCATGAGCCTGATGCTGCGCCGGGCACCTTCCGAGGCCTGGCTGACGCCCTATTGGCAGGGAGAAATGGAAAAGATTGAAAACTGCATCAACTGCGGCAAGTGCAAGACCAAGTGCCCCTATGAACTGGACATTCCGAATCTTCTCCGAGAAAATCTGGTCGACTATCGGAAAGTCCTGGCCGGAGAAGTACAGGTATAGACAGCTTATCGAACGGTTGGTCTATCACAAACGATTGTTTCGCGAAGACGGTTCAATCGTCGAGAATTTGTACAATGATTTTTATGAGTGAAGAAAACACTGTGATTTCAATAGGACCGGAGAATGCCGGAAAACGTCTGGACGTCTGTCTCAAGGACCTTTTCCCCGACCACTCCCGGTCCTTTTTCTCGAATCTCATCGGCCAGGGCCTGATCACCGTAAACGGGGACCCGAAGAAGGATTCGTACAAAGTTTCTGCCGGAGATGAAATTTCCATTCGGTTTCCGCAGCCCAAAGAAATCGATGTGACGGCCCAGAACATACCTTTGGACATTCTCTATGAGGACAGAGACATCCTGATTGTAAATAAGCCCAAGGGCATGGTTGTCCATCCGGCCCCCGGACACGAGGACAATACCCTGGTCAACGCCATTCTCTATCACTGCGGGGATTCTCTGTCCGGAATCAATGGGGAAAAGCGGCCCGGCATCGTCCACCGGATTGACCGGGACACGACCGGCTCCCTCATTATCTGCAAGAACGACAAGGCACATAACGCTATAGCAGAACAGATCAAAGAACATACAGTAAACCGCATCTATGAGGGAATTGTCATCGGGAATATAAAGAATAATGAAGGTACCATAGATGCACCGATTGCCCGTTCGAAGACGGACCGGAAGAAGATGGCCATCGACCCGGCCGGTCGGCGGGCAGTGACTCATTACAGGGTTCTGGAACGGTTCGGAGCCTATACCTACTGTGCCTTCAAACTGGAGACCGGCCGGACCCACCAGATCCGGGTCCATATGGCTTCTATCGGACATCCGATTCTGGGCGACCCGGTATACGGACCGAAGAAATGCCCCTTCAAGCTGGAAGGACAGACCCTGCATGCCAAAACAATAGGATTCATTCATCCGACGACAGGGATATACGTGGAGTTTTCCGCCCCTCTGCCGGAATATTTCGAGAAGCTGCTCGAGAAACTTAGAAAAAACGGCTGAGAAAAATCATTAAAAGTTGATTCTCATGCCGCCAATCCGTTTCAAGCCGTGAAAAGAATCTACAGATATAACAGTCCTTCAACTCGGATCCGGCCGGTTGAAATTCACGGCATTGGCGGCTTCCCGCTTGTGTTCATCTTCAATGGCAGCATAATAATCAATGGTCGTATTGATGTTCTCATGGCCGAGTACGTCCGCTACCAGACGGATATCACCGGTTTCCCTGTAGAGGGCCGTTCCGTAGGTAGAGCGGAGCTTGTGCGGCGTAATATGCTTCGTGGGTACGGCAATCTGAGCATACTTTTTCACAAGATTTTCTATGGCATCCACACTCATCCGTTTTCCCTGCAGGGAGTAGAAGAGGGCCTTTTCCTGGCCTTCCACGGGGTGAATGAGCTTCCGTTCCGAATCGATATAGTCGGCAATTGCATCGTGGATATCGTCTCCGAAATAGAGGACATCCTGCCCCCCGCCTTTCCGGACAATCGTGATGGTATTCACGGTCAGATCCACATCGTCTAAGTCCAGTCCGTTGCATTCAGAAACTCGAATACCCGTTCCGAGCATTAAAGTCAGTATGGCGACATCCCTTTTCCGGGTCTTTTCCGCAAAGGCCTTCTGCCGCTTGGACATCTGTTCGGTTCCGTTTTCCACGGCATCCATGATGGCCCGGACCTCATAATTGGACAATCGAACAATATTTTTGTCCTTTTTCAGCCTGGGCAAGGGAACCAGAATCATGGGATTTTCCTTGATATTCTTGTGCTGAAAATGATAGAGAAACATACCTCTCAAAGGGGCCATTTTCCGGGCAATGGCCTTTTTTCCTTCCTCATGGTAGTCTGCCTCGTCGAGATTCAGCTCCAGATAACGCTGATATTCGAGAATATCCTCAGGCTGCAGGTTCGAAATGAATTCACAGGTGAAGTCCTTGGGCGTGAACTTCCTGCAGGAAGGATTCGATTCCTTCAGATAGCGGAAAAAGGTCAAAAGGTCATAGGAATAGGAAACCAGCGTCGATGTCTGGGTCGTAAGTTCCTTACTGTGAATATAGTCTACGGCACATGGCGGCAGTTCCTTCATGAGTCCCCGCAGAGTCACCAATTGCTGTTTTTTCTTGTCCTTATAAAATTCCGAGTCTTTTCCCATAGAAGTGCCTCATAGGTCTACATGGTCTACATAATACAATAACATTCGGATAAACAGATATTTATCCGATAATTAAATATATGTCTATACTACCACTCGCCCGCCAAAATGCAAGACCAAAAAATCATGCCGATAGGCTATTTAGCAGCAATGGAATTTAAGTGAAAAAATGGATTTGCTGCTTACGATATAATCCACACTAGGGCACAGTTTGCAATTACCTGCGCGACGTAAGGTCATCTGCGATTCGGTACCAGTGCTGGACAGTGTTCTCGAGGAAAAAATAATGGGCTATGTAAAAGCAAAGCAGAATCAGAAATACAAGAAATATAGGTCCTGAGGCAAGGGCAAACTGCGGGAGCCACAGAGTCACACCCAGAGAAAACAAGGTAATGATGACGGTCATGAACAGAACTATAAGGTGGACCAGGCGTTCGTGCTGAAGCCATTCAAGCTTCTTGATATGAATGACGAGGATTTCCTGGGGGTCCCGTCCCTTCCCAACCTGGTCACGGACCCAGACCTCATGAGCCCTGCACCACTTCTTCATATTGATTCCGAACGTATCTTTCTCTGTCTCTGCCATTCAAATACAGTCCCTTCCAAACAGTCTTTCCGATTGAAGATGCAATAGTTCGGCCCTTCCCATGCCGGGAAAGCAAATTCTCGCTCTATGGGTTGAAATTTTTCTATTGTGGCCAAAAATCATAAACTAATTATAAAACACTTACGGAAAAAGCGGATAGACGTTTGGGCGAAGACTGTATCGTGTATGAATAGTCATTTGCCGAAATATGGCAGTACGATGTAGTCTCCTGCATGAATCGTATCTCCGTCGATGTGGTTCATGGAACGAACTTCAGCAATATAGGTACTGCTGTCCTGGACAGAGAAATCATTGTACTCTCCTGCCAGATCCCACAGAGTATCTCCGTCCTGCACTTCATAGCTCATATAATATTTCTGCTGACATTCGCCTGTTTCATCAGGGGCGACAGCCTCTGCCGTAATCAGAACCCGGCTCAGAATTACAAACAAAACTGTCAAAAGCAGACAAATAAAAAGAAGCATCTTCCGAAATGAGGATGTATAGGAAACCTTTTTCGCTGACGTTCTCATAAGAGCACCTCCAAACTTCTGTTCTTGCCTTGCATTATATTATCAGAACAAAAGTTTGTCAATAGGTTTCCGAACATTATTTCGAAATGTTCTTGCAAGCGGGTGAATGTTCTGCTATAATCACATCATACAAACGGTAGATATGTTCTTCTACAGAACACTTATTCCTGTTTTCCGACTGGAGGTATTTTTATGGCAAAGGACAAGCTTTCTGCAAAGCAGGAACAGATTCTGAACTTTTTGAAGGAAGAGATTCTGACCCGTGGCTACCCGCCCACGGTTCGTGAAATCGGCGAAGCAGTCGGTCTCCGCTCCACTTCTTCCGTATATTCGCAGCTTGAGAATCTCGAACGTCTGGGCTGCATCCGCCGGGATCCTTCCAAGCCCCGGGCTATTGAGATTGTCGACGATGAGTTCAATCTTTCCCGCCGGGATATGGTCTCCCTCCCTCTTGTGGGACAGGTGGCAGCCGGTCTACCCATTCTGGCCCAGCAGAATATCGAGGATTATTTTCCCGTACCTGCGGAGTATGTACCGAAGAATGAATGTTTCATGCTGAAGGTCAAGGGAGAATCCATGATCAATGCCGGAATTATGAACGGCGATACCATCATGGTTGAGCGCTGTGACGAGGCCAGGGACGGGCAGATTATCGTGGCCCTGATTGATGACTCGGCTACGGTGAAGACTTTCTACCGGGAGAAGGATATGATTCGTCTGCAGCCGGAGAACGATACGATGAGCCCCATCTATGTGAAGGACTGTCAGATTATCGGCCGGGTGTTTGGAGTCATGCGCTTTCTTCCTGACAATCGATAGTTTACTGCGAGTTCATTACAGACCTGTCGACAGCTGCTTTTCTTTTGCATATACACTTGTCGAAAATCTGTTTCATGGAAAAATCAAACAGGGTCGGCCGAACGAGTTGTTCGACCGACCCTGCTGTATTCTAAGGAATGTTGGAATGTTTCGAAATTGAGGAGCCGCCTATATCCTGCCCGTTTCATTCCGAACAGCCGGTTCGTTCTGATTATAGTTCTTCCGGTGAAATCCGTTTTCCGTCGGACCAGATTTTCTCGAGATTGTAGAAAAGCCGGTCTTCCGCAGAAAAGAGGTGGACGATGATATCTCCGTAGTCCATGAGAATCCAGGTGGACTGGCGGTTGCCTTCGATGGATTTGGCCTTGAAGCCCAGCTTGTACATGGCTTCATCGGCGGCATCCTGCATGGCATGGAGCTGATTCTGACTCTGAGCAGAGGCGACGACGAAATAGTCCGCTATGACGGAGACTCCGCCGATATCGATGATTTCGATGTCTGCGGCAAGTTTTCCATTCAGGGCCTCTACTACAGCCTTTACGGCGGCTTTCAGTTCTTCTTTGGTGAATTGTTTTTCGTTCGTCATGTCGTCCATGTGTTCATTTCCTCCAATGGCGTCATGTGGTGTCATGGGTTATTTTGCTGAATACGGTTGAATTTCAGCAATATGGTTCTGCCTTGATGGTATACAATGCTTTGCTTGACTGCCCTTTACCGTAGACTTTGCTGATGTCAGGCCTATCAGGCTCAGAAAATGCCCTCCGGATAGGCAGCCCGTTTCTGCTGCATGAGTTTGTGGAAATATTCATAGGTGTCCGCTGTTGTCCGGTCCACTTCTGCCCCGCTTTTTTTCAGGTAGTCGAGGGTATTTTTCAGAATGATCTCGCAGCAGAGGTCCAGATCCTGATAGGCTGTCTGGCGTATATTTTCAAGGTCCTGTGCCTTGTCCCGGCCAGGTTCTATGTAGTCCGCCACGAAGAGAATCTTGTCCAGAAGGCCCATGCCCGGTTTCCCGGTTGTATGGACCCGGATGGCTTCGAGAATCTCTTCGTCCGTGACCCCGTACTTCTTTTCTGCATAGACAGAGCCGACCTTTGCATGAAGGAGATAGGGTGCTTTCTGCTCGGCCGGACTTATCGAAATTCCATTCTTCTCGCAGACTTTGAAATATTTGCTGTCCGAAAGACTTTTCGCACAGTCATGAAGGATTCCGGCCATCCGGGCCAGCCGCACCGGATAGTTCCAGGCAGCCGCCAGGGCGGCGCAGGTATCTTCCACTCCAAGACTGTGCCGGTAGCGGTGGGGAGTCAGCTTCTTCTGCAGCTTGTCATAGGCAACCGCGAAATTGAAGGGGCCTCCATCCTCTGTGACCGGGAAGCTCTCATAGAGCCTGTGTGCGAGAATATAATCATAGGCTGCTTCAGGAAGGTACTTCTTCAGTTTCTTTTCAGAATCATGAAGACTCTTCCGTGAATACAGAAGACGGCGGAGCTCCGTTGACGAACAGTCGACCGTATCCGTAGATAGGATGATGAATTCCGTCCTGTATTTTTCCTGATAGAGTTTGGATAGCGCCGAAAGGTCGGTTTCTGACATTCCGCCGCAGTCATTCCGCCGGATTACGGCAAACTTTACGAAGGTACTGATGACCTCAGGTTTGACCCAGGTTTCGAAGGCCAGAAAGGAATCTTCTCCGATGATGAAATAGAGGTCGTCCTTCGGATAGAGTTTTTTCAGCTCACCAAGGATGATATAGGAGTATCCCTGCCCTTCATGGGTATATTCATAGGGAAAAAAGGTAAGGCCATCTTCCGCTTTCAGAGTCTCTTTCACCAGGGCAAAGCGCTGGCTCCGGCTGATGGACGTGATCTCGTCCTTGTGGGGCGGGTCTCCGGCCGGCATGACCAGGACCTGGTCCAGTTTCAGCTGTTTTTGGGCCTCCCGGGCCACGAAGAGATGTCCCTTATGAATGGGATTGAAAGTTCCGCCAAGTATTCCGATTTTCATCCTGCAAAAACTTCTTTGTGCTTTAAAATTCTGCCCTTACCGCGCAGGTATCGAAAGTCCCCTGCTTTGGGGCAAAATGCTGCCATGAACTATGTTATATTACATTATTCTTTTTAATTCATATACGCTTATGTTTGCGTCTTTTATTTGGGCAGTTCAATCTTTGGCTGCTTGGCCTGCTTGTAGAAGATGATTTTCCGCCCGATGACACGGACCACCTGACAGTGAGTCCGCTCAGCAATGACAGAGGCCACTTCATTCGGATCTTCGACGCAGGTCTTCAGGAGAGATATCTTCACCAGTTCCCGGGCCGCCAGGGCTTCGGCAACCGCGTTCGTAAACTCCGGTGTCAGATTAGCCTTGCCGAGTTCCAGAATGGCCTTTTCATTGACGGCCAGCTTCGAAAGGTAGGCCCTTTGCTTATTTGTCATATATATACTCCAGATAAGTTTCAGATACTGTTTGAAATATTTCTGCTTTTGAAAACGTATTATCGCAGCAAAGAGGTATGCTTACCAGCCATAAACAAAATATGACTTGCGTACATTCCGCCCTACTCGAAATATTCAAAGACATAGCCGCCGACATTGACCGTGTCTCCCTCGACCATGCCCTGGCGCTTAAGCTCCGTAATGATACCCTCCTTGACAAGGAAGTTCTGGAAGAAGGCAAAACCCTTTTCGTCGTCCAGATTCGTATAGCCCATGAGCTTGTCAATCTTGGGCCCGTAGACATCATATTCCCCTTCGTCGGTCTTTTCAACTGTGAAAGGAAGTTCTTGTGCCAGACGTTCCATGGGGTCGAATTCGCTTTCATAGACGACCGTATCCGCGGAATGGGCGTCAATCAGGGACTTCAGAGTCGTCTTCAATTCGTCAAGTCCCTGACCGGTCTGGGCCGAAATGGCAAGGATTTTTTCCGCCTTGGCCCCGAAGGCATCCGTGAGCGACTTCATGTGTTCTTCCAGAAGGTCCGGTGTCAGCGCATCCGCTTTGGAAAGAGCGATGACAAACGGCTTTTCGAGAAAGGCCTCATCGTATTTTGAAAGCTCATTCATCATGGCTCTCACATCAGCGACCGGATTCCGCTCCTCTTCCGGAGCCAGAGGATCTACAAGATGAAGGAGGACCTTGGTCCGCTGGATATGGCGGAGGAATTCATGGCCCAGGCCGACGCCTTCGGCCGCTCCTTCAATGAGACCGGGCATATCGGCCATGACAAAACCATTTCCATCAGGGCCTGTCACAACACCCAGAATCGGATTCAGGGTCGTGAAGGGATAGTCTCCAATTTCCGGCTTTGCGTTCGAAAGGACAGAAAGGAGGGTGGATTTCCCGACATTGGGATAGCCCACCAGTCCCACGTCAGCCAGGAGCTTCAGTTCCATGCGGATTTCAATTTCGACCGCATCTCCGCCGGGCTTGGCGAATTTCGGCACCTGCATGGTGGAAGTGGCGAAGTGCATATTCCCGAGGCCGCCCTTGCCTCCCCGGAGAACGGTGACCCGCTTGTTCTCGCCGGACATATCGCAGATGACCTGGTCGGTGGCGGCGTCGTAGATGACAGTACCTTCTGGCACCGGAAGAATCAGGTCCTCCCCGTTCTTTCCGTGGCAGCGGCGCTTACCGCCCTCTTCGCCGTCGGTAGCCGAAAATTTTCTCCGGAAGCGGTATTTTGAGAGGTTGTTGAGTCCGGGGTCAACTTCAAAAATGACGTCTCCTCCCTTGCCCCCGTCCCCTCCGTCCGGGCCTCCGTTGGCAACGAACTTTTCCCGGCGGAAGGACACATGGCCGTCGCCGCCCTTACCGGAACGTATGATTATTTTTGCTCTGTCAGAAAACATGGCAGACTCCTGCTTCTTAATAGAAAACCCGGCAACAGGTTCTCTGCAGCCGGGTCAATAGGTCAAAATCATAAACAGGCAAATTCCTGTTCGGACGGGTATATCACTCAGCGTCCTTGACAGGATATACAGAAGCCTGTTTCTTGTCTCTTCCGAGACGCTCGAAACGAAGGGTCCCGTCAACAAGTGCGAACAGGGTATCGTCGCCGCCCTTGCCTACATTGACACCGGGATGAACGCGGGTTCCGCGCTGACGATAGATGATATTGCCGGCCTTAACGAACTGACCGTCGGCCCGCTTTGCACCAAGGCGCTTGGATTCGGAGTCACGGCCGTTCTTGGTGGAGCCCATTCCCTTTTTGTGGGCGAAGAACTGAAGATTTAACTGCATCATATCTATTCCTCCTTAAATTCGATGGAAACATTGTCCGGATACTGGTCGGCTATAGCAGCAAGACCAAGTGCTGCAGAATCCATGAGAAGGCTCCCGTCATGGGAAAGCCCCTGTGGAAAAGAGCAATCAATGAAGCCTTTCTCCTCGTTCGAATCGAGCCGCATTCCGTCGTCCGTGAAACGTTCGATGGAATTCACTGTATTGATGACCAGCATGGAAACCGCTGCGCAGACGATATCATTTCCATAGTCTGCAAATCCCGCGTGACCGTCCAGAGTCAGTCGCTTGTAACTGTCTTTGTTTTTTTCGATTCGAATGTCAATCATTGGATTCGTACTTCCCGAAGGTCATCCGGGGAGATTCAAAATCCGGACCGGAAATCTGTCTCAGGCGTTGATCTTGGAAATCTTCACCTGGGTCATGTACTGACGATGACCGTTCTTTCTCTTGTAGCCGGTCTTGGGCTTGTACTTCATGACGATGACCTTCTTGTCACGCATCTGACGAAGTACCTCAGCCTCAACGGTGGCTCCGGAAACGGTAGGAGCGCCGGTCTGAATCTTTCCATCGTTGGAAACGAGCAGGACCTGGTCAAAAACTACCTTGTCGCCGGCCTCTGCACCGAGCTTCTCAACAGTGACTACGTCGCCTTCGGAAACCTTGTACTGCTTTCCTCCGGTTGCAATGATTGCGTACATAAAAACCTCCTGTGGTTTCACCACCCGCCGGAAACGGTGCCGGAAACATTCCGGACTTCAACACCCACTCCGAGCGGCATACCCGAGTATAATAGCACCCGTCCTGCAGCAAGTCAAGGCTATTTCATGAATAATTCAAACAATTTGAGAGCGATTGAAAGCCTTCTTCCTTGCTTCCCGAATAGAGGTCCGTCCGGTGAACGCCCAGATTCAGAAAGCCATCCGCCTCAAAGTCAACTCCGGTCAGAGCCTGCATCAGGAATTCCGGGCGCACATTGTCCCCGGAGGAGGCGTTTACAAGAGTATAGAAGTAAGGTTCGCCGGGCGCCATATGAAAGTCCGGATTCTGCTCCAGGAAGGGGTGCTCTGCAAAAAAGGCTTCTGAGAAGGTCCCTGACTCAAAGCGGTAGACGAGTTGCTTTAAGTCCAGTTCCCGCTCTCCCCGTTTGGTCTTCTTCGTGACCGGAATTTTTTCTGCAGTTTGAAAAAATGAAGAAATTTCCTCGGGGCTTTTGTCCGGCAGAAGGCCCTTATAGTAGATGATGTATCCTGCGGCGGCTACCTCTGCCATGGCCTTTTTGCCGCCTTCGGGCAGGAAACCTGCCGATAGGATGTCGATTCCATCCACCATGGCCTCCTGCAGGGCTGCCCGGTACTCTTCCGCAGTAAGGAGAGGGGCGGCGCTCGTCACAGGGCTCGCGCCGGAGAGGCTGCTGTTTCCTGTTTCCTCTGCCTGCCCGCTAAGCGAAGGGGTTTCATCCGGAGCGGAAGTACTTGGGCCTCCCGGCTCCTCCAGCCCGATATCGAAATACTCTCCCTCACTGGTAAGGCCCACGGAAAGGGGCATGGCAAAGCTCATGATCTGGTGGGGGGAGAAGCCGCCCGAATAGGCGACGGGAATATCGGCCCGGCGGACCGCCTTCTGGAAGTAGCGGAGAAGGTCCAGGTGGCCGAGGTACCTCATGGCCCCGTATTTAGCAAAGCGGAAACGAAGTGTAGTCATAGGTTCTCCGAAAAAAGGAAGGTTTCGAAAGTTCATTCCTGGATGTCTGCAAAAGTAAAAGCAGAGCAGGCGGCTTCCGGCACATATTATTCATACAAAAGAAGCAGCAGCAAGCATTCAGACAGTGTCCGGGATGTTCTTTCGTACAGCTGGGAAAATAGGTCAATGCCCCGGGCAGATGCCGGCAGAATAGGAGGCACAGCCGCAGCCGGAGCAGCCTTCCCGGCAGTTTCGGGTGACGCTCGCACTCATGGCTCGCTCCCACTCCCCTTCCAGGAACTTTCTCGAAATCCCGCAGTCGATGAAGTCCCAGGGAAGAATTTCGGAAAAGGGCTTGATCCGGCCCACGTAGAAGTCCGTGTCGACACCTGTCGCGGCAAAGGCTTCCGTCCACCGCTCGGGCTGAAAGAAGTCATTCCAGGCGTCAAAAAGGGCTCCGTGCTCGTAGGCATATTTGATGGCCGGGGCCACCCGCCGGTCGCCCAGAGCAAAGATGCCTTCGAGAACGGAGATGTCCCCGTCGTGCCAGTTGTAGGTGATGGACTTATGGTTCAAAGAGCTCTTGATCGTGTCGTTCACGCACTTAGCCCGGGTCAGGTACTCACTCGGAGAAAACATGCGGTACCACTGGAAGGGGGTGAAAGGCTTGGGCACGAAGAAGGAGGTCGAGACATTGATATTGACCCGGCCGGTCCGCTTCTCTTTGGGGACCGTGTCGTAGTAGAGGGCCGCAATTCCGTCGGCCAGCTCGCCGATGGCTCGCCGGTCCTCTTCGGTTTCGGTCGGCAGGCCCAGCATGAAGTAGAGCTTGACCCGGTTCCAACCTCCCTCGAATGCGGCCTCGGAGCCGGCAAGGATATCCTCTTTCGTAATTCCCTTGTTGATGACGTCCCGAAGGCGCTGGGAGCCGGCCTCGGCCGCAAAGGTCAGCGACGACTTCCTGATGTCCTGAACCTTACTCATGACGTCGAGGGAGAAGGCGTCAATTCGCAGGGAAGGCAGGGAGATATTGACGTGATTCTTCCCGCAGTGGTCAATCAGGAAGTCGATAAGCTCCGGCAGGCGGCTGTAGTCGGAGGTTGAGAGGGAGGACAGGGAAATTTCCTCGTAGCCCGTGGCCTTAAGCTGGGCAAGGGCATATTTTTCCACAGTTTCCAGGGACCGTTCCCGGTTGGGGCGGTATGTCATTCCCGCCTGGCAGAAGCGGCAGCCTCGGATGCAGCCCCGCATGACCTCGATGACGGACCGGTCCTGGATGGCCCGGACATGGGGCACGACCGGTTTTTCCGGATAGGGGGCCCTGTCCAGATCGGTCACCACCTGGCGGCGGATTTTTGCAGGAACATCATCAAATATAGGTTCAAAAGAACAAATAGTTTTGTCTGAATTGTAGGTGACTTCGTAGAGGGAGGGGACATAGATACCCGGTATGTGGCATACCTCCCGCAGGAAGGCCTTGCGGGAATAGGTCCCGAGTGCTTTCATCTCCTTATAGAGATCGATGACCCGGTCATAGACCGTCTCCCCGTCTCCGATATAGAAAAAGTCGATGAAGGGGGCAATGGGCTCCGGACTATAGGTACATGGACCGCCGACCACGACCAGCGGCATATCATCCGTCCGCTCCTTGGCATAGAGAGGCAGTCCGGCCAGGTCAATGAGGCCCAGCATATTCGTGTAGCACATCTCATACTGGAGGGTGATGCCCATGAAGTCGAACTTCCGCACGGGCTCCTGGGACTCGAGGCCGAACAGGCCGATGCCCTGCTCCTTCATGACTTTGTGGAGGTCCGGCCAGGGGGAATAGACCCGCTCGCACCAGACGTCGGGACGGGAATTGAACATCTCGTAGAGAATCTGGATTCCTAAGTGGCTCATCCCGATCTCATAGACGTCCGGAAAGCACATGGCGATGCGGACATCGACCTTGGCCGGGTTCTTTACTATGCTGTTTACTTCATTTCCGATATACCGGGCCGCCTTGTCGACCTTCAAAAGGACGTCGTCCGGCAGGGCAAGTTTTCGCATTTGTATCTCCAGAGAAAAACACTCGCCAAAGACGCCCGGCGGAATGCGCCGGGCGAACTGTTTCTATTATTCATAAAAACGCAGAAATTGCAAGAACTATCTCTGGGCCAGCTCCCGCATGACGTCCTCCCAGGTGACGCCCCGGTCCACCATCAGAATCATCAGGTGGTAGAGCAGGTCGGCCTCCTCATAGACGATGTGGTCCTTGTCCGGGTTCTTCGAAGCAATGACGAGCTCCGTCGACTCTTCCCCGAACTTCTTCAGAATCCGGTCCAGGCCCTTTTCCAGGAGGTAATACGGGTAGGAATCCTCGGAAGGGGTGTCCTTCTGGCTGTTTATATTATTATAAAGGGTCTCGAGAATCGACTCAGGATTCTTGTGGACGTACTCCTTCTTGACGATTTCGTTGAAGAAGCAGGAGTGATTCCCCGTATGGCAGGCCGCTCCGACCTGGGAGACTTTTGCCAGAATTGTGTCAAAGTCGCAGTCGGCCGTCAGGGACTTGACGTACTGGATGTGGCCGCTGGTCAGGCCCTTGGTCCAGAGCTCATTTCTCGAGCGCGACCAGTAGGTCATCTTGCCCAGGGAAATGGTCGTGTTGAAGGCCTCTTCGTTCATGTAGGCCACCATCAGGACCTCCAGGGTCTTATAGTCCTGCACGACGACCGGCACCATTCCGTCTGAATTTTTCTTTAAATCGGCCCACTTGAGCTGGGGGTCAAAGTTGTCCATCTTGATGCCCCGGGCCGAAAGGTCGGTCTTCAGGCGCATGACGTCGAAATCCGGGTCGTCGATAAAGGGCCCGTAAATGCCCCGGATATTGGGCTTGGACAGGACCTTGGCAAGGGCATCCGGATTCGAATCCTTCTGGCAGAGAATATAGGGCACATCCGTCATATTGCAGACGGAGGCTTCGATCGCCGGGTTCATGATCAGAAACTCGTGGACGTCCTCCTCTAAGAGGTCCTTGTGCTTGAACAGAAGGTCCACATTCTGCAGGGAGACGAGGAACTTGTCGTGGCCGAAGCGCTTGGCGGCTTCCTCCAGGATGTCCGGCGTATCGGGCTTGGCCCCGTTCAGGATGACCTCTACGCAGCCGGCATAGAGAAACTTCTTCACGTCGGCCAGGCGCCTGATGTTGCCTCCCCCGCAGGTCTTGATATCAATGCTGCGGTTGATATTGCGGATGGTCGTGAGATTCTTCTCGCTCTCCTCCTCGAATTCCGAAATGTCCAGGCAGATGATCTTGTCGACGCCGCTGTCGTCATAGAGCTCGGCCAGACGGATGGGGTCATAAGTCTGATCCAGCTCGTCCGGCGACTTGACGGCTTTTCCATCTTTTAAATATATAGTTGCGACAATATTCTTGTGTTCCATATCTTATGACTAATGTAAACCGCCTGCTCTCCCGCCTTTTTTTCGCATAGCGGAAATGCAGAAACTGTATCTTCTGTTTCTATTGTTTCACTTGAGCAAAGAATGTCCGCTCAGATCAGATGCTGCCCTTCGTGGTCAGCGACTCCCCGGCCAGCCTCGGGTCTTCCGTAGTCGCCTCATCGAGAGCCTTAGCGAAGGCCTTGAACATGGCTTCAATGATGTGGTGGGCATTCATGCCGTCCAAGACCTTGAAGTGGAGGTTCATCATGGCTGAATAGGAAACCGCATAGAAAAATTCCCTCACCATTTCGGTGTCGAAGTAGCCGACCCGTTCGGTCCTGAATTCATAGTCGAAGTTGAAATAGGGCCGACCGGAAAGGTCGATGGCACAGAGGACCAGAGCCTCGTCCATGGGGAGGACTATGTCCCCGTAGCGGCGGATCCCGGCCTTCTCCCCCAGAGCTTCCTGAATCGCAGTCCCGAGGACGATTCCGGTGTCCTCGATCGTGTGGTGGCAGTCCACATTGAGGTCGCCTTTGGCCTTCACAGATAAGTCAAAGAAACCGTGACGGGCGAAGGAGTTCAGCATATGGTCGAAGAAGCCGATGCCGGTGTCGATATCGGCCTTGCCGGACCCGTGAAGATTCAGTGCCAGGGCAATGTCCGTCTCTTTGGTCTTCCGCTTCACTTCAGCTGTAAAAGGAACTGTTTCAATTGTTTTAACGGGTTCTGCCGTTTTCTGATTTGCCATAATTTCCCTCATTCAAAACGAACGGCTATAGAATTTCTGTGGGCCGTCAGCTGCTCGCAGGTAGCGAAGGATTCGATATCGGTATGAATTTCTTCCAAAGCCTCTCTCGAGTAGGAAATCAGGGAGGACTTCTTCACGAAGTCGTCTACGGACAGGGCAGAGAAGAAACGGGCCGTGCCTCCGGTCGGAAGGACGTGGTTGGGACCTGCGAAGTAGTCCCCGAGCGGCTCGGAGGAATACTGGCCCAGGAAGATGGCTCCGGCATTCCTGATATAGGTCATGTCCGAGAAGGGGTCCTTCGTCACGATTTCCAGGTGTTCGGAAGCAATTTCGTTCACACAGTCGAAGGCCGCCTGCTTGTCTTTCGCAATCAGGATGTAGCCGAAATCCTCCAGAGATTTTTCAATAATTGCTTTTCTTTCCAAAGCAGGTACAAAGGCGTCAATTTCCTTCTGTACCTTTTCTGCCACTTCTTCCGAAGTCGTCACCAGAATGGCCGAAGCCATCTCGTCGTGCTCGGCCTGGGACAGGAGGTCTGCCGCCACGTAGCGGGGATTAGCCGTCTCATCGCAGAGCACCATGATTTCGGAAGGACCGGCCACGGAATCGATGGAAACCGAACCGAACACGGCCTTTTTCGCCAGGGCCACGAAGACATTGCCCGGGCCCACAATCTTGTCCACCTTCGGAACCGACTCTGTGCCAAAGGCCATGGCTGCAATGGCCTGGGCTCCGCCGACCTTGAAGATCCGGTCCGCCCCGGCCTCCGCTGCGGCAACCAGAGTCGAAGCAGCCACCTTGCCCTCTTTGTTGCAGGGGGTGCACATGATGATATCGGATACCCCGGCCACCTTGGCCGGAACGATATTCATGAGGACGGAAGAAGGATAGACGGCCTTGCCGCCGGGCACATAGACACCGGCCCGCTCCATGGGAATGACCCGCTGGCCCAGGAAAATGCCCTCTTCGGTTGTAAACCAGGACTGCTGGACCTGCTTCTCGTGGAAGGAGCGGATCCGGACCAGGGCCTTTCGAATGACGGAAAGAAGCTCCGGAGAAACCTCGGAATAGGCTTCCTTAATCTCCTCGTCGGTCACCTGAATATTGGAAGCGGAAAGAGTAGCCCCGTCAAATTTCTCCGTATAGGAAAAAAGGGCACTGTCCCTGTGCTCCTTCACGTTTTCGACTATGGCCTTGACTGTGGCCTCCCGCTCATCGTAGGAAGCGGATTTTCTCTTCTTTAAGTCTCCGGCAATCTGCTTTCCGGTGCTGTCGTCCACATAGATGGTCTTCACTGCTTTCGCCCTTCTATTCTATCTACTGTTTCAACAATATGTACAGATTCCTGGTCGGCATATCCAGGCGTTGAAAGGTCTCCCGCCTGAACTTATAAATCTGCCTTCAGATTGACATTCTTCCAGGCCTCAATCAGGCGCTCGATCTTTTCCCCCTTCATCTTCATGGAGACGGGGTTTACGACCATGCGGGCCGATAGGGGGCAGACCGTGTCGTAGACGGCCAGGCCGTTTTCCTTCAGGGTACTCCCGGTCTCTACTATATCACAGATGACGTCCGAAAGCCCCACAATCGGAGCCAGTTCGATGGACCCGTTCAATTTGATGATTTCGACGGTCCGGTTCTTTTCGTTGTAAAAATAATTTTTGGCTATCCGGGGATACTTGGTGGCCACCCGGATACGGCGGTTCTCCTGCATGAGGCCCTCGTGCCCTTGGGGGCCGGCAATGCACATGCGGCACTTTCCGAACCCTAAGTCCAGGACCTCGTAGATGTTCCGGGCCTCCTCCAGAATTGTGTCCTCTCCGACAATGCCGATGTCCGCCGCCCCGTACTCGACGTAGGTGGGCACATCCGGCCCCTTCGAAAGGAAGAAGCGGTAGCCCTTCTCTTCATTTTCAAAGATGAGCTTCCTTGTATCCGGGTCCTTCATCTCGTCACAGGGGATGCCTATATTGCCGAAGGCTTCCATTGCCTTCTTTGCGAGTCTGCCCTTGCCCAGGGCGACCGTAATTGCTGTATTTCTATCCATTCCTTCTCTCCGAATTTTTATGGAGTCACTTGAAGTCTGCAGGGCTAAATGAAACTTAAAAGGCTTATTTCTCACCCGGCTGTTCATGCTGCAATGTCACCTCGATGCCGGTCGACCGCATTTCCATGGCTTTTCGGATGACTTCCTTTCGGTTTTTCTCGTTGTAGGTCAGGGTCCGCCGGACAGCGCCTCCCGCCAGGCTGAGACCGGCCGCTTTCAGGGCCGAATAGAGCTCGTCGCAGAAGACAGCAAAGCCGACGGCTTCTCCCGTGGTGCCGAAATTTTCCAGCAGGTGGTCGTAGCGGCCACCCGACAGAATCGGCTCCCCGGTCCCGTAGGCATAGCCCGTGAAAATCAGCCCGGTATAGTAGCGGAAGCGGCTCACGAAACCGAAGTCGTAGGAGATGAAGCGCTCCACCCCGTAAGCTTTCAGGAGGTCGGAAAGGACGGAAAGCCGCTCCAAGGCCCCGTGAATCCGGGGATACTGTTCCGACAGTGTAAAAAGTTCAGAGAGTTCACAAAATTCATCAAAGGTCTTCTGCAGGGCCATGAACAGGCGGGTAAGGTCGGGTTTTACATTATGCTTCTGCAGGAACTGCTCCAGGCCGAAGAAATTGTGGTTTTCGATGTAGGAGCGGACCGTATCCTCGTTCTCCGTCAGGGAGGCGGCCTCAATCAGGCCCTTCAGGATGTCCGCATGACCGATGCCGATTTTGAAATCAGTAAGGCCGCAGGACTTCAAGGCCTCACAGGAAGCGGCAAGGATCTCGGCGTCCGCCTCGACCGAACCGTCGAAGAGAAACTCGGCGCCCACTTCGGCAGACTCATTGAGCCGCCCCCGGTAGGAGGAGGAATTTACATAGACATTGCCCCGGTAGGTAAAGCGCAGGGGCTCCTTCGCATCCGAAAAATGGGCGGCTGCACAGCGGCAGATAGAGGGAGTAAAGTCGGGCCGCAGGGCCAGGGTATTCCCCTCCCGGTCAAAAAATTTGTAAAGGTCCTTCGATGGGGTTGATCCCTTGTCCTTGGAAAAAACGTCGAAGAACTCGATGGCCGGGCTTTCAATCCCCCGGTAGCCGAAGGACTCGAGAGACCGGGACAGGCGGTCCGTCAGTTCCCTTCTCTCCTCGAATTCGTTCCCATAGATGTCCCGAAAGCCTTCCGGGGTGTGAATGACACGGTTCATATCTCTTCTCTTTGCTTTAGCACGCTACCACATTAGCATGGTGAATTATATATATTTCATGCAAAACTGTCAACACTTATTCATCCCGCTCCGAAAGGTCCTTCTCCAGCATGTTGAGATAGGGAAGGAAGGCGTTGCGGCCGGCCTCGAAGAAAAAGTCCGGATCCAGCTCCTCCCTCAGGAAGGACTTGCGGCCCCCCTCTTCCATCCGCTGCCAGAATTTCTCGGCCTCCCGGTAACGCATGTAGTAAAAGGTGTTGATTTCGGTGAACATGATGAGGAAGAAGGCCACCCCTTCCTGCTCTTCGAACTCCTTCATGAAGGCCATCTGATGCTCATGGATATTGGCCAGGGGAAAGCGGTCCGTGTTGCATTCCTTGGCGTCGAAACAGACCGGGATGCCCTGCACGGCCCCGATGTAGTCGACCGTTGACTTCTGGTCGAAGTAGGCCAGGGTGATGTGGCGCGACTCCTTGTCGATATTGATGGGGGTGATGGGGGTCGGCACCTTCTGGATCAGGGCCAGCTTCTTCTCCCGGTAGATTTCATTTGTCTTATTGATCATGTCCTCGAGGACCGATCCCCGGAGGCCCCGGGATTCCCATGTGGCCATTCAAACACCCTATCTGAAATGCAGCAAAAACTGCTGAAATAGAAAAAATATACCCTGTTCCAGCAATTTATGGCGTCAAAAAAGCTTATATGCTGCTGGTATCTATACCGAACTGCCTGCAGAGCCCCGCCATGTCAGCGGGCACCGGGGCCTTGAAGGCCCGTCCATCGGGCAAAACAGTTTCGTAGGAATGCAGCATCTGCCGTTTGTTTTCGAAAAAAATTTTCCTGTCTTTTTCAGCGTCTCCGTACTTGGAATCGAAAATAATCGGACAGCCCAGAAACTTCAGATGGGCCCGGATTTGGTGGGGCGCCCCGGTGATCAAATGCACCTTCAATAGAGAAAATTCTGTCGACGAGGAAAGGACTTCTATCCCGGTATGGATTTCCCGGGCGCCTTCAAAGTCTCTGTCCCGTACGGTTACGGTATTGGTCTTTTCGTCTTTCCGCAGAAATGCCTTTGCATCCGGCGTTTCTGCCGGCCTGCCATGCACAAGGGCCAGATAATATTTCTTCAGGGACCTTGTCTTGAGCATCTCTGTCAGAAACTGCTGCCCCTTCAGAGTGAGGGCAAAAAAGAGGAGGCCGGATGTGTTCCGGTCAAGGCGGTTCGAAACGGATGGATGAAAACGGGCGTAGGACTCTTCCGTAATCAGCCCCTTTGGGGCCGCATAGGAAAGCAGCATTTCATTTATGGAAATGTCTTTTCCTTCCGCCTTCTGGGACAGGAGGCCGGGGGCCTTGTTTACGGCAAGAAAATCGGGGCATTCATAAACGATTTCCGGTTTGGGATAGGAAGCCTTAAGCAGGGCCTGAAAGACACCTTTTGTTTCATCTGTACCTTCAGATGATAATTTTTCAAATGTTTCATCCGAAAAGAAAACTTTGACGGTATCGCCACTTTTCAGAATTTCCTTCCCGGTCGCCTTTTTCCCGTTCAAGACAATATTCTTCTTCCGCATCATCTTGAAGAAAAAGCCGTCCGTTGAGCCCGGAAAGAGACGGCGCAGGTATTTGAGCAGGGTCTGCTTCTCGCTGTTTCCGTCAATAATTATTTCTTTCATTGCGTAATCAGTTTCTATCGTTTCCCGCCTGATCCGGAAAAGTCAAATTCGGGCAGGCTCCCGATTTATTCAAAAAGCAGGTCCCGGTCGAATTCCGTGAAGTCATTGAGGAAGCCGGCGGCCGCCTGCCGCTTTTCTTCCGCTTCCTCAGACGTGTAAGTGTCTGCAAGGGCCCATACGGTCATCCCGGCCCGTCTGGCCGCCAGGATACCATCCGGGTGGTCCTCAAAAACCAGGCATTTCTCCGGGGCAGCCGAAAGCCTCTGTGCGCAGGCGAGGTAGATATCCGGCTCCGGTTTTCCGTGGGGGACCTCATTTGAAGATACAATTACATCAATTACATCATGCAGGCGGTTCTTTTCAAAAGAAGCTTCGACGAGTTCCCTGGAATTGCTGGTGGCAAGCCCGGTGGGAAAGGAATTTTCCTTCAGAAAATGAAGAAGGTCATCCGCCCCGTCCTTGAGGCCGAATCTGTACCGGTAGTCTTCATAGGCCAGTTCATTCCATTCGGCCATCATCTCTTCCACGGTGTCCGGCAGGCCAAACTCCCTCTGAAAATATTCGCCGATTTCATACATGGAAAGGCCGCCTAAGTCCTTCTGCAGGGTGTCGGGAACCGAAAGGCCCCGCTTTCCCAGAAAGGCCACATCCACATCGTGCCAGACGGAAAGAGAATCGATCAGGGTCCCGTC
This sequence comes from uncultured Lachnospiraceae bacterium, assembly GCA_900316075.1. Taxonomy (GTDB): domain Bacteria; phylum Bacillota; class Clostridia; order Lachnospirales; family Lachnospiraceae; genus RUG306. Next base: position 72,168 of record ONBT01000006.1, on the reverse strand, counting down.
CAGGTCGAAAATGACGGCTTCGTATTTGTGTCTTCTGTTCATAAATGTAAAAGAAAAGGCACCCGGAATCATGGGTGCCAGTGATAATAATATAAGGCCCGGGCTCATTCCTTATTGAAGAATTTCTCGGGAACGTCGATTCCGGACTTCTGCTTCTTGTCGTCCGAAGCAGCAGCTGGAGGCGTCTGGGCAGGCTTTTTCGCTGCATCGATTCCGGTCTGGGGGGCTGCTGCCTGTCCTGCAGCGGGCTTCGCAGGAGCCTGGGCGGCCGGTTTCTGGGGCTGGGCCGAATTCATGACCGTATCCGTGGGATTCGGAGAAAGCTCCATCCGGTTCTGAACCACGGTATCGAGGTAACCCTGCATGGTCTCAAGGAAGCGCTCATCCCGGGACCGGGTCGTATCCATGGATGTGACCAGGAGCTCCTGTATGCTCTTTAAGAGGCTGTCCGTATAGGCGATGGCCCCGGTCCGGATTTCATTGGCCTCGCTCGTGGCCTTGTCCAGCATTTCGTTGGCCTGCTTTGTGGCCACCATGACGACTTCATTGGCCTGGGCGTAAGCCTTGCGCATGATTTCGTGCTCGGAAAGAAGCTCCGTGGTCTGCACCTGGGCTTCTTCGATGATGGCCGCCGCCTTCTTCTTCGCATCGTTGATGATGGCTTCCTGATTGTTGATAATCTTCTGGTAGCGCTTGATCTCAACGGGCGTCTTCGTCTTCAGCTCATCGATCAGGGAATCCATGTCGTCCCGGTTCACCTGAATCTTCGTGGAGGACAGGGGAACGGGCTTGCAGCCGTCCAGGTAATCCTCAATCTCTTCGATGATGTTTTCAATTTCGCTGGCCATACGGATGTATTCTCCTTACACTGCTGTCAAACAGATTTTATGACTAATGAAAAGCCGCTATACGGTTCTACCGGTACTTTTCCTCAATCAGCGGAATGATGGAGGCCGGAACGAAGGGGGAAATGTCCCCGTGGTAGGAGGCAAACTCCCGGACCACGGTCGAAGACAGATAGGAGTACTCCATCTCCGTGGCAAGAAAGACGGTCTCCAAGCCTTCGTTTTCCTTCTTGTAGATATGGGCAAGCTGCAGCTCATATTCGAAGTCCGTCGTGGTCCGAAGGCCCCGGACGACGATATTCTTGCCGTTGTCCCGGGCATAGTCCACAAGGAGCCTGTCCGTGGCTTCCACATTGACGTTCGGGTAGTCCTTCACCAGACCCTGTATCATCTTAACACGCTCATCGGGTGAAAACAACGTCCTTTTTGCGCTGTTCGTCATGACGAGAACGGTCAGAGAATCGAACAGTCCGGCGGCCCGGCGGATGATGTCAAGGTGGCCGTAAGTGACGGGATCGAAGCTGCCCGGATAGATGGCTTTTTTCAACTCTCCTCACCTGCCCTTTTCAGGAAAACGTGCCGGTTGGTCTTATAGTCTTTGACTCTCGTGACCACAAGCCCCGCAGGAACCTTCTCATAAAAATTGTTGTCCAGACGGGCTTCCACGATAATCTGCCCGTTTTCTGCCAGGAGATTCCGTTCGATGATTTTCTCCAGGACCGCGTTCTCCTCATGCAGGTCATAGGGCGGGTCCATATAAATAATATCGAACGGACGGTCAGGAGACGCCGTGCTCACAAAGGAAAGGACAGCAGAAGTATAGAGCCTGGCCTCTTCGGTGAACTTCGTCTTTTCGAGATTCTTCTCGATGACCTTCTTGGGCTCCCGCCCGCTGTCCACCAAGACCGCGGAAACGGCCCCCCGGGACAGGGCTTCGATAGCCATCTGCCCGGAACCTGCATAAAGGTCCAGGAAGGTGCAGCCCGGTATGTAGTTCTGGATCACATTGAACAGGGTTTCCTTGATCCGGTCCTGGGTGGGCCGGGTGGCCATTCCGTCCACGGACTGAAGAGGAATGGACCGGCGGCTGCCTGCGATAACTCTCATAGACCTGTCAATCCTCCTGCAGCATGAAAAGCCCGAGTACAAGGGCCTCCCGGACAGCCTGATTGCGGACGGCTTCCCGGTTTCCCCTGAAGACGAAGTGGCGGGTAAGGACCTGTCCCTTGTAGAAAGCTGAAATATAGACGGTTCCGACCGGGCAGGAAGGGCTTCCGCCGGTGGGACCGGCCATGCCGGTCGTGGTCAGGCAGAGGTCTGCCCCGGTCTTCATATGAAGGCCCATGGCCATCTGCCGGGACACTTCGGAACTTACCGCGGTGTGCTGGGACAGGGCGGTCCGGGACACGGAAAGGTCCCTGGCCTTGGCCTCGTCGGAATAGGTCACAAAACCTCCCGGATAGACCTCGGAAACGCCCTCAATGGAAACAAGGGTATCCGCCAGCCGGCCCCCGGTACAGGATTCTGCCGTGGAGACCCGGAGATGTTTTCTTTTGAGCTCATCGAAAAGCTCGTGGGCCAGACGGTCCTTTGAAGGGGATATAAGGGAATCCAGTCCCCTTTTCATGTCATCAAAGATGCTCAATTCTGCTCCTTTAAGACGTCCTTGTTCTTCACAATGTAGTCAATCAGGGAAACGACCGTCAGAACAAGGGAAACCCACATGAGAATCTGTCCCAGAACGTACCAGATGAAATTGTCGAAGGAAGCCACCATGACGATCACCATGATCATGGAAAAGGCGGTCTTGAACTTGCCCCAGTAGGAGGCAGCGATGACGATGCCGTTCTCGGCTGCTATCAGGCGGAATCCGGAAATGATGAATTCCCGTGCAACAACAATTATCGTAAACCAGGCGGGCAGCTCCCCCAAAGAGGTCAGGCAGATCATGGCCGAGGTGACCAGGAGTTTATCGGCCAGAGGGTCCATGAACTTGCCGAAATTCGTAATGAGGTTTCTCGACCGGGCAATCTTCCCGTCCGCCATATCGGTGAGGGAGGCGGCAATGAAAATGGCATCCGCCACCAGCCGCATTGTGAGGCTATCCGGAAAGACCAGAAGAAAGACCACAAAGAAGGGGATCATTAAGACCCGGAGCATGGTCAGTTTATTCGGCAGATTCATTTTCATCGACTAATACCCCACTGTAATCATATGCATTCACATCCGTGACCTTTGCCTGGATCAGGCTTCCGGTCATGAGTTCGTGGTCACAGGGAACAAAGAATTCCCCGTCAATATCCGGAGCATCCCGGTAGATGCGGCAGACCAGATTTCCGTCCTCGGGAAGATACCCGTCTACAAGGGCGGGGAAGGTCTTTCCAAGGAGCTTTTCATTATTCTCTTGGGAAATCTTCTGCTGCAGGGCCATGACGGCATCCAGCCGGGCCTTCTTCGTTTCTTCATCAATCTGGTCCGGCATCCCGGCCGCCGGTGTCCCATCTTCCCTCGAATAGGTAAAGGCACCCAGATGATCGAATTTCACATCCTGTATGAACTGTTTGAGCTCTTCATGCTCTGCTTCCGTCTCCCCGGGAAAACCGCAGATCAGGGTCGTCCGCAGGGCGCAGTCGGGAAGGATCTTCCGGATCAGGGCAATCTTTTCAAGAAGTTCGCTTTTTCTGGTTCTCCGCCGCATGGCAGAAAGAATCCGGTCCGAGCAGTGCTGAATCGGAAGGTCCAGATAGTGGCAGACCTTGCTGCAGGAAGCGATCGTCTGCAGCAGTTCTTCGGTAATCTCTTCCGGATAGCAGTACATAATCCGGATGAAAGAGAGGTCCTCGATCTCATTTAATTTCCGGAGCAGGTCCGGCAGGGCCTTCTTCCCGTAGAGGTCCGTTCCGTAGAGGGTCGTCTCCTGGGCCACCAGAATGAGTTCTCTGACCCCGTCCCGGGCCATCTTCCTGGCTTCCGAGACCAGGTCTTCCATGGGGACAGACCGGTAGGGGCCCCGGACCGAGGGAATCACGCAGTAGGAGCAGCCCTTGTTGCAGCCTTCGGCAATCTTCAGGTAGCCATAGGCATTCAGGGAAGAGAGCACTCTTCCGGCGGAATCGTCGGGAAGCCGCGTCAGGTCTCCCTTCAGTACCGGATGGTCCCCGCCCGCAGCCTCCTCAATTGCCTCGCAGATCTTGTCATAGGAGGCCGTGCCCACGATGGCATCGACCTCGGGCAGGCTCTTTCGGATTTCTTCCGCATATCGCTCAGCCATGCACCCGGCCACCACAAGGGTTTTGAGCTTTCCGGTCTCTTTGAGGGACCCCAGCTCGATAATCGTATCAATGGACTCCTGCAGGGCGTCGTGGATGAAACAGCAGGTGTTTACAACGATGATGTCAGCCTCTGTCTCGTCGTCGGTGATGGAATAGCCCTGTTTCAGGAGTCTTGAGAGCATGTGCTCCGAATCGGCCAGGTTCTTGTCACAGCCCAAGGACTGGAAGAATATTTTTCCGGAAGTCTCCGTCATCACTCTTCGTCATCATCGCCCTCGTCGTCACCGGCGTGGGGAGTGAAGTCCTCGTCCTCGGAAGCAAAGACAGAAAGGCCGCCCTCTACGGGGCCTGCCTCTTCTTCTGTATCCTCTTCCTCTTCGGCAGCCCGCTCAGCGGCTCTCTCTTCGGCTTCCGCCTCGGCCTTCAGGCGCTCTTCTTCCTTCTGACGGGCGCGCTCTTCCCGGACCTTCTCATCATAAGCGTCCTGCTTTTCCTGCTCTACGGCAGCTTCCTCATCGGTAAGAATCCGGAGTTTTCCTTCCCAGAGCTCTTCAACGGCGATGGAAAGGGGCTTCATGCCCTCAGTATTCTCAATCAGGGGCTTCCGGTGGTCGATGAGCTGACGGGCGCGTTTTGCCGTAGCGCATACGATGGAATAACGGGAATTGATGACAGGCTCATCGCCGACATCGACCCCCTGGTTGACTACCTTCATAAGCTCCACATAGGAAGGATGTATCATAACTTTTCTTCTCCTTTCGCGAACTTTTGAAGCTCGCTTCTCATTTCTTCTATGTTCAAACGGTTGCGGGAGGTCCTCAGGCCTTCGGTTTCAATGATGTCGTGGACATCGCGCACCGCTTCTTCGATATCGTCATTGACTATCAGATAGTCATACTTTTCCATGAGCCTGGACTCCCGGGTCGAGATGGCCAGGCGGTTTTTGATTTCCTCGGGAGTCTCAGTTCCCCGGCCTACAAGGCGCTCCTTCAGGGCGTCCGCCGAGGGCGGCGTCACAAAGAGAAGGACGGCGTCCGGGAAAATTTCCTTGACCTGCAGGGCCCCCTGGACTTCGATTTCCAGAAGAACGTCCTTGCCCTGCTTCGTCAGGCTTTCGACATAGGCCTTGGGCGTTCCGTAGTAGTTTCCGTTGAAGCAGGCGTGCTCCAGAAAGGCGCCTTCTTCGATCATCTGTTCAAATTCTTCTTTTGTCTTGAAGAAGTATTCTCTTCCGTCCGCCTCTCCGGTCCGGGGCTTACGGGTCGTCGCCGAAATCGACAGATTGTAGCGGCCCGGATATTCGTCCAGAAGATGCTTCATAATGGTCCCCTTGCCTGCTCCGGAAAAGCCCGAAAGCACGGCAACGAGGCCCTCTCGCTTCATCATGTTCATTCTCCAAATGTAACTGTCTTTGTTCTATCTCTAGGCTTAAGAACTATTCGAGGTTCTGTATCTGTTCCCGGATTTTTTCAATCAGGGTCTTGACCTGTACGCCCACGGCATCGATTTCCACATCCGTGGACTTCGAGAGGATGGTATTGGCCTCCCGGTTCATTTCCTGAGAAAGGAAGTCAAGCCGCCGCCCGATTTCCCCCGGACTCTCCAGAGTCGACAGGGTCTCCGTGATGTGGCTCTTCAGGCGGACCAGCTCTTCATCAATGGCCACCTTGTCCGCATAGAGGGTGACCTCCTGGGCCAGGCGCTGGGAGTCAATGTCTTCGGTCTCCGTGAAAGAAGAAAGGCGCTCCGAAAGCCTTGCCTTATAGCCTTCGATGAGCTCGGGACACCGCTTTTCAATCGTGTCCACATGGCCCGCCAGTTCCTTCACTTTTTCGGTAAGGTCACTGACCAGCCGCTTCCCTTCCCGCTTCCGGGCGGTTTCAAAGGCGTCCAGGGCCTGATCCAAAACCTTCTGAAAGAGGCTCTGCAGGGCCTCCTCGTCTGTCTCCTTCGCCTTGGTGCTCATGACATAGGGGAAGGAAAGAAGGCTTCTGACCGACAGGTCGGACCTGAGGGAAAACTCTTTTTCCGCCTCCTTCGCCGCCTCCACATAGGCAGCGGCGATGCGGGGATTGTATTCGAGGGAAATGGTCTCGTCCGCATTGGCGTCATAGGACACGGACACATCGACCTTGCCCCGGGCAATGCGGTTTCGCACGGTTTCCCGCAGGGCCGGCTCCAGGAAATTCAGCTCCCTGGGAAGCTTGCTGCTTAGATCCAGGAAACGATGGTTGACGGATTTGATCTCCACGGTAACCCTGCCGGGAGCCCCTTCTGCGGCCGCCCGGCCGAAGCCCGTCATGGACTCAGCCATAAAAAAACGCACCTTTCCTTCTTAACATCGATATATTATTATATTGAAATTGGTGCGTCACGTCAAACAATTCAAGAAAAATATCCTATTCCTGAATTTCGTATACGAAATATCAGGCACCTATAGACAAGGAGTATTGCCATGGCTTTCGATGGAGCCACTGTCCGGGCCCTGTCCCGAGAACTGTCCGACCGTCTCACGGACCGGAAAATTTCGAAAATCGCCCAGCCCGAAAAGGATGAGCTCATATTTACAATCAAGGGCGGCGGAGAGACCGTCCTCCTCTTCGCTTCAGGCAGCGCCACCCTGCCCCTCCTCTATATCACGGAAGAGCGGAAAAAGTCGCCCGACACGGCCCCGGCCTTCTGCATGATATTGCGCAAGCACTTACAGGGCGGCCGCATCACGGAAATCAGGCAGATGGGGGCAGAGCGGGTCATCCGTATGAGTGTCGAGCACCTCGATGAAATGGGGGACCTCTCGACAAAGCACCTCTACTTCGAAATCATGGGGCGGCACTCGAATATTATCTTCACGGACGCGGACGACACGATCATCGACGCCATCAAGCGCATCAACTCCTTCGTCTCCTCGGTCCGCGAGGTCCTGCCGGGAAAGAAGTACTTCATTCCGGCCCAGGAGGGCAAGTGCGACCCGGATTCCTGCAGTGAAGACTTTTTTATGAATAATATAATGCCCAGGGGTACCTCCGTAGCCAAAGCCCTGCAGGGAAGCCTCACGGGTTTCGGAACCACTCTCGCCGAAGAAGTTTCCTACCGGGCCGGGGTGGATTCGGCCGCTTCTACTGCTGCCCTTTCCCCCGATGAAAAGAAGGCTCTCTACTCAGCCCTGACTGCCTATATGAGCGAAATCGACAGGGGAAAGTATGCTCCGGTCATCTATAAAAATCCGGATACCGGGGCTTCTGTCGAGTTTTCTCCCCTGCCCCTTAAACACCTTTCCGACATGAAAGAGGAAAGAGCCGGTTCCGTATCCGAGATGCTGTTTTTATATTATTCATCAAAGAACAAGACCGAAAACATCAAGCAGAAGTCGGAGGATATCCGGAAACTGCTTCACACACTGATTGCAAGAAATAAGAAGACCCTGGCCATCCAGGAGAAGCAGCTTGCCGACACGGAAAAGATGGATAATTACCGGGTTTACGGGGAACTTCTCCATACCTACGGGCATACGGCTCCGGAGAAGGCAAAAGAGATTACCGTCGATAACTACTACACCGGGGAGAAACTGACGATTCCCCTCGACCCGCGCTACTCCGCCATGGAGAACGCTGCCCGCTACTTTGCCCGCTATGACAAGCTGAAAAGGACGAAGGAGAACGTGACCGGGCGCATCGAAAATACGAAGGCCGAGCTCAATCACCTCTCTTCCATCGAAGCTTCCCTTTCCTTTGTCGAATCGGCGGCAGACCTCAATGAAATCCGCCGGGAAATGCATGATGCGGGCTTTACGAAGAAGTCCGGGACCGGGGGAAAGAAGAAAGTTTCGGAAAAAGCAGCCCCCCTCCACTTCGTGACGAAGGATGGCCATGAGGTCTACGTGGGGAAGAATAATTACCAGAACGAGGAAGTCACATTTAAAATCGGCAGTGCCAGGGACATATGGTTTCATGTCAAGACCCTGCACGGCAGCCACGTCATCATCAAGACCGAAGGCAAAGAGCTGCCGGACGAAGACTATATCATCGGAGCCCAGGTCGCGGCCTACTATTCCGAGGGCCGGGACGCGGACAAGGTCGAGGTCGACTACGTGCAACGGAAGGAAGTCAAGAAGACCCCCGGCACAGCACCCGGCTATGTCATCTACTACACAAACTACTCCATGGTCGTCCACCCGTCTCTGGAAGGAGTTTCAAAAACCGAGTAAAGTTGTCCGGAAAACTGACTCTCCCTGAGCAAATCTTAAAAGACGTCTGCCGGCAGCAGGCGTCTTTTTTTTGCATGTGCAGTTAGTCCATTTCTAACTGTGTACTCAAAGATTCCGGAAAATCTGCTTCTCTTCCATCCTCTGCAGGTGGTCAGCTATGGCCTTGTATTTTTGGCTTTCAAGGTCCGGGTCCTTCTGAAGGACGGCTTTTGCTTCTTCTGCAGCTTCCGCCATGACGTCCGGATGCTCGGCCATTTCGGTCATGTCCACCCCGGCCTCCCCGCTTTGCCGTATGCCGGTCACATCGCCCGGTCCCCGGAGCCTTAGGTCTTCTTCTGCGATGAAGAAGCCGTCGTTACTGGAGTTGATGGCCTTCAGACGCTCCGGAATATTCTTCCCTTCCGTGCAGTTCATGAAGATGCAGTAGCTCTGCTCTTTTCCGCGTCCAACCCGGCCCCGAAGCTGGTGGAGCTGGGACAGGCCGAAGCGGTCCGCGTTTTCAATCAGGATGACCGTGGCATTGGGGACATCGATGCCGACCTCGATGACCGTGGTCGAAACCAGAATGTCCGTCTCGTGAGCCCCGAAGGCTCCCATGACTTCTTCCTTCTCGCTGTCCTTCATGCGCCCGTGCAGGGTCCCTACCCGTATGTCTTTGGGAAGGGCCTTTTTTAAGTCCTTCGTATAGGTCTCGACGTCGGCAATCGAAGGGTCTTCCTCGCTCTGCTCGACGAAGGGACAGATGACGTAGGCCTGGCGCCCTTCCCGCACCTGCTTTTCCAGAAACTTCCAGGCCGTGGGCCGTTTATCCGGGCCTATGACACAGTTCTTGATTGGAAGGCGGGACGCCGGCTTATCGGCCATGACAGAAATCGGCATGTCCTGGTAGAGAATTTTGGCCAGGGTCCTCGGAATCGGGGTGGCCGAAAGGAGAAGAACATAGGGAGAAGTTCCCTTGTTCATCAGGGCTTTCCGCTGCTTGACTCCGAAGCGGTGCTGCTCGTCCGTGACGACAATGCCGATGTCCCCGTATTCCCGGGCCTCCGAAATCAGGGCAGATGTGCCGATGACAAAGAGCCCCGCAGAATCTGCTATGGTTTTCAGGGCTTCTTTTCTCGCTTTCCCCTTGACCGCCCCGGTCAGGAGAACAGCCTTGAAAGGCAGGGAAAATTCTTCAATATAGGCGCAGAAGGTCTTGTAGTGCTGCTCGGCCAGGACTTCAGTCGGAGCCATGAGAAGGGCCTTATACCCGTTTTCCACCATGAGGAGCATGGAAAGGAAGGCCACCAGGGTCTTGCCGGAACCCACGTCCCCCTGGATCAGGCGCTCGGAAATGGTCTCCTTCTGAAGATCGGAAAAAATGTCGGAAAGGGCCGTCTCCTGCCCTTTTGTCAGGGGGTAGGGAAGGGAATGCATTACATTCGTATAAAAATCCGACTTTTCCGGGATATGGGTGTTGGGGCGGACCTCCTCCTTTTCCTCATTCCTTGAAAGGGAGAGGAAGAAAAAGAAGAAGTCGTCGAAGGTCAGCCGCCGCCGGGCCCGGCCCAGAGCTTCTTCGTCGGCCGGGAAATGGACGTCTGCGAAAGTCGTATAGAGGTCCGGCAGGTCGTACTTTTCAATTATTTCCGGGGGCAGGAAGTCGACAATCGAACTTTTTTCCACCAGGGCCGTTTCGATGGATTTTTTAAAGAGGGTGTTCGAAAGGCCTTTCGTCAGGGAATAGACAGGCTGCAGAGAAGCCCGCAGTGCCGCATACTTTTCTGCCAGGTGAATCTCGGGCTGCTCCAGACGGACATAGCCCGCCTGCTCCCTCTTTTTCACGGTCCCGTAGAAAACGAAGGTCTCCCCGGCTTTCAGGGTCGAGGAAAGGTAGGGGAGGCGGAACCAGATGCACTCGAGGGGAATATTCCCGGCCGCCTCCTGCCGCAGAATCGTGACGGCAATCCGCCCCTTTTTCGTGGCGGGTTTCCGGGCAATGGTTACCTCAAAAGCCGCCTTCTTTCCCTCCTGAACCAGAGTCAGGTCCCGGGTGACTTCCGGGTACCTCGTGTAAGTCCGGGGGTAGTCCGTCAGAAGGTCATAGACCGTATAGATTTTCAGCCGATGAAAAAGGGCCTCGGATTTTTCACCGATGCCCTTGATTTCACGGATACTCGTATTTTCAATCATCACTCAACCGAAACGATGTAATAGTAGACCGGCTGGTCCCCCTCGGTGATTTCAAACTCAAGGTCGGGGAAGGTACTGGTCAAAGTGGCCTGCAGCTTCTGAAGGTCCTTCTTCTTCACGTTCTTCCCGTAGTAGACCGTGCAAAGGGAGGAGTCGTCGGTCACCATGGTCCGGAGCATTTCGAGGAAGGCCACCTGGATATCCGGGTTCACGGCCACAATGCCCTCGTCTCCGATGCCCATGTAGTCGCCTTTGTGGATTTCCCGGTCGTTGATCTTCGTATCCCGGACCGCATAGGTGATTTCGCCGGACCTCACGTTTTCAATGTCCTTGAGCATATGCTTGGCATTGTCCTTGGCAGATTCTTCGGGAATGAAATTGATCAGGGCCGCAATGCCCTGGGGAATCGTCTTCGTGGGAAGGACAATGACTTCCTTGTCCTCGGAAATATCCCGGGCCTGGTTGGCTGCAAGGATAATATTCTTATTGTTGGGCAGAACGATGACGGTCTTGGCGCTGACCTTGCCGACGGCGTTTAAGATATCTTCGGTCGAAGGGTTCATGGTCTGGCCGCCCTCGATGATGTAGTCGGCGCCGAGCTCGCTGAAGATGCCGTTTAAGCCCTTTCCAATGGAGACTGCCACAAAGCCGACCTCCTTGGGCGGCTCAGCAGGAGTACCTTCCTTCTTTCCTTTGGACGGAGCCGGCTTCGCCGCAGTTTCCGCCTTTTCAGTGGGAGCGGCCGCCGGGACGGGTACCGGCTGGACCGGCTTTCCATCCTTGCCATCCATCTTCAGATTCGTAATGGAAACCGAAGCAATGGAGCCGAAGGACAGGGCCTTGGTCAGGACATGGCCGGGGTCATTGGTCTGGAGAGTGACAGCAATATCATCAACTGTCTGTGAAATATATATTTCACCTGCAATTGCACCGTAGTAGTTTCTGAGGTCCTTCTCGTCATTTTCCGAGAAAACGGCGGCAGGCACGATGCGGAAGGCAGCCTGATAGGTGTATTTGGACTCCTCTTCCTTCGGGGCTTCGTGGTTTTCGTCCCCAATCGTGAGGTCGATTTCCTTCCCTTCGAGAATGTCCCGGGCCCCTTCTAGGACGCATACCAGGCCCTGGCCGCCGGAATCGACGACGCCGGCTTCTTTCAGCACCGGCAGCATTTCGGGTGTCTTCTTCAGGGTCTCATCGGCTGCAGCGACGATTTCCTGGGCAAAGGTGACGATGTCTTCCGTATCGGCGGAAAGGACCAGAGCCTTGTCGGCAGCGGCCCGGGCCACCGTGAGAATCGTGCCTTCCTTGGGTTTCATGACCGCCTTATAGGCCGTATCGCAGGCATTGGAAAAGGCGTCAGCCAGCTTCGGCACGTCGAGAGTTTCCTCGGACTTCACGACCTTCGTAAAGCCCCGGAAAAGCTGGGAAAGAATGACGCCGGAGTTTCCTCTCGCGCCCCGGAGGGAGCCCGAAGACATGGCCTTGCAGACCGCCTTCATATCCGGGGTCGGAAGTCCAGAGACTTCTCTCGCGGCCGACATGATCGTGGCCGTCATATTCGTCCCGGTATCCCCGTCGGGCACGGGGAAGACGTTCAGTTCATTGATATAATCCTTCTTTGCCTCAAGTGCCTTGGCTCCGGCCAGAAAGCAGCGGGAAAGCACCTCGGCATCGATTGTAGTGATTGCCATAAGAAAAAATACTCCTTTGCTCAGTCGATGACCCGGAGACCGTCAATATAGACGTTCATGCGCTTGACCTTCATGCCGGTGAACTCTTCCAGCTTGTATTTGACATTCTCCCGCAGATTGTCCACGACCGTGGAGATGCTGATGCCGTAGGACACAATGAGGTGGAAGTCGATGGAGATTTCATTGTTCTCGTCGACCGTCACATCGATGCCGTGGGAAAGGTAGTCCTTCTTCAGGAGCTTGACGAGGCCGTCCTTCATATTGACCGCAGCCATGCCGACTATGCCGAAGCACTCGACGGCTACCGCACCGGCATAGGTGGCGATGACCTCGGTGTCGATCACGACCTTGCCCTTGCTGTTTTCAAATGTCCCTAGTCCCTGCATAGAAATTTCCTCCTGTCGGAAACTGTTTTAGGGGAATGCGCACACATGACTAATGTAGAGCCCCAGACTTTGGGCAAAGCTATACATTGCCTCATGGAATTGACGCAGATATAACTTACATTATAATGAAATACGGCAAAAATACAAGAATGAAGGGTGGTCAGAAGGCGGAATCTGTTTTGCGAAAAGGTCCTATTTTCGTTTTTCATGTTTTGCAGAAATTGTTCGTGAAAAAGAAAATATTTTCCTTGCATTTATTGAAACAAATTGCTAATATAGGTTCGTTGCTTTGTTGGCAATCAGAATATTTTCGCTCTGATTCGAATAAAAACGGCAAGGAGGTGCTTGGCATGGCAAAGTGCGCTGTCTGCGGAAAGGGCGCTCACTTCGGAATCAAGGTGAGCCACTCACACAGAAGATCAAACCGTATGTGGAAATCAAACATCAAATCTGTCAAGGCGATCGTTAATGGTACGCCCAAGAGAATCAATGTTTGCACTTCCTGCTTACGCAGCGGCAAAGTTGAGCGTGCATAAGAGCTGCTCCTCTTTGAGTGATCTTTAGAAATGAAGGACCCCGGGATTCCCCCGGGGCCTTTTTTTGCCCGGATTTTCAGAAACTTCGGAGATGTCTCCGGAGTTCTTTTTTTGTACCAGAATTTTCTGTACAACAAAGGCCTGCCCCTTCCGGGAACAGGCCTATAATCACTCTTCCATCTCTTTTTTCACATCCGCTGCCTCGTAGATGGTCTCTTCCATGGCAGCTCCGGCCTTTGCCCGGGCCTTCTTCTCTTCCTCGTCCGGTTCGGGCTTCTTCTTGTCCTTGAAGCGCTCCACGAAATCGGGCAGCATGTCAAGAATCTTGTCGATGCCGGTGTGGGTGGCGATATTGATGAGGCGGGTGGAGCCGTCATGGATGATGAGGACAGCCGAAGGCTTCATCTTCCCGCCCATAGCTCCGCCGGCTCCGGACTTGTCATTGGAAAAGGCGCCGGCCCCGGCCCCGAAGGACACGTCCACCAGGGGGATGATAATCGTATCATCGATATGAATGGGCTCCCCGACCACGGTCTTCGTCGAGAGGAAAGACCCCATCCCGTCCATCAGTGACTTCACGGTTGAATCAAAAATCGTCGTTTCTTTTCCCATTAGAGCCCTCCAGTAGTTCTGCCAAACTATCCAAACGATTGAAACAATATGTACAAAGGATGTCAGGCCGCCTTCGACTGTTTCGCTGCCTTGTCCTTCTTCTGCTGCTTCACGGCCCCGAGCACATCGCCGATGAAGGCTCGGGAATCCTTGTTTGCAATTATTCTGATTATAATATAAACCGCCTGAAAGAGAAAGATTTTTCCTTTGAGGCCAATCGTTCCCCGGATGTAAGGCTCATCGGCCTGAAAGTCCGGACGGAAAGATTTTTTTCTCCCGTAGACGAAGGGGAACAGGGCCAGGACCCCGGTCACATAGCCCGTCGTATCCGGCTCCCCGGTCGAGTAGTCGAGGTCAGCCGTGAGGACTGTGGGCTTCATCTTTCCTAGCAGGGAGAAAACCTGTTTGATGATGTAATTCAGCCCGCCCAGATTTCCGAGAACGGCAGAGGGAAGACTCTTTTTCTTCTTGGATTCAGCTGCCTGCTCCGCTTCAGCAGCATTTCTTTGCTTTTTACCGGTCGACGCAGGCTCCGGTCCGCTTTCCTGTTTTACATTATTCTCAGGCTTCTTTTCCTTCTTCTTCCCGCCCAGGGGGATTTTGACGGCTCCCCAGAGCAAAGTAATCTGGGCCGCCAGGCCGCCGGAGTAGGCTGCCGTAATGCCGAAGAAGTGGGAGAAATCGTGGAGCTTGGCCACGAAGACATTGTCCTCACCGAAGGCCCCGTCCGCCCGGTACATGAAGGGGGTGAATAGGAGGTAGAGAGTCAGGACCAGGACCACCAGAAGAATGATCAGCAGAATTTTTCCGATGACCGCGAGGACGCTTAAGAAAAGGCTCATAGGCTGCCCTCCCCTGCCCGACTGTTGAAGAAGGCCTTCACGGTTGCTTTTTCAACAGTTCCTTCTGTTTCAATAATTTCCTCAATGATCCGCTTCACGAGGTGCTTGGCGGTGATATAGCCCCTGGCCAGGCCGACCACGGTCACATCGGAGTTTTCGTAAGGGGCGTGCATGAATTCCTCATCCGGATAAAGGACAAAGAGCTCGTCATCCCGGTCCGAAAGGCATACGAGGTAGAGCCCGGCCACACCGGCCCGGCGCGAAAGCTTCCGCTTGATTTTTTCCTCGGAATGGATATTGTCCGCCAAAAACAAGGGTTCTAAATATTTCATTATTTCAGTGTACGCCCCGCCGTCCTTTTTTGCAAGACTCGTTCATTCGGAAAAATATGTGTCGAAGCACTTTTTCGCCAGGGGAACTGCATGCTTTGATGAGGTGCCGGAATCTTCCATAATGACAGCGATGGCAATCTGCTTCCCGTCCTTTTCGGCCACGCCCGTAAACCAGGAGTGGGTCCGGGACTTGTCGTCGGTAAATTCCGCCGTGCCGGTCTTTCCATAGGCCGTATAGGCGTCGGTCTTGAGTTTCGACCCGGTTCCATTTTCGACCACGCCCCGCATGAGGCTCTTCATCTGGTCTGCTTCGTCGCCTGTCATGATGGAGCCATATTCTTCGCCCTTATACCGCTTGATTCTCGTATGGTCCACCGATTCAATCGAATCAATAATATATGGCTCACAGACAACCCCGCCGTTTGCAATGGCGGCGGACACCATGCATAAGTGAATCGGAGTCACCAGGGTTTTCCCCTGGCCGATGGAGGTCTGCATGATGCTGGCGTCGGAATCCGCCTCGGAAAGGGAAAAGGAAGACTTCGACACGTTTTGAAGGCGGGTGGGCAGAGGACGGTTAAACAGCATGCGGGTGGAAAGGGCCGTGAATCGGGCCGGATCCAGGGTCAGGCCCATCTGGGCAAAGGTCGTATTGCAGGAATTGGCGAAGGCGGCCGGAAGGTCCTGGGGTCCGTGAACTTCGGAATTATAGCAGTGGATTGTGAAACCGTCCTGGGTATAAGTTCCCTGGCAGTCATAGGTTTTCGCCGGGTCATTTCCCTCTTCCAGGTATTCAAGGGTCGTGAAAATCTTTCCTGTGGAGCCCGGCGGATAGAGGCCCTGGGTGGCCCGGTTTAATAGAACAGACGTTTCGGCTGTTGTCAGAGAGTCCCACTCGGCCGCCACGGTGTTCGGGTCGAAGTCAGGCCTACTTACCATGCAGAGAATCTTTCCGGTCGAGGGCTCGATGGCAATGACGGCCCCCTTGTAGGAGCCCATGCCCTGATAGGCCGTATCCTGCAGGCGGGAATCGATTGTGATATTGCAGTTGTCCCCGTTGGTCTTCTTGTCGGTCAGCTGCTCGGAAAGCCGGGTCAGGAAGAATTCGTGGCTCCGCAGCATCTGAAAGTTGGCATCCAGCTCCACCCCGCTCATCCCGTTTGTGGCAAAACCCACGGCATGGGCATACTCGGCCCCGTAGGGATAGACTCGGGATTCTGTCCCGTCTTTCCCGGTCTTTGTCTCCGCCAGGACCTTTCCGTCCGCGGAAATAATGGAGCCCCGGACCGTATGCTCGGCCATATTGGCAAGGCGGGGATTATAGGGGGAGTTGATGAAGGTCTCGCTCTTAAAGCCCACGAAGTAAATGAAGTAGGCCGAGAGGCTGAGAAAAAGGGCCATGAAGATATACATGACGACCGAGAATTCCCGGTTATTATTTATTTTCTTTTTTTTTCTCTTGCGATCCGGAGTCCGGTTCAGGTCGATGAGGTCGATGTCTTTCTTATTCCTGCTCGCCATACTCGTCCTCCTCTCCCTGGTATTCGCGGACATATAGTCCCTGGATAATGGCAAAGATGATCATGGTCGATAGGAGGGAAGAACCCCCGTAGCTTACAAGGGGCAGGGTCACCCCGGTCGACGGGATGAACTTGGTCACGCCCCCGATCATGATGAAGGTCTGGGCTCCGTAGCAGGTCCCCAGGCCCAGGGCCAGGAGCTTATAGAAGAAGTCGGAAATCTGCATGGCGGAATTTAAGAATAATAAAAATACGCCGATGCAGAGGAAAATCACAAGCAAGGCAAAGACCCCGCCCATTTCCTCGGCGATGGAGGCAAAGACGAAGTCGGATAGGGCCAGGGGAATCTTGTCCGGCATACCCTGGCAGAGGCCGGTTCCGAACCAGCCGCCGGTGCCGATGGCAAAGAGGGACTGGGAGACCTGGTAGCCGGCCCCGTCAACGACGGAAATCGGATCTTTCCAGGCTAGAAATCTTGTTCGGACATGAGAAAAGAGGAAGTAGGCAAGAATCAGGCCGAGGACGCAGAGTAAGGCCCCTACCGCCAGCCACCTGGGATTCTTCGTCGCCACATAGAGCATGATGAGGTAGGTGATCATGAAGATCCCGGCCGAGCCCAAGTCCTTCGAAGCAATCAGAATCAGGACATGGAGGGCGGCCACAGCCGTTGTAATCAGGACCTGCCGCGTGTCCGTGGCTTCTGCGAACATGCAGGAAACAAAGAAGACGAAAAGAATCTTTACAAATTCAGAGGGCTGAATCGTAAAGCCGCCAATCGAGATATTGAGCTTGGCCCCGTAAACTGTGGAGCCCCCGACCAGGACGATGCCCAGGAGGCCCACCCCGAAAACCGCGTAAAACCAGGTGAGCTTTGAAAGAAAGGCCCCATGCTTGATGATGAGGGGAACCAGGGCAGTCACAATCATCCCGACTGCGGCGAAAAAGAGCTGCTTTTCGGCCTTGTCGATATTGAGTCTCGTGATGATGATGAAGCCGATGGCCATCAGCATGGCCATGGAGTTTACGAGAGGCTTGTTGGAGCCGTCATAGGCCGCCCGGAAAACCAGGAGGACGATGGCGAAAAGGACGCACTCGAAGGCCAGCATGAAGAGGACCCGGAGTTCCTTTGTATTTAAGTAGATGACCAGGTTCCCGTTGATGAGAATCAGGTACATGAAGACAGTCTGTCGCACATAACGGCTGCGGCGGGCCCTTTCGGTGGTCTTGGGCCGCAGGGCCGCGAAGCTGTCATAGGTGAATATGGCCAGGAGGAAAATCATCGTGAACCTGGAGATTGAGGTAAAGAAATGGACCAAGGCTTCGGTCTCCTTCTTTCATGATTAATGTAAAGCAGCTGCTTTGCCGCAAATTTCAGTCTGCACCTGCTGTGGCACATTTAAAGAACAGCTATTCCACGCCCCGTTTGTAATGGCCCCGGGTGTGGGCACCGGGAAGTGGTTCCTTCTCTCCGAATAGGGCCTTTTGGAAAGCAGATAGAATATCCCGCACCTCTTCTGCCGTCTCCGTCGTGAAGTCCAGGCGATATCCGCTGTAGCCTGCCTTTCCGATTTGGGTAAGGTCCCCGAAAAGAATCGTAGGCACGGAGTTGTACAAAATGTTGATGCAGTTCATGCAATCCCGGACCACGGGCACTGAGGCCCCTTTCCGGTCAATATAGGAGAGGCTGTGGCTGTCCTTCTCCCGCAGCTTCTTTTCTTCGCATCTGCCGGTATTCTTCAGGAGGCAGTTGGCCATCTTCATGATCGGGGTCCGGCCGTAGAGGGTCAGGATACCGGCCTCAGGCAGCAGGTGGGAGAGCTCTCCCCCGTTTAATTCGAAGGGGGCCGAATAGCGCCGGATGCCGAGTCCCGCATAAAAGGCCAGGGCCGCCCGGTTGAAGACATAGAGGTCGTTATCCCCAGTAATCTTCTGCACCGGGATTCCCGCATCCAGAAGGTACTGGAGGGAATCCACCTGGGAAACAAAGTATTCGTCAATTCCGACCCTATCTGCCCTCTCCTTCAGCTCTTTCTCAAAAGGCAGCAGGCGTTTCCGGAACACATAAGGAAGAGAAAGGCAGACCTTCCGCCCCTTTGCCTTCTGGGCCTGGAGAAGCTCCACGGCCCCGTCTTTGATGAGGAGGAAGGCCGGAATGATGAGGCTTACCGGCTCCTCCAGAGTGTCCAGTCCGGACAGCTGGTCGAGATTCATGATGGAGATATAGAGTTCCGGAAGCCCTTCGTTATTGGCGGACTGAACGGCTGCTCTGCCCTCTGTCTGCTTGGCCTTGCCGCTTTTATTCTGCAATGTATCTTTCAGCCCCTGCAGAGTCTCCTCCGTCCTGGCGAAGAAGTCCTCCGGCGGGCAGACGGGCTTTTTCTTTTCTGCAGCAGGCTTCATCTCCTCCTGCAGCCTTTCGACGGCTTCCCTCCGCAGGGAATTGACCTTCGACATGGGAAGGAAGACATTGTCCCCGAGTTCGACGGCTATTGTACCGGCAGCAAATCCGGTCCCGCCCAGTTTCGAGAGCTTCTCCCGAACTTCCGCCTCACTGGTGGCTTTTTTTGCTGCTGATTCAACAAGATCTCCGGTCACTGTGACGGAGAAAACCCGCCCTTCCGAGGCGGCAGCCGAGGCCGAAAGCTGCATAGGAGAGCCTGCCCGGGCAGTGAATGCCATGTTGACAGACGGGCCAACAGGTTTCATTTCTGCGACGAAGGAGCCTTCAGAGGGGCCGGAAGCGGCGCGAGCCATCGCGAGCGCCGCCGGGTCCGAGTGAAACGAGGAATCCGAAAAGGAAATCATTTCCGGACTGTTGTTTTTTTCGTAATAGACGTGGGCGAAGTTTCCCCGGTTCCCCAGCGCCCGCAGGTAGTCCATATCCGCAGGTTCAAAAGAAAATGCCGCATCCTCTTTCCCTGCCTTTTTTTCGGACGAATTCGAGGTTTCTTCAGAAGCTGCCCATTCTTCGGCCAAAAGGTCCAGATACTTCCGATAGACGGATACAACCCCGGTCACATACTCTTTGGACTTCATCCGACCTTCGATTTTCAGGGAATCCACCCCGGCCCTGCAGAGTTCCTGCAGAAGAGGCAGTCCGCAGAGATCCTTCATGCTGACCGGGTACTTGCCGCCGCCCGGAAGCTTTGCTTTCTCTCCGTCGACTGTTCCCGTATAGGGCAGGCGGCAGGGCTGGCCGCACCGGCCCCGGTTGGCAGACCGGCCGCCGATCAGGCCGGAAAGGTAGCAGCGGCCCGAATAGCAGACGCACATAGCCCCGTGGACAAAGACCTCGGTCTCTATCCCGGGAACTGCAGAAAGAGTTCGAATTTCATCTATAGAAAGTTCCCGGGCCGGTACAGCCCGGGCCACTCCGAGTTTTTTCAAAAATTCATAGCCGTACGGGCTGGAGACACACATCTGGGTTGAGGCATGGATTGTGAGGTCGGGAAAACAGCCCCTCAGAAAGGACAGAACTCCTAAGTCCTGCACCAGGACCGCATCGAGTCCCGCCTCATAAAAGTCTCTGAGATATGAAAAAAGCCCTTCTTCGATCTCCCTGTTCTTCAGCAGGGTGTTGACCGTAAGATAGGCCTTCTTCCCGTGGGTGTGTAAAAAGCTTATAGCCTCCAAGACTTCGTCGTGCGAAAGGTTCCCCGCAAAGGCCCGGGCCCCGTAGAGGTCGCCTCCGAAGTAGACCGCATCGGCACCGGACATAGCAGCCGCTTTTAAGATTTCGATATTGCCGGCCGGAGCCAGAAGTTCGGGTATCATATTATACTCATTCCTTGTCCCCGTCGTCCGTGGGACCGAGCAGGGCGTCCTCCAGAGAGGCCTCAAGCTTGGCCTTGTTCGTCAGCAGTTCCTTCTTCTCGTCCGTCAGCTGCCGCACCTGGTCCTCCAGGCCCTCAGCCTTCATCTGGGCCCCTATGAGTTCGTGCTTTAAGTCATAGATTTCCTTGTCCTTTTCGGACAAGTCTCCCTCGTACTTCTCCGCCAGGGCCTTGGCCTTGAAGTAGTCATCGGCTATATTGAGCTCGATCAACGTCGAGCGCATGTCGGTATTTAAAAGCTTGAAGTCCTCCATGGCCTCAAACTCGTCCAGCTTGCCGTTGATATAGGCCGCCACCTTCTGCAGGTACTCTTCCTCTTCATAGCCGCTTAACTTATATACTTTTCCGCCGATCAGAACATCCAGGCTTTTTTTTGCTGACATAGGACTGGGCCCCTCCGCAAGCTGCCCGCCTGCTTTCATGACAAATATAAAGCGCGGGCCTTCTACTGCCCTTTCAAAAGGGCAGGCAATTATGCAAACATTATAAATTTATTACAGAAATAAAACAAGTAAGAGACGGCCAAAGTGAGCACAAAACGCACAAAAGCCCCTTTAAACATTACTCCATGGGCAGGCCGAAATGCCGGTAGCAGAGTTCTGTCGCCACCCGCCCCTTCGGGGTCCGGTTCAAAAAGCCGTTCTGCACGAGATAGGGCTCGTAGACGTCTTCAATGGTCCCGGCGTCCTCTCCCAGAGCAGCTGCCAGGGTATCGAGGCCCACGGGCCCGCCCCCGAACTTTTCCATGATGGTCATGAGAATCCGCCGGTCGCTGTCGTCCAGGCCATAGGAATCCACCTCCAGCCGGTCCAGGGCCTCCTTTGCAATGGCTTCAGTGATTACCCCGTCATACTGGACCTGGGCGAAATCCCGGACCCGCTTCAGAAGGCGGTTGGCAAGACGGGGCGTTCCCCGGGACCTTCTGGCCAGTTCATAAGCGCCATTATCATCGATTTCCACGGAAAGCTTCTTTGCCGAGTTTTCAATAATCTTCTTCAGGTCCTCCGGCTCATAGAATTCCAGGCGGAAAATCACCCCGAAGCGGTCCCTGAGGGGGGCTGAGAGAAGGCCCGCCCGGGTAGTAGCCCCGACCAGGGTGAACTTCGGCAGGTCGAGACGGACCGACCGACCGGTCTGGCCCTTGCCGATCATGATATCGATGGCAAAGTCCTCCATGGCCGGATACAGGACCTCTTCCACCTGCCGGTTCAGGCGGTGAATTTCGTCGATGAAGAGGACGTCGTTTTCCTGCAGAGAGGAAAGAATGGCCGCCATTTCCCCGGGCTTGGCGATGGCCGGGCCGGATGTAATCTTTATATTTACACCCATTTCATTGGCGATGATGCCGGAAAGGGTTGTCTTGCCGAGTCCCGGAGGCCCGTAGAAAAGAACATGATCCAGGGGCTCCTTCCGCTCCTTCGCCGCCTGAATATAGATTTCGAGATTCTTTTTGACCTTGTCCTGGCCGATGTAGGAGTCGAAATTCTGGGGCCGCAGGGTGTTTTCCACCGGCAGGTCTTCAGGTGTTTCACTTGTCGTAACGATGCTTCGCTTCATGGCACTTCTCATTCTCCGGCCCGGGTACTTTGCTTCCCCTGCCCGGAGAGTTTTCGTTTTACATTAGTATCAGAAAACCAGCTTTTTCAGGGCTTCCTTCAGGAGCTGCTCCGAAGACATGTCGGAAGCCCCCTCCACGGAATCGAGAGCCCTCAGGGCCGTTGCCGCGTCGTACCCCAGGGAGGTCAGGGCCAGATAGGCGTCGTTCCGGTCGGAGTCGGCCATTACCTGGCCCGGCGTGTCCGAAACCATGGTTCCGGCGTTTTCCATGAAACCCGGATCAATCTTGTCCTTGAGGGTCAGAATCACCATCTTCGCGGTCTTGGGCCCGACCCCGGGAGCCTTTGAAATGGCCTTGGCGTCCTCGGACAGGATGGCGAAACGGAGGTCATTTTCGGACAGGACCGAAAGAATGGACATGGCAGCTTTAGGGCCAACCCCGTTTACCGTGATGAGGAGGAGGAAGAGCTCCCGCTCCCCCTTCGTGAGGAAACCATAGAGGCCGATTCCGTTCTCCGACACCTGAAAGTAGGTGTAGATGAGGCGGGTCTCCCCTACGGGGCCTGCCTTCGAAAGATCGGAAACCGGGAGAAAGACCTGGTAGCCGATGCCGTTATTGTCAATGACGACGGAATCGGTGGAGATTTCAGCAATTTCGCCGCGGATATATGAATACATTTGTTACCCCTTGAATAATAATAAATGAAGCCGCGGAAGTATAATACGCGCGAGGATTCCGATGATGAGGCCGGTGACAAAGCCGGAAAGAAGCAGGGCCGGCAGATAATAGGCCACCTGAAAGGTACTGACTGCAAGGGCTGCCGCCAGAAGCTGTCCGGTATTGTGAAAAAGGCCTCCAAAGACGGACGTCACCACCGGAGACCCATGAAAGACCTCCTCCACAAGGACCATGGCCGCAAAGGAAAAGGCGGCTCCAAAGAGGCTGAAAAGGAGGCTGTAGGCGTTCGTAAATAGGACTCCGACCAGAATGACCCTCAGGACATTGATACAGAGGGCGGGCAGGGGGCCAAAAAGGCAGAGGCAGACCACAATCACCAGGTTGGGCAGGCCCAGCTTCATGCCCGGCACCGCAAAAGGGATGGGAATCAGGGCTTCCACATAGGAAAAGATCAAGGCCAGAGCCAGAAAGATGCCCATGTAGGCAAGCCTCATTGCCGGCGAAAATTTCTTCTTTTCAACCTTTTCCAACAATTGCTCCAAATGAAAAAATATGCCTGCAGGAATACTGTCAATTCGTCATGGAATCAATGTCACTGCTCCCGCCCCCGGTCACCGTCACCGTGACCTTATTGGGCAGGCAGACGATAGACTGGCCTTCTTTACTGATTTTCCCGGTATGGACACAGATCTGGTTGGGACAGGTTGCCGACTTCATGAAAACTTTCCCGCCGGAAATCTCGACCACATTCTCCTGTCCGTCTGCCCCGGTGATCGGAATAGTCTTGTTTACAGCCAGGGGGTAAGTCCCGTATTCTTCCCCGTCCACCGTGATCCGGACCTTCGCCCCGCCCGGCCGGGTGGCGTAGAAAATTCCCGCAATGACAGCCAGGACGAGAAACAGGGCAAGCAGGACGAGGACTTCCTTTTTGGAGACCATTGCCCGACCGCCCTTTCTTGCAGAAGCAGCTTTTCCTTCGGGCTTTCTATTCGTCATGAAGGGCTTCCCCGAAGTAATAGAAGTCGTGACTTTCCGTCAGCTTCACAGGCACGGTCTGCCCAATGAGGTCCGGGCTGCCGGCGAAATGGACCAGGGAATTATTCCCCATGTGGCCGGTCACCAGGGAAGGGTCGTGGGAATTTACCTCCTCAACCAGGACCTCCTGTATTTCGCCCACGTGCTTTTTTGCCTGGGAGGCGCTGCATTCGTGGATCAGGTTCAGAAGCCTGTCGAAGCGCTCGTGCACAACTTCCTCGGGCACAAAGTCCTCCCGCGCAGCCGCCGGCGTCCCCTCCCGGGGGGAATAGATGAAGGTGAAGGCCGAGTCGTATTGAACCTTTTTCACCACGTCCAGAGTCTCGAGGAAGTCCTCTTCGGTCTCCCCGGGGAAGCCCACCATGATGTCCGTCGTGATCGCGATGTCGGGCATGGCCGTCCGGATCTTGTCGCAGAGCCGTAAATAATCTTCCTTCGTGTAGTGGCGGTTCATTTCGGCAAGGACCCGGGTAGAGCCGGCCTGCAGGGGCAGGTGGATGTGGCGGCAGATCTTCTTCGACTGCGCCATCACTTCGATGAGGTCGTCCGACAGGTCCTTGGGGTGGCTTGTCATGAAGCGGATCCGCTCAATCCCATCTATTTTTTCAACTTCAGATAATAATTCTGCAAAAGAAACAGGTGTCTCCAGGGTCTTCCCGTAGGAGTTGACATTCTGGCCCAGGAGCATGATTTCCTTCACCCCGTCTTTGGCCAGATTTTCAATCTCCCGAAGGATGTCCTGGGGAGCCCGGGACTTCTCCCGCCCCCGCACATAAGGCACGATGCAGTAGGAGCAGAAATTGTTGCAGCCGAATGTCACATTGACCCCGGACTTGAAGGGATACTTGCGCTCGATAGGGAGATTTTCAACGATGGCCGGGTCGGCTTCTTCCACGTCTACGACCCGCTTCTCCCCGACAAAGGACCGGTACAGGAGTTCCGCGAAACGATAGAGATTGTGGGTCCCGAAGACGATATCCACGAATGGGTAGGATTTTTTGACCTTTTCAACCTCGCTCTTCTCCTGCATCATGCAGCCGCAGATGCCGATTTTCATGCGGGGATTCTTTTTCTTGTAGCCGTGGAGCTCGCCCAGGCGGCCGTAAACCTTGAGGTTGGCGTTCTCCCGGACGGTACAGGTATTGAAAAGGACCAGGTCGCACTCCTCGGACTCGGATTCCCTCATTCCCACGTACTGGAGGATGCCCCGGAGCTTCTCGGAATCCCGGGCGTTCATCTGGCAGCCGAAGGTGGTGACGTGAAAGGTCAGGGCGTCGTTTCCGCTGTAGCCCTGCCGCTCCAGGAGCTCCCGGGTCTTTTCCATGAAGTAGTACTGGCGCTCGGGCTCGGTTTCCGGTGCCCGGTCTCCCGTGTGTACAGCGGGGGCCGCCGCATCCGGGAAGAAGAGATTATTATTGTTTGACATGAATAATATAGTGCTTTCTGTTTGGTTTCATCCGCAGGAACCCATCAAAGGCCCTTCCTACAGCTACTGGAAAGTTCGAAATCTTCGGTTGCCCGTTCAGGGCCGGGTCTGCCCGTTCCCGTAGATGATGTATTTGGTGGAGGTAAGGGCCTTCAGACCCATGGGGCCTCTGGCGTGCAGTTTCTGGGTCGAAATGCCGATTTCCGCCCCGAAGCCGAACTCTCCCCCGTCCGTGAAGCGGGTGGAGGCATTGACATAGACGCAGGCCGCGTCGATTTCATTCAAGAACTTCTGGGCATTGGCATAGGACTCGGTGATGATGGCCTCCGAATGCCCGGTGTTGTAGCGGTTGATATGGGCGATGGCCTCATCGATATTTGCTACGGTCTTTACAGACATCTTGTAATCTAAGTACTCCGTTCCGAAGTCGCAGTCCGTAGCCGGAAGGACGTCCTTTTCCTTAAAGCCGTTTATTGCCTTTTCATCCGCGAAGTAGCGAAGATCATACTTCTTCAGCCGCTTCTCCAGAAGAGGGAAGAAATCAGCCGCAATCTTCTCATGGACCACCAGGGATTCCATGGCATTGCAGACTCCAATCCGCTGGGTCTTGGCGTTTTCAATGATATTGAGGGCCATGTCGAAGTCGGCCGACTCGTCGACAAAGATATGGCAGTTGCCGGTACCTGTCTCAATTACAGGTATAGTTGCATTTGTTTTGACAGATTGAATGAGGCCGGCACTGCCCCGGGGAATCAGAAGGTCCACATAGGAGTCCATCTTCATGAACTCGGTCGTAGCCGCCCTGTCCGTGTTCTCAATCAGGCTCACGTAGTTTTCATTATAGCCTTTACTCTTCAGAACCGCCCGGAAGATATCCGCCATGGCCTTGTTCGAATGGATGGCGTCGGAACCGCCCTTCAATATGGTCACATTCCCGGTCTTTGCGCAGAGGGAGAAGACATCGGCTGTCACATTGGGCCGGGCCTCGTAGATGACCCCGATCACCCCCATGGGCACCCGCTTCTGCCCGATCTGCAACCCGTTGGGCCGGGTCCACATGGCAATCATCTCCCCGATAGGGTCGGGAAGGGCAGCCACCTGCCGCATGCCGGAAGCAATGGCCGAAATTCGCTCCCTGGTAAGGAGCAGGCGGTCCTTCATGGCGGGAGAGATGCCCTTTTCATCGGCATTTTTAATGTCGATGGCGTTGGCTGAAACAACTGTTTCTGCGTTCTTTTCGAGTTCATCCGCACAGGACAGGATGATATCGTTCTTTTCGTCTGTACCGAGGATGCCCAGGCTGTACTTGGCCTCTTTGGCCTCTTTACAGATTTCTTCCACACTTCTCATAGGGGAACCTCCCAATCAGGCAACCAGAGTGGATGCGATATAGCTCAGGATGTCGAAATTCTCATCGTACTTCGGGGCGAAGAAGGTCCCGGCCTTCTCCCCGTCGAAAATCCGGTGGAGGACAGTGACATCCGCCGCATTTACTATAAGCATGGAAACCCCGGACTGGGTGGCAATCTTTGCCGCGATGAGCTTGGTCAGCATGCCGCCGGTGCCGAAGTCTGATCCGGCCCCGGAGCCTGCCATGCTCATGATGTCCTCGTTTATGTCCTCTACCCGGGAAATGAGCTTCGCATCTGGATTCTTCCTGGGATCTGAATCATAGAGCCCGTCGATGTCCGACATCAGGATGAGCCGGTGGGCCGAAACCACGGAAGCCACAATGGCGGACAAGGTGTCGTTGTCGCCGAACTGGATATCATAGGTCGAAATGGCGTCATTTGCGTTGACAATCGGAATGACCCCCATCTCGAAGAGCTTGTCAAAGGCGTTCTGGGCGTTCTTCCTGGCCTCGGGATTTAAGATTGTGTATTTGGTCATCAGAATCTGGCCGATTTCCTGATTGTACTCTCCGAAGGCCTGCTGGTAGATCATCATGAGCTTCGACTGACCGATGGAAGCGAATGCCTGCTTTTCCGGCAGGCTCGAGGGCTTGCTCTCCGCCTTCAGCATCTGCCGGCCCACGGCAATGGCCCCGGAGGAAACCAGGCAGACGTCATTGCCCCGGTTCCGAAGGTCCGTAAGCTCCTTGGCCAGGCGCTCAATCTTGATATAGTCCGGCCGCCCGGTCTCCGGGTGCATGAGG
This sequence comes from uncultured Lachnospiraceae bacterium, assembly GCA_900316075.1. GTDB lineage: Bacteria > Bacillota > Clostridia > Lachnospirales > Lachnospiraceae > RUG306. The sequence continues at coordinate 45,071 of ONBT01000006.1, read as the reverse complement.
GAGTTGGATCCGATTTTGACGACAATCCGGTTTTCCTTCACCGGCCGCTCAATATACTTTTCCATCTTCGGGTTCTTTCTGCTAGAATGTGATTACAGTGTCCTGAGTCATCTCCTACGGCAAAGGAATCAGCCTGCGGAGGGAAGACTTATTGGTGGCACTCACATATGGCTTACCACAACATAATCTTAGATACTCTACCATATTTACAGGCAAAAATCACTTTTTCGAAAAATATATGAAGTATATAGAAAAGAAACTTCTGAAAAAAGCCCTCTCCCTCCTTCTTCTCCCCGGCCTTCTCCTGCCCCTGCTCACTTCCTGCGGGCTGTCACAAAACACCCCCGTACAGAAGACCGGCTTTTTCTTCGATACCGTGATCACCGTAACCCTCTACGGGGGAGACACAAAGGAAAATGAGAGTCTGCTTTCAGACTGCATGGATCTGGCGGAAAAGTACGAAAACCTCTTTTCAGATACAAAGGCGGATTCGGATATCTCAAAAATCAATTCAGCAGCCGGGGACTCGGTGCAGGTGGACCCGGAGACTGTAAAACTCATCAATATAGGCCTCGCCTACGGGGCTCTTTCGGAAGGAAAGTTTTCCATCACCTGCGGGGCCCTGACCGAGCTCTGGGATATCAGCAGTAAAGCCGACGCATACGCGGAAAAGGGAGACGCAGCCGACATCTCCATTCCCTCTGAGAAAGAGATTGCTGCGGCCCTTGCCACCGTCGGAGACAAAAATGTGAAGATTTCAAACGATACCGTAAAACTTCTAAATCCCGCCACCCGCCTGGACCTGGGGGCCGTGGCCAAGGGCTATATCGCCGACCGCATGAAGGAATACTTAGTCGAAAATAATGTAAAAAATGCCATCATCAACCTGGGCGGCAATGTCCTGACCCTGGGGACCCGGCCCAACGGGGATGAATACATTATCGGCATACAAAAGCCCTTCTCCGAAGACGGGGAGGCCGCCTTCACCCTGAATGTGACCGATAAGTCCGTCGTCACTTCAGGAAACTATCAGCGCTATTTCAGGAAGGACGGGAAGCTCTACCACCACATCCTGGACCTTACAACCGGATATCCCGCAGAGACCGACTATACTTCTGTCTCCGTCATCACAAAGGATTCCGTCGACGGGGACTGCCTCTCCACTCTCTTCTTCCTGATGGGGGAGGACTGGGCAAGAAACTACATTGAAAATTACGAGCCGGCTGTCGTGGCCTATTTCATCGAATCCGATGGAGAAGTGTCCTGCGTGGGCCTTCTCAAAGATTAATGCCTATACAGATTGGGAGTCCATCGAAGTTAGCTATAACAAATATTCTCCGGACTTTTCATCCGTATCCTCGATTTCGATGTAATCCCAATCAGCCTCAACGCCAGCCCGCCGCCAGACGGCCTCTCCGTCCTGGGAGACCTCCCCGCTGTCGGAAAATCCGAGTTTTTTCAGGAGGCCGATTGAAGCCGCATTTTCAGGATTCACCCTGGCGCAGAAGCCGGTAAACTCATACTCTTCTACAGCCCAGTCCATGATGGCCTTGGTCACTTCTTCCGCGTATCCCAGCCTCCACCTGTCTTCCCGGATTGCATAGCCCAGCTCCGCTTCATTATCCCTGCAGCCGGCCCGGTACTCGATGCCGGCCCTTCCGACCATTTCTCCGGTCGCTTTCTCTATGACCACCCACATGCCGAAGCCATAGAAGCCGTAGATATTCCTGATATAATCTTCTTCGTAGGCCTTCTCTTCCTCATAAGGGTACAGAGGGGCGATGTAGTCCGTCATATGGGGCCCGCTGTAGAGCCTGAACAGGGCATCGATATCCGTCAGTTCAATTTCCCGCACGAGAAGGCGGGAGGTCTCCAGAATCTTCAACTCTCTACCAAACTTCCTGTTTTACATTATTCTCATGAATGCCTGCCGGCAGGCGCCTGAACCAGCCTGTGGGCCATAGAAAAACGCCCCGGAGATTTGGCTCCCCGGAGCGCTGTATTGCTCAATTGCTGCAGATGTTTATGCCGTAGCGTTTGCGGCCTTGTCGTCTTCCGCTGCGGGAGCGTCTCCAATGATGTGGATGATCTTCCTCGGGCACTTGGTCACGCAGGTGCCGCAGCCCGTGCACTTGCTCTGGTCGATGTGGGCGATATTGTCCACGACGTGGATGGCGTCGGAGGGGCAGTTCTTCTCACAGAGGCCGCAGGCGATGCAGCCGACCGAGCAGACGTCCATGACCGCCTTGCCCTTCGTCTTGTTGCGGCAGAGAACCATCTCTGTTGCTGAAGCGGGAATGAGTTCGATGATACCGCGGGGGCAGGCCTTGACGCAGGCCCCGCAGCCCTTGCAGGCATCGGGGTCTACAAGGGAGATACCGTCTACGATATGGATGGCATCAAACTGGCAGGCCTCCACGCAGTCGCCGAAGCCCAGACAGCCGAAGGCACAGGCCTTGGGCCCGCCGCCGGGAACCAGGGACATGGCGGAGCAGGAGTTCACGCCGGAATACTCATACTTGTTCTTTGCGTTCTCACAGGTCCCGTTGCAGCGGACAAAGGCAACCTCACGTTCCTTCTCTTCCGCTTCCACTCCCATGATGGCGGCAATCTTCTCGGCAACGGGAGCGCCGCCAACCGGACACTGATCGACAGGGGCCTCGCCGTTGGCAATCGCCTTGGCGCAGCCGGAGCAGCCGGGGAAACCGCAGCCGCCACAGTTGTTGCCGGGCAGGGCGGCAAGGACTTCCTCTTCCTTGGGGTTTGTCTCCACCTTGAACTTCTCGGAAACGAAGGACAGGAAGAAGCCAAGGATACAGCCCGTCGCACCGACGAGCACGATTGACATGATAATACCGAATGCCATAATTTCTTCTTCCCTCCCCTCAGATGACGCCTGCGAATCCGCAGAAAGCAATGGCCATGAGGCCGGCCGTAACGACGACGATGCCGGTGCCCTGGAAGGCCTCGGGAATGTCATTATATTCCATCTTTTCCCGAATGGATGCCAGCAGGATGATGGAGACGGCAAAGCCGCAGGCCGTACCGAAGCCATAGATCACACCGGTCAGGATGTCATAGTCCTTCTGAACGTTGTCGAGAGCCACACCGAGAACGGCACAGTTCGTCGTGATCAGGGGCAGGTAGACACCCAGGGACTCATAGAGGGCATGAACATTCTTCTTCAGGAACATCTCCAGGAACTGAACCATGGCTGCAATGACCAGGATGAAGACGATAGTCTGCAGATAGGTAAAGCCCGAGGGCACCAGAATGAACTTGTAGATGAGGCCAGTCACCAGTGACGACAGGGTGATGACGAAGATAATGGCACCGCCCATGCCGGCTGCGGTCTCGACCTTCTTCGATACGCCGAGGAAGGGGCAGAGGCCTAAGAAACGGGACAGGACGACATTGTTTACAAGTGATGCCGAGATGAAAAGGAGCAATAATTTCACGAACATCAGGAATCACTCTCCTTTCCAGCCGTGGATTTTACAGGGGCTGCACTATTTGCAGTTTCTGCTTTCTTTGCTTCCAGAACAGACTTGCCTGAGCAGGACGCTGCGAAAGGACATACCGCGCAGTCCTCGCCCAGAACACTCTCCGCCGGAGCCAGTTTCTTTCCTGTCTTCTCAAAAAGACTCTTCCGGACTTCCTTCATGACAGCCACAAGGATAGCCAGGATGAAGAAGGCGCCGGGGGCCATGATGAAGATGGAAATGGGCGTATAGCCAGCCTTTCCGGCTGCCCGGTCGGCAAGGGGAAGTACCTGGTGGTCGAAGATCGTGCCGGCACCCAGGAACTCTCGGACAATGCCGATGACGGTCAGGGAGCAGGTGAAGCCGAGGCCCATGCCCAGACCGTCGAAGAGAGAGGGAATGGGGGGATTCTTCGAAGCATAGGACTCCGCCCGGCCCAGGATGATACAGTTGACGACAATCAGAGGAATGTAAATTCCCAGTGCATCGTAAAGGCTGGGTACAAAGCCCTGAACCAGAAACTGGACAATGGTGACGAAGGATGCGACGACGACGATATAGGCCGGCATCCGGACCCTGTCAGGAATGATGTTCCGGAGCAGGGAAATCATCAGGTTGGAAAGCGCCAGAACGACTGTGGTGGAAAGCCCCATGCCGAGACCGTTGATGGCGGAGGTCGTGACCGCCAGCGTCGGGCACATACCCAGCATCAGGACGAATGTGGGGTTCTCCTTGATGAGACCGTTCTGAAGACGCTCAAGAGGTTTGTTCATTGTGCGCCTCCTTCTATGGACTGAAAGTAAGCGAAGCCGCCGTTAATGCCCTTTGTCATGCAGCGGGAGGTAATCGTGGCGCCGGAGATGGCGACGATGTCACCGCCGTCCTTGGCAACGGCATAGTCCGTGCCGGCTTCCTTGCCTTCCCACTGACTCTCGAAAGAGCCCGTGCCCTTATCTGTGGCATGCATGCCGAGTCCGGCCGTTTCGCTGATGGACGTCGTGGCATAGCCGTTCATGGTGCCGTCACTGGTGACGCCCATGGAGAAGGAGATGTTGCCGCCGTAGCCGCCCGAGGAAGTGACTCCGATGACGTAGCCTAAAGCATTTCCGGAAGCATCCACTGCTTCTTTTGCAAAGTCAATGGTGACCCCTTCAATTCCGGCGTCCGCAACCACCTGGGTCGCTGCAGCAGAATCGAATCCGTCCACGTCGGTGAAGGAATCCGCATCGGCAAAGACAGCCTGGTAGGACTTGTTCAGGGCATCCTCCTGGGCCTTGGCGATGGGGGCCTTCGTGATTTCATAGACAACGCCGAGAGCTGCCCCGGCGATGACCGTGATCATGGTGAGAACAAGGGCGTCATGTACAAGCTTATTCTTCATGCTTTTTCACCCTCCTTCTTTTCTTTCTTCTCTTTCACAATGCCGAAGGCTCTCGGAACCGTGAAGCGCTCGATCAGGGGAACGAGCAGGTTCGAGAAGATGATGGCATAGGAAACGCCCTCGGCGCCGGATCCGAAGAAACGGAAAATGCCGGTCATGATACCGAGGATGATGCCGAATACGATCTTTCCTGTCGGAGTGATGGGGCTTGTGACATAGTCGGTCGCCATGAAGAAGGCGCCGAGCATGAGACCGCCACCGCAGAGCTCGGCTACGAGGAAATTCATATCGAAGCCGTGGCCCCCGAACAGCAGTGTGAATACAGCAAATGTGACGATGTAGGCACCCGGAATCTTCAGGTCAATGACGCCCATCAGGATCAGGAAGATGGCCCCGATCAGGATGGCAATCACGGAAGTCTCACCGATGGTACCGGGGATATTGCCGAGGAGCATCCGAAGGGTGTCCACAGAGCCGCCGGCCTTCAGGGTTGCCAGAGGGGTCGCCCCGCCGAAGGTATCCGCATAGCCCGGATAGTCGGAAAAGTCCGTCATCAGGGATGCGAAGGAAATCATCAGGAAACACCGGGCACCCAGGGCCGGGTTCATGAAGTTCTGGCCCAGGCCTCCAAAGAGCTCCTTCACAACGACGATGGCGAAGGCAGAGCCCAGAACGGGCATCCAGTAGGGAACGCCCGACGGCAGGTTCAGAGCCAGCAGGAGGCCGGTGACAACGGCCGAAAAGTCGCTGATTGTAACCTTCCGGTGCAGGAGCTTTTCATAACAGTACTCGGAAGCTACTGCACTGGCAACAGAAAGGATGATAATGATGAAAGCCCGGATTCCGAAGTTGCAGATGCCGAAGACCGTGGCAGGAAGCAGGGCAATCACTACGCAGAGCATGATTTTCTGCGTATCCATCTTCTCCCGGACATGGGGTGAAGATGTGACTTTCAGTAATTTTTCCAATTCATTCACCTCTACTTCTTTGCTGCAGCTGCCTTGGCCTTCTTCTCAGCCAAGACGGCCTTCTTCTTCGTCTTGATATCCTGGGCCAGGGGCCGCTTGGCCGGGCATACGAACGAGCAGGAGCCGCACTCAATGCACTCAAGGCCGTACCACTTCTCGAAGAGTTCGCTCTGGTCATGCTCCGCGTAGTCTGCCAGACGGGAAGGAACCAGCCGCTCCGGGCAGGCATCCACGCAGCGGCCGCAGTTGATGCAGGCCGTGGTCTCGGCTGCCGAAGCCTCGTCGTGGGTCAGGCAGAGGACATCGGAGGTCGTCTTCGTCGTGGGCACCTCGAGGGTGTACATGGCAAAGCCCATCATGGGGCCGCCGGAAATCATCTTCTCGGGCTCATGGACAAAGCCGTCCGCCGCATCGACAAGCTTCTGGAAGGAAGTACCGATGGGGATGCGGAAGTTGCAGGGATTGCTTATTGCATCGCCCGTGACGGTGAAGGTCCGGTCGATGACAGGAATACCATACTTGACTGCGTCGCAGATTGCACATATTGTTGCAACATTGTCCACAATACAGCCGGCGTCGGCAGGCAGCATCTTGGAATTGATGTCCCGGCCGGTCACGGCGTGGATCAGCTGACGCTCGCCGCCCTGGGGGTACTTGGTGACCAGGCGGGTGACGGAAAGCTTGGACTCATTGGCCGTAAGCTTCTCGAACTCTTCGATACAGTCGGGCTTGTTGTTCTCGATGGCGAAAACGCCCTGAGCATTGGGGAAGAGGGACAGGATGATCTTCATGCCGAGGATCAGCTTGTCCGGATTCTCCTTCATGGTCCGGTAATCGGATGTCAGGTAAGGCTCGCACTCCGCGCAGTTGGCGATGATGTAGTCAATCTTGTCCGGTTCCTTGGGGGACAGCTTGACGTGGGTCGGGAAACCGGCCCCGCCCATACCTACAACACCGGCGTCCTTGATCTTGCCGATGATGGTCTCCTTCGAAAGGGAAAGAGGATCCGCCTCTTCATGGAACCCCACATCGAGGAATTTGTCATCGCTTTCGATGACGATGGAATTGACCATTGACCCCGTTGCGGAAAGTCTGGGTTCAATCTTTTTGACGGTACCGGATACGGAAGAATACACGGGGGCGGACACGAATCCTCCGGCCTCGGCAATCTTCTGGCCCCTTAAGACACTGTCGCCAACGGCTACGACCGGGGATGCCGGGGCGCCGATGTGCTGGGAGACGGGGAATACATACTCTCCGCCGGGTCTTAAGTCTTTCACCGGCTTGTCCTTAGAAAGCTCTTTGCCTTCATATGGATGAACGCCGCCTTGAAAAGTCTTCTGGCTCATCTGATAGCCTACCTCCTTTATATTTTCTCGGATATGGTGTATTTTGATGGGGAGAATGCGTGTGCAGGCACAGTCTGCCCCTGACCATACCTTGTAAATTATAACACTATTTACAATTTTGTCCCCCGACAGACTTATTTTTTTGTTTATTTTTTGTTCTTCTTTCAATACAAATGAATAATAGAAAGCCCGCTCCTATCCTGCCCCGGAGCCCTTTCCGCCCATACCTCTGAATATATAGAATAATGAAAACACTTCGAACAGTTCATAAAATTAACACAGCCTACGCCTTCCTGACACCCTATATGAAAGACGCCCTCCTATTTGATATAGAGACCACCGGCCTCTCTCCCGCCCGGAGCCATATCTACCTCATCGGAACCGCGGCCCTGACCGGGGCTGTGGAACTCACGGTCACCCAGCACTTTGCCGAGGATGTGACGGACGAGGCCGCTGTCCTTAGGGCCTTTCTATCCGAAGTAGCTTCCTACGGGACTCTGATTTCCTTCAATGGGGAAGCCTTTGACATCCCCTTCATCGGAAAACGGGGGTCAAATTACGGCCTGGCTTTCGACGTGAAGAAGTCAATCGACCTGTACCGCGAGGCCCGGGCCATTTCTCCGGTCTTTCCCATGAAGAGCCGGAAGTTAAAGTCTATCGAGCAGTTTTTCGGCATCTTCCGGGAGGATGAATACTCCGGAGGGGACCTCATAAAGGTCTGGCAGGAATATACGATAGACGGGGACCCGGAGAAGGAACATACTGTCCTCCTTCATAACGAAGAGGATGTGGCCGACATGTTCCCGGTCCTTTCGATTCTGGAACTGGAGAAGCTGCTGGAGCCGGATATTTCTGTTGAACGGATTATTCCCGAGGCGGACGGGAGCCTGACCTTCGCCGGAAGGAGCGGGATCCGAACGCCCGTGGTTTTTACATTAGTATCGAAAAACGGAAATTTCGCCTTCAAAGAAGACAGGGTCCGGGGCAGCATCCGACCGGTAATCGGAAAGAAAAAGTACTTCTTCGGAAATCCGAAAGCCTATATGGTTCTGCTTGCCGAAGATAAAGTCATTCCCAAGGCCCTGGCCGCCACCCTTCCGAAAAATGCGGCCCGGAAAGCCCGCCTCTCAGACTGCTTTGCCGAAGAAGAGGGAGCCTTCTGGCTTCTGCCCAAGGATACCCTGCCCGAAGGGGAACGGCCTTACCGGGATTCCTTCGAAAGCCCGGACCGGTACCTCAAAAAGGAAGCCGGCGAAATCGACGAAGAATGGCTCTCTTCCTATATCTCGCTGACCATCTCCGGCATCCTGAAAGGGCTCTGCTAAAAAAAGGCCCTGCCGGGAAATCCCGACAGAGCCTTCTTTTCTTCATATAGGGGCCACTCTTCACATGGCCTTTTTTCACGAATTGTCCGGGCCGTCCCTTCCAAAAACGGACTCAGACTGTCTTTGACGAATCGTCCCTCTGGTAGAAGAAGGAGGTCCGCCGCTTGAAACCGATTTCCTTATAGTCCATGACCTGCTCCGTGGAGCCGATGAAGAGGATTCCGTCGGGCTTCAGGGCCTGCTGGAACTTGACATAGACGTCATGCTTTGCTTCCTCCGTGAAGTAAATCAGCACATTCCGGCAGACAATCAGGTCACAGTCCTTGGGGTAGGCGTCTCTCAGGAGGTTCCCCTCGTGGAACTCAACCTGTTTCTTGATTTCGTCTGAAATCCGATAGGACTCGCCGACCTTGGTGAAGTACTTCTTCTTGTACTCGTCCGGCATACCCACGATGGACTTCTCATTGTAGAGGCCGACCTTGGCCTTGCCGATGACGGTCTTATCGATATCCGTGGCATAGATGTGGATGTCGCGGAGAGGCATGAGGCCGGACAGGGCCATTACCAGCGAATAGGGCTCATCCCCGGTGGAGCAGGCAGCCGACCAGATTTTCAGGCGGTTCCCGTTCTTCTGCATGAGCTCCGGAATGAAGGTCTCGGTCAGAAGCTTCCACTGGTCCGGATTCCGGTAGAACTCGGACACATTAATGGTCATGAAATTGATGAATTCGTTGAAGGCCTCGGTATCCGTCTTCAGAAGCTTCAGATAGTCGGCGAAAGAAGTCAGATTCCGCTTCGTCACGAGAGACTCGATCCGCCGCTTCATCTGCTTTTCCTTGTATGACGAAAGGTCAATCTTCGTCATCTTCAGGATTTCGGCCTTGAACTCTTCATAATGGTCCATTTCTTCTCCCCCTTTTTTGAGTGAAAGAAAAAGAATATCCGCAGGAAAAAGCGAAAGATAAAGGAGCGCACGAATAAACGGACGCTCCTCTATATAATCTTTCAAATCAGAATGAAATAATCAAAGTGATATCTCCGGCAGACGTATACTGCATCACTCAGCAGCATCTTCCTTGGAAGCCTCGGCAGCGACATCTACGTCAGCATAGTCACTGTCTTCCTGCTTCTCATCCTCGGGGCGGTTCAGCGCCTTGAGGGAAAGGGAAATCTTGTGTTCGTTCTCACGAAGCTCTACGACACGAGCCTCAACTTCCTGTCCGATGGAAAGGACATCTGAAGGCTTGTCGATGTGCTCCTTGGAGATCTGGGATACATGAAGGAGTCCGTCGATTCCGGGAGCCAGCTCGATGAAGGCACCGAAGTCAGCCATACGGGCAACCTTGCCCTTGACAATATTTCCGACTGCAAACTTCTCAGCTGCGTCGTTCCAGGGGTTCTCATCCGGGAACTTGCGGGAAAGGGCAATCTTCGAATCCTTGATCTCCTTGATGAAGACCTTGACTGTATCGCCCTCGTGGAAAATCTTCGCAGGGTTCTCTACCCGGCCCCAGGACATTTCGGAAATATGGAGAAGCCCGTCGATTCCGCCCAGGTCTACGAATGCACCGAAATTCGTCACATTCTTGACTGTGCCTTCGATGACATCGCCGACCTTCAGGGTAGCGAGCAGCTCGTCCTGCTTTGCCTTCTTCTCGGCAACGATCAGGGACTTGCGGTCACCGATAACCCGGCGCTTGCGGGGCTCGAACTCGATGATCTTGAATTCAACATCCTGGCCCTTGAACTGGGTCAGATCCTTGACATAACCGTCGGAAATCAGGGATGCGGGAATGAATACCCGGGCTCCGTCGACTTCTGCGGAAAGGCCGCCCTTGAGAACCTGTACAATCTTTCCTGTCAGGACTTCGTCGTTTTCGAAAGCTTCCTGCAGTCTCTGATTGCCCTTCTCCTGGGCAAGACGCCGATAGGAAAGGATGACCTGGCCTTCGCTGTCAGAAACCTTGACAACCTTGGCCTCCATCTCATCGCCTTCCTTAACTACTGTAGTCAGGTCGAGATTTGAATCGGCAGAGTATTCATTTCTCGTGATTATACCATCGGACTTGTAGCCGATGTTCAGGATGATTTCCTCAGGCTTGACGGAAATAACAGTACCCTTGACCACTTCTCCATTCTTGATGGTTTTGAAAGACTCGTCTAACATTTGTTCGAAACTCATTTCTGGCATTTCTTAAAAACCTCCTCGATAATTTTTTCCGGGGTAGACGCACCCGCTGTAATACCGATGTGTTGAATGGAATAAAGGTCGGGAACTGAAAGTTCCTCCGCAGTCTGCAGGAAGTAAGTCCTCCCGCAGTGATCTCTGCATATGTCAAACAGCTTGCGGCTGTTTGAACTGTTCTTACCGCCAATTACCAGCATTACATCTGCCCACGCGCTAAGCTCCGCCGCTTCCCTCTGCCGCAGTTCAGTAGCATTGCATATCGTATTTTGAGCATAAGTATCATACCCTTTTTGTACAATCATTTCAACCAATTTCTCAAATTTGTCGAACCGGAATGTCGTCTGGGAAACGACGCAGACTTTTGTGTCCGGGGGCAGGAAAAGGGCCTCTGCCTCTTCCTCCGTTGAAATGACTTTGTAGCGGTCCCCGACGACCCAACCCGTGATGCCCTCCACTTCCGGATGGCTCGGGTCTCCGAGGATGATAATATAGTACCCGTCGCGTGAATACTGCTCCACGGTCCGGTGAATCTTCCCCACAAAAGGACATGTGGCGTCGGAAATCTGAAAGCCGGCATTTTCAAGGTCATGCACCACCTGCCGACTGACCCCGTGGGACCTTAAAACCATGGTCCCCTTCGGAAGGGAAGAAAGCGGCGTCTTTTCGTCGTAGAGGTCCACTCCCTGTTTTTCAAAGTCCTTTACCACGGTCTCATTATGAATAATAGGGCCATACGTGTAGACCGGACCCCGGGCCTTCGCAGCCAGGTCCGAGAGACCGTCCACAGCCCGCTTCACCCCGAAGCAGAAGCCGGCGCTTCCGGCCACCCGTACTTCTCTTCCATCCGGACTCTTCCAGACTGTTTCTTTATGTTCTTCCATCAAACGCCCTTCTCCGCGCAGATTCTCTTCATCTCCGCTACCACCTCATCAATATTGAGGTCTGAAGAATCCAGAAGGACCGCGTCGTCCGCCTGCTTTAAGGGAGCGGTCTCCCGGTGCATGTCCCTATAATCCCGGTCCCGGATGTCGTCTTCGATTTCAGAAAGGACCGGCGATTCGCCCTTGGCCGTAAGCTCGTCGAAGCGCCGTTTGGCCCGGGTTTCGACGGAAGCCGTGAGGTAGATTTTTGCCTGGGCATTGGGAAGGACCACCGTTCCGATGTCCCGCCCGTCCATGACCACATTATTTTCTTCTGCGATTTTTTTCTGCAGGGCCGTGAGATAGCTGCGGACCGGAGGATAGACGCTTGTGACCGAAGCCGCATTCCCGACCTCTTCCTTCCGGATTTCCGTCGAAACATCCTCTCCATTTAAAAGGACCCGCTGGACGCCGTCTACATACTTAAGCTCAATCTTGATCTCAGGCAGGCTCTTTTCCACTACTCCTTCGTCGTGAAAATCTTTTCCGCTCTTTATGAAGTAAAGCGCCACGGCCCGGTACATGGCTCCGGTATCCACATAGATAAAGCCCTTCTCGGCCGAAAGTCGTTTTGCAATCGTGCTCTTTCCGGCCCCTGCGGGCCCGTCAATCGCAATCTGTTTTCCCATATCATTCTTCTCCTTCTGAAGCCGCTTTCCCCGCCAGATACCCGGTCGACCAGGCAATCTGCAGGTTGAATCCGCCCGAAATTGCATCGCAGTCGATGACCTCTCCCGCGAAATAGAGGCCCGGTACCCGCTTGGCCTCCATGGTGGAGGGATTGATTTCCCGGCAGTCCACGCCTCCGCTCGTGATGACCGCCTCGTTATAATCCCGGTAGCCGGCAATCGTCAAAGGAAAGGCCTTGAGCAGGGAAACGAGGGCAGCCCGTTCCCCCTTTGTGATGTCGGAAATTGTCTTTTCTTCCGGAATTTTTGAAACAGAAGCAAAAACATCTGCCATTTTCCCGGGCAGAAGGCTTCTGAGCAGGCTCTTATATTCTTTCTTCGGGCCGGCATTGATTTCCCGCAGAATCCGCTCGGAAAGCTCCTCTTCGGAGAGGGCCGGCTTCAGGTCAATCACTGCCCGCAGACTTCCTTCTTTCTGAAGGTAGGAATATATCTCCGTCGAAGCCGTCAGGACCAGGGGCCCGCTGATTCCGAAATGGGTGAAGAGCATCTCCCCGAAAGCCGAGTAAACCGGCTTCTTTTTCGAGGCTGAATAGATGGACAGCTTCACATTTTTAAGCGAAAGCCCCTGCAGGTCCTTTGTATACTGTTCTTCGGTTTCCAGGGGAACCAGCGAGGGGTGACAGGGAACCAGGGAAAGGTCCGCCTCTTTGGCGAAGCGGTAGCCGTCCCCGGTGGAGCCGGTCGTCGGGTAGGAAAGTCCGCCTGTCGCAACGATGACCGCGTCGCAGGCGATTTCTTCCCCGCCCTTCAGGCGGACCCCGGTGATTCTCCTGTTTCCGTGCTTTGCCGACGCTTTCTTCTTTGCTCCTTTTTCATCTTCTGTTGGAACTTCTCCTTCTGTTCCGACAGAATCTGAAGCAAAGCACAGAGAATCCACCGCAGCATGCAGGCGGACGTCCACCCCGGCTTCTTTCATGGCATTCGTCAGGGCCTTTGTGATGTCCGAAGCGTGATCCGAGACCGGGAAGGCCCGGTTGCCCCGCTCCACCTTGACCTGGACCCCGTTTTCCTCGACAAAGGCCATCATGTCCGTGTTGGAGAAGGCCGCAAAGGCCGAGTGGAGGAAGCGGGGATTCGTCTTCACGGCTGCCTGGTAGTCCTCCATCGGGGCCGCATTTGTGAAATTGCATCGGCCCTTGCCGGTGATATAGATCTTCTTCCCCAGCTTTTCGTTTTTTTCCAGTAAGCAGACGGCGCTGCCGGCCGAGGCAGCGACCACAGCCGCCATCATGCCGGCAGCGCCGCCGCCGATTACAACAATTTTTCTCATTGTTCAATCTTTTCGCACTTTGCACCCAATTCGAGGAATACAAGGTGTTTTATATTAGTCATAAATCAGTCAGTCCTGAGGGCAGTCCTTCATGGAGAAGGAAACTCTTCCCATCCGGTCCTTGCCCAGGCAGACAACCTTCACGGTATCGCCGAGGGTCAGGACGTCCTCTACGGCATCGATGCGCTCGTTCGCAATCTTTGAAATATGGACGAGGCCTTCCTTGCCGGGAGCAAACTCGATGAAGGCGCCGAATTCCTTGATGGAAACGACCTTGCCGGTGAAAATCTGTCCCTTTTCGAAGTCGGTCGTAATAATCTTGATGTACTCAATGGCCTTGTCCATGCCGGCCTTGTCGGTGCCGCAGATGTCGACAGCGCCTTCTTCGTGGATGTCAATCGAGCATCCGGTGCGGGCAATAATCTCGTTGATGGTCTTGCCCCGCTGGCCGACGACGTCGCCGATCTTCTCGGGATCGATCTGAATCTGAACAATCTTCGGAGCTAGTTTACCGACTTCCTTCCGGGGCTCGGCGATGGCCTTGCTCATACAGGTATCCATGATGAAGTTTCTGGCCTCATGAGCCCGGCGGATGGCCCCTTCCACGATGGGACGGGTCAGACCGTGAATCTTGATATCCATCTGGATAGCCGTAATGCCCGTGTGGGTACCGGTAACCTTGAAGTCCATGTCGCCGAAGAAGTCCTCGAGGCCCTGGATATCGGTCAGAATCTGATAATCGTCGTCGGTCTCACCGGTCACAAGTCCACAGGAGATACCGGCCACCATTTCCTTGATCGGAACGCCGGCTGCCATCAGGGACATGCAGGAAGCGCAGGTCGAAGCCATAGAGGTGGAGCCGTTCGATTCGAAGGTCTCGGATACGGCCCGGATGGAGTAAGGGAACTCTTCCGGCGTAGGAAGTACCGGAAGCAGGGCCCGCTCAGCCAGAGCGCCATGGCCGATTTCCCGGCGTCCGGGGCCTCTCGAAGGCTTGGTCTCGCCTACGGAATATGAAGGGAAGTTGTACTGGTGGATATAGCGCTTCTCCGTGATGTTGGGATCGAGGCCCTCCACCCGCTGGGCCTCGGAAAGGGGGGCCAGGGTGACGACGTCGCAGATCTGGGTCTGACCACGCGTAAACATGGCAGAACCGTGAACTCTGGGGATGATATCGACTTCCGCGGACAGGGGCCGGATCTGGTCCATGGCCCGGCCGTCGGGCCGCTTTCCGTCCTTCAGGATCATCTTGCGGACGGTCTTCTTCTGATAAGCGTATACGGCGTCAGGAAGAAGGGCCAGCCACTCGTCGTTTCCGGCGAATTTCTCGGCCAGGCGGTCCGTGATGGCCCGGATATTGGCCTCACGGGTCTGCTTATCGTCGGTGAAGACGGCCTTCTCCATCTCATCGGAGGGAACCTCTGCATACATAGCCTGATTCAGTTCATCAGGAATAATGTGGTGCTCGTACTCGTGCTTGGGCTTTCCGCATGCCTCGACAATTGTATCAACAAAACGAATAATTTCACCATTTACCTCATGGGCCTTGTAGATGGCGGAAATCATATCGTCGTCGGAGATTTCGTTCGCTCCGGCCTCGATCATGATGACCTTGGCTCTTGTGGAAGCGACGGTAAGCTTGAGGTCGCCCTTGTCCCACTGCTCCTGGGAAGGATTGATGACGAATTCACCATTGATGAGACCCACCTGGGTCATGGCCACGGGGCCGTCAAAAGGAATGTCGGAAATCGTCGTGGCAATGGCAGAACCCAGCATAGCCACAAGCTCGGGCCGGCATGCAGGGTCTACAGACATAACGAGATTGTCCAGGGTCACATCATTGCGGTAATCCTTGGGGAAAAGGGGCCGCATGGGGCGGTCGATGACACGGCTGGTCAGAACTGCGTTCTCAGAAGCCTTGCCCTCCCGCTTATTGAAACCGCCGGGCATCTTCCCGACTGAGTACATCTTTTCTTCGAAATCCACGGACAGGGGGAAGAAGTCCACGCCTTCCCGGGGCTTGTCCGAAGCCGTCGCCGTGGAAAGAACCGTCGTATCTCCGTACTGGATGAACACGGCCCCGTTCGCCTGCTTCGCCACCTTGCCGACCTCGACCGAAAGCTTCCGCCCGGCCAGATTCATTTCAAATTTCTTCGCTTCCATTTCTTTCTCCGTTCTTCTTTTCTTCTTAAAACCCCTTTTATAAAACGGAAAAAGAGCGGAAAAGATTCCGCTCTCTCCTGCCGGATGAAATTACTTTCTGAGACCCAGCTTTTCAATCAGAACACGATACCGCTCGATATCCTTGCTCTTCAGGTATGCAAGAAGGTTTCTGCGGCGGCCGACCATCTTCAGAAGACCTCTGCGGGAATGATGGTCCTTGGGGTTCTCCTTCAGGTGCTCGGTAAGTTCGGCGATGCGCTCCGTAAGAACGGCAACCTGTACCTCGGGTGAACCGGTGTCGCCCTCTGTACGCGCATACTCCTTCATGATTTCCTGTTTCTTTTCTTTCGTGATCATTGAAAAAACCTCCGTAAAAATAATAATGCTTTCCCTGCAGCACGGCAGCCGGTCGGAGTGTCCGCACAACTGAGCTGCGGGATCATTTGGTTCCGGTCATCCGTCCATATAATCAAACGGCACAACCGAATAGAAATTCTATCATAGAAAATCTTTTCTGTAAAGGATTTTCCATGTCACCAGCAATAATCGCAGGCTCCCGAAAGAGTCTCTCCTGTTCAGTCGAAAATGCTGACAATCTTGCAGGGGGTCGAATAGTTCACATTCGAAATCTTGATGCCGGACCGGCGGGAAGCCGCATGGACAATCTGCCCGTTGCCGATATAGATAGCCACATGATGGATGCGGCGCTTTCCATAGAATACGAGGTCGCCGGGCTTTGCCTCAGAGAGGGAAACCGCATGCCCGTACTGGGCCTGGGCCCCGGAATAGTGGGGAAGGGAAACCCCGTACTTCGCATAAATCTGCATCGTGAAACCGGAGCAGTCGATGCCGTTCGTCAGGGAGGTCCCGCCCCAGCGGTAGCGGTTGCCGACAAACTGCAGGGCGTAGTTCACGAGGTCGACCCGGACATCGGAAACCCCGCTTCCGTAGCGGATTTCAGAAAGTGTAGATGCAGTAGGAAGTGTATCGGAAACAGAAACAAAATCGGATGAGATATAGCCGTCCTGGCCGGCAAAGTCGACCTTGATGAAGCTGCCCTCGTCGCCCAGGTAGCCCAGAGCTGTCCCCTTTGCTACGTTTCCGAGAATCTCCGAGTCGGTCGAAGCCCCGGCACGGACATTGACCCCGTCTCCGGTCACGGTCGCCATGGTCTCCACGGAGTCGGCCGCAGCAGAAAGGGCATCGGCGCCGGTAAGGACATAGTCCGACTTGATATAGCCTGTCACCTGGCCGGAGGTAATGGCGAAGAAATCCCCCTCCTGCCCGGTAATCTCCACAGCATCCCCGTCGGAAGCCTTGCCGACAATGGCAGCCGAAGCATCCGCAGCCTTTCGGATATTGACATTGCCTTCCGAAACCCGCACAATTCCGAGATTCGTGTAGCCATAGACCGAAGGATCGAAGGCCCCGGTCGCGGTGACGGTTGAAGAAGTGGATGAGGGGGTGGAAGCAGTTGTGGCTGCAGATGAGGATGAGGCCGTATAGTCACTGAGACGGACAGAAGTAAGGGAAGTGGCTCCGGCCGTCTTTCTCGTATTCGCATTGAGCCGGACTGCCGTCTTCGAAGAAGCCCCAGCCGTGAGACCGGAGGAGGTAATCTTCGCCTGGGTGGCTGCTTCTACCTGAACATGACCGTCAAATGCACTGAACGTAACAACAAAAAGCAGCGTGCCCACAGCAAATGCCCGAGTGACACGCCGTCTGCAATTCATCATAAAAACCTCCGCAAGGGAAATATTTCTTCACGCGGAAAAGATAGTAACAGAAAGATTAATATAAGTCAACATATTGTAATAAATTCGTAATTTGTAACCGGTAACGAATGTAAATAAAGCCTGCCTCAAACGCCCGGTCCCCTGTAGGTGGAAATAAAGGCCCTGGCCGCCGCATCGTCGTGTTCCAGCTGGGTCTGCAGGGAAGGAAGGTCCTTGAACTTCTGCTCGTCCCGCATGAAAGATAAGAAGGAAACTTTGGCCTCCTCGTAGTAGACATCCCCGTCAAAGTCGAAGATATGGGTCTCGACGCCCAGCCGGCGGTCTTTAAGCTCCACCGTAGGCTTCACGCCGATATCCGTCATGCCGAAGAATTCCCGCCCGTTCATCTGAATCCGGGTCACATAGACCCCGATTTTCGGCAGGAGTTTGGCGTCGGGAGGCAGCATATTGATGGTGGCATAGGAAAGACGGCGCTTGCCCATGCCCTCCCCGTGGACGATTTTCCCGTGAATGAAGTACTCGTAGCCCAGCATCTCATTGACTTCGGCAATATGGCCTTCCTTGAGCTCGCTCCGGATCAGGGAGGAAGAAATGACGGTACCGCCCGCCTCCTTAAGCAGGGGAATGACCTCGACCTCAAAGCCCAGCTTGGGCCCCATCTTCTTCAGAAGCCCGCAGTCTCCGGCATTCCCGTAGCCGAAGTGGAAGTCCTCGGTCACGCAGATATACTTCATGTGAAAGTCCCGAACAAGACTCTTCACAAAGTCCTCTGCCGAAATATGCATGAACTCTTCGTCGAAGGGCCGTTCATAGAGGATGTCGATGCCCTTGTCAGCAAGAAGCTCCGTCCGCTCGGCATTGGTGATGAGGTTTCGCCCGTGGAAGTCGTCCTCCCGGCCGGCATTTAAGAGAAGTCTGGGAGACTTTGAAAATGTGAAGACAAGCGAAATAAGGCCTTCCGCCCTTTTTGCGGAAAGCCTCTGAAGAATCCGGTCGTGCCCCCGGTGGATGCAGTCGAACTTGCCGACTGTCAGCGCTGTGGGGCCCGACAGGATGCCGAGTTCAGTTTTGTCCTTCAGAATTTTCATATATGACTAATAGAAACTCCACGTAAGGATACGCCTGTATTCCGTCGGCCCGAATCCCTACAATATTCATTCCTCCAGAAACATCTTCTGTATAGAGACTTCCTGCCCGTCCGACTTAAAAAGACCCACGAAACGGCCGTCTGAGAGATAAAGCCGGACGCTGGGTGAATCGGGGTCTGTGAGATAGTCACTCTTGTCGCCCTCTTCTGCCGGAAGGCCCAGGTCTGTGCGCTCTTTCACTTCCGCTTCTGTCAATGGCCTCTGCCGGAGGCAGGAAACCGGAAGCCGGGCCCCGTTTACAGCTGCTTTTGTGAAGGCTTCATCTGCCACAAAGGCCGGCTTATAGGAAAAGAGCATGTCTACCGGCGTGATGATTTCAGAAAGGCGGTCTGCAGCAGCAAGCTCTTCAATTTCTCCGATGGTATGGGCTTCTTCAAGAGACGATCCGCCGACCGCATCGCGGCGCAAAGCCCCCATGCAGGCCCCGCAGCCTAAGGCTTCTCCGATATCGTTCATCAGGGTCCGGATGTAGGTTCCGGCCGAACAGGTGACGGAAATGACTGCCCTGTCTCCGGAAAATTCCACGATTTCAATTTCTGCAATCGTGACGGTCTCGGGCTTCCGCTCAATGACCTTCCCCTCCCGGGCATATTCATAGAGTTTTTTCCCGTTGACCTTTTTTGCCGAATACATGGGCGGGACCTGCTGAATCTCTCCAATGAAGCCGTCACAGGCCTTTTCCAGATCTTCCCGGGTCACGGAAACCGGCCGCTCTTCAAGAACTCTTCCGGTAATGTCCTGGGTGTCCGTCACTTTCCCCAGAAGCATCTCCCCGGTATAGCGTTTGACGGTATGGGATGTAAAAAGAGAAGCCGCTTTTGTGGCCTTCCCGAAAAGGACCACCAGAACCCCGGTCGCATTGGGGTCCAGGGTCCCGGTGTGGCCAACGCTTCTGGTCCCGAGGATGTGCCGCATCTTCCCGCAGACATCGAAGGAGGTCCAGCCGGATTCCTTATTTACAATAATGGCTCCGCTCCTGATCTCGTTCATGAATGTCCATTTCTAAGTCTGCAGAAAGGCGCGTCTGAATTTCAAAGCATCAGTTCAATGCGTCAAACAGGGGTTCAATCTCTTTGACGATGGCTTCAATGCCCGCTTCCGCGTCTCCGTCAATTTCGAAGCCGGCTGCCTTGGCGTGACCGCCGCCCCCGTGGGACTTGGCCAGATCTGCGAGATTGATATCGGCTGTGGCCCGGGTGGACACCTTGAAGTGGCCGGGCTCGAGCTCATAGAGGAAGATGGCAGCCAATGCTCCCTTGGTATCCCGAAGGGCCGAGACGATGCCGTCCAAGTGCTTGGGCTTTACATTAAACTCCTGCATCTCTTCCGCCGTGATGAAGGAAGCGATGATGCGGCCGTCCGAATAGAGCTTTGCCTTCTGCAGGGCCCTTCCGGTCACCCGGTTCTGGTCGAAGGTCTTCTGGTAGAAGGTCTCGTCGATGATACGGCCGAAGTCGATGCCCTTCTCCATCAGGTGGCCGGCGGCCTCCATGGTGGAAAGTTTTGTGCAATCGAAGCGGAAAACGCCCGTGTCGTGGATGATGCCGGTATAGAGGCACTCGGCGATTTCCTTCGTGATCCGCTCCGGCGACCCCGCTGAAATCAGATTGTACACGAGCTCGCAGGTCGAGGAATAGTCAGGAATAATATAGTTCTCATCCGCAAAAGCGTCGTTCGAAAGATGGTGGTCGATGCAGAGGGTCTTCTTCGCCGCGGTGAAACGGGTTCCGGAAGGCCCCAGCCGCTTGGTGTCCGAGCAGTCAAGGCAGATAAAAAGGTCGACCGCCTCGTCTGATTCCGAAGGCTCCAGAAGTTCCTCCGACCGCTTCAGAAATTCGAAGATATGGGGGATGGGCTCGAGATAGGCCTTGGCCTCAATATCAGGGAAATTGTCCTCGATGTAGTTCAGCATGGAAAGGACACTTCCCACACAGTCCCCGTCCGGCCGCACATGGCCGCCGATTGCTACGGTCTTTACGTCTTCCAGTATGTCGTCAAGTCGGATCATCTTCCTGCCCTCCGTCAAGTCCTTCCTTCTCCACGAGGTCGTCAATCATCTTCGACATCTTCACCCCGTAGGCGATGGACTGGTCCAGAATGAAGTTGAGCTCCGGGGTGTTCCGGAGGTTGAGCCGGCGGGCCAGCTCGTGGCGGATGAATCCGCCGGAGGACTTGAGACCGGCCAGAACATTCTTCTGATCCGCTTCGTCTCCGAGGACGCTGATATAAACCTTGGCGGTCTTTAAGTCCGTCGCCACGTCACAGGAAATGACGGAGACCCGCATGGGGTCAATCCGGGGGTCCTTCACCTCATCGTGGAGGATTAAAGACAGGGTCCGGAAGACGTCCTCATTGACTTTCGCCGATTTGTTGCTGTTTTTTCGCATATATATATCCTTTGGAAACAGTTCAGATAATATCTGCAATTGCCGTTCCACGTAGAAAGGCCGGAAATGCATCCTGCCTTATATTAGTAATGAATCAAATCTCAGCTTCTCGGTACCTCGACCATCTTGTAGGCCTCGATGACGTCACCTTCCAGGAGGTCGCTGAAGCCCTCAAAGACAATACCGCATTCGAAGCCGGTCTTGACTTCCTTGACGTCGTCCTTGAAGCGCTTGAGGGAAGCCACCTTGCCCTCGAAGATCTGGTCCTTGCCGCGGGTAATCCGGGCGCTGCAGTCCCGCTCGATGGTCCCGTCCGTGACGATGGAACCGGCGATGTTGCCCACATCGGAGGACTTGAAGATCTGCCGTACTTCCGCATGGCCGATGACCTTCTCCTCGTAGATGGGCTCCAGCATTCCCTTCATGGCGTCCTCGACATCCGCGATCGCATTGTAGATGACGTCGTAGAGACGGAGGTCCACGCCTTCCCGCTCGGCAATCTGCTTGGCAACAGCGTCGGGACGGACATTGAAGCCGATGATGACGGCGTTTGAAGCGGCTGCCAGGGTGACATCAGACTCGTTGATAGCGCCGACGCCGCCGTGGATGACTTTGACAACGACTTCGTCATTCGAGAGCTTTTCAAGCGACTGACGGACAGCCTCGACGGAGCCCTGTACATCGGCCTTGACGACGATGTCGAGTTCCTTGACGCTGCCTTCCTGAATCTTTGAGAAGAGGTCGTCCAAGGACATTCTCGACCGGGTCTCTTCGATCAGGGACTTCTTCTCCTCGGATACAAATGTATCAGCGAAGGAATGGGCTTCCTTCTCGGAGTCGAAGGACATGAAGATTTCACCGGCGTTCGGCACGTCGGAAAGACCGAGGATTTCGACAGGGGTCGAAGGACCGGCCTTTTTCACGTGCTTGCCGTTCTCGTCGAGCATGGCCCGGACCTTGCCGTAGCAGCTCCCTGCAGCGACCGGGTCGCCGACATGAAGGGTACCCTTCTGAACGAGGACCGTCGCAACGGCGCCGCGGCCCTTGTCGAGCTCGGCCTCGATGACTACGCCTCGGGCATTGCGCTTGGGGTCTGCCTTCAGCTCCATGACATCTGCCGTAAGGAGAATCATATCCAGAAGCTCATCGATGCCCTCGTGGGTGTGGGCGGAAACCGGTACAAAAATAGTGCTGCCGCCCCAGTCCTCGGGGATGAGTTCGTATTCAGAAAGCTCCTGCTTCACGCGCTCTACATTTGCGCTGGGCTTATCAATCTTATTTACAGCGACGATGATCTCGACACCGGCCGCCTTGGCGTGGTTGATTGCCTCAACGGTCTGGGGCATGACGCCGTCGTCCGCAGCGACAACCAGGATGGCGATATCCGTGGAGTTGGCGCCCCGCATACGCATGGCCGTGAAGGCCTCATGACCGGGGGTATCCAGGAAGGTAATCTTCCGGTCCTTGACATTGACGACGTAAGCACCAATCTTCTGGGTGATGCCGCCGGCCTCGCGGTCGGTGACCTTGGTATCCCGGATGGCATCGAGGAGGGAAGTTTTACCATGGTCGACATGGCCCATGACGCAGACAACGGGCGGCCGGGGAACCATATTGGCCTCGTTCTCGGCTTCCTCGTCCTCTTTCAGGAGTTCGGCGATGACGTCTTCCTTCTCTTCGGCCTCCGTAATGCAGTTATAGTTCAGGGCGATTTCCTCGGCCTCGTCATAGGTAAGGTCGGAGTTCAATGTAACCATCTTGCCCTGCATGAAGAGATCCTTCACCACATCGGCCGGCTTGATCAGCATCTTCTCGGCCAGGTCCTTGATTGTGATGTGCTCCGGAACGGAGATGGTCAGGATTTCGTCCTTGTTGCGCTCGGGCATCTTGTTGACGGGATTGTGATGCTTCTTCTTGCCCCCGTTCTTCTCAAGGTTTATGAAGCGCTCCTGCTTCTTGCTTCCCAGTGCGTCGTGCTCCGCCTTCTTGCCGTGAGGTCCCTTCTTGCCGAAGCCGCCCTGGGCGCCTTTCCGGCTGTCACCGGCTCCTGCGCCGGCTGCGGGACGGCCGCTTTCCGCCCCCTTCTTGAAGCCGGGTCTGCCGTTTCCGCCTGCAGCGGGCCTGTCGGTCCGACGGCTGCGGTTGCCGGAAGGAGCCGAAGCCCCCTGGGGCCGGTTGGCGAAGATATTGCCTTGAACCCGCATGCGGGGCCCTGCCTCCGTCTTGGGTGCTGCCTTGGGCGCACTCTCGGCTGCGGAAGTATTGGCTGCTGTCTCAGAAGCCTTGGCAGCCGGAGCCGTATTCTCACGGGCCGGAGCCTTGGGAGCCTCGGGCCGGGATGTATGCTCAGCCGCGGGAGCTGCCCCCGCCGGCCGGATTTCGATTTCTTCGTTTACATTGTCCAGTCCTCTGGGACGGATGCGACGCTCCCCGTCTGTCCGGGGCCGGATGACCCGGTGGCCCTGGGCCCCTCCGTCATTGCGGAAGCGGCTGCCTTCTCCTTCGGGTCTCCGCTGACCGCCTGCCGACCGCCTCTGGCCGTGGCCGCCCATGGAGCCGCCCTGGCCCTGCCCCTTCTTGGAGTACTGGGCATTGAATACGGCCGTAATCGTGGACTTCTTCTTCTGGGGAGGCTGGCCTTCCTTTCTCACGGGAGCCTTGCCGTCCGCATGGGCAGCCGGTTTTGCAGCCCCCTCGGGACGGGAAGCCTGTCTGGCTTCACCCGAATGGGAAGCCTGGGCCGGAGCAGCCGCCTTCTTTTCAGGAGCTGCTTTTTCTTCCTTCTTCTCTGCCGGAGCCGCTGCTTTCACAGGCGCAGCCTTTGCCGCGGGCTTCTCTGCTGCCGGAGCCGCTGCCTTTTTTTCTCCGCCGAAATGCTTCCGGACGGATGAGATGGCATCGTCTTCGATATTGCTGGAACTGGTCTTTGCGTCGACCCCCTGTCCGTTCAGGTAGGAGATCACATCTTTGGAAGAAAGGCCCAGCTCCTTGGCCAGTTCATAGATTCTCATTTTTGCCATATATCCGTCCTCCGTATTTCCTATAAATCAGAATTTCTTCTTGAGCCCTTCGGCAAAGGACCTGTCACACACGGCTATGCATGACGTATATTCCTTTCCGACTGCCCTGGCCAGACCCTCCTTGGTACCGAAGCGGATAACTTCGATACCGGCTGTCCGGCTTTTATCACAAAGCGTCTTCAGACTCCCCGCCGCTATATCCTCTGCAGCGATGATCAGAAACGCCTTTCTTTTCTTGATGGCTTCCTCACAGTTGAAGCCGCCGCACTTCAATGCTCCGGCCTTCATGGCCAGGGAAAGCATGGAATAGGCCTTCTCTTCCGCCGTCATCACTCTTCGCCGGAAGTCTCATCCGTATCGGCTCCTTCTTCAGGGGCTTCCTCATACCCCTCTTCAGAACCTTCCTCGTAGTCGCCGGTATACTCGCCGTTCTCGTCGTAGTAGCCGTCTTCCTCTTCGTACTCTTCCTCGTCCCCTTCATAGGGCGGCCACTCGCCAGACTCAACGGCCTGGGTCTCGGACTTGATGTCAATCTTGTAGCCGGTCAGGCGGGCTGCCAAACGGGCGTTCTGTCCTTCCCGGCCGATGGCCAGGGACAGCTGGAAGTCAGGAACGACGACCTTGGCCGTCTTCTCCTCGGAATCCGCAATGACCGAAATGACCTTGGCCGGAGACAGGGCGTTCTCAATCAGGAAGGCCGGGGTATCGGACCAGTTGATGATGTCGATTTTCTCCCCGTTCAGCTCGTCGACGACGGCATTGACACGGCTTCCGTTCATGCCGACGCAGGCGCCGACCGGGTCGACATCCGGGTCATTGGACCAGACCGCCATCTTCGTCCGGTTACCGGCCTCTCTAGCAATGGCCTTGATTTCCACAGTCCCGTCCGCGATTTCGGCAACTTCCTGTTCGAAGAGGCCGCGGACCAGCTCGGGATGGGTCCGGGAAACGCGGATTCTCGTCCCCTTCTGGCCGGCTCTGGCCTCGATGATATAGACTTTGATGCGGTCATTAGGCCGGTAGGACTCGCCCTTGACCTGCTCTTTCTCGGTGAGGATGCCGTCGGCGGAACCCAGGTTTACCATGACGGTGCCGTTCGTAGCATTCTTCCGCTGTACGATACCGGTGACGACCGTATGTTCCTTGTCGGCGAATTCCCGCAGGATATTCTCCCGCTCCTCGGTCCGGATGGTCTGGATGATGGTGTTTCTGGCAGCGCCTGTAGCGATCCGGCCGAACTCATGGGAATCGACCTCAATCGGAACCAGGTCTCCCTCCACATAGGTACCGGAAATGGCCTGGGCATCGGATGGAAGAATTTCAGCAAACTGATTCTTCACGTCCTCCGTGACCCGCTTCATGAGATAGATGTGATAGTCGCCGGTGTCCGGGTCTACAACGGCCCGTACCTCTCCGGCGTCCTTGTAGTTGTTCTTCGCGGCATCCACAAGGGCCTTCTCAACGGCAGAGAGAATGACTTCCTTCTTGATGTTTTTCTCTTTTTCCAGCTGGTCCAGTGCGCTGATCAGTTCCGAATTCATTTCGCATCTCCTTATTATTATGTCGTATGACTAATGTAAACCGCTTCACACGCCCTCTCCGAAAGGAAGGGCGGACACGATACGGGACCCTCTCAATTGGTCCTGCTATCTGCCATCTCAGAAATCGATGGCCGGGTGGACGATATTCACATTCTTCCGGTCGAAGACCTGCTCGCCGTCCTCCCCGTAGGAAAGAGTAATCGTATCGGCGTCAAAGGCCTTCAGGATTCCGGTGAACTCCTTGGCTCCGTCTACGGGGGCGTAGGTCGTGAGGTCCACGTCTTTTCCTATATTCCGTTCGAAGTCCCGGTCCTTCTTGAAGGGTCTTGTCAGCCCCGGGGAAGAGACCTCAAAGGTGTAGGCGTCCGAAATGTAATTTTCCCGGTCCAGAATATCGTTCATCTCCCGGGAGACGAGGACGCAGTCATCAATCGTAATCCCGCCGGGCTTTTCGATATAGGCCCGAAGGAAGTACTCGCTGCCCTCTTTCACATACTCGACGTCGACGAGCTCGAAGCCCTCCCGGTCGAGAATCGGGGTAATGAGTTCCTCGGTCCGTTTTTCGTAGTCGTTTCTTTTTGACATACGTCCCTCCGGAAACCGGTATGCAGGCAGCTTTTCCAGCTGCGTGAAAGTCTGCCCTGCCGTCCCGAATTTCCCTAAACGCAACGGAATCGCATAGAGCTTAATGCTCCATGCGATTCCGATAAACTACGAGATACAATTTCTGCTGAAGCAATGCTTCCAAGCAGACTAGCCCGGAGGAGAGTCGAACTCCTGATTCCGCCGTGAGAGGGCGGCGTCTTAACCACTTGACCACCGGGCCACGTGTTGCAGTGCTTTCGCGCCGCAACATGTGATACTATACACGAATACGTATCTAATTGCAAGTACTTTTTATAAAAAGTTTAGTCTTCGTACCCATTGGGGTTGTTCTTCTGCCAGCGCCAGGAGTCTTCGCACATCTCTTTGATGCCGTACTGGGCCTCCCAGCCCATCTCCTTCTTTGCAAGATCCGCATTGCAGTAGCATGTGGCGATATCGCCGGCTCTCCGGGGCTTGATTTCATAGGGAATCTTCACTCCTGTTGCGGCTTCGAAATTCTTTACGACGTCGAGGACCGAATAGCCGTGGCCGGTGCCAAGGTTGTAAATCTTAAGACCCGGCTTTTCTTCGAGCTTCTTCAGGGCGCAGACATGACCCTTCGCCAGGTCAACTACGTGGATATAGTCCCGGACGCCTGTTCCGTCCGGCGTATCATAGTCATTTCCGAAGACATTCAGGTGGTCGAGTTTGCCGACAGCCACCTGGGTGATATAGGGCATGAGGTTGTTCGGAATGCCGTTGGGATTCTCCCCGATCTTTCCACTCTGATGGGCCCCGATGGGGTTGAAGTAGCGAAGGAGGAGGACATTCCACTCCTTGTCCGCGAACTGAATGTCGGACAGAATCTGCTCCAGCATGGACTTGGTCCAGCCGTAGGGATTCGTGCACTGGCCCTTGGGGCATTTCTCTGTAATAGGGATTTCAGCCGGGTCGCCGTAGACCGTCGCAGAGGAGGAAAAAATGATGTTCTTTACCTTGTGCGACCGCATGGCGTCGAGCAGAGTTAACGTCCCCGCAATATTATTCTCATAATATTCCCAGGGCTTCTGTACCGACTCTCCGACAGCCTTGAGGCCGGCAAAGTGGATGACCGAATCGATTTTTTCCGTCTCGAAGATATGGTCGAGGCAGGCCCGGTCCAGGATGTCGCCCTTGTAGAAGGTCGGCTGCTTTCCGGTGATTTCCTCAATCCGGCCGATGACCTTTTCGCTCGCATTCGAAAGATTGTCGAGGATGACGGCATCGTAGCCGTTCTCCAGAAGTTCCACCACCGTGTGGCTGCCGATGAAACCGGCCCCGCCTGTCACAAGTACTGCCATATTTGACCTCCATGCAAAATCCTTTTGAAATAGAAAGCTGCCATATGCTCCCGGTCAAAAACCGGAGTTAAGGATTGCTTTCCGGACACTAACCATAACTATAGCACAGGCGGCAGGTGAATTTAAGCGAACTTTTTTGCACAATCATGTATAAAAATTGCGTTTTTGTCCCCGAAGCAAGAAAAATCCCCGTACCGGAAGGAGGTGGCACGGGGAAATTTCTTGAAAAATTATATCAGATGGACCGGAAGGAATCGGTCCTGGTCAATGAACGAAGGGAAATTATGCGACCTTGGATTTCGCGGTCTCGCAGAGAGCTGCGAAGCCCTCGGGATCGGAAACAGCCATATCGGAAAGGACCTTGCGGTTCAGGTCGATATCCGAAAGCTTCAGGCCATACATAAATTTGGAATAGGAAAGGCCGTTCATGCGGGCTGCCGCATTGATGCGGGCAATCCACAGTCTCCGGAACTGCCTCTTCTTCTGCTTGCGGCCGGCATAGGCAGTGGAAAGTGCCTTCATGACGGTCTGCTTTGCTACACGATACTGCTTGGAACGTGCGCCTCTGTAGCCCTTGGCGAGCTTCAGAACTCTGTTGTGCTTTTTCTTGGCGTTCATGCCGCCTTTAACTCTTGCCATTTCAAAAATCCTCCAGAAAAATCAATCGAAAAAGAAATCAAAGGTAGGGAAGAACCTTCTTCATATTTGCCTCATTGGTCTTGTCCGTCATGGTGGCGTGGCGAAGGTTCCGCTTGGTCTTCGTGGTCTTCTTCGTGAGGATGTGGCTCTTAAAGGCCTTGTTTCTCTTCAGCATTCCGCTGGCAGTCTTCTTGAATCTCTTGGCTGCCGCTCTTTTTGTCTTCATCTTCGGCATTGTCTAAATCCTCCTGTTTCCTGTCTCGTGACTTGTTTTCCTGTCACTGCTTCTTGACACCGAGTACAAGTGAAAGCTGTCTTCCCTCGACCTTGGGGGCCTTTTCGACCACCGCGATATCCGAGAGTGCCTCGGCGAATTCGTCAAGTATATGACGTGATTCCTTCATGTGTGCCATCTCACGGCCTCTGAAGCGGAGCGTGACCTTGACCTTGTCCCCCTTGGCGAGGAACTTCCGGGCCGCGGCCGTCTTCGTATTCAGATCGTTTGTATCAATATTCGGAGAAAAGCGAATCTCTTTGAGCTCCGCAGCATGCTGCTTCTTCTTCTGTTCCTTCTCCTTGCGGGCCAGCTCATACCGGTACTTGCCGTAATCGACAATCTTGCATACCGGGGGAACGGCCTTGGGGGAAATCTTCACGAGATCGAGTCCGGCCTCATCCGCCGCCTTCTGGGCGTCTCTTGCGGACATAATGCCGAGCTGGGAACCGTCTGCACCAATCAGGCGAACCTCACGGTCCCTGATCTGTTCGTTTACCTGAAGATCGTTGTTGCTAATGGTTTTGTCCTCCGAAAAATGAAAAATGGACAGGCATAAAGGCCCATCCACTCCAATGAAAAAACAGGAACTAATGCTCCCGTTCTCACATATAAACGCTGAGTCGCATCCGCATGAATAATAGAGCGCTCAGGTGAGAGTGGATACTCTGCTTTCTTTACAACGTCGAAGATAATAGCACAGGCCGTCCGTAAATGTCAACTATATTTTTCAAAAAACATAAACAATATGGGCAGTTTGGAAAATATGCTATCCTCCGGCGGGATTTACATTAGCATAAAAAAGCTATAAAGACAAGTAGAACCGGGAAGGCGGCCACCTTCCCGGCTCTCTCCCGGCCCGGTGAGGCCGGCTGATAAAGGCTTTCAGTGCAAAGCCATCATCAGTTCAGGAGCATAACTCCTGTTAGGGTGTGTGATGCCTGACTTTTGATTTAATTCATCACAGGCGGAGATGAATATGTTGCCGAAATCAGAACCTGATTTCCTGCGAGACTTTTTGAAATATGTTTGTCCCTGGGAATCGAGGTTCGAATCGGCAGACATCTGAACAGTGTTTACACGATAGTAAATGTCCATTGCGTCTGCTTAGATCCCTCCTTGGTGGCATATTTCAAATGGGTCCGGGTACAGTCCCTGTACCTTGACCTAAATATATCACCCGCCGGAGAGAAAAGCAAGACTTATCCACAAGATATTGTGCTTTTTGTTGATAAGTTCCACAAATCTTTCAGCATATAGGCATTTTCAAAGCATCTTCTACAAGATGTAGCCCGAAGGGCGTCACGCACTGCGTCATTTTTCCTCCGCCTTCCGGGGAGCAGCCCAGACCGGAGTAAAGGTCCGGGGAAAGATGTTCTCGGGATTGTCCTTGTCCCGGGCCGCCGCTTCATCCATGAAAGTCTGCTGGGACCCGATAGCCTTCTTGCCCCGCCGGTCGAAGTGGTAATACTCTCCGTCGGAATCGAGGAAGCAGGCCTTTAAGTTGTCGGAAAGCTGTACATCCAGAATATGAAGGACCCGGGCCTTTAAGGCGTCGTCCAGAACCGGGAAGACAATTTCGACCCGGCGGTCCAGGTTTCTGGGCATCCAGTCGGCACTTCCCATGTAGACCTCCTCCTGCCCGTCCGCATAGAAGTAGAAAATCCGGGCATGTTCGAGGAAGGTACCGACGATGGAAACCACATGAATATGGTCGCTGACCCCGGGGATGCCGGTCCTGAGGCAGCAGATGCCCCGGACCACAAGGAAGATTTCGACGCCGGCGGCCGAGGCCTCATAGAGCTTTGCAATCATGTCCCGGTCGCAGAGGGAGTTCATCTTCGCCGCAATCAGGGCCTTCTTTCCGGCCTTGGCATTGGCAATCTCCCGGTCAATCAGGGAATAGAACTTGGTCCGCATCCAGATGGGTGCCAGGATCAGGTGGTTCCAGTGCTCCGGCTCGGAATAGCCGGAAAGCATATTGAAGACTGCCGTGGCATCCTCGCCGATAGACTCCTTGCAGGTGAAGATGCCGCAGTCCGTGTAGATTTTCGCAGTATTGTCGTTATAATTGCCGGTGCCGAGATGAACGTATCTTCGAATGCCGTCCTCTTCGTCCCGGACCACGAGGGCAATCTTGCAATGGGTCTTGAGGCCCACCAGGCCGTAGATTACATGACACCCGGACTTCTCCAGCTTCTGGGCCCACTGGATATTGTTCTCCTCATCGAACCGGGCCTTGAGCTCTACGAGTACCGTGACCTGCTTCCCGTTCTCGGCCGCCTTCTGCAGGGCCGCGATGATGGGGGAATTGCCGGATACCCGGTAGAGGGTCTGCTTGATGGCCAGGACCTTTTCGTCGACTGCCGCTGCCCGGATGAAGTCCACGACCGGCTCGAAGGAGTCATAAGGGTGATTCATGAAGATATCGCCCTTCCGGATTTCCGCGAAGATATCCGCCCCCTCCTTGAGACCGACGGGCTGCCGGGGCGTCCAGGGCTTCTTGTAGAGACTCTTCCCCTCCACCTGCCCGTAGAGCTTCATGCAGAAGGTGAGGTCGCAGGGACCACTCGCAGGATAAATCCAGGACTCGTTTACATTGAACTGCTTCATCAAATAGGCCAGCAGTTTCTTGTCCATATGGGCGTCGTAGTCCAGACGGATGCCCTCGCCCCACTCCCGCTTGTGCAGGGACTTCTTGATCTCCTGCAGAAGGTCGGCCGCGTCGTCCTCGTCGATGTCGAGGTCGGCATTCCGAATAACCCGGTAGGGATAGGAGCTTACGACGTCATAGCCCTTATAGAGCTCTCCGATATTTCGGAGCATGATCTGCTCAAGGAGGATGAAGGTCTGCCGGTTGGGCTCATCGGACGGAATCTCAATGATTCTCGGAATAACGGAAGGCACCTGGACCGTGGCAAATACGGTGGGATCGCCCCGCTTGCCGCCCTTCATGAGGTTGGGAACCCCCTTCTTCTTTTTCAGAAGGGAAGCAATGTTCAGAGACTTATTGAGGACCAGGGGGAAGGGACGGGAAGCATCAACCGCCATGGGGGTGACAACGGGATAGAGATACTTTTCGAAATAAGTGTCGACAAAGGCGCCCTCTTCCTTCGTGAGATCGTGGAAGTCCGTAATGATCCGGATGCCCTCCTTGTCCAGAAGGGGAAGCAGGGACCGGTTCAGGGTCTGATACTGCTTGTCAATGAAGTCGTGGGTCTCCTGGCTGATGGCACTAAGCTGTTCCTTGGCCGTCATACCGGCCAGGTCCTTCTTGGTATAGCCCGCGTGAATCATATCCTTCAGGGAAGCGACCCGGACCATGAAGAATTCGTCCAGATTCGAGGCCGTGATGGAAAGGAAGGACATGCGCTCCATCAGGGGATTCTTCCGGTCCTTGGCTTCGTTTAAAATTCGCACATTGAACTTGAGCCAGGACAGCTCCCGGTTTTCATAGTATTTGGGGTCGGTAAATGCCGTTTCTGCCATGATTTTTCTGCCTCCGCTTACTTCGTATGAACTTCATGGATGACGGGCCGGATGGAAAATGTCCGCTCGAAGAAATCCGCCTTGTTTTCAAAAAGGCTCTTCTCCAGGGAGATGGAATCCTCCGAGGAGATGGAGATGATGAGCCTGCTGTCCTTGATGGACATGCGGACCTTTTTGAACTTCTGCTTGTGGCTCCGGTCCAGGGCGTTCGTGACCCGAAGGACCGCCAGAATCTTCACAATCCGCACGTACTCTTCTTCAGTGAACTCGTTGGCCAGGTTCTCGTAGGGCAGAACATCTTTTCGATTGAAGAGGGCCACAAAGGCCGCCATCTCCCGCTCCTTGTGGGTCAGGCCCAGAATCTCGGAGCTTACGATGATGCGGTAGGAGTTCTCCCCGGAATTCGAAAGGGAGACATACTTGCCACAGTCGTGAAGTATGGCTGCCACCCGGTAGATGAGCCGGTCTCTGGCCGTCAGGCCCGAAGACTTCTTCATGGTGTCGATGATATCCGTACCCAGGGCGTCAAGGACATTGAGATGGGGCTCGTAGGAGCCGTAGCGGCGGGCGATGAAGCGGGCCGCGGAAATCACATCTTCCTCGAAGTCGTGGGTGGGCTTGATGAGCCGGTCCCGGACGGCCATATTGAAGACGATGCCGTCGTTTACATCGAGGCCGGGGAAGCAGACGTACTTCGAAGGCAGGATGCGGGAAATCGCATTCAGAAGGAATAATATAGGCAGGTAGAACTGGTCCCTCCCCGGGTCCGGAGCCAGGTTGCTGCCGGTCGCGTAGTGGTTTTCATCCAGGAGCTTCGTGAGGCCCTTGACATAGTCCGTCGTCCGGTAGGAGCCGTTTGCCACGGGCCCTATGTACTTCGTCACGGCTTCCGAGGCATTGTCATTTA
Source organism: uncultured Lachnospiraceae bacterium (assembly GCA_900316075.1). Classification (GTDB taxonomy): domain Bacteria; phylum Bacillota; class Clostridia; order Lachnospirales; family Lachnospiraceae; genus RUG306. The sequence continues at coordinate 12,267 of ONBT01000006.1, read as the reverse complement.
GAATAATGAGGTTCTCGGGGGAGATGCCCGAAAGATACATATTGGAGAAGGCTTCCAGTTCCTTCTGCAGCATCTCGAAAATCTGCTCCCGGTAGTCGGAATTACCGGAAAGACGGCGCGCATATTCCCGGATATCGGCCGCCCCGAGAAGAATATGCTGGGTCGTCACAATCCGCCCATCCACAAAGAGGGTCAGCTGCATGGAGTAGCCGCCCACGTCTACCATGATGGCCGACTTTTTCGTCAGGGCCGCGAAAGACTCTGCTCTCGTATTGGCAAAGACCTGGTAGGTCGTGAAGCGCTGCTCGGAATTGCTCATGAGCTTGACGTCAATCCCCAGCCGCATGCGGATCTGGTCCAAGACGAAGAGGATGTTCTTGGCCGACTCCAGGGAATAGGAGCCATAGACCTTGTACTCGGCCTTATAGAGCTTCATGGTCTCCTGCATGTCGGCTAAGGTCTCGATGATCATCTCCACGGTCTCCGGCGAAAGCTCATGCCTTCTATAGATATCGTGAAAGACCGACGTATTCTTCTTCATCGTGTCGATGTTCCGAAAGGACCCGCCTCTGCCGATCTCATAGATCTTCATGCCGATCTCGAACGTTCCGACGTAAATCGAACCGTATTTTTTCATACGCAAACTCTCCCCCGCTGTAAACTAAAATCTATCGAATTATATATACATTCACTGCAAAAGAAACTGTTTATACGCCTTTTCACCGGCTGCTCACATAGTTTCCGAGTACGACCAGCTTCTTCGTCTCTTCCCTGAGCCCTAGGATAGCATTCTGGACGGACTTGTTCGATAAATTTCCTGTAAAATCTATGAAAAATCTGTACTCCCAGTCCCGCCCCTGAATGGGCCGCGATTCGATTTCGTGCATATTCAGGTCATTGATGACGAAATGGGAAAGCATGCGGTAAAGGGAGCCCTCAATGTCGGGAAGCTCGATTTCCACCGAAACCATATTGGCCTTTTTTTCGTAAATTTTCTTCCGGGACAGGACCACAAAACGGGTCTTATTGTCCGGGTCGTCGGCGATGGAGTCAGCCAGGACGTCGAGTCCGTAGAGCTCTGCGTTGATGGCGCCGGCTATGGCGGCCTTCGAATGGTCTTTCGCCTCAGCCACGGTCTTTGCCGCTATAGCCGTATTGGCCATGGGATGTTGGACGATGTCCGGATGGTCCTTGAAGAAGCCGCTGCACTGCATCAGGGCCTGGGGATGGGAATAGACATCCGTGATTTCATCCAAAGAGGCCCCCGGAGCAGCCAGCAGGGTGTGGCGGATGGGAATGATCTCCTCTCCCACAATGGCCAGATTGAAATCGGTCAGAAGGTCGTAATTCTCACGGACCGAGCCGGCGCGCGAATTCTCGAGGGGGAGAATGGCGTAGCCTGCGCGCCCGTCCGCGAGGGCCTTCATGGCCTCGTAGAAGGACCCCACATTGAAGGAGGAGCCGATATCGCCGAAGAAGGTCCGCATAGCCTCCTCCGAATAGGCCCCCTCCACCCCCTGAAAGACGACGGTGGAATCCGAAAAGTCGATCTGCTCCACCTCGATGAAGCCGTCCGGAGCCTCGGCCCGCTCGGACAGCAGGCGGTACTGCTTCTTCTTCGAAAGGCCCATGAGGTCGGTGAAGAGTTCCCGGACCCCCTTCTTCATGAAGTCGCCCTCGACCTTGTCCGAAAGGGAGGCAATTTTCTCCTTCTCCCGTTCCACGTCGTAGACCGGAAGGCCCTTCGAACGCTTGTATTCGGCCACCTGGTCCGAAAGCTCAATCCGCTTCTCAAAGGCGGCAAGGATTTCGGCGTCGACTGCGTCAATGTCTTTTCGGATGTCATTCAGGTCTCGCAAGGCCAACTCCTCCCATGGGATTTATATTATTCATGAATAATGTAAAACAACTGCTCTTCCGCCGGCTTTCAGGAAGCGAAACTGTCGAACAGAGACAGCTGGTTGGACTCCGGCAGGTCATCTATGACGTGGCTCCGGTCCAGGACGTCCACAATGGACTGGGAAACCTTCCCCCTCTGTCTGAGGTCGTCCTTGGAAAGGAAAGGAGCCTCCTTCGCGGCCACGGCCAGGGTAATCGATGCGTTGTCCCCCATGCCTTCGATGGAGGCAAAGGGCGGCAGCAGCTTCCCATCCACAATCTGGAAACGCATGGCGTCGGACTTATATAGGTCCAGAGGCAGGAAGGAAAAGCCCCGGGCATAGAACTCCTGTACGAGCCGCATATCGGAATAATTGTCCTTCTCCTTGGCCGAAACCTTCTGGTGAGCCGCCATCTTCGCATCGTACTCCCGGAGGTGGCGCTCCAGGGCGTCCTTCCCCAGGCACATCTGCTCGTAGCTCATGGTCTTGGCCCGGATGGAGAAAAAGGCCGCATAGTAGGCCAGGGGATAATAGACCTTGCAGTAGGCAATCCGCCAGGCCATCATGACATAGGCCGCCGCGTGGGCCTTGGGGAACATGTACTTGATCTTCTCGCAGGAACCGATGTACCAGTCCGGAACCCCATGGGCCTTCATGTCCTCCTTGTATTGGGGCCACTCCTTGCACTTGCCCTTGGCCACGACGCCTTTACGGACCCGCTCCATAATGGTGAAGCTCTCTTCCGGCTCGAGACCCATATTGATGAGGTAGGTCATGATATCGTCCCGGCAGCAGATGGCCGTGGAAATCGTGGCCGTGCCGGACTTGATGAGTTCTTCCGCGTTGCCCTGCCAGACGTCGGTTCCGTGGGAGAGGCCGGAAATCCGGATCAGGTCCGAAAACTCTTTCGGCTTTGCTTCCCGAAGAAGCCCCATGGCGAAATCCGTACCGAACTCGGGGATTCCCAGGGTGCCCATGTCGCAGTTCCAGAGCTCGTCCGGGGTCACGCCCAGGGCGTCCGTATTCATGAAGAGGCTCATGACCTTCTTGTCGTCGAGGGGAATCTTCGTGGCGTCGAGACCCGTCAGGTCCTCGAGCATTCGAATCATGGTCGGATCATCGTGGCCGAGAATGTCGAGTTTCAGAAGGTTACTGTCAATCTTATGATAATCGAAGTGGGTCGTTACGATATCGGTATCATCCTTATCCGCCGGGTGCTGGACCGGGGTGAAGGTGTCGATGTCCTCGCCCGTAGGGAGGACGATGATGCCGCCCGGATGCTGGCCCGTGGTCCGGCGGACGCCTTCGCAGCCCTTGGCTATGCGGACGATCTCGCAGCCCCGCTTCTTCAGCCCGTGCTCCTCGCAGTAGTGCATGGTGTAGCCGTAGGCCGTCTTCTCGGCCAGGGTGCCGACCGTGCCGGCCTTGAAGGTCTGGCCCTCGCCAAAGATGACCTCCGTATAGCGGTGGGCCTTACTCTGGTAGTCGCCGGAGAAATTGAGGTCGATATCCGGCTCCTTATTTCCTTTGAATCCAAGGAAGGTCTCGAAGGGGATATCAAAGCCCATCTTCTGCATGGGGGCCCCGCACTTGGGACAGACACTGTCCGGCATATCGCAGCCGGACCGGCCGGCCTTTCCGAACTCCAGTACGGTCTCCGAATCGAAGTCCGCGAAGTGGCACTTGGGGCAGAGGTAGTGGGCCCGGAGGGGATTAACCTCCGTGATTCCGGCCATGGTGGCTACAAAGGAGGAACCGACGGATCCCCGGGAGCCGACCAGATACCCGTCCTCGACCGACTTCCACACCAGCTTCTGGGCGATGATGTACATGACGGCATAGCCGTTTCCGATGATGGAATTGAGTTCCCTCTCCAGCCGCTCGGAAACCACCGGGGGCAGATTCTCCCCGTAGAGCTCGTGGGCCTTGTCATAGCAGATTTTCCGCAGCATCTTGTCGGAATCCGCAATAACGGGCGGGCACTTGTCCGGCCGGGTGGGCTGGATGATCTCGCACATGTCGGCAATCTTGTTTGTGTTTTCTATGACAATCTCGTGGGCCTTCTCAGCGCCCAGGTAGGAGAACTCATCCAGCATCTCCTCCGTGGTATGGAGGAAGAGGGGCGGCTGCATGTCGCAGTCGTCGAAGCCCCGTTCGTTCATGATGACCCGGCGGTAAACCTCGTCCTCGGGGTTTAAGAAGTGGACATCGCAGGTCGCAACGACCGGCTTCCCCATCTCCTCCCCCAGGGAGACGATGCGGCGGTTTAAGTCACGGAGGTCATCGTCCGTAGTGATATCGTACTTGTCCTCCCGCTTGTAAAAGGCATTATTTCCCACGGGCTGGACTTCGAAGTAATCGTAGAAGGAGGCAGTCCGGGATACTTCTTCTCTGGACCGGCCCAGCAGGATGGCCTGGAAGAGCTCGCCCGCCTCGCAGGCGGATCCCAGAATCAGGCCCTCCCGATACTGGGACAGGACCGACTTGGGAATCCTGGGCTTGCCCCGGCCCGAATACTTGAGATGGGACAGGGAAACCAGGTGGTAGAGATTGATCCGCCCGATGTCGTTCTTGGCCAGGATAATGATGTGGTAGGTCCGCCGGGTCTTCTTGATCCGGTCCACTGTCATCTTCCCCTCCTCGTTCAGAAGGTCCAGATTGTCAATCCCATTGGGGTGGGCGTCGTCCTTCATGGAAAGAAGGATGGCCACCATCTTCACGAAGATTTCCGCCGTGCACTCGGCGTCGTTTACGGCCCGGTGGTGGCCTTCGAGGGATATCCCCATATGCTTGGCCACAGCGTCGAGGGTCAGTTTCCCCAGATCAGGGTAGAGAAAGCCCGCCATGGTCATGGTATCGGCGTAGGTGAAGTCCCAGTCGATGCCCTCCCGCTCGCACTCAGCCTTGATGCAGGCCGTATCGAAGTCGGCATTGTGGGCCACGAGGACCGCATCTCCGCAAAATTCCCGGAATTTCGGCAGCAGAACTTCAATGGACTCTGCGTCCCGCACGTCGTCGTCCCGGATGGAAGTAATTTCTGTAATACGAAAAGGGATCGGCACGCCCGGATTTACAAACTCGGAAAAGCGATCGACAATCTCCCCTCCCTTCACATAGACGGCCCCAATTTCGATGATATGACAGGTCCGGGAATTAAGGCCCGTGGTCTCGAGGTCGAATACGACGAAGTCCCCTGTCAGGGACTGGCCCTTGGAATTCGTCACGAGGGCCTTGGTATCGTCGACGAGGTAGCCCTCCATCCCGTAGAGGATTTTGATATCGTTCCCGGCCGCCTTTGCCGCATCGGGGAAAGCCTGAACCACGCCGTGGTCTGTGATGGCGATGGCCTTGTGACCGAAGGAGATGGCCTGCTTCACGATATCGGAGACATCCGAAACCCCGTCGGAATCCGACATCTTCGTGTGGCAGTGGAGTTCTACCCGCTTCTCGGTGGAAAGGTCCTGCCTCTTGGTCCGGAAATCCGAAATCTTCTTCAGCCCGTAGACCCTGGTGAAGGAGAGTTCCCGGGTCTTCATGTCCTCCTGGACCACGCCCCGGAGGCGGAAGAATTTCCCCGGCACCACTTCTTCGGAGAGCTTGGCAAAGCTCTCCTGGTCCGTAAAAATCTTCGCGGAAATGGAGTCCGTCCCGTCGTAGAGGGAGAAGATGTAGAGAACCTTGTCGCTGTTTCGAAGCTCGATCGGGTTCACTTCCACAATCTGCCCCCGGACGACGGCCTCCTTCATCTCCTCCTGAATATTCTTGATTTCAATCAGGTCTCCGTCCGCATCACTTCCGAAAACCACATCCGGGTCGTTGCTGCGGGTCCGCCTGAAACCGCCTTCCCTGCGGAATCCACCCTCGCTACGGCGGAAAGAGCCTTCTCCCCTCTGGAAGCCGCCCTCTCCCCTCTGGAAGCCGCCTTTCTGCCCCTTGAATCCTTCCTTCTTCTGAGCAGCCCCGGAAGACGGCTTCCCCACTGTGGCAATCGCATCCCCGTCGGCCCCTTCCTCGGCCTTGTGGGCTTCAGCCACAGTTTTTAGAATCTCCTCTACCTGGCGGCCGATGCGGTCCTTGGTATCTGAAAGGTAGTTCTTGTCCGGGACCTTATAGGAAAAGCCGATGGCAATGCGGCTGTTAAATCGCTTTTCAAAGACGTGATTCAGATAGTCGAGAAGCTCCCCCTCATAGAGGCGGCTGGTTCCGTCGTCCGGCAGAATCACATTCAGTGCCCCATCCTCGTCGAAAACGAAGGTGGCCTTCTTCACAATCTGATAGAGAATCCGGTCGGTCTCGAAGAGCTCGTCCAGGATGGAGTCCTTGTAGAGGTCATAGATTTCCTCCGGCCGGTAGGCCTCGCCCAGGGTGAAGTGCTCGACAATCTTCACTTCGACCCTGCCCCCGAAGACATTGTCCCGGATTTTCCGCTCGATGGTCCGAATGCCGGACTTGGGCACGACGGTGTGGAATGTCACATAGAGGCGCATTACCCGGTGATTCCCGTTCTCCGAAATCTTCTCGACCTCTGCGTCCCGGAGAACCGCGGAAAGGCCGTCTCCGGCCGATATATCTTTGAAGATGTCCGAAAAAGGCTTCGCCATGCCCTTTCACCTCTTTTTATTAATCCTACTCCGTAATTTCCCAGTCCTTGAGTTCTTCCTCGAATACAGGAAGAAGCTCTTCCTCGCTTACCTTGCGGACGATTTCTCCGTGCCTCAGAATCAGGCCCTGCCCCTTGCCCCCGCAGATTCCGAGGTCCGCCTCCCGGGCCTCTCCGGGCCCGTTTACAATACAGCCCATGACGGAGATTTTGAGGGGCTTCAGTTTCTTCTTCGAGACGACCTCTTCCACCTTTTTCTCCAGGCCGATGAGGTCGATTTCAGTCCGCCCGCAGGTGGGGCAGGAAACCAGTTCCACTTCCGTGGTCCTGAGTTTCAGGGAGGAGAGAATCAGCTTCGCTGCCCTCACTTCCTCGACAGGGTCTGCGGTCAGGGAAACCCGGATGGTGTCCCCGATGCCTTCATAGAGGATGATTCCAATCCCCACGGCCGACTTGATATTGCCCCGGATCAGGGAGCCGGCCTCGGTGATTCCCACATGGAGGGGATGGTGCGTTTTCGTACTGATTAATTCATGGGCCTTAATGGACATCAGAACGTCTGAGGACTTGATGGAAATAACCAGATTGTCATAGCCCATGTCCTCGATGATGGCCGCCTTGTCCAGGGCCGATTCCACCAGGCCTTCCGCAGTCACGCCCCCGTACTTTTCTATGAGGTCCTTTTCCAGGGAGCCGGAGTTGACCCCGACCCGGATGGGGATGTTCCGCTCTTTCGCGCAGTCCACAACGGCCTTGATGCGGTCCTTGGAGCCGATATTGCCGGGGTTGATGCGGATCTTGTCCGCCCCGTTTTCCATGGCCTCTATTGCCATGCGGTAGTCGAAGTGGATGTCGGCAATCAGTGGAATATGGATCTGCTTTTTGATCTCGGACAGGGCCAGAGCCGATTCGTGGTCCGGCACCGTAACCCGGATGAGTTCGCAGCCGGCCTCTTCGAGGGCGTGGATCTGCCCCACTGTGGCGGCCACGTCCGCCGTCTTTGTATTGCACATGGACTGGATGCGGACAGGGTTGCCCCCGCCGATTTCCACGCCCCCGATATTAACGACATTTGTATGCTCTCTCATGGGTTTGCTGCCTCTAACTTCTGTTAAATCAATGCAAGTCATGGGGCTTTGCATTAGTCATATGATATGCCCCTTCCGGTAAGGACAGCCTACTGCCCCTTCACAATCTTTGAGATGTCGGAGCCCATAACCAGGACCATCAGTATCATCAGGAGAACGAAGCCGACTCCGTTCAGGGCCGCCTCGACTTTCTCCGGCACTTTCTTTCGCGTAATAGCCTCGATCAAGTAGATGAGGAGCCGGCCTCCGTCCAGGGCCGGGAAGGGCAGGAGGTTCATGACGCCCAGGTTCGCGGACAAAAGAATCGTGATGGAAATCAGGTTCATGACCACATAGAGGGCGCCCGAAGACAGCGACTGCTGGTAAGTATCCCCGATGGTCTTTACGATGCCGACCGGGCCGGACATGTCCTGAACCCCCACCTGGCCCGTCAGCAGCATGCCGATGGACTCCATCGCGATATAAATCTGGTACTTGAGTTCAAAGACGGCGTAGCCCAGGGTGACGAAGGGATTGAGACGGGTCCGCTCCCCGCTTCCCACGATGCCGATGAGATAGCGGCCGGACTCACTGTCCAGCTTGGGTACCAGGGTCGTCGTGCGGGACTGCCCGTCCCGGACAAAAGTCACTTCCGTGGTCTCACCGGAGTGAAAGAAGTTATAGACCACGATTTCATTATAGATATGGACATGGTAGCTGCCCAGCTTCGTAATCCGGTCGCCCGCCTGCAGACCTGCTTCCTGGGCGGGATAGCCGTCCATGACCTCGGACACCACGGGAAGCTCCACCCCCATGGCCCCGATCATGATGACCGAAAGGACGAAGGCCAGAAGGAAGTTGAAAAGGGGCCCGCCGGCCACGATGATGGCCCGCTGCCAGAGGGGCTTCTTCAAAAAGGACCGCTCGTCGTCGGTGTCCTCACTCTCCCCCTCCATGACGCAGGCCCCACCGAAGGGCAGAAGCCTGAGGCAGTAGTCCGTATCCCCTTTCTTGAAGCCCACCAGTCGGGGGCCGAAACCCAGGCAGAACTCATTGACCTTGACCCCGAACTTCTTGGCGAAGAGGAAGTGGCCGAATTCATGGAAGAGGATGATGAAGCCGAATATCAGAATGGCAATAATAATCTTCAAAACAAGGTTTCTCCGTATGCGGCACCAAAAGCGAAGTACTGCAGGAGCCGCGCGTACATATACATGAAAACTATCTATCGAAAATTTATAGTTTCAGTGCCGCCTCCCGGGTGGCGAAGATTTCCTCCACCGTGGGGTTTTCTATGAAGTCACAGGCAGCTACGGCCTTTACAATGAGGTCCGGGATTTCCGTGAAGCCGATTTCACCCTTCAGGAAGAGTTCTACCGCAGTCTCATCGGCAGCATTGAAGGCGGTGGGGAGATTGCCCCCGGCATTTCCGACCTTCTTCGCCAGGGCCAGGCCCTTGAAAACAGTAAGGTCCGGCTCTTCAAAAGTGAGGCTCCCGAGTTCAAAGAGGTTCAGCCGCTTACCCGAAAGGTAAGGCCGATTGGGGTAATACAGGGCATACTGAATCGGGAGGCGCATGTCCGGAACCCCCAGTTCCCCGATTACAGCCCCGTCCTTGTACTGGACCGCCGAATGAAGAACCGACTGGGGATGGACCAGGACCGTGATGTCGTCCACATCGACGTTGAAGAGCCAGTGGGCCTCCATGACCTCTAAGCCTTTGTTTACCATGGTGGCCGAGTCGATGGTCACCTTCTGGCCCATGTCCCAGTTGGGGTTGTTCAGGGCCTGGGCCGGCGTGACGCCTTCAAGCTCTTTCAGGCTCTTCCCCCGGAAGGGGCCGCCGGAAGCTGTGAGAAGAATCCGGTCGATTTCATTACCTTCATTCCCCTGCAGGGACTGAAAGATGGCCGAATGCTCGGAGTCCACCGGCAGGACATGCACCCCGTATTCCCTCGCCAGGGGCATGATGATGTGACCGGCGCTTACCAGGGTTTCCTTGTTGGCAAGGGCGATGTCCTTCTTGGCCTGGATGGCGGCAATTGTGGGCCGGATGCCCAGCATGCCGACGACGGCCGTGACCAGAATGTCGGATTCCGGAATAGTTGATACGGCAATCAACCCCTCCATGCCGGTCAGAATATCGCATGTTTCTCCCGGAATCAGGTCTTTTAAGGCAGCGGCCGCCGCCTCATCTCCTACGGATACGAGGGCCGGATGAAATTCCCTGATCTGTTCAGCCAGAAGCTTTACATTCTTCCCGCAGGCCAGGGCCGATACGGTGAAATCATCCTTGTGCTCCCGGACCACATCCAGGGTCTGGGTCCCGATGGAACCGGTCGAGCCGATAATCGCAATATTTTTAATTATTCTCCTGAAAGCATGTCAAAGGCAGGCTGCGTTTCCTTTTCACCCGCCGAATCCGGGCACCCGCTCCAGAATGACGCTGGCGAAGTAATAGATGATTGGCGCCGTGATGATGACCGAGTCGAAGCGGTCCAGCACGCCCCCGTGGCCGGGAATCAGCTTCCCGTAGTCCTTGATGCCGTAGTTTCGCTTGATGGCGGAGGCGGCCAGGTCCCCCACCATGGAAATCAGGGCCCCGACGCCGGAAGACAGGGAAAGGAGGACGATGGTCCCCGTGTGAATATGCATGGCGTCCTGGAAAATCAGAAGGTAGATAAGGGTTAAAAGCATGGCGCCGACCACGCCTCCGATACCGCCCTCCACGGACTTGTGAGGGGACAGTACCGGGGTCATCTTGTGCTTTCCGAAGAGCTTGCCCACACAGTAGGCGCAGGTATCACAACCCCAGGAGGCCAGGAAGATGAGCCAGACGATATACTGCCCGTGGGGCATCTGCCGGGTCAGGTAGATGAAGGACAGAAGTACAGCCACATAGAAAAGGCCGAAGAAGGTCCCCATCGCTTTCGGCGTATCGTATTTCGGATAGGATAGGACATAAATAATCAGGACCAGAACCAGGAACAAAGTCACAATCATGAAGTCGGACAGCATGAAGTGAAGCACCAGGTCCAGATAGTAGATAATTGCAAAAGCATAGCCGGCAAAGGCCATGACCGTCTTTTCAATTCCCAGCACCCGGTAGAACTCGAACATGCCGATCAGGGAAAGAATCAGGGTGGAAACCAGAAGGACATTGCCTCCCGTAGTAATCAGCAGGAGGGCCAGGGCTACCAGGACAATCCCGCTGAGCAGTCTCGTACGAAACATGATAATAGGTTCTCCATTCATTCATTTTGTAGTGCTGCTGCCGCTGCACCACAACATTTTGAAAAATATTATAGCAAGGGGCGGAGGGAGTTTCAATCCCTCCGCCCCTCCTCAGTCAAAAATTCAGGTATGGGTTTTCTCCAGTGAAATCACTTGACGCCCCCGAAGCGGCGGTCCCGGGAAGCATAGGCCTCGCAGGCTTTTTCGAGTTCTTCGGGAGAGAAATCCGGCCAGGCCGTATCCGTGAAGTAGAACTCCGAATAGCAGAGCTGCCAGGGGAGGAAGTTGGAAATCCGCTCCTCGCCCGAAGTCCGGATCATAAGGTCCGGGTAGGGCTGCCCGGCTGTATCGAGATAGGAAGCAAAGCCCTCTTCGGTGACAGGCCCCCTCTCTCCCGAGGCCAGCAGGCGGTTGAGCGCCCGGACGATTTCGTCCCGGCCCCCGTAGTTTAAGGCGATGGTCAGGGTCATGCCGGTATTTCCTGCCGTCTCTTCCCGCACGCTGTCACAGGTCGCATGCAGCTTTTCATCGAGCCCGGACAGGTCTCCGATAAAAGTAACACGGATATTATTTTCCATGGCCAGGTCCCGACAGCGAAGGAGGTACTTGGCCAGGAGGCTCATGATCGTCGAAACCTCCTCCACCGACCGCTTCCAGTTCTCGGTCGAGAAGGCATAAAGGGTGAGGTAGCGGATGCCGAGATTGGAGGCCGCAATCGTGATGGTCTCCACATTTTTAGCCCCGGCCGCATGCCCGGCCGTCCTCGGCAGGCCCCTTTTCTTTGCCCACCGTCCGTTTCCGTCCAGAATGATGGCCACATGGGCCGGAATGTTTTCCATAGAAGTCCTCCTCAAAATAAGAGAAGGGACTTGAAGCCGCATGGCTTTTTCAAGTCCCTTCATTATTTTTGTAAGGCAGAAATTTGCTTTTCAGACGGTCATGACCTCGTCGGCCTTCTTCTTCACGGCCTCGTCCACCTTCTTCGTGTACTCGTCCGTCAGCTTCTGGGCCTCATCAGTAAGCTCCTTGACCTCGTCCTCGGAGACGTCTTCCTTCTCCAGCTTCTTGAAAGCTTCAATGGCGTCCCGGCGGACATTGCGAATCGCAACCTTGGCGTCCTCGCCCTTCTTCTTCACATCCTTCACCAGGTCCTTGCGGCGTTCCTCGGTAAGCTCCGGAAAGACGAGGCGGATGACCTTGCCGTCGTTCGTGGGATTGATGCCCACATCGGAAGTCAGAATGGCCTTCTCAATCTCCTTCAGGAGAGAAGGCTCCCAGGGGGCAATCTGAATCATGCGGGCCTCGGGAACCGAGACATTCGCCACCTGCTGAATGGGGGTCGGAGCCCCGTAGTAGTCGACACGGAGATGGTCCAGGACATGCGGATTTGCCCGGCCTGCCCGGATGGCATCGAGTTCGGAGAAAAGATTGTCCATGGTCTTGGTCATCTTCTCATCGTATGCTTTCAGTCTTTCGTCCATAGTTT
>ONBT01000004.1 GCA_900316075.1 uncultured Lachnospiraceae bacterium | reverse complement strand
ACTTGGTTCAAACGGAAAGTACCAAATCGGGAGCCCTGAAGTCACCGGAGGGCTCTCATTTTTGAGGCTCCCGACTTGGAACTTTCCTTATCGATTTTGCTCACCCAGCTATTTCTCTGCAACATTTTCGAAATACGAGGGAATCTCTCCCACCGCCTTCAGGGAAAAGCAGCGCTCAAATGCATAGAGAAAACCCGGAGCAGGTATTTGGTTTCCTGTTCCGGGCTTTTTTCATACTGCTGTCATCCCTTCCGGCAGCGTATAGGAAAGATCAAGCTTTCCATCCTCTTTTTTCTTCCACTCCACATGGACCATACCCTTCGGAGTTACCACATCGCCGGAAGCTGAGGTCAGGGCTCCGGATTCCGGAGAGATATGAACTTTTGAAAATCCCGGGGCCGCCGGCCGGACGCCAAGACTTACCGCCGACATCTCATAGCACATGAGCGAGGCCCAGGCATGGCAGTCGCTGCGCTCATCGGTTCCGTTCTCCACGCAGGTGGTGAGATGATTTTTGAGCATCTGCCGCCAGAGATTCCACTGGCCGTCTGTCTCTTCATAGAGGCCGCATTTTTCCATGGCCCGGAAGAGGTAGAACATGAAAGAAACCGAGGACTGGGCAAATGCTTCAATTCCTACCGTAGCATGCAGCATCTCTTTGCCTTCCTCCGGAGATACCAGTCCGGTCAGAATGCCGAAGATCTGGGTGTGAACGGAAAATTCATTCACGCCGGCCCCGTCCTGCAGGAGCCGGTGATTTACATTATTCTCATCCGTATATGTCCCCCAGCAGGAGGCATTGACGGCCTTCTTTAATTCCTCCGCCTTTTTCCTGTACTCTTCAGCCATTCCCTGCCGGCCGACGAAGTCACAAAGCTCCGCAGCGTGCATGAGGCCATAGATATAGAGCAGGCTCTCCATTGTGAGGGACCGGGTTCCCTGGTTGATGGCCGTCGGCACGCCGGCCGTCTCCTTCCACTGGGGTGTCCAGTCGATGAAGGACCAGTAGCGGTCGCGCATCAGGGGGCCGCCCAGGTGGCCGACCAGACCGTTCTCCATCCGGTGACGCTCGAAATGGGAAAGAATAGCGTCGATGGCGGGCAGGTGATCCTGCACCAGGGCCTTGTCTCCGAAGTACATCATGTGGTCATAGACCATCATCAGATAGTAGATGGAGAAGGACGGAATCACATTGCTCTTGACAGTCGGGGCATCGGAATTTGTCATACCGTCGGGCCGCTGGGACCGACGGAAAGCCTCCATGGCCTGGCGGGCCAGTCGGTCATCGGCACTCGTCGCATAGGTATAAAGGATTTCAGACCGGCTGTCCATGGCGTACTGCAGCTGCTCATAGAAGGGGCAGTCGACGTAAGTCTCGTGCATGCAGCGCTCCAAGGTGCGGACACTGATATCCCAGATGGGAGCAAATGTCGGGTCGGAAATCTGAAAGGAAGTCTTCACATCCAGAGGGTAGCCGGTTTCCCGGTAGGAAAACTTCCGAATCGTGAGGGGTTCGTCCTTTGTCTCGATGGTCAGACGAATGAAGCGGAAAGTCCGGATCCAGTAGGGCTCGTAGATTTCCGGCGCTTCGCCCTTTCCATAGCCGGCCACTGTGTAAACCGATGTATGGCCGAAGAGGGTCTGATGGGCGAAATCGGTCCGGTCGCCTTTGACCGGCGATGCAGGAGCCTCCGGCCGGTTCTCATCCGTCTTTCCCGGAAGGGCATAGGCTTCGCTGCAGAGAGTTTCCACAGAAGAGCCGGCCCCGCCGCAGAAAGCGTACTCGAGATAACCGCACTCTTCCGCTCCTGCGGAAATTTCCACAATCCGTTTCGTATGGGCAGGAATCTCCAGGACTTTTCCATCCTTCAATAGCCCGTTCCATGCCGTAAGTACCGGCTCATCAGAAAGCAGGGGCAGCATAGGATTCTGTACCCGGGCGGCCGCACAGGCTTCCGCCTCGGAGTAGCCTGCCGCCAGAGCCATGGCCTTCATTTTTTCATCGATATGGCTTTCTGCCGCTGCCGGGTCCCGAAGACAGAGGGCCTCTTCAAAGGTCTTCTCCATATGCCTCTGGACAGGAATGGTCCGGGGTACGAGATTGGCCGGGGCGTCGGAAAGGGAAATATCGAAGAATAGATAGGGCTTCGCAGTATCCCAGGAACTGTCGTCGTAACCGGCTGTCTTCCAGCCTGCATACTTTTCCGTGGCAGCCACATGCTCCTGGACATGAATCGGGGCCAGTCTTGTGTTTTCGCCGACGATTGTGACTTCCCGATTCACAGAGCACCTCCAGCCGGACTTTCCACCTACCGTGACAAGCGACGGATCGCGCGGGGCTCTCGGATCCCGGCTCCCGTTTGTATCCTCCACATAAAGATTGGCTACCGGAGTCCACAAAAGGGAATCATTCGTTCTGGGACGGGATGCCGAAAAATTTGCTGCCGGGAAGCGCATGACTTCCACTGCGATGACATTTTCTCCTTCCGTGAGGAAGGGAGCAATGTCCACCGTGTCCACAAACCAGGACTTCAGGTCCATGGCCTTCTGTGGACCCTCCTGCATAAATGTCCCGTTCACATAGAGCTTGTAGCGGGAGTCGGCGGAAATCCGGATGACATTCTGCTCCGGAAGATTTTCCTCTGCGACTTCAAAAGCCCTTCGGAAATATACGAGCCGAGCATCGGCATCATCCTCTGCTGTCCACTCCGGCGTCCAGATGAAGTTCGTTTTCAGCATCTCACTTCTGTCCATGTTTCACCTCGAAAAGGAATAAGCGGTTACCATTACATCCTGCATTGTAAGGGAATTCATGGGAGAAGATAATATAATAATTTGCTTTTTGCGTTGTAAATTCGTCTTTATGAAAGGCTTTCACTTCCACCTGCGGGACTTTCGTCCTGTGCAGCGCCCGATTGCTTCCGTGAGCGCCTCCGCCACCTCTTCCTCCGGAATCCGACAGCCGCCCTGCAGCCACTGGCTCATGACGCCGACCGATCCATTCATGATGAAAAAATAGAGAAACCGGACCTCCTGCTCTGACTTTCCCTTCATATTGGCTTTCAGCAAAGGCAGCGAAGCATGCGTGATATGACGGCCGATTTCCGTCAGAATCTCCGGTTTTCCATTTTCGGAGATCAGGGCCAGCCAGACGGGTCCCTCCTCACGCATATGGGAAAGCAGCATAGTGAGATGGGCGGAAAGATCCGTGAAATCCGCCTCCTGAATCAGTGTATCGACATCCGAAAGCAGGGCGTCTTCCATATGGTCCATGAGGTCATAGACATCCTTGTAATGGTTATAGAAGGTGGCTCGGTTGATCTCGGCCCTTTCGCAGACCTCCTTCACTGTAATCCTTGAATAGTGCTTCTCCTTCAGCAAAGAAAGAAAGCTGTCCCTGATCACCTTTTCCGTATAGCGGGTTCTGGCATCCGATTTCATATCTGCCTCCATACGAATCGACATTTCTGTCCGCATCTGTCGATTATCTTTCACGCCGAAAACAATCTGCCCATTGAATCCCGGGCATCTGCCCCGTATACTATAGGTAAATCGACACTATGTCAATTATTTTTCTTTGAGTTGATTTGAGAATAATGAAAACATTCTGAGGCAGATATATGACGGAAAATATGACAAGACAGAAGAAACTGTTCACGGAAATGCCGGTCTGGAAGGCCATTGCTGCTTTCGGAGGGCCGTCTGTAGCTGTCATCCTCGTGATGATACTCTACAATATGGCAGATATGTTCTTTGTCGGGATGACCGGCGATACGGCCCAGGTGGCTGCGGTCTCCCTGGCCTCTCCGGTTTTCTCTATTGCCATGGCCCTCGGGGCCATGATCGGCGGCGGGGCCAGCATCCTGATCTCCGCCCGCCTGGGACAGAAAGACTACTCCGCCGTCCGGAAGAACTCAGCCGTGGCCTCCTGGTGGAGCCTCTTCCTGGGCCTTGTCCTGGGCATCGGAGTCTTTCTCTTCCGGACTCCCCTCATCTATGCCATTGGAGCCAATGAGGAAATCTACCCCTATGCCGTAGCCTATGCCGGCATCCTCTGCACCGGCATGCCGGCCATGATCTTCACCACCTCGGTCGGCAATATCGTCCGGGCGGAAGGGGCCATCAAGGAAAGCTTCCTGGGTTCCATCCTCCCGACCCTGATCAATCTGGCCCTGGACCCCGTCTTCATCCTGGGCCTTCATATGGGGGCGGCCGGAGCGGCCATTGCTACAGTCATTGCAAACTATGTCGGCCTTCTCCACTTCGTTTTCTATTTCCTAAAGGGGAATACCTCCTGCACCCTGAGTTTCCGGGCCTTTCTTGAGGCACCTCTCTCCATCGGACGCATAGTAATCCTCGGCTTCCCGACCGCCATCAGCACCCTGCTCGGCGGTTTTGCCTCCGCCATCGCAAACCGCTTTCTCGTGGCCTACGGAACAAACGCCGTCGCGGCCATGGCCGCCGCATCAAAAGCCGGTTATATCATCGGCATGATCGACATCGGCCTGGTTCAGGGCCTGCAGCCCATGATTTCCTACAATCACGGGGCAGGAAACCGGAAACGTTTAAACGAAGTAATCCGGGACCTCTCCATCCTAACGATTCTTCTGGGAGTTATCGCTCTGGTCTTCTGTGAACTTCGCGGAGACCTGATTGTAAAGCTCTTCCTGAAGGAGGCATCTGCCCTGAATCTGGGGACTCAGATGGTGCACATTCTGATTCTCTCCGCCCCGATCGTCGGTCTCTACAATATCTCCGTCACCTGCCTGCAGGCAACGGAGAAGGCCGGCCGGGCCGTCCTCCTCTCTGCGGTCCGTCAGGGCATCGTCCTGATTCCCTGCCTATTTGTCATGAACGCCCTCTTCGGCATTTTCGGAAACGTCTGGTCCCATATCGTGTCCGACATTCTCTCCACAGCCCTCGCCGGAGCCATTTCCCTGCACGCCTTAAAGCAGGACAGCGAAGAATTCAGTGTCCGTGGGGAATCTGCCCGAACTGGTCCCGCTCTACCATGAGATCCGTATAGGTCAGTCTCCCGAAAATGATCAGGAGGACAATACAGCTGCCCCAGATGGACCGGTAGGAGAAGAAGTGGGCACAGATGGTCGAAACGATGGCCCCCATGGCAAAACAGAAGGTGAGGGTTCCATGCACCTTGAGCCGCCGCCAGGAAGACCGGTCTTTGTGCCGCATATACTTGGCCAGGTTGGAGCCAATCTGGCGGAGGTGGTTCGTGACAAAGGTCGTGGCTGCCGGAATCCCCTTCATCTGGCGGAAGGTGTTGAACTGCATGGAACAGATGAAATTCAATACCACCTGCACAATCTGGTCCGGGGCCTTGGCCGGCAGACAGCCCAGCAGAAATACGACAACGGCCTCAAGCAAAGTCAGCAGGGTATCCCAGCGGATCAGGTGCATATGGCGGAGGGGCTTGCCGAGAAACTCGGATACGAAGGCTCCGGCCAGGTAGGCGCTGATGGGAAGAAGCAGGTAGGCCGCCCCCTTCCAGTCAGCTGAACCGAGGGCAATGGCAAAAAGAACGACGTTCGCAGTCTGGGCATTGCAGAAGACCCCGCCCCGGAGGACAAAGGTATAGGCCCCGAACCAGCCGGCCGCAAAGATCAGCATCATGTAGACCCAGGGCTGTTCGCATTCCAGATATTCGATATTATTTTTGTCAGACATAAATAGAAAAGAAACTCCCGTAAGATTTGCAGGACGAAGCGGAGGGCCGCCCGGCCTGCAAGTCAAAATTATAGTGGACCGGGAGTTTCTTTTCTATTGCAAACTTATCAAAAAGTTCCGTCCAATATTCTCAGCCTTTCGGTAAAAATTCTTTTACATGGAAGGACTCTCCCACGGCCAGGCGGAAAGCGGAAAGGTCCGTAAATACACCGTCCGGGATCATCTGAGCCCCGAGATTGCCTATTGCCGTAGCTTCCGTAGGTCCGGCCAGGACCCGCATGCCGGTTTCCTGAGCCGTCAGCTCATTTAAGAATACGGCGTTGGCCCCGCCCCCGATGATATTGATGGTCTTGAAGGTCCGGCCGGTAATGGCGGAAAGCTGTTCTGCCGCCTCTTTGTAGCAGACCGCCAGAGACCGGTAGATCACCCGGGCCACCTGACCATACGTCTCAGGCACTTCCTGCCCGGACTTCCGGCAGGCCTCCTGTACAGCCCCGGCCATGGAAGCAGGGGCCAGAAAGGCCTCATCATTGGCATCAACAAGGGAAGCTATCGTCTCCTTTGCCGCTGCATCACAGAGGGAGGCAAAGCTATAGCGGTTTTCGGCGTCCTCGGTCGGACAGCCCTTCCAGCCTCCCATGAACTCCTTCCGGGCCTCCTGAATCATCCAGAGCCCCATGATGTTCTTGAGGAAGCGGTAGCGGTGGTCGTAGCCGCCTTCATTTGTAAAGTTGGCTTTTTCCGCGGCCTCGCTTCGCTCGGAAGCGGCCAGCTCGGTGCCGAAGAGGGACCAGGTCCCGGATGAGATGTAAAGGCCGCTCTCCTGCCCCTTCGTCTCCCCGGTCACGGGGAGACTCATGACGGCAGAGCCGGTATCGTGGGTGGCCGTAAGAACGACGGTCGTGTCAAATCCGCACTGATTTTTTATCTCAGGCCGCAGGGACCCGACGACGGTTCCCGGCATGGAAAGGGGCCCGAAAAGGCCTTCCGGAAAGTCCAGGGTCCGGATCAGGTCATAGTCCCAATCTGCCGTATCGGCGGAAAGGAGGCCGGTCGTCGAAGCATTCGTATACTCCTGCTTCTTGATTCCTGTCAAACAGAAATCCAGATAGTCCGGAATCATGAGAAGGCTCTTGGCTTTGGAAAGCCGCTCCGGCTCCTGAAGAAGGTCCGCTTCCAACTGGAATACGGTATTGAAGATGACCCGCTGGATGCCGGTTCTCTGATAGAGCTCTTTCCGGGAAACCTTTTTATAGACCGCTTCATCACACCCTTCGGTCCGGTGGTCCCGGTAGGCATAGCAGGGGCCGATCACCCGGTCCTTTTCATCGAGCAGGACATAGTCGACTCCCCAGGTGTCAATGCCCATGGAAACAGGGATTTTTCCTGCCTCCTTGCACTTTTTCATGCCGGTGACGACCTCGGAGAAAAGGCGGTCCATATTCCAGACCCGGTGGGCTCCTGGGGCTTCCGTCCCGTCATCGGGGAGAACCCTCCCATCCTTCGTTACGATGTCGTTTCCGTTATAGAAGCGGTAGATTTCCTCAAGGACAATTCTTCCCTCTTCCATATGGGCCAGCATGTGGCGGCCCGATGAAGCCCCGATATCCACGGCCAGATAGTACTTTGTCTCAGCCATCATTTTCCCCTTTTTCAAAAAATGCCGGCAGGTAGAGCCGCCGGCAAAAGTATTTGTTTTACATTATTCTAATGATACCCGACAAGGATTATCGCTCTCCGATGCGGGCACCGGGCGTCTTCTCGTAGAGGAAGCGCTCGTCGAAGGGGATGTTGAAGGCCCTGCTCAGGTCTCTAAACTCATCCGGTTCTATGGTCTGCCGCTTCCGGTCCGTGACTGCCATGACTTTTAAGAGGACTTCCGCCGCCTTCTCAACCGTATGCATGAGGCCGAAGGTCTCGTCAAAGTCGTGGCCGCAGGCGAAGGCCCCGTGCTGGGACCAGATGACAAAGTCCTGCTTGGCCATAAGCTTGCTTGTGGCTACGCCGATTTCCTTCCCCCCGCAGACCATCCAGGGCAGGACGCCCAGGCCTTTCGGAAAGACCACCGGGCACTCGGTAGCCATCTCCCAGATTTCCCGGGTAAAGATTTCAGAATCCTCGGGAAGGACATAGGTCAGGGCGATGATATTGGTCGGATGGCAGTGGTAGACGACCCGGATCTCACTGTCCCGCTTTTTCAGAACCTCGAGATTCATGAGGTGGGTGGGAAGCTCGGACGTGGGTCGGCCGCCCTTATTGAGGCCCCAGACGATGGAAAACTTCGTGCCTGTGGAATCGACATGAATAATAGAGACATTGTCCTGGGGAGCAATCTTTACGTTCCGCATATACTTGCCGGAACCCGTGACCATGAAGTATTCGTCTGCCAGCGCAGGGACTTCGGTCCCGATTTCCTGCCAGGTCCCGTCCTGAACGGATCCTTCATAGGTTCCCAGGTCGTCCTTTACTTCCTCGACTTCCTCGGGCTTCATGCGGTAGGAAAGGTTGCCGCCGTTTCGCTCATGCCAGCCCTGGTCAAAGCCGTCCCCGCACATGCGGAAGAAACCCTGGGCAAATTCTGCATCAAGTACTTTCATTTCGTACAAACCTCTTTTCCATATCTCTGTCTTCTCTTGCAAGAAGGAAGGCAGGTGCATTGCAGGTGCTTTATATTATCCTCGTTTGGAAAGGACATCCTGCTCATACTTTTCGCAGTCGGCAAACCACCTGTCCTCTGTAGCAACGCCATGCTTTTCGCAGTAGGCATCCCATACAGCTCCAAAAGGCAGGGTCTTGACCTGCTCCCGGAGGGACATGACCTTGGTGAAATTCCGCTCATTCTGCAGGCGGGAGAACTCTTCGTTCGGCTCCAGCTCTGCATAGAGAAGAGCCTTCTCCATATTCCGCATACCGTTGGTCCAGGCGCTAATGCGGTTGATACTTGCATCGAAATAGTCCATGCCAATGTAGAAACGGTCGGCCCCGTTTCGCACGATTTCCTCAGCCAGCTCGCGGAGATCGTCGTTGAAGAGAACGACATGGTCCGAATCCCAGCGGACAGGGCGGGAAACGTGGAGAGCCACCTTGTCATTGAAGAGAAGCATGGAGGAAAGCTTGTCCGCCACGTTCTCGGTCGGATGGAAGTGGCCGGTGTCGAGGAGGCAGAGAACGCCGTTGGCTGCCGCATAGTTCATGTAGAACTCATGGGAGCCCACCGTGTAGGACTCCATGCCGATGCCGAAGACCTTGGACTCGACAGAGACAGCAACCTTGGACTTGTCATAAGGGATTGCGAGAATCTGGTCCAGGGAGTCTTTGAGACGGGCTCTGGGAGCCTTGCGGTCTGCGGGCAGGTCCTTCAGGCCATCGGGAATCCAGATGTTGAAGAGGCAGGTCTCCCCGGTCTCGTTGGCGAAATACTCGGCAATCTTCAGGCAGGCGATGTTGTGGTCAATCCAGAACTTCCGCACCTCTTCGTTCTCGGAAGAGAGGGTGGCGTCTGCCGCCAGGGGATGGGAGAAATTCGTGGAGTTGAAGTCGAGGCCCAGATGGTTCTTTTGGGCAAACTCGACCCACTTCTTGAAGTGCCGGGGATCAAGCTTGTTCCGGTCCACCCACTCTCCGTCTTCGAAAATCGCATAGGAAGCGTGGAGATTCAGCTTGTGGTGCCTGCCGGGCACATAGGACAATGTCTTTTCAATGTCGGCAAAAAGCTCTTTCGGAGTCGTCGCCCGGTAAGGGTAGTTGCCCGTCGTCTGGATGCCGCCGGTAAGAGGGCCCTTCTGGTCGAAGCCGACCACGTCATCCCCCTGCCAGCAGTGCATGGAAACCGGAATGGAAGCAGCTGCCTCCATGGCCTTGTCCACATCTACCCCAACCGCCGCATAGCGCTCTCTTGCATCGGCCAGTCTCTCTTCTGTCGTCATAACTTCCCCTTTCTTCCGCTTTTTGCGAAATGGAATTTCTTTGTTGTTCCCACTATAGAATGTCCGCCCTTGCAGAAAAAGATTGTGAATTGAAGTTTTTTCTGTCCTCTCTTGCATGGATCCTGAGAATAATATATAAAAGAAGTACGATTTTCGATTTTCACCCTTCCAGGAAAGGACAGCTTTCCCGAAGGGGCCAGATTCAGTAGCTTGGAGAAAACTATTCATGAACAGGGAACTGCTGCAGAAGCTCAGCGAGATCACGGATGAGGAAAAGGAGATTCTCTCCGGCCACCGGCAGGTAAACCGGGCCCTCTACTACGCGGACGACGGGACGAAGAGAAAGGAAAATATCGTCGACTCGGCCCGGGTCCTGACAAACGGCCGCCTCATCGATATAAGGCCCAATGTCCGCTTCGTCCGTTTTCCCGCCCACACGCATAACTACGTGGAATTTGTCTATATGGCCGAAGGCTCCACGACCCACATCATCGACGGCCACCAGCTGACACTGAAAGAAGGGGACCTGCTGTTCTTAAATCAGCACGCGACCCAGGAAATCCTGCCTGCCGGCCGGTACGACGTGGCAATAAATTTCATGATTCTCCCCTCCTTCTTCGATACGGCCTTCCGCATGATGGGGAACGCGGAAAATCCCCTCCGCCGCTTCATCATCTCCTGCCTAACGGACAAGGACATGGGCGGCAACTACCTCTATTTCGACGTCTCGGACGACCTCTCCATCCAGAACCTGATGGAGAATCTGATCTATATCATGCAAAAGGACCCGGACGGGGACCGGACGATTGCCCAGACCACCATGGGCCTCCTCTTCCTCCACCTTCTGCATTCCTCGGACCGCATCCATGTCTCAAGGGATTCCTACGAACAGAAGCTCATGATTCACCTTCTGGCCTATATAGAGGATGAATACAAAGCGGCCTCCCTCTCTGCCTTCGCGGAAAATGCAAAAACCGACGTCTATACCCTCTCCCGCCTGATCAAAAAGTCCACAGGACAGACCTTCACCGGCCTCCTGCAGGACAAGCGGCTCGAAAAGGCCTGCTTCCTCCTTAAGAATACGAAATTATCCTTTTCGGACATTTCCGCCGCGGTCGGCTATGAAAACGCCAGCTTCTTCCACCGCCTCTTCGTAAAGGAAAAGGGCTGCACCCCCAGGGAATACCGCCTGCAGGGAAGGTCTGGGGCCGGTGAGACGCAGGCCCCGGAAACGACATAAGGCAGCGAGGTGATATCATGAAGAAAGACCTGATTTCTCCCTTCGAGTCCCGCCAGTACATGCTGCAGAAGGACTTCGAGCTTTATTATTATAATGACATCCACATGCAGCCCGTGGCCGACCACACCCATGACTACTACGAATTCTACTTCTACCTGGAAGGGAAGGTTTCCATCAATATTGACGGAATGGGACATGTGCTGCGTTCCGGGGACATCGTCGTCATCCCTCCGGAAACCGTCCACCACATGGACATTCTGAACCCCAATGTTCCCTACCGCCGCTTTGTCTTCTGGGTGAGCACGGATTTCATGGACCACCTCCGGGAGCGGACTCCGGACTATGCCTATATTTCTGACCGGGCAGGGGACGGACATTTCATCACGAATTTTGACCCGGCCGCTTTCAGTGCCTTTGAGAACCGCATCTACCGCCTCCTGGAGGAAATCCACGCCCGCCGCTTCGGCCGGGACGAGTACATCCTCCTGGCCGTGGATGAGCTGATCCTGGCTCTTTCAAGAGCAGCCTATATGAAGGACAGTCCCGCCGGAAAGACGGAAGCTATGACTCTTTCCGAGAAGCTGATTGCCTACATCGACGAACACCTGGAGGAGGACCTGAGCCTGGACCTCCTTTCACAGAAATTCTTCGTGAGCCGCTACCATATCGCCCACACCTTTACGGACACCTTCGGCATCTCCCTCCACCGCTATGTACAAAAAAAGCGGCTCGAAAAGAGCCGCCATCTCATCACCTCCGGAGTGCCTGCCACCTCTGCCTTTCTGCAGTGCGGCTTCACGGACTACTCCTCCTTCTACCGGGCCTTCAAGGCCGAGTTCGGGATTTCCCCGAAGGAGTGCAGGATGTAACATTCTGTTTTTTCAAAAAAGGCGCACCCGGTTTCCCGGATGCGTCTTTTTGCATTGCATAAATACTATTTATTCGATGGAACCGCCGTTGGCTTCGATGAGGCCGTTTAAGTAGGCGCAGCCCAAGGCCCGGTCATAGAGGCCATAGCCGGCCCGGGCGCCGCTATCTACCTCGTCCCAGATCATGCGGCCATGGTCCGGACGGAAGTAGCCGTCAAAGCCTGTGTCTGTAAGGGCTTTCACGATGGCGTTCATGTCCAGGCTGCCGCCCTGACTGAGGTGGCCGGCCTCTTCGAAGGAGCCATCTTCAAGAATACGGACATTCCGAAGGTGCATGAAGCCGATCCGATGCATTGCCGAATACTTTCTCGTAAGCCTGGGGATGTCGTTCTCCTTCGAACAGCCCAGAGACCCGGTGCAGAGGCAGAGGGTGTTGGACGGACTGTCCACAATGGAAAGGTAACGATCGAGATTTTTCTCGCAGGTGATGACCCGGGGCAGACCGAAAATCGGGTAGGGAGGGTCGTCCGGGTGCAGGGCCATGACAATCCCGCACTCCTCCGCCACGGGAATGACCCGCTTCAGGAAGTATTCGATATTTTTCCACAGGCCTTCTTCGCCAAGTTCTCCGTAGGCTTTGATCAGGCTCCGAACCTCTTCCTGGGAGTAGGATGAATCCCAGCCCGGCAGGTGGATGTCGTCGTGCAGGGGATCCAGATTTTTGAGCTGACTCCAGTACATGACAAGGGAGGTGGAGCCGTCGGCCGCCTTCTTATCCAGCTGGGTTCTCGTCCAGTCAAAGACCGGCATGAAATTGTAGGTAACGCACTTGATGCCGTATTTGGCGCAGCGACGGATATTCTCGCAGTAGTTTTCTATGTGGCGGTCCCGCTCCGGCCGGCCCAGCTTGATTTCCTCTGTCACGGGAATGGATTCCACGACATCGAAAATGAGGCCGTTTTCCGCGCACTCGTCCACCATCTTTTTGATGGATTCTTTCGGCCAGACTTCGCCAGGCTTTACGTCATAGACCGCGGAGACAATATGCTTCACGCCCGGAATCTGGCGGATTTCCTGCAGGGTGACAGGGTCAGACTCCCCGTACCATCTGAATGAACTCTTCATCGTATTTTCCTCTAACCGCCCTCTCTTGCGGGACAGGCGTTTTCCTGTTTTACATTATTCTGATCACACACCCGAGTAGGCAGCATAGCCCGCATCGATGGGAAGGACCGCCCCGGTAATGGCTGAAGCCGCTTTGTCATCGGTCAGGAAGAAGACGCCGCCAAGGAGCTCGGAAGGGTCCACGAAGCGGTCCATGGGCGTCCCGGCCAGGATCTTTGCGGTCCGGGCAGTGGGGGTACCGTCCTCATTGAAGAGAAGGCTGCGGTTCTGGTTCGAAACCAAAAAGCCTGGAGCAATGGCATTGGCCCGGATACCGCTTCCAGCGAAGTGGGTAGCCAGCCACTGGGTGAAGTTTGAAATACCGGCCTTGGCCGCAGAATAAGCGGGGATCTTCGTAAGGGGCGTAAAGGCATTCATGGAGGAAATATTCAGAATGCAGCCCGCCTTCTTTTCCACCATGTCCTTGGCAAAGACCTGGGTGGGAAGCAGGGTGCCCTGGAAGTTCAATTTGAAGACGAAGTCCACGCCATCCTGGTCTAAGTCAAAGAAAGTGGTCTGGCCGGCCTTGGCCTCGTGCTGATACTCATTGTCCGTGGTGGCCCGCTTGTTGTTTCCGCCGGCCCCGTTGATGAGGATGTCGCAGGTACCAAGGTCTCTCAGAACCGCCCGGTGCACTTCCTCCAGGGACTCCCGCTCGAGCACATTGGCCTTGTAGCCCTTCAGAGTCTGACCTTCGGGAATCTCCCCTTCCAGCTTCTGCAGGGCCTCTTCATTGAGGTCCAGGGCGGCCACCTTGGCACCGGCCTGGGCATAGGCTTTCGCCATCATGGAGCAGAGGACGCCGCCGGCCCCCGTGATGACAACAACTTTTCCGCTAAAATCCACATTCAAAGGCAAATCCATTTTTTTCAACCTCCTGAAAGAATCTTCTCTTTCAAAACTGTATCAAACCGCATCCTTTGGTATGAGGGATACGCCTGTTTCTCTTTACAGAAAGCAGTATAAAAAAACAAGACCCGCAAAGGAATTGCAGGTCTTGTTGCACATATTGCAAATATTGCTATTGCAGTTTGAACAGCTATAGACTTTTCTTATGAAGCCCGGAGTCTCTCGCTTATTCTGCCTTGGCAGCGAAGTCCTTGCGGGCCTCGATTTCCCTGGCCTGGACATCGGACGGGCACTGCTGGTAGCGGAGGAACTTAAACTCGAATTCTCCGGAACCACCGGTCAGAGACCGAAGGGTCTTCCCGTAGCCATAGAGCTCGGCCGAAGGAATTTCCGCATGAATGGCCTGCCGGCCGCCTTCTACGGAATCCATGCCGAGAACCCGGGCCCGGCGCTTATTCAGGTCGCCCATGACATCGCCGGTATTGGCATCTTCGCAGGTAACAGTCAGTTCCTCAATGGGTTCGAGGAGAACGGGCTTGGCCTGCAGGACACCCTGCTTGAAGTCCTCGAGTGCTGCGGTCTTGAAGGCCATCTCGGACGAATCAACAGGATGATAGGAGCCGTCGTAGAGGTCTGCATGAACGCCCACAACCGGATAGCCGGCCAGAGGACCTGCCTTGACCCCTTCCTGTATGCCCTTTTCGACTGCCGGGAAGAAGTTCTTCGGAACATTGCCGCCGACGACGGATTCGGTGAATTCATAGGCTTCGTCAAGGTTTCCTGAAGGAGCGAAGGTCATCTTCACATGCCCGTATTGCCCGTGGCCCCCGTTCTGCTTCTTGTACTTGTATTCGCAGTCGGACTTGCCAAGGATGGTCTCCTTGTAGGCCACATAGGGCTTCTCGAGTTCAATCTCGACCTTGTAGTCCTCGAGGAGCTTTTCCCGGATGATGTCGAGCTGCTGCTCGGAAATGCCCCAGAGAAGCTGCTGGTGGTTGGCCGCATCGACCTCGGTCTTGATGGTCAGATACTCCTGGCCGATCTTTGCCAGGGCCTGAGCCGCCTTGTCCTCGTCTCCCTTCTTCGTCACGGTGTAGCGGAGGCAGGTATAAGGCGTGGGAATGCCGGTCCTTATATAGAGAATCGGGTTGGCCTTCGTGGACAGGGAATCCGTGGTTCCGGCCTTTGTGAGCTTGGCCAGGGCCCCGATATCTCCGGCATGAAGCTCCGTGACCTCTTCGGCTTTCGAGCCGCACATGACATAGATCTTCCCGACCTTCTCCTCTACGTCCTTGTGGTGGTTGTACAAAAGGTCGTCGGTCTTCAGTACGCCGGAATTCACCTTGATCAGCGAATACTTACCGACGAACGGGTCGACGATAGTCTTCCAGATATAGGCGCTCTTGGGCAGGGCGAAATTGTAGTCGGCGTCGAAGACGTCGTTGGACTTGGCATTGATTCCCTTGCACTCCCGAAGCTCAGGGCTGGGCAGGTATTTCACAATATCGCCCAGCATCGTATACTGGCCCCGGTCCAGGGTATTGGAGCCCATCATGACCGGCACCATCTCGCCCGTGTAGACGGATGTGCGCAGGGCCATACGGATCTCGTCCTCGGAGAACTCTTCCCCGTTGAAATAGCGGTCCATGAACTCTTCGGAAGTCTCCGCCACGGATTCCATCAGGGCTTCCCGGTACTTGTCCAGGTACTCGACGCTGTAGTCCGGCACTTCGGCATGTTCAACGGTCCCGTCTGCCTTCCACTTCTTACCGATTTTCTGTATTACATTAATATAGCCCGTGAACTCTCCGTTCTCCCGGATGGGCAGATGGAACGGCGCAATCCGCTTCCCGTAGAGGCCTTCGAGGTCTTCGACGACCTGGCGGTAGGAAGCGTCATCGATGTCCATGTCTGTAACGAAGAACATGCGGGGCAGGTGATACTTCTCGCAGAGATCCCAGGCCCGACGAGTTCCGGCTTCGACGCCGTTCTTCCCTGACACTACGATGATTGCGGAGTCTGCTGCGGTCAGGGCCTCGGCGACCTCGCCCTGGAAGTCGAGCGAGCCCGGGGTATCGAGGATATTGATCTTCGTCTCGCCCCATACGATGGGAATGACGGAGGTCTGAATGGAGAGCTTGCGCTTGATCTCCTGCTTGTCGAAATCAGAAATCGTATCCCCCTTGTCCACGGTCCCGTGCCGCTTCGTAAGCCCGGCCAGATAGGCCATGGATTCGGCCAATGACGTCTTCCCGGAGCCGGAATGGCCGAGAAGAGCCACATTTCGGATCTTGTCAGTAGTAAAAACCTTCATAAAAGCCCCCTAACTTGAAAGCACTACAAGTTTCCTTATACTGTAGAATTTTACTAAATATGGTTTCTGTTTACAAGAAATAATGGCAAACTTTCACTAATTTCTGAGCCGAATTCAGACACTTTGAAAACGAAAAGGACAGGCCCCGTTTCCGAAAGCCTGTCCCATTATTCATGACGAATATAAATCAGATACTATCTGCGATGTCGATATTGGGTCCGGTAATGCCGACAAAGGCGCCGTCTTTTGCTTCCTTCGCCTCCGGATGGGCGATGAGCCACTTATTCGTCATCCGAAGAAGAGGGTCTTCCGTGCTGCCGCTCTTGGCCTCAGGTACCCCCACATTGGTTCCCCTGGGCAGAACGACCAGGGTCTTGAAGCCCTTATCTTTCGAAGCCTGGCAGGGAGCATAGTGAAGACTGGTCGCATAGACTTCGACCAGGACCCCGGCAGGAATCTTAAAGGCCTTCGTCACGGAGCTGTCGATCTTGAAGTCATGGATTTCCGATTCCTTTGCCAGAAGGAGGATGAAGTCCTCGGTCCCCAGATTGTACTCGGAGTTCCGGTGGTATTCGAAGCAGTTGAGCTTGGTATTGTGGCCGTTGCACCAGCCGAACTGGGCAGGAATCCCGCCGAAAAGGCTTAAAGATATCGCATCGGCCTCGGGAAGGCCCTGCAATAAAGGCTCCTCGGCCACGTACTGAGTCCCGCTCTCCGGGCAGGGCAGTTTCTCATTCATCACTTTGAGAATCGGGGAAACATCGATTCCTTCCACCACCCGGCCATATTCAGCGAATTCCGGATCTTTTACGTCATAGATTTTCACAGTTTTCTCCCTTCATAGTCAATCTGTAGAATAACCATATCATAATTACAGGCGGTTCATTTCTTCTCTTCCGTCTCTCCTGAGTCCTCTCCGGAGCCTTTCTCATCCTTATCCCGCCGGAAGCTTTTGAAGGCATAGAAAACGAACCAGCCGCCGACGCCGATAAAGAGAAGTCCAAAGAGGATAGAAAAGGCGGCATTCCCTCCCTGCGTCATCGCCACAAACTGCATGATGCCTATGTAGATCAGCACCGCTGCCACAATGAGGCGCATGAGAAGAGCTACCTGGGGATTTTTTTCTTGGGGATTCACTTACATCCTTCCTTTCAGAGGGTCGGGAAAAGTTCTTTCAGGGCCGGATACAGCCGGTCAAAGGTATGATACCGCTCTTCATAGAGGGCCACAAGGGCCGGGTCCGGTTCCTCGGTTCCCGTCACGTGAATGAGGGTATCTGTTGCCTGTTTCACATCGGAATACTCTCCGCAGGCCACGGCCGCCAGGATAGCTCCGCCATAGCCGGGTCCCTGCTCGGTCTCCGGAATGGTCAGGGTCAGATTCATGACATTGGCAAAAATCTTCCGCCAGAGGGGACTCTTGGCCCCGCCGCCGCAGATCATCGAAGTCTTCACATCGACGCCCAGGGCTCTGGCTGCTTCCAGGCTGTCCCGCATGCCGAAGGCCACCCCTTCGAGAACGGCCTGGGTCAGGTCCTCCCGGCTCGTATCCATGGTCATGCCGATGAAGCAGGCCCTTGCGGCCGGATCATTGTGAGGCGCCCGCTCTCCCATCAGATAGGGCAGGTAATAGACGTGGTTCTTTCCAAGCCTGTCCGCTGAGATTTCCTTCTGCTCAGCCGGATAATCCCTGGTCCGCACGATTTCATCCATCCACCACTTGTTGCAGGAAGCGGCGGACAGCATGCAGCCCATCAGGTGATATGCCCCGTCCGCATGGGCAAAGGCATGGAGGGCATTGCCGCTGGAGCGGAAAGTGTCGCTCGAAATGAAGATGGTCCCGCTGGTTCCAAGGGAGATATTGCAGGCCCCGTTTCCGACGGTTCCGGTGCCGATGGCGGCTGCCGCATTGTCTCCGGCTCCGGCCACAACCTTGACGGTTTCCTGCAGGCCCAGTTCCTCAGCAGCCTTCTTCGTCAGGGTTCCGACCACTTCATAGCTCTCATAGAGCTTCGGCATCTGGTCCAGGGAAATCCCGCAGATGGAGAGCATCTCTTCCGACCACTTCTTGTTCTTTACGTCGAGAAGGAGCATGCCGGACGCATCGGAATAGTCGCTGCAGTGGACCCCGGTCAGACGGTAATTGACATAGTCCTTGGGCAGCATAATCTTTTTGATCCTGGCGAAATTCTCCGGTTCATGCTTTTTGATCCAGAGGATCTTCGGAGCCGTAAAGCCGGCGAAGGCAATATTTCCGGTATATTCCGCCAGGCGGTCGGTACCGATGTCATTGTTTAAGTACTCGGTCTCCTCCTGGGTCCGCCCGTCGTTCCAAAGGATTGCAGGCCGTATCACTTTGTCATTTTCGTCGAGGATGACCAGGCCGTGCATCTGGCCTCCGGCCCCGATTCCGGCAACCTCACTGGCGTCGATATCAGCAGCCAATTCCCGGACCCCGTCCTTGACGGCGGAAATCCACGCATCCGGGTCCTGCTCCGACCAGCCGGGATGGGGGAAGCTCAGGGGATACTCCCGGGACACTATTTTTTCAATGCTGCCCCCGGACTTCATCAAGAGAAGCTTCACAGCCGATGTTCCGAGGTCAATTCCGATATAGTACATAGAAAAGTCCTTTCAAAAAACAGGATTCCTATTGCTGCAAAAAGGCGCAGGCGACTTTTGCCCCGCCTGCGCCCTGAATTGTATCACATCTGTACTGTCGCGAAACAGAAGGCTATCACGATTTTCCGGTCTTGTGATTCGATACGACATCGAATACGACTGCGGCCAGAAGGACGGCACCTTTGACAACGTACTGGTACTGGTCCGGCAGACCCAGGATAGACATACCCTGGTTGATGACGCCGAGGAGGATGGCGCCGACCATGATACCGGGAACGGTACCGGAACCGCCGTATGCGGAAGCCCCGCCGATGAAGCAGGAGGCGATGGCGTCCATCTCGTAGGAGTTGCCCATGTTTCCGTCGACGGAACCGATCCGGGCGCCGACCAGAAGTCCGGAAAGGCCGGCCAGGAAGCTCATCAGGAAGTAGGCCCAGAAGTAAACCTTACGAGGGTCGATACCAGAAAGCTTCGTAGCCTTCTCGTTGCCGCCGACTGCGTAGAAGTAACGGCCGAATACGGTGGAACTTGTGATGAAGGCGAAAATCAGGACAACAGCCAGAATCCAGAGAATCATGACAGGAATGCCCTTGTAGCCCATCAGGCAGTAGGAATAAGCAATAATCAATGCATCGAAAACTACCTGCTTGGCAATGGCGCCGCCGAAGCCTTCGACCTTGTAGCCCTGCTTAACCCGCTGAGCCCGGCGAACGAAGGTGTAGACGGTCAGGCAGACAGCGACGATGATGCCGATGATCAGGGCGCTGACCACGTGTCCGTTCTCCTCACCGGGGAAGTGGATATAGGAGGTGAAAAGGTTCAGGAAGGAAGGATTCATGATGGAGATGGTCTTTGAATCCAGGATGACACGGGCGATGCCTCGGAAGAGGAACATACCGGCCAGGGTGCAGATGAAAGGCGGAATGTGGATATAGCCGATGAGCCAGCCCTGCCAAACACCGATCAGGGCACCGACCGCCAGGGAGCAGATAATCGCTGCTGCTGCGGGGAAGCCGCTGTCCATCATCTTCGCAGCCATGGCTGCGGTCAGGCAGAGGGTGGAACCTACGGAAAGATCGACGTTACCACCGGTCAGGATGCAGAGGAGCATGCCGCAGGCCATGATCAGAACGTAAGCGTTCTGCAGCAGGAGATTTGAAATATTCTGCGGGTAAATGAGACGGCCTCCCGTCAGAGCCGTGAAGAGAATGAATACAATGACGAGAGCCAGAATCATTGTATATTTTTTGATGAAATCTTTGACTTTCATGTACCTTATGCCTCCTTCTTGGAGCTGTCAGAGCTCAGGATTGCGCTCATAATCTTTTCCTGTGTTGCTTCTTCTGCCGTAAACTCACCGACGATCTTCCCTTCGTTCATGACGTAAATCCGGTCGCACATGCCGAGAAGCTCGGGAAGCTCGGAGGATATCATGATGACGGCCTTGTTCTGATCCACCATCTCGTTCATGATCTGGTAGATCTCATACTTGGCGCCGACATCGATACCACGGGTCGGTTCGTCGAGAATCAGAACGTCCGGCTCCGCAAACATCCACTTGGAAAGGAGGACCTTCTGCTGGTTGCCGCCGGAAAGATTTCCGACCGCCTGCTGAATCGAAGGGGTCTTGGTACGCATGGACTTTGCCAGCTTTTCCGCCTCGTCGTTTTCCTTCAGGACATCGACGATGTGCCACTTGCTGGCAATCTTCTCCATTCGGGCCATGGTCGTATTCTTGGCAATGGACTGCTCGAGAACGAGGCCGTTCGTCTTCCGGTCCTCGGTCGCATAGGCAAGGCCGTGATTGATGGCATCCCGCTCGTTCTTGAGGTGGACCTCCTGGCCGTTGATAAACTCCTGGCCGGTGATATGGCTGCCGTAGCTCTTACCGAAAAGGGACATGGCCATTTCTGTCCGACCGGCGCCCTGCAGGCCGGAGAAGCCGACGATTTCGCCCTTGTGGACATTGAAGTTCAGGTGGTCGACCATGCACTTCTCCGTGTAGACGGGATGGTATACGGTCCAGTCCTTCGCTTCCATGGCCACTTCTTTGCTGACGTGGTGGACCCGCTCGGGATACCGGTCCGTCATCTCCCGGCCGACCATGCCCTTGATGATCCGCTCCTCATCGATATTGTGATTGGGATTGGGAATGGTCTCGATTGTCTGGCCATCGCGGAGAATCGTGATATTGTCCGCGCAGTAGGCAACCTCGTTCAGTTTGTGGGTGATCAGGATGGACGTAATGCCCTGGGTCTTGAAGTCTAAGAGCATGTCGAGGAGCATCTTCGAATCTTCCTCATTCAGGGAAGATGTGGGCTCGTCGAGGACCAGAAGCTTGCAGTTCTTCGAGAGGGCCTTCGCAATCTCGACCAGCTGCTGCTTGCCGGTACCGATGTCCTTGATCATCATGGTCGAGGACTCTTTGAGACCTACCCGCTTCATGGCGTCTTCCGCGTCCTTATAGGTCTTGTTCCAGTCAATGACGCCCATTCCGTTGGCGCGCTCATTGCCCATGAACATGTTTTCTGCAATCGTAAGCTCCGGAATCAGGGCCAGCTCCTGATGGACGACCGCAATTCCCGTTTTTTCGGAATCCTTGATATTATTGAACTTACAGATATTTCCGTTGTAAACGACATCCCCGGTGTACTGACCGAAGGGAATCGTCCCGGAGAGGACATTCATCAAGGTGGACTTTCCGGCGCCGTTCTCACCGATCAGTGCGTGGATTTCCCCCCGCGCCACCTTGAAATTGACATTGTTCAGGGCCTTAACTCCGGGGTATTCCTTCACAATGTTTTTCATTTCAAGAATAATGTCTGCCAAGCTGCACCTCCTGCCGCACATCATGTACCTGGTCCGGCTTCTGCCGAATCATTATTATGAATAATAATCAATGTGCGGTCCTCAATGGAAAAGGCCGCGGGCGAAAGCTTTGCCCGCCCGCGGCCTCAAATATAAGCTCTGTACTTTTGACAGCTCTGCGCTCTTCCGTTCAAAGAAAGATATTCTGCTGTCAGCAGCTGCGGGAACTTATCATCCTACGGGATGAAGGTATCCGTCGCTGTCCTTTGTATAGTAGCCGGGAGTTACAAGGGCATCATCGAGGTTGTCCTTTGTAACTACAGTAGGAACGAGCAGGTAAGAAGGAATGATGCCCGTGCCGTTGTCGTAAGACTTCGTATCATAGGAGCAATCGAAATCCCAACCGGAGTTAGAAATCAGGCTCTCATCAGGGGTCTCGCCGTTCAGGATAGCTACTGCAAGGTCAAGTGTTGCAACGGCTTCGTTTGCAACGGCCTTGTAAACTGTCATGGACTGCTTGCCGTCTACGATATTCTTCAGGTTTGCCTCATCACCATCCTGACCGGTGATGACTACGGTGTTGGATCCTGCATAGTCAGACTCAATGGCCTGGGTAACACCAAGGGCTGTGGAATCGTTGGAGCAGAGAGCTGCGTCAAGCTGTGTACCATCGCTGTAATAGGAACCAAGGATGTTCTGCATACGGCTCATAGCCTTGGAAGTATCCCACTGTGCGGTGCCGCACTGCTCGAATGTGGTCTGACCCGAAGGAACGACGAGCTTGCCGGAATCGATGTAGGGCTTCAGGACATCCATAGCGCCGTTGAAGAAGTAGGTAGCGTTGTTGTCGGCAGGATCACCGCCGGTGAACTCGATGTTGAAAGGACCTGCTGCATTGTCAAGGTCCAGGGTATCTACGATGTACTTGCCCTGCAGAGTACCTACAGTGTAGTTATCGAACGATACATAGTAGCTGATGGCGTCTGTGTTCATGATCAGGCGGTCATAGGAGATGACGGGGATATTGTTGTCCTTCGCATCTGCAAGAACCTGGGAAAGAGACTCGCCGTCGATGGCTGCTACAACGAGGATGTCGACCTTGTCGGCGATCAGACCCTCGATATCCTTGACCTGCTGGTCGATCTTGTTGTCCGAGTAGGTAAGCTCAACCTTGTAGCCCTTGGACTCGAACTGCTTCTGCAGGTAAGAACCATCTCTGTTCCACCGCTCCAGGGACTTCGTAGGCATTGCGATGCCGACGGTCTTGTCCGTGGACGCTGTCGAATCGGAGGAAGCTGAAGCATCGGATGATGTTGAACTGTCCGAGCTTGCACTGCTGTCGGAAGATGTGCTTCCGGAGGTACTCCCGCAGGCTGCCATGGCGAAGGCCATCGTTCCTGCCAGAATCAGTGACAAAAGTTTCTTTTTCATAAGTACTATACCCTCCTTTGAGTTCTGCGTTTTACCTCTTCGGTACCTGCCCCATTGCAAGTACTTTTGTAAAACTGCATTTCTAAAGTGTCTTTATATTAGTCCTATGTTTCGGAAGCGTCAAGATGATTTTGGTCAAAAACACCAAATATGGCAATTTCATCAAATTTGGTTCCGTCATTTTGTATAGTTTTTCGAGACCATTTTCTCAAATTTTCCTTGACAAGTGTAATTTTCACAAATACAGGCGGTCTATATGCCCGCTTTCTTCCAGCGGAACTTATAAAAATAAGCTTTCAAATCCCGCGCAGAAACTCGTTTGTGAAGTGAAGAGCCACGCCCATCATGGAAGCCTTGCTCGTGAAACGGCCGATAGATATGAAGTCCGGTTCCTCGTCAAAGGGGGTTTGCTCCAGGACCAGTTTCTTGAGTTTGGAAAGATAGGGCTCCATGTAGTCCGCCACAAAGCCTCCGAGCGTGATATCGCAGTCAAAGGCCATACGAAGGTCCGCAATGCCTATGGCCAGGTGGTGAAGAACATCATCCCAGAGCTCCCGGTATTCCTGATTTCCCTTCTCCATCTCCCCGAAGAATTCATCGATGGAAATGCCCAGGTCACGGGTGAAACGCAGGGCACTGCAGTAGGCTTCCAGACAGCCCTTCCGGCCGCAGTTGCATACCCGGCCACCCGGCTCCACGCAGATATGGCCGAATTCCCCGCTCCGGTGGTCGTTGCCGAAATACTGGCGCCCGTTCAGGAAGAGGGAACCTCCAATGCCGTTCTCCAGCAGCAGATAAGCAAAGTTTCGGCTCTTCTGCTCGGGAGCTTTCGAAAACCATTCGGCAAAGCCGGCACAGACACTGTCATTTTCAAATGTAACAGGAAAATCAATATGGCTGCTGATCTTTTCCAGCCGCATATCCTTCATCTTCATGGTCGGGGAAAAGCGGATGGTTTTCGTCTCCTGATCTACAATGCCCGGGATCGTGATTCCGACGCCCAGAAGTTTCTTCCTGTCCACATCGTATTCCGTAAGGAAAGGGTCGAGATTGCTGCGGATTTCCTTCCCGATATCGTCTGCCTTTAGCGTGGCCAGCGGGACCTCCCGATAGGCAATTTCATTCTGTCTCAGGTCAGTAAGCAGAAAGCGCAGGTGGTTTGCTGTAACGGAAACTCCGACGCAGTAGCGGACATCGCCCGGAACTTCGTAGGCTACCGGCGGCCGGCCGCCGGTCGAAGCCAGAAGCGGTCCCCGGCGCACTAGACCCAGATCCAGAAGCTCGTTGATATTCTGATGAATGGTGGGCAGGGAAAGGCCGAGAGAATCCGCAATCTGTGCCTTGCTGACTGCGGATGGCTGATCATAGATATAGCGGAAGATGCGGTTGCGGGTCAGACGCCTGCGGCCGGATTCCTGAATGCTCTGCTGTGACATGGTTTTTGGTCCCCTTTTGTAAAAGGAAATCCCTTCTGCCCCTGATTTACGGAAAGGACTTTTATAAAACTATTTTATGATAATATAGCGCAGGCCTGTCTTCTAGTCAATCTCTCCAATTTTCATAAATCAAGTGCTCTTTTTTTGTGACATTTTTTGAAAGTGGATTATCTTTCGCAATTTAACGCGGAAAAAGGTATACTAGGGACCATGAATACTCTGAATCTGAAGAAAATCGGCTTTCTGGGCTTAGGTCTGATCGGGGGCTCCATGGCAAAGGCTGTCAAATCCGCCTTCCCTGAGACTGAAATCATCGCAACTGCCCACTCGGAAGGCACTGTAAAAGCTGCCTTCGAAGACGGCATTATTGCAAATGAAAAACTACTGCCCCTCTCTGCTTTTGCCGATTGTGGCCTCATCATCCTCTGTGCCCCGGTGGACACCAATATTTCCTATATGAAGGAGCTCTCCTCTCTCACCGGGGAAAGAACCGTCATCACGGATGTGGGGTCCGTCAAGGGCGGCATTATGAAAGCAGCCAGGGGCTATGGTCTGTCCGCCCGCTTCATCGGCGGCCATCCCATGGCCGGAAAGGAAAAGGGCGGCTATGCAAATTCCGACCCCCTGATTCTGGAAAATGCCTATTATATTCTGACACCTACAGAAGAGTGCCCGGACACCCTCACTTCCGATATGGCGGAATTCGTAAAAGCCCTGAAGTCCGTCCCCCTGGTCATGTCGACGGAGGAGCACGACCTTTCCACGGCAGCCGTCTCTCACGTCCCCCACATCATTGCCTCTTCCCTGGTCCGTCTCCTGGCAAAGACCGACGGGCCGGAAGAGCATATGAAAGCCATTGCGGCCGGCGGCTTCCGGGACATCACCCGCATTGCATCAAGCGACCCCGCCCTGTGGGAGACAATCTTCCTCGAAAACCGGGATGAAATTTTAAGACTCCTCCCCTCCTTTGAAGAAGAGGTGGAAGGCTACCGGAAGGCTCTGAAGGCCCGGGATGGAGAAGCTCTGAAGGCCCTCTTTTCCGAGAGCAAGGAGTTCCGGGATTCCATCGAAATCCGCCGGTCCGGAGCCGTCACCCCTGTCTTCGAGTTCAATATCGATATCAAGGACGAGACCGGAGCCATTGCAAAGATTTCCACCCTCCTGGCGGAACATTCCATCAGCCTTAAGAATATCGGGGTTGTTCACAACCGGGAATTCGAAGCCGGCGTCCTCCATGTCGAGTTCTATGACGGAAATGCCATGGACGCAGCAGCCGCCCTGCTTCCGGCCCACGGATACACCCTGCACCGATAGAAACAAAGGAAAATGCAATGAAAGCACTGAAGGGAAAAATCAAAGTTCCCGGGGACAAAAGCATCTCCCACCGGGCCATAATGTTCGGAAGCCTGGCGGAAGGAACGACGGAAGTCACGGGCTTTCTGCCCGGGGCCGACTGCCTCTCCACAATTGCCTGCTTCCGGCAGATGGGAATTGAAATAGAGACAGAGGACCTGGGAGACGGAAAAATCGGAGACCAGGTAGTAGTTCACGGGAAGGGACTGCACGGCCTTAGTAAGCCTTCTGAAACCCTCTATACGGGAAACTCCGGCACCACGACCCGGATCATCTCCGGAATTCTTTCGGGGCAGTCCTTCGAAAGCCGCCTGACCGGGGATGCCTCCATCGAGAAGCGGCCCATGAAGCGGGTCATCGAGCCCCTGTCTTTGATGGGAGCCGACATTTCCTCCGAGAAGAATAATGGCTGCGCCCCGCTGGTCATCCGCCCCTCAAAGCTTCACGGTATCACCTATGACTCGCCTGTGGCCTCGGCCCAGGTGAAATCAGCAATCCTTTTGGCCGGACTCTATGCAAAGGGGGAGACGACAGTCCGGGAGCCCGCCCTTTCCCGGAACCACACGGAACTCATGCTTTCCGCCTTCGGAGCAAAGCTTTCGTCGGAAAATAATGAAGTGACCGTCACTCCGGGCTCCCCCCTGCACGGCCAGAAAATCCGGGTCCCGGGCGACATCTCAAGTGCCGCCTACTTTCTGACGGCTGCCCTGATTACGCCAGGTTCCGATATCGTCATTGAAAACGTCAACATCAATCCCACCCGGGCCGGCATCCTTGAGGTCTATAAGGCCATGGGAGCAGACATTGAACTATTGAATGAGCGGACAGTCTCCGGGGAAGCCGTGGCTGACCTGCATGTAGAGTATTCTTTCCTCCACGGAACCACCGTGGAAGGAGCCCTCATTCCGGCCCTCATTGATGAACTTCCGGTCATCGCCGTGGCCGCGGCCTATGCAGACGGAAAGACCGTGGTAAAAGACGCCTCCGAGCTCAAGGTCAAGGAGTCAAACCGCATCGATACGGTGACAGAAAATCTCCGGGCAATGGGCGGGCACATTGAGCCGACTGACGACGGCTTCGTCATTGAAGGCGGGGCTCCCCTGCATCCGACGGACATCAAGACCTATGACGACCACCGGATTGCCATGTCCTTCTATACAGCCTCCCTGCCCCTGGGAGAAGCCAACATCCTCGACAATCCGAATTGTGCGGTCATCTCCTACCCAGGCTTTTACAGGGATATGGAAGGACTTCTGCAATAATTATTGCAAAACAAAAAAGCACCGGCAGCAGCAAACTGTCGGCGCTTTATATTATTCATGAGATGCTTCTCAGGCTTCCTGCAGGTCCTTGATGGCCTGGCGCTCGGCCTCCTGGTCCTTCTTCATGCAGCAGTTCTTGTACTTCTTGCCGCTTCCGCAGGGGCAGGGGTCGTTCCGGCCGACCTTCTTCGTAGTCCGGCGCAAGGTGTGGGACTTCTTCTCGACAAGGTAGAGCTTGTGGCGCTCTTCCTCGGTGAAGATGGAGTCCCAGGCGGGGAGGTTGTAGAGCCAGTCGGCGTCAGCTGCTACCATGTTCCGGTAGAGCTTTTCCTTGTCGAACTTCAGGGATACGACCGTATCCTCTTCCATGGTCTCGAGGGGATTCTTCTCGACCAGGGAATCGTTGATGCCGTCAAGGAAGCCGGTGAAGTTGAAGACGGAAGTATTGTACTTCTCGGCCAGATCCTTGACAGAGCCCTTCACTTCCTCGTCCGGATTCTTTAGGAGCTCGGCGTAGATGCCCTTCTCGATTTCGAAATAGTCCTTCCAGAACTTCTGCAGGGCGTCTTTGCCCTTCTTCTCGTCATAGGCTTCCGCGGTCCATTTCTCATATAATGTCATTTGAATTCATCCTCATTTCTGCTATAGTAGGTGCGTTGCCGCGGCATTCATAAAAACATTCTGCCGCGGG
The DNA here is from genome assembly GCA_900316075.1 of uncultured Lachnospiraceae bacterium. GTDB lineage: Bacteria > Bacillota > Clostridia > Lachnospirales > Lachnospiraceae > RUG306. The sequence goes on along the minus strand of ONBT01000004.1, from coordinate 108,421 downwards.
GTATGTAAAGCATTCTTTACAGGCCAACTGTCTTTATATATCACAAGTTGCCTTGTTTTTCAAGGCTTTGCGGAGGTACCCCATGAAAGAAAAAATAAGAAGAATCACGGCCTTAGTCGGCGTCATCGTCCTAGTCGCCCTCTATGCGGCCACAATCGTCATCGCCCTGTCCGGGAATGCGAACTGGTCCAAGTGGCTCATGGTTTCCATCGCTCTCACGGTCATCGTCCCGGTCATCATCTATGTTCTCTCCATCTTTCTCCGGGGAGGCACCGAGGACACACTGACACGAGCCCTCCGTAATCACACCCCCGAGGACAAGCGGGACCGGAATTTCACCGACTTCAAAGAAGATATAGAGGACAAACAGTAAATCATTTCTACTGCATCCTTGTAAAAAAAGCCTTTCCAAAGCCTCTGCAAGACTCTGGAAAGGTTTTTTGTTTTACATTATTCTCCGTAGAAAAAATCTTTACTCTATTTCTTTCGCCGGACAGCCCAGACCACAATGCCTGCGACAATCAGGACCAGGGGCAGAAAAACGGAGAAGAAAAGGCCGTAGAAGCGGATCAGGCCGTTCGAGACCGTGAGGTAGGTGGCGTCGTATTCCTTGGTCGGAATGACCACCCCTTCAATGTCCCCCTCCGTCGGAATCGCATAAGTCATGATCTGGGAGAAGAGCTTCCCGTTGCGGCCGGAGACGTAGGAATCGGCTGAATCCGCGAAGATGTAGGTGGAACCGAAAACGAAGAGCTCGCCCTCTTCCCCGTTGGCTGCCAGAAGGCCGGCGTCGAACTTTCCGGTCTCATCCCCCTCTTCCGCCGTCACGGACCCGGTCAGAATGCTCTGGTCCGTCATCTTCTCCCGGTCGGCATAGGCAGCTTTTGAAATCGCCTTGTCCGATGTGGTCAGGATGTCCGTATAGGTGATGTCCCCGTCTTCTCCATGAGTCAGGGCCACCGTATAAGGGGCAAAGACGGACAGGGTTCCGTTGATGCCGCTTGTGAAATCCGTCGTCTCCACATTGGGGAGGAGGAAGAACTGACTGTTGTAGTAGTAGTTTTCTGCCGTTTCCGCCACGACGCCCGCATGGGCCGTGATGTCGTAGGCGCTCAGGAAGTCCTTGAGATTGGGCTCGGAAGAAAAGGAAGCAAAGTCCAGAGCCACAAAGAGTTTCCCGCCATTGTCATAGTATTTCTTCAGTTTTGCCACGTCATCGGCGGAAAAATCCGACTGGGGAGCATTGATGATCAGCATCTGACAGTCGGCCGGCACTTCGTCCGCTGATAGCAGGTTCAGGGAATCCACTTCATAATTGGCCTTTTCCATAGCGTCCGAAAAGGCGCCGGACAGGGCCGTCTCGTCGTGGCCCGTCAGCTGGTATACTTTCGGCAGGTCATCGGAGGCGATATAGGTAAGGCCGCTCACAATCTGCCCCTCCCCGTCGTAACCACTGACAGTGGGTTGGTAGGAGGAATCATAGGTATAGGAGAAGAGGCTGTCGGAGCTTATGACCTTGTTTCTCCCTTCTTCGTCCTCCCGGACCAGAATCAGGCTGTTGGTGGAGAGGTCCTGGTCCGTATAGGTGGAAACGAAGGTGGGTTCCTTGGCCGTGTCCACGTAGGAGATTTTTATATTATTCTTTTTCTGGTGGATGTTCGCAAGGGTCTTCTGCACCGTCTCGTTCACGTCCGCCTTCTTCCCGACCACGTAGATGGTGACCGGCGTATCGTAGCTTTTCAGAAATTTTTCCGTGTCACTTGTGAGAGAATAATATTTTTTCGCCGTGAGATCCACGTCCGTCATCGTATCCGGTACGACCGAAGTCATGACGATATTGGCAGCCAGAACGCCGACGATGGCTATTGCTATGGCACCAGATGAAAAGGCCGAAGCCGCCAGCCGCTTGACAGAGACCGTGTAGCGGCGCTTGTAGACCGCCTGGCAGGTCAGGAAGAGGGCCAGGAAGGTGATGGAGGCGAAATAGACTACATGCCGCCAGGAAAGGATGCCGTTATAAAAATCCTTCAGGGGCGTCGTGAAGTCATAGGCGTTGAAGAGGACACCGGCCGCTCCCGAAAGGCCCAGATTCTGCCCGATGGAGGGAAGCAGGATGCCGAGCAACAGGACGACAAAGGTCACAATGCCGGAAATCACCACATTCTCTGTCAGGGAAGAGATGAAAAGGCCGATGGAAAGGCAGGTCAGTCCGTAGAGGAAGAAGCCGAAAAGACCCAGGTAGTTCATGGGCATGGACACGTCCCCGTAGCGGGAAAGGACCAGGGGAGTCACCGCCATGACCCCGCAGATGATGCAGTGGAAAAGGGACAGGGCGATGAACTTTCCAAGGACGATGCCCGGGACGGAAACCGGAGCCGTCAGCAGGAGCTGGTCCGTCCGGGTCTTTTTCTCTTCCGCCATGGAGCGCATGGTGAGGACCGGGGTCATCATGGCAAAGACGATGGTCAGGGAATACAGGGGGTAGGCGATCGAGGAATAGCCGGCCGACAGGTTATAGAGGGTCATGTAGATGCCGAAGAACAGGAGGTTCACGCCCAGGAAGAGCCAGCCTGTCACGTTATGAAAGGAACTGATGAAGTCCCGCTTGATGATGGCTTTCACTGGTCTTCGCCCCCTTCCTCTCCGGGCGCCTCCTGGGGCTTTGTGAGCTCCAGGAAGACGTCTTCGAGGGAGTCGCCCACCTTCTTCATTTCAAGAATCGTAAGGCCGACTGCCGCCAGAGCTTTCGAGATTTCGGGCCGGATATCCGCGGCGCCCGTAGCGGCAGTAACGGTAAATTTCACCGAGCCCTCTTCCGCCCCGGCCTCTGTCTGTACAGTAGAAATGCATTCCAGGGCAGAAAGGGCGCTTTCACCCGTTTCTGTATTACCAAGGGCCGTAACTTCCACGGTCTCCGCCCGCTTCGTATAAGAAGAAATGTTTCCCGTATCGCTCTTCAGGAGGACCCGGCCTTTATCGATGATGATGATGTGGTCGCAGATCTCGCTGACCTCGGAAAGGATGTGAGAACTAAGAAGGACGATATGGTCTTCCTTCAGGGAAGCGATGAGCTCGCGGATTTCCTGGATTTGCTTGGGATCGAGGCCCACTGTGGGTTCATCTAAGATGATGAGCTCCGGATTTCCAATCAGGGCCTGGCCCAGGCCGACCCGCTGCCGGTAGCCCTTGGAAAGGTTCTTGATCAGGCGTGATGAGACATCTGTTACACCGCAGAGGCCTTCCACCCGCTCCGCCTCTGCAAGGCGCTCCCCCTTCTTTTTCAGGCCCTTGAGCTGGGATACAAAGAGAAGGTACTCCCGCACCGTCATATCGTTATAGAGGGGCGGAATTTCGGGGAGGTAACCCAGGCACTTTTTTGCCGCTGTCGCCTCCTTAAAAATATCGTGCCCGTCAATCGTTACATCGCCCGAATCCGGGGCCAGGTACCCGGTCATCATGTTCATGGTCGTGGACTTGCCGGCCCCGTTCCTGCCCAGGAGACCGTAAATCCGCCCCTTTTCGAGGGTGAAGGAAATATCCGATACGGCGGCCTTGTCCCCGTAGGTCTTCCGCAGGTGCTTGACTTCTACCAAAATGAAATCCTCCATTCTTTATTTCATAAACAGGAGGCATTCTACTATTCCATTGTGAAGATATTGTGACGCAAAAATCTCCGGCCACCAGGGCCGGGGATTTTCTGTTCTACATTATTCTAAAAAATCACTTGCGGTAAATGATGTCCTCGCGGGCCGGGCCGTTTGAAACCATGGTAATTGGGCACTCGATATGCTTCTCGATGAACTCGATATATTTCCGGCAGTTCTCGGGCAGGTCCTCATACTTTTTGATGCCCCGGATATCACACTTCCAGCCGGGCAGGGTCTCATAGACGGGCTTTGCCTTGTTGAGCTTTGCGGTGACGGGGAAATCGGTAGTAACCTTTCCGTCAATTTCGTAGCCCGTGCAGACAGGAATCTCATCGAGGTAGCCCAGGCAGTCGAGGACGGTCAGAACTGCTTCGGTAGCCCCCTGCAGGCGGCAGCCGTACTTCGAAGCCACGCAGTCATACCAGCCCATGCGGCGGGGCCGACCGGTCGTAGCCCCGTATTCTCCGCCGTCACCGCCTCTATGCCGAAGCTCATCGGCTGCCTTCTCATCGAGAATCTCGCTGACGAAATCACCGCCGCCGACTGCGGAGGAATAGGCCTTCGTAACCGCCACGATGTCCTTGATCTCATAGGGAGGAATACCTGCACCGATGGCCCCGTAGGCAGCCAGGGTCGAGGAAGAGGTAACCATGGGATATATGCCGTGGTCCGGGTCCTTCATGGTCCCGAGCTGGCCCTCGAGAAGAACGGTCTTGCCCTCCTTGAGTGCCTGATAGAGGTAGGCGGAAACGTCGCCGACATAAGGCTTGATGAGGTCCCGGTACTCATGCAGGGTCTTCATCATGTCCTCGGGGTCGATTTCCGGCTTCTTGTAGAGGTACTTGAGCAGGGTGTTCTTCTGAACGAGGACGTGGGAAAGCTTGTCCCGGAGGATATCGTCGTCGAAGAGTTCACTGACCTGGAAGCCGATTTTTGCATACTTGTCCGAATAGAAAGGGGCTATACCGGACTTGGTGGAGCCGAAGGAAGCCTTGCCCAGCCGCTCCTCCTCATACTGATCGAAGAGGACATGATAGGGCATGACAACCTGGGCCCGGTCGGAAATCATCAGGTGGGGAGCCGGAACATTCCGGTCCGTCAGGGACTTGATCTCGGCCACGACCTTCTCCACGTCAAGGGCGACACCGTTTCCGATGATATTCATGATGTTCTGGTGGAAGACACCGGACGGAAGGGTATGGAGGGCGAACTTGCCGTACTCGTTCACAATCGTGTGTCCGGCATTGGCGCCGCCCTGAAAGCGGATGACGATGTCCGCCTGCTCAGCGAGCATATCCGTGATCTTGCCCTTTCCTTCGTCTCCCCAGTTCGCACCGACTACTGCTCTGACCATTTTTCTTCTCCTTAGAAAATAATGTAAAACTATATATTTGGATCGGCCGAAAATACGGCCGGAATCACCGAAAAAATCCTGCCGGAAAGGCCCGGCAGGGTGCAAAAATACTACTTGTCCTCAGAAGACGTCTCCGTCTCGCGGATTTTTGAAATGAAGGACTTCGATGTCGTGATGGCAAGGGAGCCCGGGCCGATATGGCAGGCAATGGAAAGGGAAAGGGGATCGATGGCGATGTCATGATCCGGGAAGCGCTCCAGCGCTTCCTGGCGGAAGATCTCCGCCTCTTCCCGGTTCTGGGTATGGGCAATGGAAATGACGCAGCCCTCTCCGGCCTTGTCATGGAAGTCCTCGTCCATGTCTTTCGCAATCTTGTCCAGCATGACGGCCTTGGCCTGCTTCAGGGTCCGGACCTTGGCAAAGGTATCCAGCTTCTCTCCCTGAATCTGCAGAACCGGCTTGATGTGGAAAAGTGTCCCGAGGGCCGCCACGGCAGGGGTCAGCCGCCCGCCCTTCTTCAGGTACTCCAGGGTGTCGACCATGATATAGATATGGGACTCTCCCCGGTGGGCTTCGAGATAATCCTTGATTTCCTTTGCAGACTTGCCCTCATTGGCCAGGGATACGGCCTCATAGACTGATAATTTCTGTGTGACAGAAATTCGGTGATTGTCCACGACCTGAACCCGGCCGTCATAGTCCTCTGCCAGCATAGCCGCTGTCTCGCAGGAAGAGGAAAGGCCGCTTGACATGGGAATATAGACGACCTCGTCATAGTCCTTTAAGAGCTCGTCCCACTTGTCCATGACGTCGCCCACCAGGGGCATGGAAGTTGTAATCCGGGCCCCGGAAGTCTGGCGCTCATAGAAATCCTCGTGGGAGAGGTTCACGCCCTCGTAAAAAAGCTCGTCATTGATATAAAAAGGCATGGGCTGAATGAAAACTCCCAGAGTTTCCGCTTCCGCCTTCATGATTCCGCAGTTGGTGTCACAGAGAATGGCAACTTTTCCCATAACAACTCACTTTCGAAAGAACGAATAAAACCCGCGGCGGAAACGCAAAAAGGATACGCATCCACACGCGGGTCTAATATTAACACATTCTATTTTTGCATTCAAATTTCCGGGCCGAAAGAAAGGGCCGAAAAGGGGCTTTTCTGCTACAGACTGCCCGGATTGTCATTCAAAAATTTGAAATTTATCAATCCCGACTCAGAAGGGAGGTATAGGAAGCAGCATTGTCGGTCTTAACCATGTTGAAGGCGAAGGCGTCATAGGCGGACGGATCCGAGAGGCGGTTCGTGGTATTGGCCTCGGTCTGCCCGTCCCCGGCGATATACTCCACATCCAGATTCAGAAGGTCATCGTAGTTCTGAAGCAAAGGCAGATATGTGTAGGAAAGGAAATTGTCCTGGGCATTATATATATCCAGCCATACCCTCTTCGTCGGGTGGGCATTGTCATCGAGCTGATGAGAAGCGGCATCGTATACCCTGGAGGAATCCGTGAAGTTCTGGTAATTGTCCACCGTGACTGCCTCATTCAGGGCGTAGTAGGACCGTTCGTCGGCCGAATACCGGTATACGTCGGAGGAAAGGACGTTTCCGGCCTCATCCGCCTTCCCGATTCCGTTATCCATATCCGCCCCGTCAAGGGCATTTCGAAGGACCCTCAGGGTCAGGTAGGCCTGTACGTCCGCATGCTGGGAAATGGTCCCGGTGTAGCCCTCGGCAATAGCCGCCACCGCGTCGGAATTGGCGTCGTAACCAAAGGTGGGCACATGGTTATCTTTGGACCAGGCCGTGAACATGGCCATGCCCATGCCGTCGTTGTTTGAAATGACGAGGTCGATCTGGTCCCCGAAGGAGGAAGCCCAATTGCTGATGGAAGTGCCGGCTGTCGCCGCATCCCAGGTGGCCCCGGCCGCGTTTTTCATCTCCGTGCTGGCAATCTCCCGGATTGTAAGGGAATCAACCGTTCCGTCCGTGACGTCAGCTGCACTTCCATCCGTATTGGTGCCGACCGGGGCAGAATCGATTTCCCCGTTCTGCTCCACAGCCGTCCCCAGAGCCTTCCGGACCCCTCTGGTACGGGAAATGGAATCGTTGTGGCCGACATCTCCGATGGCCAGGACATAGCCCACAATCCCGTCCCCGTTCCGGTCAATATCGCTCTCGTGGGCCTTGATATAGTCCAGGATCATGGTTCCCTGCAGCTCGGCCCCCTGCTCCGCGTCAACGCCCACATAGTAAGTCTTGTCGTTGAAGTTCAGGGCATTCACGTCGAGCTCGCCGGTGACGCTGTTCGAGGGCTGCCGGTTGAACCAGCAGACGGGTTTGTCCTTGTTTGCTGAATCGCCTCCGGCAGAGGAAGCACTGCCGCTGCCGGAAGTGCCGTTCCCGCAGGATGTCAATGAAAATGCAGCAAGAGCCGCAGCCGCCACTGCAAGAATCCGCTCAGAAAAACGCTTCATGAAATACCTCTCCTCTTTTCCCCTGTCAAAATTGGAAAAGCTTCTTCCGGGAAAGAAGAGTTTCCCGGATTTCTTCAACTATAACACAATTGCCCGCCAAATCCCACAATTCGTGCGCAAAAACAAAAGGGCCGGCCCTTTTCGGACCGGTCCATATTATTCTTATGACTAATGGAAAGAAGCCTGGTTATCTGGCACCTTTCATCAATAGCCCATTCCGGGAGCTGCCTGAGCGGGTGCTGCCGACTCGGGTTCCTTGATGTCAGCGACAACAGACTCTGTGGTGAGCAGGGTGGAAGCTACGGATGTAGCGTTCTGCAGTGCGCTTCTCGTAACCTTAACAGGGTCGAGGATTCCGGACTTGATCATGTCGCCGTACTCCTCGGTAGCTGCGTTGAAGCCATAGCCGACCTTGCCGGACCGTACATTGTTGATGACGACTGCGCCCTCAAGGCCTGCATTCTTTACGATGTAGAACAAAGGAGCTTCCAGAGCCTTGTAGATGACGTAAGCGCCGGTCTTCTCGTCGCCCTCAAGGGTATCGGCCAGTTTCTTGACCTCATCCTGAGCGTGGATATAAGCGGAGCCGCCGCCTGCGATGATGCCTTCCTCGACTGCCGCACGGGTAGCGTTCAGGGCGTCTTCCATACGAAGCTTGGCTTCCTTCATCTCGGTCTCTGTTGCAGCGCCGACACGGATGACAGCTACGCCGCCGGCGAGTTTTGCAAGACGCTCCTGCAGTTTCTCCTTGTCGAAGTCGGATGTGGTCGTCTCAATCTGATTCTTGATCTGGTTGATACGGGCCTCGATATCCTTCTTCTTGCCTGCGCCGTCAGCGATGGTGGTGTTCTCCTTGTCGACCTTGACACTCTTGGCATGGCCGAGCATGTCGATGGTGGCATCCTTAAGCTCAATGCCGACCTCGGAGGAGATGACCTGACCGCCGGTCAGGATGGCGATATCCTGCAGCATTTCCTTTCTGCGGTCGCCGTAGCCGGGAGCCTTGACTGCGACAACATTGAATGTGCCGCGGAGTTTGTTCAGAACGAGGGTGGTAAGGGCTTCGCCTTCCACGTCCTCAGCGATGATGAGGAGCCGTGCGCCCTGCTGAACGATCTGCTCCAGCAGAGGAAGGATCTCCTGAATATTGGAAATTTTCTTGTCCGTAATCAGGATGTAGGGATCGTCAAGAACGGCTTCCATCTTGTCCATATCGGTGCACATATAAGCGCTGATATAGCCGCGGTCGAACTGCATACCTTCTACAAGGTCGAGCTCGGTCTGCATGGTCTTACTTTCCTCGATGGTGATGACACCGTCGTGGCCGACCTTCTCCATGGCATCGGCAACCATGTCGCCGACTTCCTCAGAGCCTGCAGAGATGGCAGCTACACGGGTGATTTGCTCCTTGCCCTTGACCTTCTGGCTCATGGACTTCAGGGACTCAACCGCCTTGTCCGTAGCCTTCTTCATACCCTTGCGGAGACCGATGGGGTTGGCGCCGGCTGCGAGGTTCTTGATACCTTCCTGAACCATGGCCTGGGCCAGAACCGTAGCGGTCGTAGTACCGTCGCCGGCTACATCGTTCGTCTTCGTAGCGACTTCCTTGACGAGCTGGGCGCCCATGTTCTCGAAGGGATCCTTGAGCTCGATGTCCTTTGCGATGGTCACACCGTCGTTTGTGATGAGGGGTGCGCCGTAGGACTTATCGAGAACTACGTTTCTTCCTTTGGGTCCGAGGGTTACCCGGACGGTATCTGCAAGCTGGTCAACACCGGACTGGAGAGCGGCACGCGCCTCAGCCCCGTACTTAATTTCCTTTGCCATGATGATTTCTCCTTATGACTAATATAAAACAACCACTTTTCTGCAAGCCCTCCATCTGCCCTTCCACAGACATATGGGAAGATTTCTTCACTTTTGCATTGCAGAAATATTTGCAGCAGGTGTATTACTCTACGACTGCGAGGATGTCGGACTGCTTGACGATGATGTACTTCTCTTCGTCGAGCTTGACTTCAGTGCCTGAATATTTGGAGTAGATGACCTTCTGGCCCTTCTTGACTTCCATCTTCACTTCTTTGCCATCGACAACTCCGCCGGGGCCTACAGCGATGACCTCAGCCTCCTGGGGCTTCTCCTGGGCGCTGGATGTAAGGATGATACCGGACTTCGTCTTCTCTTCAGCTTCCAGCTGCTTCAAGACAACTCTGTCTGCTAACGGAACTAACTTCATGATTGTAGCCTCCTTGATTGTTTTTCAATTTGTTAGCACTCATTAAATTGGAGTGCTAATCAACAATGCTTATATTAGTTTTCTTGCTCCCCAAATACAAGGGATTTTTTGTATTTATTCGAGAACAATCGTCGATTTTTTGCAAAAAAAACACGGCCCGACGGCAATGAAAGCCATACGGACCGTGGGAATATTCATATGATCCGGCGTCCCCGGAGGAAAACGGCTTCTGTCTCCAGAGTTCCCTTCTTCAGAAGGACAAGGCTGGCCGGCTTTCCGGGCGTGATGGAGCCGGAATGGTCGTAGCAGCCCACGGATTTGGCCGGAGTGACAGTTGCCGCATAAACAGCCTCGTAGAGGGGAATCCCGGCAGACAAAACCGCATTCTTCATGCAGTCCATGAGGTTCGTGGCAGAGCCTGCTATCGTCCCATCGTGAAGAGTGGCAAGTTTCCCTTTGACCGTGACGGGCTGACCACCCAGAGCGTACTCCCCGTCCGGAAGGCCTGTCGCCATCATGGAGTCCGAGATCAGCGCAATCCGCTCCCTGCCGAAGAGACGGAAAGTCAGGCGGATGACGGAAGACTCGATATGAATCCCGTCCGCAATGAGCTCAACTGTCACACCGTCATTTTCCGCTGCGGCCGGAATGACGCCGGGCTTTCGATGGTGGATGCCGGGCATGGCGTTATAGAGGTGGGTGACGTGGGAAGCGCCTTTTTCGATGGCCTCCCGGGCCGTCTCATAGTCTGCCGTCGTGTGGGCAATGGAAACGACTGTATCCTTCTTCGCCTTTTCGATGAAGTCCATGGCGCCCGGAAGCTCAGGGGCAATGTCGCAGAGACGGATGGCCTTGCCGGAAGCCTCATTCAGACGGGAAAACATCTCATAATCCGGGTCGTGGAGATAGGCCGGATTCTGGGCCCCGCACTTTTCCTTTGATACGAAGGGGCCTTCCATATTGATGCCGAAAAGTTCGGCCTCATCGGAAGCGGGATTGAAATTCTCCCGGTATTCTTTGACGGCCTTGGAAACCTTCATGAGCGTCTCTTCCGGCAGAGTCATGGTGGCCGGAACCACCGTAGTCACCCCCTGGGAAGCCTCATATGTGGTGATTCCCCGGATTGAATCAAGAGTACCGTCCGAAAAGTCCACATTCCGGCACCCGTGCAGGTGGATGTCCACAAGGCCTGGAATCGCGTAACAGCCGTAGGCGTCTATAGTCTCTCCGCCGGCACTTTCCGCAAACCTGTCCCCGTCGATAAAAACTTCCCGCTTCTTGAAAATGCCCTCTTCCGTGAAGACATCCGCATTTTTGATAATCATGATATGGCCTCGACAAATCTCCTTGTAATTTCTCTGGGCCGGGTGACAGCCGTTCCGATGACTGCGGCAAAGGCCCCGTTTTTGAAGACCTCCTGCAGGTCTTCCCGCTCCCAGATACCGCCTTCGGCAATGAGGGGCACGGACAGGTCACTTGTCAGATGATGGATGAGGTCAAAGGAGGGAATCTTCGTCCCCTTCGTGTCCGCCGTATAGCCGCAGAGGGTCGTTCCGACGAGATCAAAGCCCAGTTTCTGAGCCCGCATGCCGTCTTCATAGGAGGCGCAGTCAGCCATGAAAAGCTGGTCCGGGTACTTTTCCCTGATTTTCGGAAACAGGGTGGAAATCGTGCTCCCATCGGGCCGGAACCGGTCCGTAGCGTCTAAGGCTATGATCTCCGGATGGGCCTTTTCAATGAGCTCTTCCACTTCCTTTTCCGTAGGCGTAATGTAAACCTCCGAGTTTTCGTAGACAGCCTTGATGATTCCGATGACGGGAAGATCTACATTATTCCTGATCTCCAGTATGTCCTCCACGCTGTTCGCCCGGATGCCGACGGCCCCGCCCTCTTTGGCGGCAAAGGCCATTCGGCCCATGATGAAGGAGCTGTGCAGGGGCTCCTCCGGCAGAGCCTGACAGGAAACAATCAGGCCGCCCTTGACTTTTTGTAGAACATCATTCATTTCGCACTCCTTTGTGCTTTCCTTCTATTCATACCTGGCCGAAAGGTTGACTTCAAACATCCTCTTCCAGGGCATGGATACAACTAAATCCCTGATTCTTCCGGAAAGAGAGGGAAGATATTCCGCCGCGAAGGCCTCAATCCCCTCATAGACCATTTGGCTTGCCGTCCCCTCTTCTTCCCGGACATTGAAATAATTCATGTCAGCGGGAAGCCGGTCGGTCACCTTCTGCCGAACCATGGTACAGTAGCCTGCGTCCTCCAGATACCGCTCCAGGAGAAAATTCTTTTTCTTTTCCCCTTTCTCGAAGTACAGGCCCTCCACCCCTTCGGCAATTGCCGTGCCTATGGTGTTGGCCGAGGTATTCCAGCCGGCATAGCCGGAAACCTCCATCAGAAGGCCTGTCCGGTCCAGCATACGGATGAGCTCCAGATCTCCCCCGTTGGCATAGGCATTGTCTGCAATCGTGACCACTTTGCCTTTGGAAAGCTGGTCCCCGGCAAAGGCAATGAGTTCCGGCAGTGCCCTGTCGGCACAGTATTCCTTGCGGAAAGAAGGACAGTTCACCGCTTCTTGCATATGGGAAGACGGGGCCGTCACGAGGAGCTCGATATCCGCATCCTTTGCCGTATCGGAAAGACAGCAGCCGGCGGACATGATATGGTATTTCAGAGTGCTGGAAAGGATGGCCCCTTCATACAGGGGGACCAGGGAAGCCGCCTCTTCACTGGCATACTTAATGTATACGGAAGGACATCTTCCCTGAAATACATTAATCATGCGGGAAAGGAGGGTCAGTTCCACCTCATCCGCACCAGGATACATGAGAACCCGGTCTTCCAGGCCATATTCAAATATTTTCTTCCGGACACTGGTCTGGTCCATGGCGGCATAGCCGTATTCCCCGGAATCGTCTTGGGGAATCACCAGGGCATCGATGACTCCGTCCCGCACATACTGCAGGGTCTCCACATTGAGATAGCGGTTCACTTCCCGCCGCGAAAGATAGTCGTCCAGGCAGGCGCTGTCGACCTTCTTCAGAAGATAGGCCACTTCATTTTTCGTTCCCTGGCCCAGATGGCTTCGGTGGACGGCTTCTCCTGCATCGTGGATTTCTTTCCCATACTCTTCGTAGTAGTCGGGTTCCTCATCGGAGCTCGAGTAGGCCGGACAGCGCATGATGACCTGAAAGGCATAGATGAGAAGCGACGGATTTTCCTTCCTCAAGTCCCGGAGAAAACGCATCCGCTCTGTCAGGACCTCCCTGTCCTCATGATGAATCCGGGAGGGAATCAGTCCTCCGTAGAGGAGCATATCCATGGAGAGAATCAATCCATCCGCATCCGGGCATTCCTGCAGGAGAAAGTCCCGGATGGCAGAGGTATCCGCAGCATGCTTCTTGTTTCCGAGTGCTGCCGGAAGAACAAGCTCGATCTCTTCATTGGAAAACAGCCTTCCGGGATAAAGAAAGTTGCAGGGCCTCTCGTCCAGAGGCAGCAGCACGATTTTCTTTTTCATAACCTCTTTTGCCCCTATGCTTTCTGAATCACTCCGGCGCGATAGATACGGGCCGGTTCAAAACCGAACTGGCCGTAAAAATCCTTCAGGATGGTCCAGTCGATATTCACGGTCTCTACCCCGATTTTCCGAAGCTGCAGGAGGCCCTCATGGAGAATATAATCCCCGACATGATGGCCGCGAATTTTTTCTGCAATGCCGATGGGGCCAAGGCCGCCGTATCCGGTCTTTTTTCCCTCGGCGTCCCGCTCGGCGTGCAGCATTGCGTAGCCTGCGACTTCCGTTTCATCCCGGTTCCAGAGCACGACGATTTCATCAAAATCCTTCTTCTCCTGCAGGGCCTCTGAGAATTCATATTCCCATCGGCCGGGGAACTCCCGGTGCAGAAAATCCAGGACTTTTTCTCTTTCCCCGTGAAACAGGTGAACCGGATACTCCGCCGCAAAGGCCGAGTCATCGAAGGAATCGATGAAGGCATTATGAATAATATCTGCCTCCAGGTCATAGTGCTCTCCCGCACTTACCACGAAACCGAATTTTTCAAAGAATGCCGCTTTTCTTTCATCCGGAGCCGGAATTCCGGAAAAGAAATTGTTGAAATCCATCCCTAGAAAAATCTGTTTGATTGCCTTTGTCTGAAGGACGGAAAGGACTTTTTCCATCAGCCGGGTTCCCAGCCCCTGTCCCTGAACTTCCCTGTCTACCGCCATGATGGAAATCCAGGCTGTATCCGGATAGAGTTCCTGGTTGGAGGAAATCTTCACTCCGGCAAAGGCAAGCACTTTCCCGGCCGGATTCACGGCCGCAAAGCTTGCTTCCGGCGAAAAGTCCGGATCGGAAAAGAGATTTGTCAGGAGCTTCTGCCGGCTCACATGAAATTCCGGCGGTATTGCTCCGGCGCAGATTTCCGCAGCCCTTTCCAGGTCCTGCTTTGAAAGCTGTCTCAGCTCAGTCATATCCAAAATTACACCTCATCCCAGCGCATTTTTTATTCATCAGCCCTTGACCGCTCCGCTTACGGCTTCGATATAGTTCTTCTGACAGAACATGAAGACGAGAAGAACCGGCACAATGGATATGATGGTTCCGGCTGCCACATAGCCGAACTTATAGCTGAAGGAGCCGTTCAGATACTGCAGGGCTGTGGCAATCGGGTACTTGTCCGGGTCCTGCAGAACGATAATGGGCCAGAGGAAGGCGTTCCAGTTGTTGATGAAATCAAAGATGATGATGGTGGAAACACTGGGCATTATGCAGGGGATCATGATTTTTCTCCAGATGGTAAGCTCTCCCGCCCCATCAATCTTTGCTGCATCGATGAGATTCTGGGGAACTCCCAGATAGGCCTGCCGCATGAGAATGATACTGAAGGTGCTGACGGAACCGGGCAGGATGACTCCCAGCATGGTATTTAAAAGATGCATGTGGGCAATCGTCAGGTAGTTGATGATCATGCCGGCCGCAGCTGGAATAATCATCGTAGCAACCAGAATCGAAAATATTATTTTCTTGCCCTTGAACTCCATCGTGGCCAGGGGATAGGCACAGAGGGAGGAAAAAATCACGTCAATGGCAATCCCGCCGATTGTGATGATGAGGGTGTTCCCCACATACTTGCCCAGGTCCATGTACTCCACGACTCCCTTGTAGTTGGAGACGCTCATCTGGGAGGCGGAAAAATGCAGGTCGTAAATATTGGCCCCGGTCCGGAAAGAGGAAAGCAGAAGCCAGATGAAAGGCCCGGCACAGAGGATGGCAATGAGGACCAAAAGCACATAGGTGAAGACATTGCCGGCAATTTTCTTCGGACTCATCCGGTTCCGATTGGGAATTTTTGTCTTACTCATCGTTGTTCATGCCTCCTTTCTTTCCATAGACAAAGACGACAATACTGATAATCGTCGTAATCACGGCCTGAATCATGCCGATGGCCGCCGCGTAACCGAACTGGAAATCGCCGAAGGCCTTCGTGTAGGAGTAGTAATTGATGACCATCGTGGCATTGTTGGGTCCGCCCTGGGTCAGGACGAAGACGACATCGAATACACCGATGGCGGAAATCACGGAGTTTAGGGTGCAGAGCCAGACATAGGGCTTGAGCAGGGGAATCTTGATCCGGAAAATGGTCTGAATGCTATTGGCCCCGTCGATCCGGGCCGCATCGGAAAGTTCCTCCGGTATGCTCTGCAGACCGGCCAGATACATCATCATATAGTAGCCGAGTCCCTGCCAGACCGTGATAAACATGAGGCAGGGCATGGCGGAAAATTTCCCGTCCAGGAAAGGCAGCGGCATCTTGATCCAGCCCCACTCCTGAAAAGCCGTATTGATGACCCCGTTTGTATCGAAGATGAAGCCCCAGATAATGGAAACGGCCACCATGGAAGTGACGACCGGGATATAGAAAAGGGTCCGGAAAACGTTCATTCCGGGCAGCTTCCGGTTGACAAGGAGGGCCAAGAAAATGGACAGAATCTGGATGACCGGAACGATGACGACGAAGAGGATTGAGTTCTTCAGGGCAATCAAAAACTCCTTGTCGTGAAAGGCTCTGGTGAAATTGTCCAGACCGACGAAGCGGGTCTCTCCCAGAACGGAATAGTCGAAGAACATCAGAATCAGACTTCCGATAATGGGCACAATGGTAAATACAATGACTATAATCAGGGCCGGAGCCATGAAGAGGTAGGCTTTGGCTGTCTCCCGCCGCGTCCTCATCACCTGTCCTTTTGTCTTTTCTCCCATATTTTCACTCCTTGCAAAAAGGAAGTTTGCGGTACGGCTTTTCCAGGCTATGGTACCCGGAAAAGCCCTGCTGCAGGTCAAAGATCATGAACTGCAGCAGAAATAATATGTCTTTTGGTGCCGAAGGAAATTATTTCAGCAGTGAGTTTACAGACGCCTCTGCATCGGAAAGGGCCGCTGCCGGGTCATCGCCGTTGATGATGACTGCCTCATAGGCCTTGTCGATTGCCGTCTGGATATCGTTCTGGTTTGCGACACTCAGCGAGAAGTCCTGGGAGGTCAGGCTGGCTTTTGCACTCATGGCGCTGGCCTGGCCTTCAAGAGTAGTCGTATCCGATGTGAAGAAAGGATCCTCGCTGGCCTTTGTCGTGGAAGGGAAAATGGAAACTTCCTTGCAGAAGGCAAGCTGGTTGTCATCGTTTGTCACATAGGCTGCGAAGTCAATGGCTGCCTGCTGGTTCTTGCTGGCCTTGGGAACGACAAGGTTCATCAGAGGGTTGCGGCTGAGACCTGTAGAACCGGTCAGAGGGGTGGAAATGGCAACCTTCTCATAGATATCGGGAGCCTCATCCTTGATTCTGGAAAGGGAAGAACCAGAGGAGCTTACGATGGCGAGCTTGCCGGACTCAAAGAGCTTCAGGCACTCATCCCAGTCGCCCCACTTGGTCTTGGAGATGACACCCTTGTCGGTGAACTCCTTGTACTTGTTCAGAAGGTCGATGGTGTCCTGGGTGTTGAAAGCAGCTGCCGTGCTGTCATCGTTCAGGATGGGGATATTCTCCTCAATGAGGAGGTTGAAGAACTCATCGGGCATGAAGAGATAAGCCCCGGTCTTGTTGTAGAATTCCTCGCACTCGGAAAGGGCCTCATTGAATGTCTTGGGCACTTCCATACCGGCCTGATCAAAAAGGTCTTTGTTGTAGAACATAATATCGGGCGATGCATACCAGGGGAAAGCATAGACCTCATCACCGATTTTTGCCGAGTTCCAGAGATCCTGGATATAGATGCTCTTCTGCTCATCGCTGGCTGCCTTGTTCAGGTCCACGAGGGCATCCTCGCCGGCCAGATTCAGGGCCATCTGGGTGTTCATGTTTACGACGTCGGGAGCCGTGCCGCCGGCAACCGCCGTTACGAGCTTGGACTGCATATCGTCATAAGGGATATCCGTCCAGTTGATCTTGACCCCGGGATTGTCCTTCTCATACTGGGCAATCATATTGTTGAAGAAATCTCCGAAAGATGCCTTCAGGTCGATGGTCCAGAACTCGAGAGTGGTGTCGCCCGTGCTTTCCGCCGTCTCCGTGCTGTCTGCGCCCGCATCCGAACCGGAGCTGGACGAACTGCTGCTGGATGAGCTGCTGGAAGAACCGCAGCCGGCCAGAGCAGTCACTGCCATGGCTGCACAGAGCAAAGCGCTGAGTACCTTCTTTTTCATTGTGTTACCTCCTTTAATGATTCCTTTTTATATGCAAAAGCGTCGCCGCTGTTTGCTCAGATTTTTCCTGCGGATACCGTATTGATCCACAGATTGTAATTGACCGTGGCCATATCCGTTTCATCCGTATAGTGGAAGGGCCTGTGCTCTATCTCCAATTCCGGGATTTCCTCTGTTCTCTCCGAGAGGTAATCCTCCAGGATTTCCGTAAGGTCCCGGAAGCGCTGCATGAGACCGCCCAGACGGATGGTCTGCACTTCAAAGCCGAAGGGCTTGTTCTCCCGGTACCACTGTCTGCGAAAGGCCTGATAGAAGGTCTCCAGGCGTTTTAAGATTTCTCCGGCCTCTGTTTTCAGATTTGAAAGGGCGCCCCGGTCACCGGCCTTATAGGCTTTCTTCAGCCGGACCCCGAAGTCAGCCTTCATGACTAATATTTCAGCCAGGTCTGCTGCGGACTCAAAGATATAGGCATAAGGCCCGCTCTGTGCCTTTTTCGCCCGCTCTGCGGCTTCTTCATACTTCTTCCCCGCGTCCTTTCTCAGCAGAGAATCAAATATGCCAAGCAGAGGGTCGTTATAGAGAAGATACTTGCTGGAATTGTTGTGGGTCTCCCCGCTTTCTATGTAGGGATTTCCGTCGTCAATTGCCAGAAACGTCTCAAAAGAAATGCCTGTAAGGCGCTCGAAAGCTGCTTCCGGAAGGCAATTCCCATATGCTTCATTGGCGTCGGCAAAGAGGGCCGGCAGTACCGAAAAGACGCTGGCCTCCGCCCCGTCATCCCCCCAGCAGGTAATGACAACATCCTGAACCCCGTTTTTTTTGCAGGCAGAAAGGGCAGCTTTCCCCGCCTTGATGGAATAGCGGTTGTGGGGAAGGAAGCCAGTCCACTTCCAGGCACATCCTGCAAAAATGACGTCCTTTGAAATGGCCAGATGTTTTTGCAGCATGTCATCGTAGTGGCTTTCTTCGGTAGAATAGTAATCCCAATAGCCGAGAGAAAGGTTTTCCGGAACCTGAATCTTCTCCGCGACCGCATCATCTTTCACATAGTACTCGCCCTGATAGGCCAGGCGGAAAAACATGTCGCTCCACATCTGGGCATGCAGATCGTACTTTTCGCAGATGGATAGGACCATGTCGAGGTGTTCCCGGATGATGGCTGTCCGGTCCCGGAAGCCGTGCTTGTCCAGGTATTTGCCCAGGCCTGCCATATGGGCCTCGTCCATGCCGATATTGATGGTCTTTGTGGAAAAGCTCCCGGCGATGGCGGCGATCAGATGCTCAATCAGGGTCTTCGTCCGCTCTTCCCCCACCAGAAGAATGTCATCCGTATCGGTAATCTCTTCATATTCCTGATAGCGGACAATCTGGTTCATGTGGGCAAGGGTCTGAATGTAGGGCCTGAGCTCCATGCCGAAAAGTTTCGCATAGGAATCGAGTTCCTTCAGTTCATCTCTTGTATAAGCTCCCCGCATATAGCCGATATAAGGCTCTCCTTCCGTCTCCATCGTATCCTCCATATAGAGGCCGACGAAGGAATAACCCATGAAAGCGGCATTTCGTATGACCTGCTTCACGGTATCCACCCGGGGAACCGCATTTCGGGAAGCATCCAGCATGATGCCGAAAGCAGGGAAAGCTCTCTCTGCGGAAACAGTAGAAGCCTTCTCTACGGATTCCAGATACAGAAGCCCCCGGCAGCAGGAAGGGATGTCGTGATAGCTGAGTTCAATATGGTCTCCGGAATCTGTAACGGAATATCCCGCTTTCGTACTCTTTGAAAAAGAAACGGGTGTGCCGTCATCAGAAACAGCATCACCCAAAATCGCCCTTGATTCGGAAAGCACATTTTTCAATTCTTCAGGACAAGCTAGAAACGAAAGCTTCATGAGACTCTCCCTTTCCTCTCTGAATGCTTCAATGTCTGGATTATACCAATGGGTTTCCTCCTGTTCAATATCTGCGGGCCTTTCAGAAAGGGCCTTGCAGAAAGAGGGAAAATTATGTCCTATTTGTGAAATTACTTTCAGAAAAAATGCCCTATACTTTTGGATACATTTGAGTGATTTCCTAAGGAGGAAAAAAATGCGGATCTATCGCGAAAAGGATTATTACAGTGTCAGCCGCCGTGCGGCCAATATCATTTCGGCCTACGTCATTGCAAAGCCCGACGCAGTCCTGGGCCTGGCCACCGGCTCCACCCCCATCGGGACTTACAAGCAGCTGGTTGAGTGGTACGAAAAAGGAGACATCGACTTCTCCGAAACGAAAACCGTCAACCTCGACGAGTACTGCGGCCTCACCGCAGAAAATGTCAACAGCTACCACTACTTCATGAAGGACAATCTCTTTTCCCATATCAATATCGACATGGAAAATACCCACGTCCCGGACGGCAGCGCCGATGACATCGAGAAGGAATGCACCCGCTACGACAAACTGATCGATTCTCTGGGCGGACAGGACCTGCAGCTTCTGGGCCTTGGCCACAACGGCCATATCGGCTTCAACGAGCCCAGCGACTCCTTCCCCACGGGAACTCACAAGGTGAAACTCACGGAAAATACCATTGAGGCCAACTCCCGCCTCTTTGACAATATCGACGAAGTTCCCCGCTATGCCATCACCATGGGCGTCCGGAATATCCTGACCGCCCGTCATATTCTTCTGGTGGTATCCGGGGCCGACAAGGCGGATGCCCTCAGGAAGACCCTCTACGGACCGGTCACCCCTCAGGTGCCCGCTTCGATTCTGCAGCTCCATCCCCATGTGACAGTCGTTGCCGATGAAGCCGCCCTTCCGGAAGAAAAATAATCATCTATCCTCCTCCTATACGAAAGAAAGACGGGAAGCACACGATATTTGGTGTGCTTCCCGTCTTTCTCTTTTTTGAAATGTTCTTACTGTCCGTTCTGCCGGGTATAGTACACAGCCCCGACCAGTCCGGCCTCATTCCCCAGACGGCAGGCGTCAATTACCAGGCCCCGGGTAAAATTCGGCATGGCTTTTTTCAGTACCTTCTCCCGGACAGGGCGGATGAAAAGTTCCTGCTGGGCAGAGACGCCTCCGCCTAATAGAAGCATTTCCGGATTGAAAACATGAACGAAACCGACCAGGCCGCTGGCCAGATAGGAAGTCCACTTGTCGATTACACAAAGGACCCCCTCATTGCCCCTGCCTGCTTCTTCGAAGATGGTCCGGCCATTGATGTCCTCCGGTGGAAAGGAAAGCTTTCCCTTTTCTTTCCCCTCGGTCACCATCCGGACCAGGGCCGTCATGGAGGCATAGTGCTCAAGACAGCCCGTGTTTCCGCATGTGCATGCCTCTCCCTCGCATTGAATGGGGAAATGCCCCAGATGCCCGGCAAAGCCGTCCCGTCCGAGAAGAATATGGCCGTCCGTAATGACCCCGCCGCCGACGCCGGTACCAATCGTCACAACCACCACATTCTGCCTGTCTTTCGCCGCCCCGAGCCAGACCTCCCCCAGGGCCGCCGCGTTGGCGTCGTTTAATACAAAAGTGGGGGCCTGAAATTCAGCCGACATTTCTTCCTTGATCCGGCTGCCCAGCCAGTTCTTGATATGTCCGGCCGTACCGGCCACAATTCCCTCCCGGGAATTGATTGCACCGGTGGCTGAAACTCCAATGGCCCGCAGAACGACATCTGTATGGGAAGAGAGAAACTCCCTGGACCTCTGCAGCACGGTTTGAAGAATCGGGGTCTCATATCCGTCGAAATTCACCGGATAGGAAGCGGTATCCACCAGACTTCCTTCTTCTGTCAGAAGTCCCAGCTTCACGGCGGTGCCGCCGATATCTACGCCCAGGTACAATCGTTCAAACATATATTATTCTCCCTTTTTTTCTTCTGCGCCTTCCGTTCCCTTGATGGCTATCAGGGTATCCTTGTACTTCTGGGCCTTGAAATAGAAGTCGTTGGCAAAATAGTAGGAATAGAGGACATCAATCAATACCAGCAGGGGAAACTGAGGGGAAATCTTCGTGCCCTCGTCGAGATTCTCGATGGAAGCTGCTTTGACCACCTCATCGCAGAGGCTGCATTCCTCCGTTTCCGTATTGGAAGTGATGAAGATAACGGCCGCCCCTCCCCGCTTGGCAATCCGGATGCTCTCGAGGATATCGCCCGTACGGCCGCTGAGGGAAATGGCCACCACCAGGGTATCGGTTCCTGCCAACGCCGCACTCATCCGGATCATCTGGGAATCGGTAACGGCCGCCACGTCCATACCGATACGCATGAAGCGCAGCTGGAACTCCTGGGCCACATAGCCGGAGCTGCCTGTGCCAAAGACCAGCACCCGCCGGTAGCTGCCGAACATCAGGGCAATCCGGCGGATTTGATTGTCATCCAGCATTTTGAAGCTGTCATTCAAGAGATTCTGATAGGAGTCCTTGACCTTCTTCGTGAAAAGCTCAACGTCTTTTTCCTTCTTGACGCTGGCCCGCTCAAACTCCAGGTCTTTCTCATAGACATAGATGAATTCCCGATAGCCCTTGTACCCGCACTTCTTGGCAAAGCGGGAAAGAGTTGCCTCAGAGACATAGAGAAGGCGGGCGACATTCTTCGAAGAAAAATCCCCTTCCTGCTTGTTCTCGATGAAAAAGTCGGCAACGCTCTGCTCTACATGAGTCAGCTTGTCATACTGGTTCTCTATGGACTGTTTTGCTTCATTCTGAAAGGAAACCGAATACTTTTTTTCCATGCACTCACCAGGACAGAATTTTCTGCAGCTTTTCCGCCAGCAGCCGGGCCATCTTTTCATGGGTCTTCGCGCTCGGATGGGTATCCGTGGCAAAGCCGTCAGCAAGGGTATCCTGAAGCGGAAACTGAAGATAATCATACCCTTCTGTTTCAGCCAGTCCCGGAAGAAGCGAATTCATTGAAGTCTCCATGGCCCCGCTGAGCAGCAGAACAGGCGGATTTCCCAGCGTCATCCGCACCTTTCGCAGGAAAGCGGAATAGGCAGTGAGAAATCTCCTCTCCCGCTCCTTCCGTCCCCGGATATAAGAGGCATCATTCGTTCCGACATAGGAGACCAGGGCCGACGCCGGACGGACCTCAGAAAAAGGAAAAATATCCGGCAGAAGGCGGTCCGTATTGGGGGCGTCTTCCTCTTCCGGTATCCAGCGGGAGATAATGCCGTCTCCGCTGGAACAGACGATTTGAGAGTCCGCATCAAGAAGCCCGGTCACCCGGTAAGCATAAGCCTGTGTCACATTCTCCTCAGCTGTGGAGAAAACACGACTTCCATCTATGTCTTCAATACCGTATCCAGCGGTAATGGAATCCCCTATGAAAAAGAGAGAACGCTTGCGCCCTTCCGGGCAGCAGAATTCTCCATCTGCCTCAATCGAATCAATGACAAGGGAATCATACTGTTCTTCCGTCAGTTTGACAATGCGAAGAAGGACCCTGTGATTATTCTCCTGTTCAAAGAGGCAGTATTTCTTTCTCCCCCGCCCGACCGGGATCTTTTTCACAAACTGCCCGTCTGCAAAAATGCCCAGATAGGAAATATTGGCGTCTCGGTAAGCATTTCCCCTGCCTTCGATGACAGCCGTGGCCTGACAGGCAGCCGTAAAAAACTCCACCCCGGAAGCAGACCATTCCAGGACCAGGGGAAAGTCTTTCCTGCAGACCCCAAGGAAGCGGCAGTCTTTTTCCTGCAGTACCTTCACTGTATCCATGATTGTATACTAAAAGCAGTAAATATCACTTCTTCTCATCCTCATCAGAAAGCAGACGGAGTTCATTTGCCGTCAGGCAGACTCTCTGTCTCTTCCCCGGGAACTGCCTCCGGCTTTCTGGCAGGCTCGTCGGTAATGAAATAGTCCGCTTCGACATCAGAGCGAAGGGACTCTTTCCTGGCTTCCTCTTCCTTCTTGAAAGAGTGGCTGCGGCCGGCGGCCGTAATCAGGGAAAGAAGCCCCAGAAGGCCGGCGATGAAGAGGAAGATATAGAAAAGCTGCTGATTGATTTTGAAGATATTCTTATATCCTGTCAGCACCAGAAGAGAAAAGGCCAGAACCAGGATGGCTGAAATCATGGGCAGGGGCCAGGATCTGCCGTGAAGGCCGATAATCTGAATGGCCAGCTGCAGCAGAATGGCGGCTTCCATGGCAATCAGAATTCCCATCAGACTGGTAAAAAATTCGGTCATCTCCCCGGCCCGGATCAGAACGACGACGCCGAAGACAAAGACCAAAACCCCGATGGAGAAGTTGTAATCCGTAATCCGCTGGTAGCCCTTCTTCAGGAAGAAGCGGAACATGAGCCAAGCCCCGGCCACGAGAAGGACGCCGGATGTCACATATAGAAAATAGAGGCTCTTCATGCCGGGCACAAACAGCATGAGAGCCCCTGTCAATACAAAGAGAGACGAAATCATGATCTGGGCCATCATGCCGAAGAAATTGGTATCAGCCTTCTCTTTTTTTTCATTCTTCGCAGCCATACTTTCCCTCCTCACTCAGCCAGATGTTCTGTAAAAAAAGGAACAAGTTCCACCGGTTTATGAAAAACTGTTATCGCACCGTTCTCCAGGAGCTCTGCCTCGTCACCGAAGCCCCAGCCGGCTCCGACCATATCGATTCCGGCCTTTTCTGCCCCCTCGCAGTCAAAAAAGGTGTCCCCGATCAGGACGGATTCAGTAAGCCGGACCGAGGTATTCCGCCGGGCCACCAGGGCGATGACATCCGCCTTCTTGTCTATGCTCCCGTCCTCCGAAGCCCCGCAGATATCGTCAAAATAAGGGGCCAGGCCCTTTTCGTTCAAAATCATCCGGGCCGCATGTTCGTTTTTGGATGTGGCCGTATAAATGCGAAAGCCCATTTCTTTGAGGCTCTTCACTGCCTCAGTAATGCCAGGATAGGGCTCGCACATGGACCAGCCCACCCGGGTGTACTCTCCCCGCCAGATAGAAAGGGCGTGGGAAACTTCTTCCTTCGGGACACCGACCTTGTCCGCCAGGGAATCACCGAGCGGAGGGCCAATCATGGAATCGATTGTGGCATCGTCGGGAACCGGAAGCTCCAGTTCATGGGCTGTGTACTCTATGCAGTGGGCAATGCCAGGCCGGATATTGAAGAGGGTTCCGTCGAGGTCAAAAAAGATATTCCGATACTTTTTCATGGGTTCCCTTTCCGCAGACCATTCGGCCCTTCAGACAATTCTCTTCCTGCGCTTTCACAGTATGCCTGGCAATTATTTCTTGCTGCCCTTGGTCGCCCGGCCGGCAATCTTCAGGTGGTCCAGCAGGACCTTGCGCTCATGGACCGGAACGGACATGGTCCCTCCTTCAGGCAGCATATAGACCGCCTTGAGTTCGTCCCCCTTCGTGAGGTCCATGCCCCGGACGCCGACAGCGGCCTTCTTCTTTTCCGGGATCTCAGCTGAGGCAATCCGAAGGAAGTATTCCTTGTCTGACTCGAAAATAATGGAAGACTGCGGATCATGGACGAAGACGGAAAGGACGATATCTCCCTCCATCAGTTTCGTGGCGGCAATGGTCCGCCGGCTCACGTCAAATTCACTGCCATCAACTACCTTGATATTCCCCTTCTTCGTCACAAAGAGAAGTTTTTCCGTAAGCAGGGAGGAAATGGGCTCCAGGAAAACAGCCTCTTCCTGGGAGGAGTCGAAATTCGACACATTGTCGATGGGCACTCCCTTGTCCCTGAGCTTCGCTGCGGGAAGGTCGGAGACCTTGAGGATATGCATATTTCCCCGCTCTGTGAAGATGGCAATCCGGTCGTCCGATTTCACATGGAAGAGGTAGCGGGCATCGGCCTCCACGGCCTCGGTATTCCGCTCATAGGTGGCCTCATCTATGGTCTTTGCATAGAAGAAGCGGTCGATGACCGTATAGACGTCGGTCACTTCCACCGGTTTTTCAATGAGAACAGCCTCTCCTACTTCCTGAATTTCGGTCTTCCGGGGAGCTGCGAATTCCTTCTTGAGCTTCTTCAGGTTTGAAATGATGACCTTCGCCATGGAAGACCGGTTGCTGAGAATATCCGTATAGGAGGCGATATTCGCCATGGTCTCGGCATAGTCCTTACGAAGGGCGTCAATCTCAAGCCCGATCAGGCGGTAGAGACGCATATCGAGGATGGCGTCGGCCTGCTTGTTCGTGAAATGAAGCGCCGCCGCATCCTTTTTTGAGGTCTCGCTCTTGAAGCGAATGCCCTCGGTAACCCCGTTCACCAGACAGTCCTTGGCCTGGGGCCGGGTCTTGCTTCCCCGGAGAATTTCGATAATCAGATCAATGCAGTCACAGGCCTTGATGAGGCCTTCCTGTATCTCCTTTTTCTCCCGCTCCTTGGCAAGGAGGGTATTGTATTTCCGGGTGCAGATTTCGTATTGGAATTCTACGGAATGGCGGATGACGGGTACCAGGCCCAGAGTTTCCGGCTTCCCGTCGGCCACGGCCAGCATATTGACCCCGAAGGTATCCTCCAGCCGGGTCTTCTTCATGATGAGGTTCTCTACTGCCTCGACATCGGCCCCCTTCTTGAGCTCGATGACAATGCGGATACCCTCCTTGGAGGACTGGTTCGAGATATCCGTGATATCCGTGGTCTCCCGGGTCTCGACCAGCTTTGCCACATCGTTTAAGAATTTCCCGATGCCGGCCCCGATCATGGTGTAGGGAATCTCCGTGACAACGAGAAGGGGCTTTCCGTTCTTGCCCTGCTCTACTACTGTCTTTCCCCGGAGGCGGAGTTTTCCGACCCCGGTCGAATAGATTTCCTCCAGCTCTGAAGCATTGCAGACAATGCCTCCGGTCGGAAAATCCGGCCCTTTCACATACTGCATCATCTGCTTCGTATTGATGTCCGGATCCTTCATATAGGCGATACAGCCGTCGATGACCTCACTGAGATTGTGGGGAGGGATGGAAGTAGCCATACCGACGGCGATGCCTTCCGCCCCGTTCACAAGGAGGTTCGGAATCTGAACCGGCAGAACCACCGGCTCCTTCTCGGTCTCGTCGAAATTCGGCATGAAGTCAACGACGTCCTTGTCGAGGTCTCCGAGGAAGTATTCCTGGGTAATCTTCTGCAGGCGGGCCTCGGTGTACCGCATGGCCGCTGCCCCGTCACCCTCGATGGAGCCGAAGTTTCCGTGCCCGTCCACAAGAGGCAGGCCCTTCTTGAAGTCCTGGGCCATGACAACTAAGGCGTCATAGATGGAGGCATCCCCGTGGGGATGGTACTTGCCCATGGTATCGCCGACAATACGGGCGGACTTCCGGTAGGGGCGGTCCCAGCGGATCCCCAGCTCATACATGTCATAGAGGGTCCGCCGCTGGACCGGCTTCAGGCCGTCCCTCACGTCGGGAAGGGCCCGGGCGATGATGACACTCATGGCGTAGTCGATATAGGACTTCTTCATGAGGGAGGAATATTCGGTTTCAATGATTTCGCCGGAGGGGACAGCCTCGGGCGCTTTCGTTCTCGGCATATATTACCTATCCTTCTCAGACGTCAAGCTCTGCTTCACTAGCGTTTTTGTAGATGAAATCCTTTCGGGGGGTGACATCATTTCCCATCAGAAGCTCCGTCACATCGGAGGCCATGCGGCCGTCCTCGATCTGGACCAGCTTCAGCTTCCGCCGGGCCGGGTCCAGGGTCGTCTCCCAGAGCTGCTCCGGGTCCATCTCTCCAAGGCCTTTGTAGCGCTGCAGGGTGAAGGAACCCTTGTGGGTCTTCCGGTACTTGTCCAGGGCCACATCGTCATAGAGGTACTCTTCGTCTCCGGACTTGGGAATGGCCTTGTAGAGGGGCGGCATGGCGATATAGACGTGGCCCTCGTAGATGAGCTCCGGCATGAACCGGTAGAATAATGTAAGGAGCAATGTAGAGATATGGGCCCCGTCCACATCGGCATCCGCCATGATGATAATCTTGTCATAGCGGAGCTTCGAAATATCGAAGTCATTGCCATAGCCCTCGGAAAAGCCGCAGCCGAAGGCATTAATCATGGTCTTGATTTCGGCGTTCTGCAGGACCTTGTCCATGGAAGCCTTCTCGACATTCAAAATCTTTCCCCGAATGGGAAGGATGGCCTGATACATGCGGTCCCGGGCGGTTTTCGCGGAACCGCCGGCCGAATCACCCTCGACAATGAAGATCTCACACTTCTGGGCTTCCTTCGAGACACAGTTCGCCAGCTTGCCGTTGGAATCAAAGGAAAACTTCTGCTTCGTCAGCAGGTTTGCCTTGGCCTTTTCCTCGGACTTTCGAATCTTTGCAGCCTTTTCGGCACAGTCGATAATGGTCTTCAGAACCGGCAGGTTCCGGTCGAAGTAGAGGACGGCCTCTTCGGAAGTGACCTTGGCCACGGCCTTGGCTGCGTCCTGATTGTCCAGCTTCGTCTTCGTCTGGCCCTCGAAACGGGGATCCGGATGCTTGATGGAAACAACGGCCGTCATGCCGTTTCTCACTTCCGTCCCGTTGAAGTTCTGGTCCTTGTCTTTGAGAATTCCAAGCTCCCGGGCATAGGAATTGATGACCTGGGTGAAGGCGGTCTTGAAGCCCGTGATGTGGGCTCCGCCTTCGGCATTGTAGATATTGTTGCAGAAACCGAGGACATTCTCGTGGAACTCGTTCACGAACTGGAAGGCAATCTCCACCTGGATGCCCTCGCTCTCTCCCGAGAGGTAGACCACCTCATGAAAGACCTCGGAGGACTTGTTCAAGTCCTTCACGAAGCCCCGGATTCCCTCCGGCTCATGGAATTCCTCTATGTCCGGCTCTTCCCCTCTGAGGTCCCGATATTCTATAGTCAGGTTCGGATTCAGATAGGCTGTCTCATGGAGACGGGACTTGATCTCGTCCTCCTTGAAACGGGTCTTTTCAAAGATTTCCGGATCCGGAAGGAAGTTGATTTTCGTCCCCGTGGTCTTTGACTTTCCAATGATGGGCAAAAGGCCCATATCCAGCTTCTGCACCGGAATTCCCCGCTCATAGCGGTCATGATAGATATTCCCGTCCCGGCTGATCTGGACATCGAGGTAAGTGGAAAGGGCATTGACGACAGAGGAACCGACGCCATGCAGGCCGCCGGAGGTCTTATATACAGAGTCATCGAACTTGCCGCCGGCATGCAGGGTGGTAAAAACGACCCGCTCGGCGGAGACGCCCTTTTGGTGCATTTCCACAGGGATGCCGCGGCCGTTGTCCTCCACAGTGCAGGAGCCGTCCGCCTCCAGGGTGACCGTAATCCGGCTGCAGTACCCGGCCAGGTGCTCATCCACGGAATTGTCCACAATCTCGTAAACCAGGTGGTTCAGGCCCTTCTGGGTCACACTTCCTATATACATGCCCGGCCGCTTGCGGACCGGGTCCAGGCCCTCGAGGACCGTAATTGACGATGCGTCGTACTTCTCTGCCAAAATCTACCTACCTGTAAAACGTGTGCTCTGCCAAAGTATATTCTGTCGAAAGATGGCGTGAAAAATTTTGCCCAAGATGGTGAGAAAAATTTTTGTCCAAAAATGGTGGAAATATCAGGTGCCGCGAATTCAAAGGGATGTGCGGACAATCTTCGGCCGATAGCCCTTCTTGTCCAGGGCAGAAAGAATCTGCTCCTTGTGGTCGGTGCCGAAGGCCTCGAGGGTGATGCGCAGCTCTACGGCCGCGTTCCGGTTCGTGGAGACGAACTGATTGTGCTCGAGCTTGATGACATTCCCCTGCTCTTTCGCGATGGTCTCTGCCACGGCCGCCAGTTCTCCGGGCTTGTCGGGAAGGAGGACGGAAACCGTGAAAATCCGGTCCCGCATGATCAGGCCATGCTGAACGACGGAGGACATGGTGATGACATCCATATTCCCGCCCGAGAGGACGCAGGCCACATTCTTTCCCTTTTCTTTCAGATGGGAAGCCGCTGCCACGGAAAGGAGGCCGGAGTTCTCGACAATCATCTTGTGATTTTCCACCATGTCGAGGAAGGCCACAATCAGTTCGTCGTCCTCAATTGTAATGATGTCGTCGATATTCTTCTGAATATAGGGGAAGATGTGCTCACCCGGGGTCTTGACCGCCGTGCCGTCGGCAATGGTGTTCACCGTGGGCAGGGTCGTGACCTTTCCGGCGGCAAGGGACGCCTTCATGCACGCCGCCCCGGCAGGCTCCACGCCGTAGACCTTGATCTTCGGATTCAAGAGCTTGGCCAGAGTCGAAACACCGGTCGCCAGGCCGCCGCCGCCGATGGGAACGAGGATAATGTCCACCAGAGGCAGGTCTTTAAAAATTTCCATGGCGATGGTGCCCTGACCGGTCGCCACAGCCGGGTCGTCAAAGGGATGGATAAAGGTATAGCCATGCTCCTTCGCAAGCTCCAGAGCCTTGTCACAGGCCTCGTCATAAACGTCCCCGCAGAGAACCACGTCTGCCCCGTAGGACTTCGTCCGGTTCACCTTGATGAGGGGAGTCGTCGTCGGCATGACAATCGTGGCCTTGACCCCGTACTTCTTCGCAGCGAAAGCCACGCCCTGGGCATGATTCCCGGCGGAGGCCGTAATCAGGCCCTTCTGCCGCTCCTCATCTGAGAGGGTGGAAATCTTGTAGTAGGCGCCGCGGACCTTATAAGCCCCGGTCACCTGCATATTCTCAGGCTTCAGATAGACCTCGTTCCCCGACTCCTGCGAGAAAAAATCGCTGTGGATGAGCTTCGTCTCCGTAGTCACTTCGGAAACAATCCGGTAGGCCTCGTCAAAATCCTTCTTTGTCAGCATTATTCTTCCTCCTCTGCAAAAAGGGCGTCCACGAACTGGTCGGCATTGAAGCGCTCGAGGTCCTCGACCTTCTCCCCGACTCCGATGTATTTGACCGGTATGTGGAGCTCGTTTTCGACGGCCACACAGATACCGCCTTTTGCGGTGCCGTCCATCTTTGTCATGACGAGGCCCGTGATATCCGTGACCTCCGAAAATTCCTTCGCCTGGACGAGGGCATTCTGCCCTGTCGTCGCGTCAAGGACCAGGAGAGTTTCCCGGTAGGCATCCGGGTATTCCCGGTCGATGACCGAGTTCATCTTTGAAAGCTCGGCCATGAGGTTTTTCTTATTATGAAGGCGGCCGGCGGTATCTATGAGAAGGACATCCGCCCTGCGGGCTTTTGCAGCGGAGACCGCGTCGAAGACTACGGCGGAGGGGTCGCTGCCTTCAGAACCCTTGATGAGGTCGCACTGGGCCCGGTTCGCCCACTCGGTCAGCTGTTCGACAGCAGCTGCCCGGAAGGTGTCGGCGGCGCAGATCAGGACTTTCTTTTTCTGTTTCCTGAGCTTCTGGGCCAGTTTGCCGACCGTGGTGGTCTTGCCGACTCCGTTCACGCCGACGACGAAGACCACGGAAGTTTTGTCGACATAGTCATAGGAAGACTCTGTCGTCTTCATCCGCTCCTTCATGGACTCAATCAGAAGTTCCCGGCAGTCGGCAGGCTCCTTGATGTGACGCTCTTTCACCATCGTCCGGAGGTCATCGAGGATGTCCTCTGTCGTCTGGACCCCGATGTCGGAGGATATGAGGACTTCCTCGAGCTCCTCGTAAAAGTCGTCGTCGATTTCCGAGAAGCCGGAGAAGATGAAAGCCAGCTTTTCCCTGAGGCTCTTTCTGGACTTGAAGAGCCCCCGGTAGAGGCGGGCCCAGAAGCCTTCAGAACTGCTGTCTTCAGCACTTTCCGAAGCAGCCTTTTCCGCTTCCTCGGCGGCCTTCCTGGCGGCTTCTTCCTCAGCGGCCTTTTTCCAGGCCTCCCGCTCTTCGACGGCGGCCAGTTCTTCTTTGCTTACGGACTGGGATACGCCCTCTCCGGTCTTCTCATCCCGGATGATGACCTGGGGGACGTATTCGTATTCATCATATACGGACATGTGGTTTCCTCATCAATCCGTCAGATCGTTTTCCACGAGGTTGACGGAGACCTGGGTCGAGACGCCCTTCTCCTGCATCGTGATGCCGTAGAGCTGGTCTGCAGCCTTCATGGTGCCTCTTCGATGGGTTATGATAATGAACTGGGTGTTCTTTGTCAATTTGTGCAGGTACTTCGCAAAGCGATCTACGTTGGCGTCGTCCAGGGCCGCCTCGATCTCGTCCAGAAGACAGAAAGGAGACGGTTTCAGATTCTGAATGGCAAAAAGCAGTGCAATAGCCGTCAGGGATTTCTCTCCGCCGGAGAGCTGCATCATGTTCTGCAGCTTCTTGCCGGGCGGTGAGCAGGTGATGCGAATGCCGCTTTCGAGGACATCCTCTTCATCCGTCAGGGAAAGCTCGGCAGAACCGCCTCCAAAGAGGGTTCGGAAAACTTCCTTGAATTCCCGGTTGATGTCCGCAAAGCCTTCATTGAAGCGGGTCTTCATGCCTTCCGTCAGCTCGTCAATGATGGTCTTCAAGGACTCTTCTGCTTCGATCAGGTCGTCATGCTGGCCCTTCAAGAAGTTGTAGCGCTCGGAAACCTCCTTGTAGTCTTCGATGGCATTGACATTGACATTGCCCATGCCCCGGATTTCGTTCCGGACAGAGGAAATCTGTTTGTTCATGGCTGCAGGATCCGTCATCTCCGGGTCTGCGAATTCCTCGGCCTGGTGGGGCGTCAGCTCGTACTCGTTCCACAGATAGTTGGTCTGGTAGGATACGGCTTCGTCGTTCTTCTCGATTCGGTCGGACAGGCGGTCCACTTCCCGCTCCAGGGAAGAAATCTTCTTCTGAACTTCTTCCTTCTGGTCGAAGAACTTCTTGAAGGAGGCGGAGACTTCTTCCTTCTCCTTCTGCTTCTCCTGCCGGGCAGCCTCGAGGTCCGCGTCGGAACCGTCTGCCTGACCCAGAGTTTCCTTGATAGAGGCGATGTCGGCCTTCATGCGCTCGATTTCTGCCTTGCCGGCAGCTTCCTGGGACCGGATGTCGCTTTCGGACTTTTCGGCCTTCTTCAGTTCCTCCTGAATACGGGCCAGATTCTCCGCGGCAAAACTCTGCTTTTCCTTCGCGGAAGCCGCTTCTACCTGAGCTTCGGACAAAGCCCGGGTGGAGGCCGTCTCCATGTAGGTCTGTTCGTCGAGGGCGTTCTTCAGGGCCTCGGTCTCGTCGTTTAATTCCTTCTCCCGGGCGACGGAAGCAGAAAGGCTCTCTTCGATGGCCTTCTGTTCCTCAGCGATTTCGGCAATCTTTTTGTCCGCATCCGAGGACTCGCCCTCGACCCCGGACAGGAGCTTTTCTTCCTCCTGGCGGCGGGAAAGAGCCGTATCGTAGGAAACCTTCGCCGTATTCTCGGCGAGAGCGGCCTCGGAAAGGGCCTCGGCCGCGGCCCGGCTGTCATCTGCCGCCAGATCCTTTGCGGTCGTTAAGTCCCCGATGCGGGAGTTTAAGTCCTTCACCGCCTTTTCAGCGTCTGAAAGCTTCTCCCGTATGGCTTCGAGTTCCCGGTTTCTGCCCAGGACATTGGACTTATTTTTGAAAGAGCCGCCGGTCATGGACCCACCCGGGGCGAAGAGTTCGCCTTCGAGGGTCACGATTCTGAGGCGGAAGCGGTTCTTCCGCTGCAGGGCGATGGCGTTTTCCATGGTGTCCGCCACGAGAAAGCCGCCCAGGAGGTTCTCGGCGACAACCCGATACTTAGAATCCGTGCGGACCAGGTCCGAGGCCCGTCCGAGGACCCCTTTCTCCGAAAGAACACGCTCGTCGGAAAGCTCATGGGGCTGAACCGATGACAGGGGGAGGAAGGTGGCCCTACCCAGATGCTCCCGCTTCAGGAACTCGATCTGCCGCTTGGCACAGTCCTCGTCCTCGGTCACGATGTTTCTTATATTGGCAGCAAGGGCCGTCTCAATGGCGGTCTCATACTTCTTTTCCGTAGAAAGGAGGTCGGACACGGTTCCGATGATGCCGGAATCATTGTCCTTATTTTCCATGACCCGCTTGACCGAATTTCCGAAGCCCTCATAGCGCTCGGCCATATTCTCAAGAAGTTCGAGATTGGAAGTGAGGACGGACTGCTGCCGCTCAGTTTCCGTGAGTTTTTCCCGGGCGTCAGCGAGTTTCCCTTCCCACTCCCGGACCTTGGCAGCTGCCTCGTCGGCCTTCTGCTTTAAGTCCTCCCGCTTCTTCCCGGCGGCCTCATAGGCTTCCTTTCGGTCGGAAAGGTCCTTTTGCTGCTCTTCCTCATGGGTTTTCTGTTCTACGAGCTGCTTATTGAGGGAGGCCTTGCGGATGCGGATCTGCTCGAGCAGGGTCTGGTTCCGCTCCTTCTTCGCCTTGATCTCAGACCGCTCCGTGATCAGAGAAAGGAGGGCTGCCTTATTATTTTCAATCTTTTCGTTCTTCTCTTTGATGCCGGCTTCTAGGCAATAGTACTCGTCCTCGACCTGCTTCAGCCGCTCTTCGACCTCGGAAAGGGAGCTGTCGAGGGAATCCTTCTCCCCCGTCAGGCGGGCAAGCTCTTTCTGCTTTTCCTCCTTGTCCCGTTCGAGTTCGGCTATGCGGTCGCCGAAAGAGGCCTGGTTCTTCTCCCCGGCAGAAATCCGCTCGGTCAGGACCGTGATCTGCTGGTTCAGGCGGCCCCGGTTTGCGATATTTTCGTCCTTCTTCTGACGGAGATCCTCGATTTCCTCATCGAGGGCAGAAAGGCGGCCGGACAGAGAGTCGTACTCCCGTTTGATTTCTTCGTCCTCGGCGTGGAGATCGGAAAGGTCCTTCTCGGCATTCTCCCTGCTCTCGGAGAGGGACTCGTTTTCCTTCTTCTTGGCCGCTGCCTGGGCCAGGAAGTAATTGGCGTCAAGCTTCTTCAGCTCTTCCTTTTTGGCTAGGTAGCGCTTGGCGGTCTCGGCCTGCTCCTCCAGAGGCCCCACCTGCTTTTCAAGCTCGGAAAGGATGTCGTTTACCCGGGTCAGGTCGTCATGCTCGGCCTGAAGTTTCTTCTGGGCCTCGGCCTTGCGGCGCTTGTACTTGACAATCCCGACAGCCTCATCGAAGAGCTCCCGTCTCTCCTCCGGCTTGCCGGACAGGATTTTCTCAATCTGTCCCTGACCGATGATGGAGTAGCCCTCCTTGCCGATACCTGTGTCGTAGAAGAGCTCGTTTACGTCCTTGAGGCGGACGGAGGTCCCGTTGATCAGGTACTCGGACTCGCCGGACCGGTAGACCCGCCGGGCGACGGTCACTTCTTCATAATCCACAGGCAGGGTGTGGTCGGAGTTGTCAATCGTGAGGGCCACATACGCAAAAGAAAGGGCCCGCCGGTTCTCGGTCCCTTCGAAGATGACATCGGTCATCGAGGCGCCCCGGAGCTCCTTAGCACTCTGCTCGCCTAAGACCCAGCGGACGGCGTCGGCGATATTGGACTTGCCGGAGCCGTTGGGGCCGACGATACCGGTGATGCCGCCCTCGAAGGTCAGGACAATCTTGTTGGCAAAGGACTTGAAGCCCTGCATTTCTATGCTTTTCAGGTACATGGCAACTCCTGGTGTACTGCATGATTTATATTAGTCATATGACTAATGTAAAGCCCCCTCTTTTCAGCGGAGCTTTTTCGCTTCCTGCTCCTGCCGAAGGAGGAGAAGGCCCCGGTAGGCCGCTTCCTGCTCGGCCGCCTTTTTCGTGGCCCCGGAGCCTTCCCCGATCAGGCGGCTGCCCACCAAAGCCCGCATGTAGAAGGTCTTCCGGTGCTCGGGCCCGGTCTCCTTCATCTCTTCATAATGAAGAGGTCCGTAATCTCCGCCCTGAACCAGCTCCTGCAGGACCGTCTTCGCGTCGTAGAAGAGGGTCCGGTTCTCAATGTCGGTCAGAATGAATTTGCGGATGAAAGCGTCGGCCGGGACGATGCCCCCGTCCAGGTAGATGGCCCCGATGACAGATTCCAGGGCGTCGGATAGAATGGACTTCAATTGCCGACCCCCAGTCTTCTCTTCCCCGTTGGAAAGGAAGATATAGTCCCCGATGGAAAGCGAGACCGCCACATCGGCCAGGGCCATCTCGCAGACCAGGGAGGCCCGGAGCTTGCTCATCTGGCCCTCGTTCTGGTCCGGATAATTGTGAAAGAGGAAATCCGAGGAAACCATCTCAAGCACACTGTCTCCCAGGAACTCATAGCGCTCATTGTCCGAAAACTTCGGCATGCCGTGCTCATTGGCGTATGAGCTGTGAATCAGGGCATGCCTTAGGTGCATGGGGTCCTTGAAGGTATAACCGATTTTTTCCTGCAGTTCCAGAAAATTTTCCATGGAAATATAGGTCCTTTCCTGCCGATGAAAAGCACAATGAAAGAAGCCTCCGGGGAATATCGCTCAAAGGCTTCTCAAAAAATCATACATGTGAAAATAAGCCAAGACGGCCTCCGGGAACTCACTCGCCCTTGGTTTTTTTGATGAGTTCGATGGCATCGCCGACGGTCTTGATCTTCTCGGCTTCCTTCGTGTCCACCTCGACGTCGAGTTCCTCCTCCACGCCCATGATGATCTGGAAAAGGTCCAGGGAGTCGGCTCCCAGGTCTTCGACAAAGGTCGTGTCCTCGGTGATTTCATCCGGGTCCACGTTCAGTACATCAGCGATTACCTTTTTCAAGAGGTCAAGTTCCATTTTCATGTTCTCCTTATTTTTGTTTTTCTTCCGCCAGGGCCGCCTGCATCTTTCCGACGACGTCGTTTTTGACGAAGGCAATGCACTGCAGGCAGGAATTCTTGAATTCCTTGGCTTTCGCGCTGCCGTGGGTCTTCATGACAAGGCCTTTGACGCCAAGAAGGGGCGCCCCGCCGTACTGGCTCACATCGAAATCCTTCAGGGACTTCTTCAATGAAGGCAGGGACATGAGGGCTCCGAGAGCCGCAACCGGCGTCGCCTTGAAGCCCTTCTGCAGGGCGTTCATCATGGTCTTTGCCACACCCTCGTACATCTTGATGATGATATTTCCAACAAAGGCGTCGCAGACCAGAATGTCCGTTCCGCCTGTCGGGATGTCCCGGGCTTCCACGGAGCCCACGAAGTTGATTCCGGCCGTCTCCCGAAGAAGAGGCATGGTCTCCTTCACAAGGGCATTGCCCTTCTCCTCTTCGGCTCCGATATTCACGATGCCGACCGTGGGATTCTCCCGGCCGACGACTTCCTTCATATAGATGGTGCCAAGGAGAGCCCAGTTCACAAGCATGTCCGACCGGGCATCCACATTGGCCCCGGTGTCCACCAGAAGGCTCGCTCCGCTCGCCGTGGGCATCATGGCGGCGAAGGGGGCCCGCTTGACCCCGGGTATGCGGCCGACCACGGTCTGCCCGCCCACCAGAAGGGCTCCGGAATTGCCGGCGGAAAGGATGGCTTCAGCCTCGCCGGTCTTCACCAGCTTCAGGGCCACGACCATG
The DNA here is from genome assembly GCA_900316075.1 of uncultured Lachnospiraceae bacterium. Taxonomy (GTDB): domain Bacteria; phylum Bacillota; class Clostridia; order Lachnospirales; family Lachnospiraceae; genus RUG306. The sequence continues at coordinate 71,646 of ONBT01000004.1, read as the reverse complement.
GAAGAGTCTTTCTTGGAATTGATGGCGGAAACCGGGTGTTCGGCAGTCTCGATGACTTCCGTCGCGTTTACAATCGAAAGACGGGAGGCGTCATACTTCTTTCCGGTCAGGGCTTTTTGGATGTCCGCTTCCCGGCCGACCAGGATGACTTCGATTTCATCCGACTCGGCAAGGGCATCGAGGGCCCCCTGGACCGGAGCCTCCGGAGCATTGTCCCCGCCCATGCAGTCTATTGCTATGCGAATACGATTCATACAAATCTCCTTCGTCTTAACTGCAGTATTTTACTATAGATAAGCCCCGACTGCAAGAAGGGCCCCGCACCAAAGGTGCGGGGCCCTTCTCTATTGTCCATTGCTCAAAATATCAGTCCTGGGCAATGATCTCTCTCTTATTGTAAGAACCGCAGTTCTTGCAGACGCGATGGGGCATCATCAGCTTGCCGCACTTGCTGCAGCGGACGAGTGCGGGTGCGCTCATCTTCCAGTTCGCTCTGCGCTGATTTCTGTGGCCCTTGGACGACTTATTCTTGGGACAGATCGACATCTTCTTCCACCTCCTTGAACTTTTTGAAAACATCCTGAAACTGCGCCATGCGCGGGTCAGGAACGAAACTTTCACAATTGCAGCTTCCCTCGTTGAGGTTCTGTCCGCAGACGGGGCAGATGCCCTTGCAGTCGGGCCGGCAAAGCACTTTCTCGGGTTTTCCGATCAGAAGCTCTTCGGAAATCACCGCGGAAAGATCGATGATGCGGCCGTCTTCCACAAAGTCCTCGGGGTCGTCGGCTGTCTGTACCAGCCGACCGTCCGAAACGGGAAAGTCCAGGGAAATATCTGCTTCAAATGGAACCGGGGTATCCGTAAGACACCGGTCACAGGGGTATGTCACCGTGCCTTCACAGGTCCCGCCGACCGAAAGATGGGCTCCGTCATAGGAAATATGAACCGTCACCTCATCCGGTCCCGAAACCTTCCGGGCCTCTCCGCCGACCTTCACCTCCGTGATATCAAAGGCAAGGGCCGCGTCTTTTTCAAAAGGACCTTTCTGAAGGTCGAGAGACAGATCCAGCTTCATGGCAGACTTTCTCCAACAACACAACAAATGGCATTATACGCCGGATACGGGGTGCGTGTCAAGTGTTTTTTCAGCCGACCAGGGCGACTGTCTCGCGAGCGATAGCAAGCTCTTCATTTGTAGGGATGACATATACGAAGGCCTTGGAATCGGGAGTGGAAATCTTCTGCTCTACCCCGTGGCAGTCGTTGGCCTTCTCGTCGATCTTGATGCCCAGGACAGACAGATAATCGCAGACCTCACTACGGACGTAGCCATTGTTCTCGCCGACGCCGGCTGTGAAGGCAATGCAGTCCACACCCTTCATGGCTACGGTATAGGCACCGATGTACTTTGCCACCCGATAGACGAACATGTCGACAGCGAGCCTTGCGCGAGCGTCGCCCTTGTCCATGGCGTCGAGGAGGTCGCGGAAGTCACTTGAAACGCCAGAAACACCAAGAACGCCGGACTTCTTGTTCAGGACGTTCAGAACCTCGGAAACGGACATGTTCTCCTTATTGGCCAGGAACTCAACTACAGATGCATCCACATCGCCGGACCGGGTGCCCATGACAAGGCCCTCGAGAGGGGTAAGGCCCATGGAGGTGTCCACAGACTTGCCGCAGTCAACGGCCGTAATGGAAGCCCCGTTGCCCAGGTGGCAGACGATGGTCTTTAAAGAATCATAGGGCTTTCCGATGAGTTCGGCCGCCCGCTTCGACACATAGGAATGAGATGTGCCGTGGAAGCCGTACTTGCGGACCCCGTACTTCTGATAGTACTCGTAGGGAACAGCGTACATATAGGCCTTCTCGGGCATGGTCTGATGGAAGGCCGTGTCGAAGACGCCGACCATGGGCACATTCGGCATCAGCTCCCGGCAGGCGTTGATTCCGATGATATTGGCGGGATTATGGAGGGGAGCCAGGTCATTGCAGGCCTCCACCGTCTTGATGACCTCGTCCGTGATGACGACAGAAGATGTGAACTTCTCGCCTCCGTGCACGATGCGGTGGCCGACCGCCCCGATTTCGGAAAGGCTCTTCAGAGCCCCGGTCTTTTCATTCGTAATGGCAGAAAGGACCAGGGAAATGGCCTCCTTGTGGGTGGGCATGGCGGCATCGGTAATCTCCTTCTCCCCGCCGGCCTTCTGGTAAGTCAGTCTTCCGTCAATGCCGATTCGCTCGCAGAGGCCCTTGCAGAGCACCTGCTCCGAGATGGAATCGATGACCTGATACTTGAGCGACGAAGAGCCGCAGTTGATGACGAGTACGTTCATTTCGTGTCTTCTCCTTTATGACTAATATAAACCGCCGGGGCAGCTGTCCTTCCGACCTTGCAGAAAAAAATATTCTCCTTCTGCAAAGAAAAGCGCCGTTTCCCGACAAACAGCCCATATATTATAGGTAATTTGTATGCGCTTCTCAAGAGAAAAAAGAGCGATTGCAACTGTCTTTCCATTCGGCTAGACTTGAAAGCAGGAGGAAATCTGCCATGAAGGTCGCCGGAATCGTCGCTGAATTCAATCCCCTGCACACGGGGCATGAAAGAATCATAAAGTTCTGCCATGAAAATCTCGGCGCCGACGCAGTAGTCGTCTGCATGAGCGGGAACTTCGTCCAGCGGGGTGAGCCCGCAATTCTGGACAAATACACCCGGGCCATTACAGCCCTTGGGACGGGGGTTCCGGCGCTCGCCTCCTCCGGAAGTACCGCTTCAGGCCATAGTCAGGCTCGCGCCGGCGCCGATCTCGTAATTGAACTCCCGGTCCTCGGCGCCACGGCCAATGCGGAAGTCTTCGCAAAGACTGGCGTCAGCACCCTGCTTGCGACCGGAGTCGTGACGGACCTGGTCTTCGGCTCTGAAAGCGGGGACGAAGACGCTATCGAGCGCGCTGCCCGCCTTCTTCTTGACGAACCGCCCGAATTCAAGACGGTCCTGAATGAAGACCTGAAAACCGGTCTCTCCTACCCGGCCGCCATGGCAAAAGCCGCTGCGGCCTGCGGGGCAGACGCCTCTATTTTCAGCAATCCTAATGACCTGTTGGGTATCCTGTATGTGAAAACACTGATGGAATCCGGGCAGAAAAAATCTTTCCATTCCGTCAAAAGAATTGGCGCTGATCACAATTCAACCGATATTATTTCTGAAAATATTTCTTCAGCAACCGCCATTCGAAAGCATCTGGCTGAGGGACAGAATATAGAGAATCTGAAGGAGTTCCTGCCTTCCGCTTCCTTTAATGCCTTGTCCGAAGGCGCCGGGAAAAATGCCCTGGTCTTCCCGGATGACATCTCCATGCTCCTTCATGAAAAACTATATTCAGTGCCGGATCTGACAATTTCCTCCGATATTGATACCGATCTGGCCAATCGCATCCTGAAAAAGCGGGAGGATTTCACCGACTTCACTGAATTTGCAGAACTTCTGGATACCAGAAACTACACCCGCTCGCGCCTCCGGCGCGCCCTCCTCCACCTCGTTCTCGGCATCACGGATGAGGCCTGCGCCAGCCTCCGGAAATGTAACTATGCTCCCTACATCCATGTGCTGGCCATGAACGATATCGGAGCCGGGCTGCTTGGGAAAATTTTATTCCCCGTCTTTTGCTCCCTGTCAGAAAACGCAGTAAACGAACTGTCAGAAGATGCCGCTGCTTGCCTTCAGAAAGACATATTTGCAAACGACCTCTACAATATTATTCTCACAAGCAAAAACGGAAAGCCCCGCAGACGCGAGGCTTCCCGAAAAGTACTGAAAATCTGATATTTCAATGGTGGAACAGGCGGATTCCGGTGAAGGCCATGACCATGCCGAAACGGTCGCAGGTGTCGATGACCTGCTGGTCACGGATGGAGCCGCCGGGCTGGGCCACGTACTTGACACCGGACCGCTCGGCCCGCTCGATATTGTCTCCGAAGGGGAAGAAGGCATCGGACCCCAGGGAAACGTCCTTCTCGGTCGCAAGCCAGGCCTTCTTGTCAGCGTCCGTGAAAGCGTCGGGCTTCTTCGTAAATACCCGCTCCCAGGCCCCGTCAGCGAGGACATCCTCGGGCGTGGCGCCGATATAGACGTCAATCGCATTGTCCCGGTCGGGCCGGCCGATTTCGTCCTTGAAGGGAAGATTCAGAACCTGGGGGCTCTGGCGCAGGTACCAGTTATCCGCCTTGGAGCCCGCAAGGCGGGTGCAGTGAATCCGGGACTGCTGGCCAGCCCCGATGCCGATGGCCTGGCCGCCCTTAACGTAGCAGACGGAGTTCGACTGGGTATATTTCAGGGTGATCATGGAAATGGCCAGGTCCCGCTTGGCCTCCTCCGGGAGGTCTTTATTTTTCGTGACGATATTGTCAAAGAAGTCAGGACCGATATGAAGCTCATTCCTGCCCTGCTCGAAGGTAATGCCGAAGACCTGCTTCCGCTCCAGCTGGGCCGGCACATAGGAAGGGTCGATTTCGATGATATTGTAATTGCCCTTCTTCTTCTCCTTCAGAATGGCAAAGGCCTCGTCCGTATAGCCTGGCGCGATGATGCCGTCACTTACCTCGTGGCGGATGAGCTTCGCCGTAGCATCGTCGCAGACATCGGACAGGGAAATGAAGTCACCGAAGGAAGACATGCGGTCCGCTCCCCGGGCCCGGGCGTAGGCGTTGGCCAGCGGGGTCAGCTGTGCGTCCTCATCCACCCAGTAGATTTTCCGCTCAATCTCCGAAAGAGGAAGGCCTACGGCTGCCCCGGCCGGAGACACGTGCTTAAAGGAGGTTGCGGCAGGAAGGCCGGTCGCCTTCTTGAGTTCCGAAACCAGCTGCCAGCCGTTGAAGGCATCGAGGAAGTTGATGTAGCCGGGCCGGCCATTTAAGACCTTGACCGGCAGCTCACTTCCGTCTTCCATGAAAATGCGCGACGGCTTCTGGTTGGGGTTGCAGCCGTATTTGAGTTCCAGTTCCTTCATTTTCTTCTCCTCTCACTTGTTCTTGTTGACAATCCGGGTCTCATACCTGCCCGTCGCGATATCGATGAAGCGGACAAAGAGGGAAACCTTGTTGTCGCTATTGAGATTCGTCCACACAAGATCCGTAAACTCATCGATATTTCCGGCGATATCCACCCGGGTCGGCTCCCCTTCGAAGGAAGGAAGCGGGTTTCCGTCCCCCTGATAGGTGTGGATGAAATGTCCTTCTCCGGCAAAGGGGGTGTCATATACGAAGAGCTGGCGCTCAGTGCACTCCGGCCGGCCGTCGGCGGACTTCAGGATGGAAAGCTTGTAGGAATACTTCCCGTCCTCCACATGAAGGTCTCCGGAAATCCGGGGGGTATAATTCGGAGCGTCCGGCTCAAAGGTCCGGGACTTCTGGGCGCCCATGAAGCACTTCCCGGCCTGCAGGCCCTCGTAAATCGTATCCGTCTGGTCCCCGTTCGTCACAATCGTGTCATTTCCGAGTACCCGTACCGGTGCATAGATAATAAGGGAGGGGTCTTCCAGCTTCGAAGGATCAAAAGCTTCTGTCCGGATACCTTCGCCTTCCTCCACAAAGACGCGGTTCCTGGAATTTCCGCTCCGGCCCATGATGAAATAGGCGGTAACTGCGTACTTCCCGTCCGCTGATTCTCCGATGACGATTCCCCTGCCCGGATAACTGTTGCCGGACAATTCCTTCCCGAGTGAGTGAAGCTCCACGACTGACCTCCTGACCTTGATTGAAATTGCTGAAGTGAACCGGGCAAAAAAGAAATGCCCGCTGCAGAGCCCTGGGGCTGTCATTTCAACAGCATTCCCGCAAGCCTGCAAAAGAAAAGCCCGGCAGTCACCAAACGCGGCTGCCGGGTTGCATTATATCATATATGAATTTACGACAAAACAGAAAATGTCGAAGCAGGATTGAAGGTATAGGACCCGCTGGAGCTATACAGGGAGCCGGATGAAATCGCGCTCTGGGCATAGTAATCAATGGCCTGGGCGTCCACCTTCACCATGGAAGCATAGCCGCCGGTCTTGCCGAAGAGAGTCTGCACCTTCGACATATCGGACTTCTTGAAGGCGTCCTCGTCGAGGGACAGGGAGCCGTCGGACTTGACGGAAATTCCGATAGCGGAAAGGGAGGACTTGTTCGCCTGGGTCCGGCCGGTCATCGAAGCTGTATTCGTCTTCACCCCGGAGGTCGAGGAATTCGAGCCGGAGCTTACCATGTCATTGTAATCGTTGACGAAATCCTTGACTGCGGAATAGATGGCATCCGTATCGTAGGAAGTCGTCTCATTCCCGTCCGCGTCGGTCGTAGTCTTCTTGTCAAAGAGCCCCTTTTTCTGCAGAGCATCGACGGAATCCGAAAGGGACCGGGCGTCGTTCATGGCGGTCAGGGTCGCATTCTCCGGCGTCAAATCTGTCGTCTTCTTCGAAGTCGAGTCAGAAGACTTCTTCGTGTCGCTACTCTCAATCTTCGAGAAGTAGGCACTCATGAGCTTCCCGTAGGAACCGCTCTTGATGGTATTGTAATCTCCCAGCAGGGAGTAGATGGAATTCGAACCCGAAGTGGATGTCGAGCCGAGCAGCGTACCGATTCCGTTCCCGCTTGCGGCCATGGATGAAACTGTAAGAGACGACATAGCGATCACTCCTTTGAATCTATGTGCCTATAAAACACCTTTATCATAACATCTTTCGGTCGAAAATCAAGAAAAATGAATAGACGAAGGCAAAAGATTTAGAAATTTCACATTTCTGTCTAACACAAATTTTGAAGACAAAAAAGCCGCGCCTGGACGCCTCTCTCAGTCCGTCATCACCCACTCCACCGGTGCCGCGTCGTGAGCCGTAAGGTACTCGTTGGCCTTCTTGAAATGGCCACAGCCGAAGAAGCCGTAGCGGGCAGAAAAGGGCGAAGGATGGGGACACTCGAGGGTCAGGTGGTCCGGGTTTTTTAGCATAGGGGCCTTGGCCCGGGCGTCGCGGCCCCAGAGGAGGAAGACCACAGGCTGGTCCAGGCGGTCTACGAAATTTATGACGGCGTCAGTGAAGGTTTCCCAACCGATTCCCCGCATGGAGCCGGCCTGGCCTGCCCGGACCGTAAGGACCGTGTTCAGAAGCAGAACCCCCTGCTCCGCCCACCGGGTCAGATCGCCCGAAGCCATCATCGGCCCCGGGTCCACCCCGTATTCGTCCCCGATTTCCTTGTAGATATTCTGCAGGGAAGGCGGCACCTTCACGCCCGGCCGGACGGAAAAGGACATGCCCATGGCCTGGCCCGGCTCGTGGTAGGGGTCCTGGCCCAGAATCACGACCTTGACCTCGTTGACCGGGGTCTCCCGGAAGGCGGAAAAGAGGTCTTCCCGGGGCGGGTAGATGGTGTGGCTTTTGTACTCCTCCTCCAGCCTCTCGCAGAGGGCGCTGAAATAGGGTTTCGTAAATTCGGCGGAAAGTGCCTTCCACCAGTCCTCGGGCAGTCCGGGCAGCATATGTCTTCTCCTCAAAAAAGTCCGGATACCGAAAAGGCCGTCCGGACTTCTTGTTTTACATTATAATACTAATATAAATCTCACAGGCGGACCGGAATTCCACTTGTCCGCAGGTATTGTTTGAGTTCAGCAATCGGCAGCTCGTTGAAGTGAAAGAGGCTGGCTGCCAGGGCCGCATCCGCATGGGCCTTTTCGAAGACCTCTGCGAAGTCCTCCTTCTTCCCGGCCCCGCCGGAGGCAATGACCGGAATCTTCACGGCGTCCGTGATGGCTTTTGTCAGTCCTATGTCGTAGCCGTCCTTCGTCCCGTCCCCGTCCATGGAGGTAAGGAGGATTTCCCCGGCCCCAAGCTTCTCAGCCTTCATCGCCCACTCGACCGCGTCGAGGCCCACATCAATCCGGCCCCCGTTCTTGTATACGGTCCAGCGGCCGTCACTTTTTTTCTTCGCATCGATGGCCACGGTCACGCACTGGCTGCCGAACTTGTCGGCCGCCTCGGAAATGAGCTCCGGCCGCTCAATGGCTGCGGAATTGACGGAAACCTTGTCGGCCCCCTCCCGAAGAATGGCCCGGAAGTCCTCGACTGACCGGATGCCGCCCCCGACCGTGAAGGGAATGAAGAGACGGCTCGCCACGCGGCTCGCCAGCTCCACCGCAGTATTCCGGTGGTCACTCGACGCCGTAATATCCAGGAAGACCACCTCGTCGGCCCCGGCCTTATCATAGGCCGCCGCCACCTCCACCGGATCCCCGGCGTCCCGGAAGTTGACGAAATTGACCCCCTTCACAACCCGCCCGTCCTTGCAGTCCAGGCAGGGGATAATGCGTTTCGTATACATGGAATCAGACCTCCAGGAAGTTCTTCAGTACCGCAAGCCCCGTCTCCCCGCTCTTTTCCGGGTGGAACTGACAGGCAAAGGTATTCCCGGCCTCTACGGAGGCATCAATCCGGGTCCCTCCGTACTCAATCTGCGCCCGGACTGTACTCTTGTCCGCCGCTGTCAGGAAGTAGGAATGGACGAAGTAGAAAAAGGGCTGGTCCGCAATGCCTTTGAAAAGACGGCCGTCGTTCATGAGCTCGCAGGAATTCCAGCCAATGTTCGGAACCTTGAGACCGGGGTAATCCGGAATTCTTGTGATGGTCCCCTGAAGAATCGAAAGGCCTTCAGCTCCCGGGCTCTCTTCGCTCGCCGGGTAGAGAAGCTGCAGGCCCAGGCAGATGCCGAGAAAGGGGATTTCCTTCGCTGTAACATCTTTGATGACATCTATGAGGCCGTATTTCCTGAGGTGGTCCATGCAGTCCCCGAAAGCGCCGACCCCGGGCAGAATCACATGGTCCGCCTTCTCAATCTCCGAAGCCTCCCGGGTAATCACCGGCTCCTCGCCCAGGTACCGGCAGGCCTTTTCAACGGAGCGGATGTTCCCGGCATCATAGTCGATGATAGCTATCATATCATCCTCCAATCAGATTGAGGTCCACAAGGATCTGATGTATTTTGGCCGAGAAGTCTCTCCGCGTCCGTATATTGTATAGTTCCCGCGCCTCGTCGGGGCTGAGCCCGAACTGGTCACTTAGCTGCTGCTCAATCTGGGTGCCCAGAGCATCGAACTCGTCCGGCACGCCGAGGGAGGCTGCATACTCACGGTTGTCCTCATAGGCGATGGTTCCGATGATGAGGTTCGAAAGGGCCATCTCGTACTTCTTCGCCTTCATGTCAACCGAATACTGGCGGTAGCGGGTATCAAGCAGGGCCAGAACCGTAGCTTTGTCGAGATTGGCCTGGTCGTCTTCCTTGAGTTCCATAGTCGACAGGGCCCCGTAAGCTTCTACGTAATTTCCGTCATTGAAGTCCTTCAAGGCGGCATTCAGGCCGGTCCGGTAGGTGATGGCCCCCTGGAAGACCCTGTAGAGAAGGATGACAGAGATGGCAAAGACGACAAATACCGCCAGGACCTTTATAGGAACGACCGGAGATGTATCAGCTTCCTTTCCCGCCAGCTTCTTGGCCTTGGCCGCTTCCTTTGCCGCCTTCTTCTTGGCGGCGGCTTCCGCCTTGGCCTTCTTCGCCTCGGCCTTGGCCTTGTCGTCTTCCTTCTTGTCCTTCTTTCCCTTCTTGTCTTTCTTCTTTTTCTTCTCCTTGCCGTCGTCTTCTTCCTCTTCGGTGCCGGCATCCGCAGCCGGTTCCGGGGCCTCCCCGAATTCGGCCAGGAGGCTGGCGTCCTCGGCGGCAAGCTCGGAAGGTGTCGGGTTCTGGGGGCTTATGTCCACGGGTCCGTCAGCAGCCTCTTCGCCCTCTCCTTCCGCAGGTTTTTTTGCGAAAATGCCTTTGATCTTCTCAATCAGGCTGGAAAGGAAATTGCCTTTTTTCTCCCCGCCCTCAAGGTCGGAAAGGGAGACGTCGTCGTCTTCTCCGGGCTCCGGCGTGGTAACGGCCGCTGCCGAGGACTCGAATTCCTGCTCGGCCTCCGGCAGGGCTTCGGAGTTTTCATCCGCGTTCAGAAGGTCTCCCAGGTCCGAAAGCTCGGAATCGTCCCCGAGGAGATTTATGAGGTCGGCATCGCTTCCGTCTCCGGTATCGTCCATCAGGGGCACTTCCTTGGCCGAAGTATCCCCGTCCGGAAAGAGGTCGGCCAGGTCGGCCGCCGCCTGGGCGTCGTCCTCTGCGGAGTGCTCTGACCCGGCAGAGAGATCCGGTTCCTCGCCGTCGGCAGGAGCTGAGTCATCTGTTTCATCGGAAGTCCCATCTCCCCCGCTATAGAGAATCGAGGAAAGGTCTACGTCGTCTCCCCCGTCCACATTGGGAAGACTGCCGTTCGTGACGCTTTCCTTGGCGTTTTTCACGATTTCATCGATATTGCCGAGGACCGCCTCATCCGGAGCCTGGTCCGTGGCTTCCGGAATGACGATGGAGTCGTCGTCATCGGGTCTCTCGTCTCCGAAGTTCATTCCGGCCGAATAGTCGGGCTCTTGGTCCTCTTCTGTTCCGGCAGCTTCCGGAACTTCCTCATCAGCAGAGAGTGTCTCTCCGCCATCTGAAGAAAGGGTCTCTGTGCCGAAGTTTTCGAGACCGGAGGCCTCTGCCCCGTCAGAGGATTCAGCCGCATTCTCCTGCACGCTTCCGTCCCCATGGGCCATGGCCGGGGCCGTCATCGAGTCCCCGTTTAGAAAGTCGGAAAGTTCCTTCTCGCTCTCCCCGTCATCCTCCTCGAGCTCATTCTCGAAATTCCGGATGAAGTCGTCCGCTGTACCGTCAGAAAGCTCCTTCTCAAAGTCATCGAGGAAACCGGCCTCGGAAAAGGCCTTCCGCAGGTTCTCGTGAGTCTGCCTCTCCGGCCGGAAGTCGGAAAGGCCCGATTCCTGCAGGAAATCGTCGTCCGCCCCGATCCGGTTCGACTCCCGGATCCGCTCCTGGCGCTCCCGCTCCTCCCGGGCAGACGTCTCCTCTATATCGAATTTTTTGTTTGTGATGGAATGAAGGAGTCCATCCAGATAATCTTCTTCGTTTGGCAACGTCGTTCTCCGGAAAGTAGAAAAATCAATGGCACCGGCGATGAAAAAGCCGGTCGTAAATATATGCAGTCTGGGAAAAGAGTCCTGTAAAAAGAAAAGGGAATGTGAAAACCCTGTCACATCCCCTCAAAGAATCTCTGTAATAATGCCTGGGGAATCAGCTGGCCTTTCTCCGGGCATCCTCGTATTTGTCCACAAGTCCGTCGATGGCATCGACGAGTTTGCCGATTTCAGGCTTCGTCAGCTGGGCATCGGCGCCGACCGACTCGCCCTTTCTCCGGATATCATCATTGATGAGGGAGGAGAAAATAATGACGGGAATGGCCCGCATCTTCTCGTCATCCTTGACGAGCTTGCAGAAGCGGTGGCCGTCCATCTGGGGCATTTCGATATCGGTGATGATGCAGTGGCAATCCTGAAGAACCGTCCCGCCTTCCTTCTTCTCGCACATGAAGTCCCAGGCTTCCTTCCCGTTGGGGAATACGTGGAGATTGGTGTAGCCGGCCTTGTTCAGGCAGTCGACGATGAGCTTGGAAAGAAGCGGGGAATCCTCGGCCACAACGAGCGGGGACTTGGACCGGTCCTTCTCCTCGTCCTTCTGATAGGAGTCCATATCGGAGACCTTGAGACCGGTCTCGGGATTGATATTCGATACAATTTTCTCGAAGTCGATGATGACGACCAGGTGGTCATCCAGCTTCAGAACGCCGGTAGCTACGGCCGTGTCCTCGGCGGAAATCGTGGAATCAGGGGTATTGATGGCTTCCCAAGATACCCGGTGGATGCCGAGCACTTCATCGACATGGAAGGCCGTGTTCAGATTGTTGAAATTCGTGATGAAGAAGAGGCCCTTGCCGGCGGGCAGGTCTTCGTAGCCCAGACACTTTCTGAGATTGATGACCGAGATAATCGTATCCCGCGGCATGAAGATTCCTTCGACGAAGGGATGGGAGTTCGGGACCGGCGTGACATGCTGATAGGTCAGGATCTCGCGGATCTTCGCGACATTGATCCCGTAGTAATTGTCAGCAATCTTGAATTCGAGAATTTCAAGCTCATTCGTACCTGACTCGAGTAAGATGTTTGTGTCCATACTGGAATGACCTCCCTGTTCTATTGAGTGATCCGGTAATGCGTCTCGTCCTTCACGGCGGTCAGCTGGAAAACGGACGTATCGGAAAGAGCTTCTTTCTTAAACGGGAAAAACAGAAGGAGCTCCTGCTGTCCCCCGGCGGGAATCGTTCCCTGCCAGGAAGAAAATTCATTTGAAACAAAACCGCTTCCGGAGGCGGAGACGGTTGAGTCACCGATGGTACAGGTAAATGTAAATCCCTTCGAAGGGATATCGAGGGCCGCATCGGCAGTGCCGGAATTCACGGCCGTCACATGGAGGAGATAATACTCCTTGCCGGAGCCGGGCGAAAGGTCCATGACCCCCTCGACCGTATAGTGGTCGACGACTTCTCCGGAAGTGATGGCGAAGGAAACGCCCTCCTGGCCAATGAGGTCGGTCAGGGTCGTATCGACGCCCGCAGTCACTTCCACGCTGCTTCCGCTTTCAGTGGAAGTCCCCGGATCCACACCGGAACCTGACTCCACGGAAGGATTCTCCGAATGAGTGTCTATAGCCGAACCGCTGTCTGCCGAAGCATTCTGGTTCTCCGGGGAATTCGCCGCCGTATCCTGGGAAGGAATATAAAAAGAATACCCCTTCCTCTGGGTGCCGTTGTACTTCTGAATCACATCGGCCGAATACATGGCGATGGCCTCGGCGTCCTCGTCGGAAAGCTCGGTCATCTGGGTCCCGCATGCGGTCAGGGGAAAAGCAAGAAGGACGGCCGACAAAAGACAAATGATTTTTTTCATCTTCATGCGGCCAACCTCTTCTTCGTCTCCAGATTCACGTTAATGTTAACATTATTAGTTCCACAATTCAATGTTTTTGCGAAAAATAATCCGCCCTTACAGGGCGTTTCTTAGGCACATTGACGGTTTTCGGAGGAGTTTGTGTTTTACATTATTCATGAATAGTATCATCCCCTGTCGAGTTCAAACCAGAAGCTCACCCCGTCGGGCAGATTCTCCTCCCCGTAGGCGCGGTGGTGGAGGTCCATGATGGCCTTCACGACGGAAAGGCCGATGCCGCTCCCTCCGTATTCCCGGGTCCGGGCCTTGTCGACCTTGTAGAACTTTTCAAAGAGGTGGCCGACGGACTCTTCCGGAATCGGGTCTCCGGTGTTCTTGACGGAAATCCGCACGCAGTCTTCCTTCCGCTCCAGGCTGACGGAAATCCGCTTCTCGGGCCCGCCGCAGTAGTGGATGGCGTTTGAGAGGTAGTTCGTCAGAACCTGTTCGGTGTAGAAGGTGTCCGCAATGACGAAGCAGGGGGCCTCGCAGAAGTCCACCGAGATAGAACCCTCGTCGAAGAGGAGGCGGTTTTTCGCCAGCTCGCCGGAAATCATCTCCGTGATGTCGAAGCGCTCCATGGAAAGCTGGCTGACCCCGCCCTCCAGCTGGTCAAGAGACAGAAGCTGCTTCACCAGGCGGCCCATCTTCTCCGCCTCGTCCGAAATGACGTCGCAGTAGAATTTCTGGTCCTCGGGGTCGGTGGAAATCCCGTCCGTCAGGCCTTCCGCGTAGCCCTGGATCAGGGCAATCGGGGTTTTGAGTTCATGGGAGACATTCGACAGGAATTCCTTCCGCCGGGCCTCGTTGGACTGGATGACCTCAAGGTCGTGCTTTAAGTCATTATTGGCCTGCTTGAGCTCGATGATGGTCTTCTCCAGAGTCTCCGACATGGAGTTCATATTGACCCCGAGCTCGTCGATTTCGTTCTCCCGCTTCCGCGGGGTGTACTTGGCGTCGAAGTCCAGGGAGGCCATCCGCTTGGACAGATCCGTAAGCTCGAGGACCGGCCGCGTGATCCGCCGGCCCATGACGGCCGCCATGACCATGGCCACGATCATGGAAAAGATGCCGGTGTAGGTGAGGAAGAGATTTGAGAGCCTGGCCGCCTCCTGAATGGGGCCGATGGCCGTCTCCATCAGAAGCAGGTTCCCGTCGTCCAGGGTACCCCAGAGGACCAGGTCCTCCTTGTCCAGACGCTCGTCCTTGTTCCGCTCAACGGAATAGTTGCTGCCGGACTTGACGATATCTTTTCCCGTATCCTCCCCGCTGAAAAGGACGGAATAGAACCGGAGCAGCATGCGCTCCTTTCCCTGCTCGGAGGTAATCAGGGGAATGCCGCCGGAGGTCATGACCAGGATGTCTACATTATTCTCGGAGCAGATCTTTTCGAAATCCGTATTGTCCGAGTCGTAGAGGGTGCCCTTGACCGCCTCCCCGTTCAGGGTCTCAAAGGCTTTGACCATATTGTTCGTCCGGTTTTTGAGATAGACCCGGGACAGGAAAAAGGTGTTGACGGTCCAGGCCACAAGGAGGCAGATTCCGATGGAGAGAAATACGACGAGAAAGAGCTGGACCTTGATTCCGTAGCAGGCCTTCCCGTTTCTTATTTTCTGCTTTTCTTCCGTATCTGCCATGCTTTCGAATGAGTTAAATGAATAATACAAACCTTAGACGAGTGAAACAGGCCGGGTCTTGCTTCTCTCAGCCTTCGTCGCTGACGAACTTATAGCCCATGCCCCAGATGGTCTTGATGAGGTCGCCCTTTTCACCCAGCTTGCTCCGGAGCTTTTTCACGTGGGTGTCGATGGTCCGGGCGTCGCCGAAGTAGTCATATTCCCAGACATTGTTCAAAATCTTCTCTCTTGAAAGGGCGATGCCTTCATTCTTCATGAAGTAGGAAAGGAGGTCGAACTCCTTGACCGAGAGGTCCACCACCTGCCCGTCCACAGTGACCTCATGGGCGGTCTCGTCAATGCGGATGCCGGCCTTTTCAATGACATCGGATTCTCCTGTCTCCCCGCCCGAAGTTCGGCGGATGACCGCGTCCACGTGGGCCACCAGAACCCGGGGCGAAAAGGGCTTGGCCAGGTATTCGTCGGCTCCCAGGGAGTAGCCGTGGAGCTCGTCGTCCTCATCTCCCTTGGCCGTCAGCATTATAACAGGAATCTGTGAAGATTCTCTGATTTCCTTCAGAACTTCCCAGCCGTCCAGCTTGGGCATCATGACATCGAGAATGACAAGGGCCAGGTCCTTTTGCTCGTAGAAGACCTTCAGGCCCTCTTCCCCGTCTCCGGCCTCAAATACCTCATAGCCTTCCCGGCTCAGGTAGTCGTGGACCAGCTTCCGCATCCGGCTTTCATCATCGACAACCAGTATTTTCTTTCCCTGCATGATTAATTTCCCTCTCCATACGTTTCTTTCAGCGTGGTTTCCCGGTCGTTCAATTCCTGCTCACGAAGGTCCAGGGCGTGCTCCTTGTCTTTGAGTTCTGTCTCCCAGGAGGAATATTCGTTCACGATCTTCGTCCGGTAGTTCACGATATTGGGCAGGTTCGAGGACAGGAGGATGAAGAACATGGCCCCAACCATGGCAACCAGAATTACAATGATGACCATGAGGCTGCGGTTCCTCTTTCTGTATTTACCGTCCGGAGGCCGGCTATTTTCTTTGGCGGGGACAGGTACCTCTACCCTCTTCTCCACAGTCTTTTCCACAGTCCGGACCTGACTCTTCACAGGGATGGCCGTCGCTGACTCCTGTGTCAGTTTTCCTTCGCTGATCAGGGCTTCCTGCAGTTCCTTCAGAAAGGTATAGCCGACGACCGAAGAAAAGAGGTCCTGGGCGATGGCCTGCTGATAAACCCGAAGGGCCTGATCGGCATTCGTGATGTCGACCTGTTTCTGCAGATAGGCTATGATCTGCTGATCCTTTGCCGCCGCGTCATAGGCTTCTGAATCACTGAATTGAAATCCGTCCAAAAGTCCGTCATTCTTTGGCATGAAAGTTCTCCTTCAAAGCCGAATTTTGTAAGCAAATCTATGTATACATATATCAGGCGTTCCGGCCCGAAGCATACGAAAAAAGGCGTACATGCGATTTACACGCACATACGCCTAATATTATAGCAGAAATTTATGCTGATTTACACAGGATAAGCGCCGTTCTTTGCGTCGGCTGCGGCCGGATCCACACCGGTCTCCTGGGCTCTTCTGTACTTGAAGAACTCCGTAGCGACCTGGGGGAACAGGGCATAGGACAGGGTATCCTCAGGCTGCTCCTTCCACTCTTTGACGGCCTCTTCCATCGCAGGCATCTGGGGCTCAATCAGGTCGGCAGGCCGGCAGGTGATGGCGTTCTTTGCGTCGTCGCCGAGAACCTTCTTGACTACATCCGGATTGAAGGGCTTGACGGTCTTTCCGTACTTGCCGAGGAGGATGTCCTTGGTCTGCTCGGGAACGACCTTGTAGCGCTCGCCCATCAGGACGTTGAATACGGCCTGGGTGCCGACAATCTGGGACGAAGGGGTGACAAGGGGCGGCTCGCCCAGGTCTTTGCGGACCCGGGGAACTTCCTCGAGAACTTCCTGGAGTTTGTCAATCTTGCCCTGCTCGGTAAGCTGGCTGATGAGGTTTGAAAGCATGCCGCCGGGTACCTGATAGAGAAGGGTCTTGATATTGACGCCCAGAACCTTGGTGGAAATCCGGCCGGACTTGATGTACTTCTCGCGGATCGGGGTGAAGTAGTCAGCAATCTCAGCCAGGGCATTCAAGTCCATGCCCGTGTCATACTCAGTCCCCTTGAAGGCCTCGACCATGACCTCGGTCGCCGGCTGGGATGTTCCCATGGCGAAGGGGGAAATTGCGGTATCGATGATGTCGCAGCCCGCTTCTACGGCCTTCATGTAAGTCATGGAAGCGACACCGGAGGTGTAGTGGGTATGAAGCTCGATCGGAAGCTTGGTTGCGGACTTCAGGGTCTTTACAAGCTCGGTAGCCGCCGAAGGAACCAGCAGACCGGACATATCCTTGATGCAGATGGAATCAGCCCCGATGGACTCGATTTCTTTGGCGAGGTTTGCCCAGTAGTCAAGGGTATAGGCATCGCCCAAGGTATAGGACATGGCGATCTGGGCGTGGCCGCCTTCCTTCTTCGTGGCCTTGACAGCGGTCTCAAGGTTTCGCATATCGTTCAGGCAGTCGAAAATACGGATGATATCGATGCCGTTTGCGATGGACTTCTGGACGAAGTACTCTACGACGTCGTCCGCATAGGGCTTGTAGCCGAGGATATTCTGCCCGCGGAAAAGCATCTGAAGCTTCGTGTTCTTGAAGCCGGCTCTGAGCTTACGCAGGCGCTCCCAGGGATCTTCCTTGAGGAAACGGAGGCAGGCATCGAATGTGGCACCGCCCCAGCACTCTACGGCGTTGTAGCCGACCTTGTCCATCTTGTCGACGATGGGAAGCATCTCTTCCGTCGTCATCCGGGTGGCCATCAGGGACTGATGGGCATCACGGAGGACCGTCTCTGTAATCTTAACTCCCATTTATATATCTCCTTTATTAGACACCAAATATTGCCATGAACAGACCGGCTGCAACGGCGGTTCCGATAACGCCCGCAACGTTCGGGCCCATGGCGTGCATGAGCAGGAAGTTCGTCGGGTCTTCCTCCGCGCCGACCTTCTGGGAAACCCGGGCCGCCATAGGTACGGCGGACACGCCGGCCGAACCGATGAGGGGATTGATCTTCCTGTGGGTGACTGCACAGAGGAGCTTTCCGAGGAGGACGCCGCCGGCCGTGCCGAAGATGAAGGCTACGAGACCGAGAACGACGATCTTCAGGGTAGATACATTCAGGAAAGCTTCCGCGGAAGTGGAGGCGCCGACCGAGGTACCCAGCAGAATGACGACGATGTACATCATCGCATTGGAAGCGGTCTCCTGCAGCTGACGGACAACGCCGGACTCACGGAAGAGGTTTCCGAGCATCAGCATGCCGACCAGGGGAGCCGTCGTGGGAAGGATCAGGCAGACCACCGTCGTAACGACGATGGGGAAGAGAATCTTCTCCAGCTTCGAAACCGGGCGAAGGTTCTTCATCTTGATGGCCCGCTCCTTCTTCGTCGTCAAAAGCTTCATGACAGGGGGCTGAATGATGGGCACGAGGGACATATAGGAATATGCCGCCACGGCAATGGGGCCCATCAGGGAGGACTGGCCCAGTTTTCCTGCCAGGAAGATGGAGGTAGGTCCGTCAGCGCCGCCGATGATGGATACGGCTGCAGCTGCCTGATCCGAGAAACCCATCAGGATGGCCAGGAAGTATGCCAGATAAATACCGAGCTGGGCGGCTGCCCCCATCAGGAAAGAGATAGGGTTTGCAATCAGGGGCCCGAAATCCGTCATAGCCCCGACGCCCATGAAAATCAGGGACGGGAGGATGGACCACTCGTCCAGCTGGAAGAAATACCATAATAATCCGCCGACACCGTTTGATGTCTCCGCAGGTGACGCAATGATGTCCGGGTAGATGTTGACAAGCAGCATGCCGAACGCAATGGGCACCAGGAGCAGGGGCTCGAAGTCCTTGGCAATCGCCAGATACAAGAAGACGAAGGCAACGAGAATCATGATGACGTTGCCGAAAGTCATGGTGGCGAAGGCCGTCTGCCCGAGGAGATTTGAAAGTGTCTCTCCTACATAACTCAAAGTTTTTTCCTCCTACACTTTCAGTCCATTGTTGCAAGCAGGTCGCCAGCTTCTACTGCCTGACCCTCGGAAACGTTGATTGACTTCACCGTGCCGTCCTGGGGAGCTACGACAGGGGTCTCCATCTTCATGACTTCGAGAACGAGGACAGCCTCGCCGCGCTTTACAGCGGCCCCGGGCTGCTTTTCAATCTTGAAGACCTTGCCGGAAGCCCCGGCTTCAATCTTTACAGAGCCTGCCCCGCCTGCGGGTGCGGCTGCCCTGGGAGCGGCCTTGGGGGCAGCTGACGCTGTCGCTGGAGCTGCAGCGGGTGCGGATACGCCCGAGCCTCCCTTATCTTCTACCGTGACATCATATGCTGTGCCGTTGACTGTGACCGTATAGTTTTTCATTGTTTTTCCTCCATAGGAATCTCGATACTAATGTAGTGCGCTTACATTCGTGCAGGCATCTGCCCTGCAGAAAAGCTTTCGTTCCCGAAGCCGGTTCTGCATACAGCTTCTGCACTTAAAAATTATGTGCTTTAATACCTGCGCCGGATGGACCGGACTACAAACGAATCCGTGGATTCGCCGGTCGAAGCGGCAATAGCGGCGGCGATGACCGCCACGAGTTCTTCATTATTCTCCTGAACAGCTGCTGCAGGCGCTGCGGAAACAGGGGCTTCAGCCGCTGCAGCCGGCGCCTCGTTCTTCTTCGCCATTTTGCCCTGGATATAAGGGATGACCTTGAAGCAGGAAATGAGCAGGGATATGAGGACCAGCATCGCAAAGACGGTGCAGAGACCGATGACCACATTCATGCCGGCCTTCTGCAGCGTCTCGCCCATCGTATAGACGGGCTCTATGTTGACACTGGAAATCTTCATATTGTAGACCGTGTAGACGACAGACAGCTTGGCGTCCCGGTTCTCGCACATGAGATACTGGGTCGTCGTCAGGGTCTTTCCGGTCTTGTCTACTTTGAAATCCCCGTAGCCCTGGATGCGGCCGACGACGGGGGAAGTTTCCGCCCAGTTACTGTACATGGTCGCCAGAAGCTTGTAGGTTGCAGCCTCATCTGTGGACGCACTCTTCGCCTGACTGGAAAGCTGAGCCGCGCTTGTAGCCGCATCATCAGCCGAAGTCGTGGCGATATACTGTTCCACAATCTGCTGGGACTGGGCCTGAAGATCCTCAGCCTTGTAGCCGCCATAAGTCTGTTCATCCGTCGAGGAGCCGCAGGCCGCCAGGAAAAAGGCCACGAGGAGGACACAGGCCAGACTCAAAAGTTTCTTTTTCATGCTTCCTCCCTCCGTCAGAATGCTTCCTTCGTTGCCAGCATATCAAAGGCAGAGATCAGATACTTTCTCGTATCAGGGAAGGTAAGAAGACGATCCACATAGCCGCGGCGGGCAGCATTTGCAGCGCCGCACTCCTTCTCTTCGAATGTGGCAGCGTCAAGGCCGTCCTTAGAAAGAAGCTTTGCCGCATCAGCAGGAGCCATGGAGGCGATTTCCGTATCGCTGTAGGCAAATACCAGATCAGCTCCGAGGGACTTTGCGTCCATGAAAAGGAAGCTTGTTCCGACAGCCTTCGTGAGGTAGACGGAAACCTTGGGTGTCTCTGCCTCGGCAAAGGCATAGGCCAGGGCTGCCAGGGCACCGGGAAGAGACTTCTCGGCCTCAACGGACTTCTGATAGCCTTCCGCATTGATGAGGGAAAGAACGGGAATACTCATGGAGTCGCAGTAGTTGACGAAGTCGGCTGCCTTATAGACGCCGTCCGCGGTCAGGAAGAAGCGGCCTTCCTTGCAGGCAGAATTTCCGACAACGCCGATGGTCTGTCCGCCCAGGCGGATGAAGCCTGTCACCATCGTGGGTGCGAAATGCTTCTTCGTCTCAACGAATTCACGGCTGTCACCAATCTCCGTTGCAAAGGCGGCTATATCGGTCCGCTTATCGGCAATGCCTTCGGCAGCCCGGTTCAGGTCGTCCGTATATTCTTCTTCAAGGCGGCCGCCCTCCCGGTCGGAGGAAGGAAGGACAGAAATCAGGCTGCGGATAGCTTCCGCCACCTCAGCCTCTGTACCGTAATCATCGACAACGCCTGTGGACTCTGCCTGAAACTCAGCAGAAGCCGTATCGCACTTCTCCTTGGAGTTTCCGGGAATTGTATCAGGGGAGTTGACGAAGAGACGGGAGTCCTTCGTCATGAATGTGAAATCCGAAACGGAGGCAAGGACGGAAAGACCGCCGCCGCAGGTCCCGTATACGGCTGTAATCTCGGGAATCTCTCCCTTGCAGTCACTCGCCTTTTTCACGATGGCGGCAACGGCCTCGAGGGCGTCGACGGATTCCGTCAGGCGGATACCCGTGGAATCGAGAAGGCCGATGACCGGGGCGCCGACCTTCCTCGCCATATCGTAGACCGAAAGAATCTTCTTCGCATGCATCTCTCCGATGCTGCCGTTCTTGACAGAAGGGTCCTGCGCATAGATAAACACGAGGTCCCCGTCAATCTGTCCGTGGCCGATGACGACTCCGTCCGAAGGTGCCTGCTCACTCTCACCGAAGTCGGTGGAACGTGCGGTCACAAGCGCCTGCAGCTCTACGAAGCTCGCATCGTCAAGAATAGATTCTATTCTTGATAAAGCCTGGCTCTTTCCATCACTCATCAATACTACCTCCAAATGCTTTGTTAATAATTTAACAGTACTATATTAACCAACTAAAAAACGGTGTCAATACTAATTTTGCACAGAGTTTCATGTGACCACATCGAGCTTGCGCACCTCGGCCTCGGCCTCACTGCGGTACTTCTCGACCAGGTCCTCCGGCGGACTCGGGAGTTCTTTAATCTCCGACACCCCGAAGGTCCTCAGGAAATCCTCCGTCGTCCCGAAGAGCATGGGCCGACCCGGCGCATCCATGCGGCCCACTTCCTGGACAAGCTCATACTCGACAAGCTTGTTCACGGCATGGTCCGAAGAGACCCCGCGGATTTTCTCAATCTCGGCCTTGGTGACCGGCTGCCGGTAGGCGATGATGGAAAGGGTCTCGAGAAGGGAATCCGTCAGGACCCGCTTCTTTGGCTCCTTGGCAATCTTCACCAGACAGGGGTAGATTTCCGGGGCCGAAGCCATCTGGTAGGAATCGCCGAGCCTGGTAATCCGGATTCCCCGATTCCCCTTCTCGTATTCCTCGGCCAGCTCCTGCACGGCTGCTTCCACCTCATCCGTGTCGGCGCCGACGGCCTTGGCCAGGGTCTCCGTCGAGACGGAATTTCCCATGACGAAGAGGATGCCTTCAATTGAACTTTTGATATCCATATAACAAAATACCTCAGGCCGCGAGCCGGGATTCAATGACGATTTCCCCGAAGTTTGAATCCTGCTCCGTGTGAATCTCCCCGGCCTTCATGAGTTCGAGAATGGCGAGAAATGTCACGATGACCTCGGTCTTCGTAGGGGCTGTCTCAAGCAGCTCCCGGAAGGAGAAGCGCCTGTGCTCCGTCACATAGCGGGACACGAACTCGATCTTTTCGTCGACGGAAACTTCTTCCTTCCTGATCTGTCCGAAGCCGGACCGGACCGGGTCCACGCGCCCGTTGGCCCGCTTCAAGACTTCTTCGAAGATTTCGTTCAGCTTCTTCAACGTCAGGTCCTTCGTGAGTTCGTCCAGGTCCAGTGGCTCCTCATAGGAAAGAACCTCGTCTGGAATCGTAGGCTTCTTATAACAGAAGGCCCCGGCACTCTCGCTCATGTCCCGAAGCTTTGCTGACATGGTTTTCACCATCTTGTACTCGAGAAGCTGCTCCACGAGCTCGTCCCGCGGATCAATCTCCTCGCCCTCTTCGGTCTCTTCCCGGGGCAGGAGCATCGCAGCCTTAATCGAAAGCAGGGTGGATGCCATGACGAGAAACTCGCTCATGATGTCTAAGTCCCGCTTCTTCATCTCGTCGAGGTAGGCCATGTACTGGTCCGTAATCTCCGCAATCGGGATGTCGTAGATTGAGACCTTGTTCTTTTCAATCAGGTGCAAAAGCAGGTCCAGAGGCCCTGAAAACGTCGGTAGGGAAAACGAAAGCTCTTCCATGAATCTATATCCTCCTGCCGAAAAACGGCAAGAGTATTATATACATTATCTTGGCGTGAATCAAGGAAAGTGCAACAAGGTCTTGTGGTTTTTAAATTATAATATCGAATAGCCGTAACCGTTGACCATGGCCTCAAGGGGAATCTTCTTGGCGCAGTAAGGGCAGTCATGGGCGCTGTAGGTCGCATAGCCCGGCAGGTCTTCCGCCGTGAAAAGGGAATAGATCTGAGTGGCTGAAATCTTGTCCAGAGTCGAGAAGATGGAGCAGACGCCCTCAACGGTGCCTCCATAGTATTCGATGCACTCGAGAGCCTGGGAAATCGTGGCTCCTGTCGTGATCGTGGCCGCCAGGACGACGACGTGCTTGCCCTCGATGGCCAGGCGGTTGTTGGTCCGGAACATGAACTGGTGGAGGGAGTTCTCTTCAGGCCGCACCACATAGATGGTCTCGTGGGTATTGGTCATATGAAAGTCGGCCTTTTCCAGTTCTCTCCCGAGAAAGGCCCCGAGAACTTCGGTCCCGTCCAGGCAGACAATCGTATCGACCGTGGAAACCCGGTTTAAAAGCTTACTCTTCAGGCTCTTGGCCGCTTCCTCCGCCTCGTCAACCCGGACCTTCAGGCGCGTCACATCGATATAATAATTGATGTGGGACTGGGGCGTCGCGAAATGGCCCTGGCAGCCGTTGATTGTGACGGCCGGGTCATCCTTGGCGTAGAACTTCACCATGCGGTTTTCAATCTCATCTTTTGTCATGATTTTCCTCCTGTTTCAATCCCAGCCAACGGAAGAGAACTCGCTCTTCCGCTCGCGGTTCATAAGCTCGCTCACGGCATCCCTGGCCGACAGGCTTTCAAAAAGGACCCCGTTTACCGCCTCGATGATGGGCAGGGGCACCTCATACTTCTGTCCCAGGGCCAGGGCGGCCTTTGCCGAATAGACCCCTTCGACCACCATCTTGACTTCGGCCATAGCGTCAGTCATGGACTTCCCCTGGCCGATCAGCATGCCGGCCTTGCGGTTTCTCGAATGCCGGCTCTCGCAGGTTACGATGAGGTCCCCGATCCCGGTCAGGCCGGAAAGGGTGGCCGGGTTGGCCCCGCAGGCCGTGGCCAGGCCCGACATTTCGCTGACTCCCCGGGTGATCAGGGCCGCCTTGGCATTGTCTCCGAAGCCCAGGCCGTCGGACATGCCGGCTGCGAGCGCAATCACGTTCTTAAGCGAGCCCCCGAGCTCAATGCCCTTCACATCCGAGCTCACGTAGACCCGGAAGACCGGGCTCATGAAAAGCTCCTGGACGAAGAGGGCCAGGAAGCGGTCAGCCGACCCGGCCACAACGACGGTCGGCATGTCGGCTATCACTTCTTCCGCATGGGAGGGACCGGAAAGGACGGCGGTCAGGGCCGAGGGCATCACGTCTTCTATGATCTCGGTCTGCACCATGAGGGTGGCTTCTTCGATTCCCTTCGAAACCACGCAGACCCGCTGACCAGCCGGAAGGAAAGGCTTGGCCTTTTCCATGGTTTCCCGGGTTGCCGTCGAAGGAACGGCCATGACGATGAGGTCCGCTCCGGAAGCCGCCTCTTCCATATGACTGGTGAAGCGGATGTTCTCCGGAAGAAACACACCGGGAAGCTTGTCATTTTCCCGGGTGTTCCGGAGGGACTCGGCCTGCTCCTCCCGGTGGGCCCAGAGGGTCACACTGTGGCCGTTCTTACAAAGCCTGTAGGAAAGGGCGGTTCCCCAGCTCCCTGCCCCCAGCACTGTAACCTTTGCCATTACATCTCCTTTGTATCTGAAAAGCGTATGGGCCTTATTTACCAGCACGGCAGTCTCCTGCCGATCTTTGCCTTATTTTTCCGCCTTGTCCGGACCCGAGACCGTATTCTTTGGCCGGAAGGTGAACTTATTTTCCGTTCCGTGAATCAGGCGACCGATATTGGCGTGGTGGCGGGCAATTCCGATAATGCCCACCAGGCAGCCCAGAATGACCGCTTCATAAAGGTCAACGCCCTCAAAAGGCAGGAGGCCCAGCGGGGCAAAGATCAGGACCTGAATTGAAAAAGCTGCACATGCCAGAATGGAACCCAGAGAAATATAGCGCGTGATGGCAACCGCAAGGACAAAGACGGCCGCGCAGACGGGAATTGTAGTCGGAAAGCAGGCAATTAAAAGGCCGAAAGAGGTTGCAATGCCCTTGCCTCCTTTGAATTTCTTGTAGAAGGGAAAGTCGTGGCCCAGGACGGCCCCGAAGGCCCCGTATACCATCAGCAGGCGGACGTGGTCCGGCGTCAGATTCCGGTAAATAAGCCAGACCAAAAGAGCCGCGATCACGGATTTGAAAACATCGATGAGAAAGGTCACAATCCCCGAAGGAAGGCCCAGGACCCGGATGGTGTTGGTGGTTCCGACGTTGCCGGACCCGTGCTTGGTGAGGTCCACCCCCCGGACACGCCCCATGATGCCCCCGCCCAGGCAGAGGCCGCAGGCGTAGCCGATCAGAAGTGAAATTATTCGATAAAGCATACCTTTTCAGGCCTCCTCCAGCCTGCAGCAAACGCGGAGATTTACATTAGTCATAAAGCAAGAGCGCCGCTCAGGAAAACTAGGAAACGCCCTCTTCTCCCCGCTCCCGGATCATGAAGTGCAGGGGCGTGCCCGAGAAATCGAAGGCCTCCCGCAGCTTGTTTTCCAGGTATCTCGTATAGGAAAAGTGCATGAGCTTCTTGTCGTTTACGAAGATGACGAAAGCCGGCGGCTGGACGGCCACCTGGGTCATGTAGAAGATCTTCAGTCTCCGCCCCTTGTCGGAAGGCGGCTGCTGCATGGAGACGGCTTCGGAAAGGACCTCGTTCAGGATTCCCGTCGGCACCCGGCGGGTGGCGTTTTCCTTGATCTGGTCGATGCGCTCGTATACCTTGTCCACCCGCTGGCCCGTCTTTGCGGAGATGAACATGATGTCCGCATAGGGCATGAAAGATAAAATCTCTCTGACTTTGTCCGTGAATTTTTTCACAGAGGAATTGTCCTTTTCAACCGCGTCCCACTTGTTCACGCAGATGAGGATGCCCTTGCCCTGCTCATGGGCGATGCCGGCAATCTTCGCGTCCTGCTCGGTGATGCCTTCGGTTCCGTCGATCAAAAGCAATATGACGTCTGCCCGGTCCACCGCCGAAACGGCCCGGATGATGGAATAGCGCTCGAGGTTCTCCTTGATTTTCGACTTTCTGCGGATGCCGGCCGTGTCGATCAGGATATAAGGTCTTCCATGATAATGTACGGTCGTGTCCACCGCGTCCCTGGTGGTTCCGGCGATATCCGAAACGATGACCCGCTTCTGTCCGGCCAGGCGGTTGACAAGGGAGGACTTGCCCACATTGGGTTTGCCGATGACCGCAATCTTCGTGATGGTCTCGTCCTCATCGGCTGCCGCAGAATCCGGGAAGTATTCGATGACCCGGTCCAGAAGGTCGCCGAAGCCGGACATGGAAGAAGCGGAAACCGGCACCGGGTCGCCGATGCCGAGGTTGTAGAACTCGTAGATATCGTTCTTGAACTTCTCGTAGGAGTCGACCTTGTTGACGCAGAGGATGACAGGCTTCTTGGACCGCCGGAGCATGCCGGCCACCTCGGAGTCCGTGGCCACCAGACCCTCCCGCACGTCCGTCACGAAAATAATGACGTCGGCGGCCTCAATCGCAATCTCGGCCTGCTCCCGCATCTCGGAGAGGATGATGTCCCCGTTGTCCGGCTCGATGCCGCCGGTATCGATCAAGGTGAATTTTCGGTTCAGCCACTCGCAGTCGGCGTAGATCCGGTCTCTGGTCACGCCGGGGATATCGGATACAATCGAAATCTTCTCCCCGCAGAGGGCGTTAAAGAGTGTGGACTTGCCCACATTGGGGCGGCCGACGATGGCCACGAGGGGTTTTGCCATGAGTATATTCCTTTCAAAACACCGCGAAAAATCAGAGCGGTGAAAATGCATTTCGTATCAGGGTAATATTTTCGCCCAATATGGCGACAACGTCAAAGCGAATGTCCGTATCCGGGGAGATTCCGTGCCGGGCCAGATAAAACCTGGCCGTGTCAAAGATCTTCTTCTGCTTCATGAAGCCGACGGCCTCGGCCGGAGTCCCGGAAGAAGCTGACTTTCTATATTTCACTTCCGTGAAGACCAGGTAGGTCCCCTCCCGGCAGACGATATCGATTTCCCCGGTCCGGGACCGGAAGTTTCGCTCTATTATTGTAAAACCATTATTCTCCAGGTAAGCACAGGCCCGGGTCTCGTACTCCCTGCCCACGGCCCGCTTGTTTTCGGCCATATCTTCTGCTCCAGGCGCCTAACGCCGGCCCGGACGGGGCTTTGTCTTTCCGGCGATCTTTGCCATTCCGGCGGCGCCGCCGAGTTTCTTCTTCACCTTGTCCATGCCGTCGACAAAGACCAGAATCTGAGCCACAACCTCATAGAGGTCCGGGGGAATGGCTTCGCCGATTTCCAGCTTCGACAGGGTCTCGGCCAGCTTGTTGTCCTTATAGAAGGGGACGTCTGCCTCCTTCGCCGCTTCAATAATCTTCTCCGCGACGTGGCCCTTCCCCGTGGCCAGAATCTTCGGGGCCTGGTCACCGGGCTCATACTTCAGGGCGACGGCCGTCTTCTGTTCTTCTGTATTTCTTTTTCCGGTCATCTGTCTACCCAAAGGAGCCGCTGAAGAATGCGATGAATCATCTGTTTCACCCCCGGAGGCTAAGCCCTCATGTCAAAGGAATAGCGCTGCAGGGAGCCGGCCGTGCCTGCATCCTTTTCCAAGATGTCTTCAATCAGGTTCACTGGCTTCTCCCCTGGCTCGACCGAAATCTTCGGGGAATAGCCGAGGGCGGAAAGGCGGTCCGCCAGAATATGGATATTGTTCTGGAGCAGGCGGTAGGAGTCGTCGTCCTCCATGAAGAACTTCGTATCGACGGCCTTTCCCTTCATGCGGACCGAGATGTCCGTGGAGCCGAGGTAGTCCATGTCGAAATGGAGGAAGGCCGAGACCTCGTCCCCGTCCGCGAGATTTTTCTTTTTGTTCGTATAGACGTAGAGGTCGGCATTCGTATTTCCGTTTGACAGCTTCACCGGAATCTGGACGTAGGTGAAGGCCTGGTTTAAGGTGTTCACGAAGTCGATATTGGATTCCAGGGCCTTCCCGGTCTGGGAGACCGGATTCCCGGCCGTCCCGGCCGCGTCGGCCGCCGCCTTCGAAATCATGCTCATGTCCGAGGCTGTCTTGGCATAGAGGTCTTTGACCTTCTGGGGGTCCTTCACTTCCTCGGGAGAAAGGCTCCACTCATTTCCCATGACCCCTTTCATGAGGGCGGAAAAGGCACTCTCCCGGAGGAGGGCCTTGGTGTGGCCGCTCTGGGCCGCTGTCTTCACAAGGGCACTAAATACGTCCCGGGCAGGTACATCGTACTTTAAATTCCCGTTTTCATCAAGGAGTTTTGAAAAGGCCGGGACCTCTTTCCCGCCGAGGTTTTTCACCATATTGTTGAGGTCGGAAAGGGCTCCGGCGTCGACCGTCTTGGCCAGGGACCCCCGGTCGGCCGCATCCGCCTGCTCTTCCGTGGGAATGACCGGGGCACTCGGGCTCGTAAGGCCGGACGCCGGATTTTGGGACCCTGCTGTATCCGAAGCTGCCTGCGCCTGGGCTTCCCGGGCCAGTGGAGGGGCCGAAAGGGGCTGCTCGGCCGCCCGGACAGGAGCACCTTCAGAGGAAACGCCGGCAGATGCAGAAGTTTCCGCATCTACCGCCGCCTGGGGAAGGTCCGTCGCCTGAGCTTCTCCTGTCCGAACAGCTTCGCCTGTTTTCCCGCTTACATTCCCGGCGGCCGCCGCTTCCCCTTCTGCTCCTTCAACTCCTGCGGCGGCCGCATTTGTTTCAGCCTGGTCTGCCGCGGCCCCGGCCGCGTCGGGAAGGGAGATATTCTCTCCTGTGCTTACCGGCTCATCGGCCATGGAGATGATGATGGTAGTTCCTTCTTTGGAAAAGGCCGGAGCTTCAGTTTCCGCCAAATTCGGGCCGGATATGGAAGGCTCCGGAATGTCGGCGGGGTTTACATTCGTATATTCCTGCAGGGAAGCCTTTCCCTCCAGGACGTCTGTAAGATTCTGCATGAAGGAGGCAGCCCCTTTTTCCGTCACCGCATCCGAAGAGAAGAAAGAATAGATATCCTTCGTCATATTTTCGACAGATGAGAGGATTTCCCCCTCGCCGGCCTTGTAATTATTGTACTGGGTAATCATGTCGTCCGTCACGGGCAGACCGTTCTTCGTCAGGGAGACGAGGGTTTTGGGGTCCGCGCCGGGATGGGCACTGAGGAGATGCGCCATCTGGTTCAGGGAATTGGCGTCGATGGGCAGCTGCTGCTGCATCATGGAATTGACTAGATTGAGATTGGGCTCGGTCATGGGAAGGCCGGCCGAAGACAGGGCGTTCATCAGGGTGGGATTGTTCATGGTCCCCCCGATGGAAACCGGGCGAATCTGAATCGTTTCCGCATCCGAGGACTTGACCTCGAAGAAGACGGACTGGCCCTGGGTCAGGGAAACCCCCTTGTCCAGGCGGGCCGAAATGGTCTGGCCGTTCGAGAGTCCCAGGGTGACCTGACTTCCCTTCACGCCCACAATCGTGCCCTCGAAAATCTGCCCCTTCTGCAGGGAGTTGACCGTGGAGGTGAGCTGCTCCACTCCTTTGGTCTTGGTGGAGACATCACTGCCGGCCGAAAGATTGTTGTAGTACTGGCTGACCAGATCTCTTACCTGCATGAAGTTCCTCCCAACTGTTAGCACGCACTGCGTATTCCCTCTGTCAATTTAGGAAACGCTGAGTCTGCAGACCATGCACTGTTTTCACTTTCGATGGTCTTCGAGATTCTTAAGGAAAGTCATCCGGTGAATCGGCGAGGGCCCGTATTTGAGAAGGGCCTCATAGTGGGCGGCCGTCCCGTAGCCCTTGTGCCTGGCAAAGCCGTACTCCGGGTACTTCTCATCGTATGACATCATCAGGTGGTCCCTGGTGACTTTGGCCAGAATCGAAGCCGCGGCGATGGAGACGGACTTGGCGTCCCCCTTCACAATGCCCACCTGGGGGGTCCCGATATCCGGAATGTGGACCGCATCCACGAGGACGAAATCCGCCGGAGGATTGAGCTGGCTGAGGGCCTGGCGCATGGCCTCATAGGTGGCGTTCAAAATATTAATCTCGTCAATCCGCTCCGGCCCCACAAGTCCAACGCCCCAGGACACAGCCTTCTCCTTGATTTCAACAAAAAGACTCTCCCTTCTTTTTTCGGAGAGTTTCTTGGAATCATTAAGGTATAGAATTTCAGCGTTCTTCGGCAGGATGCAGGCCCCCGCACAGACCGGCCCGGCCAGGGGTCCCCGGCCGGCTTCATCCACCCCGGCAATCAGGGCGAATTCCGAATACTTGTCCTCATACAGGTGCATGGCCGCAAGGCGTTCCTGCTCGGCCGCGAGTTTTTCAGGCTTCATATCTATGGCTCACTCCCCGTGAAAGCTGTGGTCCAGGGTGTGAATCTTGTTAAACGGATATATCCGGACCCAGGCCTTCCCGATGATATTCTCCCGCTTGATGGGGCCGACGTCCGAGAAACGGCTGTCCTCGCTGTTGTTCCGGTTGTCCCCCATGACGAAATATTCGTCCGGTCCGAGAGTGATGGGCTCGGCCGCATTGCCGGGATTTAAGATGGTCTCCAGCCCGTAGTCCTCTTCGAGGATTTCCCCGTTGATATAGATATTCCCGGAGTAGTCGATCTGCACCGTCTCCCCGGGCAGGCCGATGATCCGCTTGATGTAGTTCGTGTTTTCCTTGTACTGATATGGAAATATAATAATATCAAAGCGCTGGGGATCTCCAAAGCGGTAGGAAAGCTTGTCCACAATGAGATTGTCCCCGTTCTGCAGGGTGGGATTCATGGAGTTCCCGTCCACTATTGTCCGCTGGCCCACAAACGTCACAATCAGGATGGAAATCAGGACCACCAGACCGACATAGAGAAGAATCTCCGCAAAGTCCCTTGCCGTAAAGCCCTGCTTCTCTTTCGTCTCTTCAGTTTTTGCTGCGTCTTCAGACATGTCAATTTTCCTTATTATTTTTCAGGTTTTTCCAGGGTGAGCCTTCCGGCCTTGCCGGAGCGGATTTCGTTCACAAAGGCTCTGGCTCCCCGGTCGTAGTCCGGCTGGCCGCCCTTGATCAGGAAATTCCGCTTGAGGGCGAAGTCACTGACAATCTCATAGCCCTGTTTCGTTTCATCGAGGCCGTAGAGCTCATTCAGGCGGCCCGGATAGGCCGTGACCACTTCCTTTGCCGCCTCGGCTGCCAGGTCATTCATGTCGAAGACCTCGTCGTTGATGGAGCCGAAGAGGGAAAGGAGGATGCCGGTCCGCCGGTCTTCGAACTTGGGCCAGAGGAGACCCGGGGTGTCGAGGAGGTCAAAGTCACTTCCGATGCGGATCCACCGCTCTCCCTTCGTCACGCCGGGCTTGTTGCCGGTCTTGGCGGCCGTCTTGCCCTTGAGGGAGTTGATGACCGTGGACTTGCCCACATTCGGAATGCCGGAAACCACAGCCCGGAAAGGCCGGGGCTTCATGCCCTTCTTCCTGTCCCGCTCCCGCTTCTCGGCCGCCCCCTCGAAAAGAAGGGCCCGAAGGTGCTTCATGTCCTCGGTCCGGACCGCGCTGCAGTCGATAGCCGAAATGCCCCGGTCCTTATAGGAAGAAATCCAGGCGGCCGTCACAGCCGGGTCGGCCAGGTCAGCCTTATTTAAGACCACGACCTTCTTCTTGTCCTTTAAAAGGCGGTTTAAGTCCGGGTTCGTGGAAGCCGCAGGAATCCGGGCATCCACAATCTCCACGAAGAGGTCGAGGAGCTTCAGATTCTTTTCAAGTTCCCGGATGGCCTTCGTCATATGGCCCGGGTACCACTGATACTGCATGTGCTATTCTATCCTTTTCCTGACTAAATGGAAAGTATGAAAGGGAGTGAGCGAAAAGACAGTCACGCCTTTGCGTGACTGATGGTCAATTCGGCACACCGACATTGGGGAAAGAAAGATTCCACCAGACGCTTCCGATGATGTCCCCCTTGCTGATGTACCCAATGGTGGTGAAGCGGCTGTCCTCCGAGGCGGAAATATTGTCCCCGATGACGAAGTACTCATCGTCTCCGAGGGTGATTTCGGAAGCCAGGACCCCTGGGTCGTCAATGCCCTTATAGTCCGGCGTTCCCTTGTACTCTTCCCCGTTGATATAGAGGTAGCCGTCCTCCACCTTCAGCCGGTCGCCGGGCAGGCCCATGACCCGCTTGATTGTGGGGTTGGCATTGGGATTGCCCGAAGGGTAGAAGGCGATGATGTCTCCCCGCCGGGGCCCGTGGACCAGATAGGCTGTCCGGTTCAAAAGCAGGTAGTCCCCGTCGCTGATACCGGTCTCCATGGACTGGCCCGTCATCCGGACCCGGTAGCCGAAGAACCAGACGACAGCAAAGGCCAGGGCCGCCACGGCAGCGATTTCCGCCAGGAGCAGAAAGGCCCCGCCGATTTTCTCTTTTTCAATTTTCTTCCGCCGCCGCCGGAAGGAGAGGCTCCCGGCGTTCTTCTTCGACGGACCGATCTTCATGTCAAATCCGGGCATAGCTGGTGATTTTTATTAGTATAGAATATAATATGTATACAGGAAGGGGCAGCCGCAAGCGGCTGCCCCAAAATGCACGATTGAACAAAAAAGACTTCGCCTCAGATCTTTTCCTTGACCTTTGCGCTCTTGCCGACCCGGTCACGCAGGTAATTGAGCTTCGCTCTTCTGACCTTACCGCGGCGGACAACCTCGACCGACTCGATCGAAGGGCTGTGCAGGGGCCATGTCTTCTCAACGCCGACGCCGTTTGAGAACTTGCGGACCGTGAAAGTCTTGCGGCTGTTCGTTCCCTGGATCTTCAGAACCGTACCCTCGAATACCTGAATACGCTCTCTCTGACCCTCGACAATCTTTGCGGATACCCGAACGGTATCGCCTACGGAGAACTCGGGGACGTTTTCCTTCTTCTGTCCCTCTTCGATCTCTCTGATCACTGCATTTGCATCCATGGTAAAACCTCCAAAAAATGATTGACATTCTATAACCGGCTGCATTATGTCCGGCCAGCGGAACATCGCTTCTTTTCTGCCTCCGGACGTCTGAAATGTCTTCTGCCCGCAGACAACAGGTGATATTCTAACAAAGACTTCAAGCTTTTTCAAGCGAAATCTTTTGTATCACGAATTTTCTTCCGTACCGGGAGCCCCTGATTCGGGCTTCTTTCTCCGCTTCCGTTTCTTGGGCTCCGGCGGCTTCTCAGCAAGGTACTTCGCATAGAGGTCCGGCCGGCGCTCCGCCGTCCGCCTCTCGGCCTCTTCCTTCCGATAACGGTCCACGGCCGCGTGGTCTCCGGAAAGGATGATGTCCGGAACCTTCCGTCCCATCCAGACCTCAGGCCTCGAATACTGGGGGTACTCGAGGAGGTTTCCCTGGAAGGACTCATCCCCGGCGCTGTCCGCATTGTGCAGGACTCCGGGCACCAGGCGGCTCACGGTATCAATGAAGCAGAGGGCCGGCAGCTCCCCACCGGTCAGGACGAAGTCCCCGATGGAAATTTCATCCGGCCCGATTTCCTCGATGACCCGCTCGTCTATGCCCTCATAGTGGCCGCAGAGGATGATGACATCGGAAAAGCCGGCGTAGTAGCCGGCCAGTTTCTGATTGAACGTCTTCCCCTGGGCCGTCATGAAGACGGTTCTGGTTCCTTCCGGACACCGGTCCCGGATGGCCTTGTAGCAGTCATACACGGGCTGAGCCTGCATGACCATGCCCGGCCCGCCCCCGTATGGATAATCATCCACCTTCCGGTGGGGATCTGCGGTATAGTCCCGGATATTGACGGCTTCGACGGAAATCAGGCCCTTCTTCTCCGCCCGGCCCAGAATACTGGTCCCGGCGACGGAATCGACCATTTCCGGAAAGAGGGTCATGACATGAAAATTCATCTTACATCCCCTCAATCAGGTGCACCGTCATAGCGCCCTTTTCCATATCCACGGAACGGACATATTCCTTCACCGCGGGAATCAGGTGCTCCTCTTTCCCCTGTACGACATAGACGTCATTGGCCCCGGTCGAAAGGACATCGGTAAGCTTCCCAACAGGCTTCCCGTCTTCCGTGACTACATCCATTCCGATGAGGTCCGGCACATAGAATTCGCCTTCCTCCAGGGGAATGGCATGGGCCCGGTCCACATAAAGTACTGCATTCGTATAGGTCTGGGCCTCTTCCACGGTATCCACCCCGTCCAAAGACAGAAGAACCATATTCTTCTGGAAGCGGGCCCCTTTCACCTTCATTTCCGTCTTTGCAGAATTTCGTTCAACAAAAACGGTATCCAGGTGCCGGAAGCGCCGCATATCCTCGGTCACGGGGAAGACCTTCATCTCTCCCTTCAGGCCGTGGGGCTTTGTAATGACGCCGATTCTGAAATAATCTGTCATGGATCAGTCGTCGATATCTACGAGGACCTTCATGTCCTCGCGCATTGCGGCTGCCTTGACGACCGCACGGATAGACTTGGCAATGCGGCCCTGCTTGCCGATGACCTTGCCCATATCGGACCGGGCCACGGAAAGCCGGACGATCAGGGTCTTCCCGCTCTGTTCCTCTGTGACCTTCACTTCCTCGGGATGATCCACAAGGGCTTTGGCAATGACTTCAACCAGCTCTTTCATATCTTTCCCGCCTTTCTATCAAAAAGTAATTGTTCGACAATAATTACTTTTCAATAATTCCGGCGTTCTTGAAGAGACGGTTGACAACCTCGGTGGGACGGGCGCCGTTGGCAAGCCACTTCTTGGCTTCTTCTTCGTTTACCTTGACCTCGGCAGGCTCAACCATGGGGTTGTAAGTGCCGATCTCAGCGATGAAACGGCCGTTTCTCGGGGAACGCTCGTCAGCGACGATGATACGATAGAAGGGGTTCTTCTTCTTGCCGATTCTTCTGAGTCTGATCTTTACCATTTTGTTTTTCCTCCAAAATAATTCTTTCAGCAGGACTTTCCTGCAAATCTATCTACAAGACCGATGTGGTCGTGTATACATGAATAATGTAAAGCAAAAATTTTGTCTTAAATTCTATCCTAGAACGGCATGCCGGGGAAACCGCCGTGGCGCTTCCCCTTCTTGCCCTTGAACTGCTTCATCAGCTTCTTCGACTGATTGAACTGCTTGATGAAGCGGTTGACAACAGCGATGTCCACTCCGGCGCCCCGGGCAATCCGGTTCTTCCGCTGGGGATTCAAAAGGTCGGGATTGGCCCGCTCTTCCTTCGTCATGGAATGGATGATGGCTTCGGTCCGCAAGAGCTGCTTTTCGTCAACCGCCCCCTGGATGTCCTTCATCTGCTTTTGATTGACTCCGGGCATGGAGGGAAGCATTCCAAGAACGGAAGCAAGGCCCCCCATCTTCTTCATCTGCTCCATGGAAAGGAGGTAGTCGTTGAAGTCGAAGTCGGCCTTCTTGACCTTCTTCGAAAGTTCCCTGGCCGCATCCTCATCCACCGCCTCCTGGGCCTTCTCAATCAGGGAGAAGACATCTCCCATTCCCAGTATCCGCCTCGTCATCCGGTCCGGATAGAAGGGCTCGAGGTCCGAAAGCTTCTCGCCCATACCGCAGTAGAGAATGGGCTTGCCGGTCACAGCCCGGACGGAAAGGGCCGCGCCGCCTCTGGTATCGCCGTCGAGCTTCGTCAGGATAATGCCGTCGATTCCGACCTTCTCATCGAAGGTCGAAGCCACATTCACAGCCTCCTGGCCGGTCATGGCATCGACTACGAGAACCGTGTCCGCCACATCGACGGCTGCCTTGATGTCGGAAAGCTCCTGCATCATGGCTTCGTCAATCTGCAGACGGCCTGCGGTATCGATGAGAATCACATCATGGTGATTCTTCGCCGCATATTCGACGGACGCCTTTGCTATGTCGACGGGCTTCTTCTTATCGCCCATGGAAAAGACGGGAACTTCCTGCTTCTCCCCGTTTACTTTCAATTGGTCGATAGCCGCCGGCCGGTAGACATCCGCTGCCACAAGCAGGGGGGACTTGCCTTTTTTCTTCAGCTGGCCGGAAAGCTTCGCGGCCGTCGTCGTCTTGCCGGCACCCTGCAGGCCCACCATCATGATGATGGTAATCTGCTGACCCGGCCGGAAGGTAAGCTCCGTGATGTCGGAGCCCATGAGCTCGGTCAGTTCGTCGCCAACCAGCTTGATGACCGTCTGGGCAGGATTGAGACCGTTCAAGACATCGGAACCGACAGCCTTTTCCGTGACGTCCTTCGTGAAGGATTTCACGACCTTGAAGTTGACGTCCGCCTCAAGAAGGGCCATGCGGACCTCCTTCATGGCGGCCTTGACATCTTCCTCGGACAGGCGGCCCTTGCTGCGGAGGCCCTTGAAGACATTCTGCAGTTTTTCGGAAAGGCTTTCAAATGCCATGGATTAAAGTTCCTTCAGAATCTCTTTGGAAAGGCTGTGGATACGCCTCATTTCGGCGTTTTCAGTACCTGCGGAGAGCTTCTCAATTTCCTTCGCCTGCTCCTGCACTTCCAGGAAGCGGCCAACCAGATGAAGCTTGTCCTCATAGCTGTAGAGAGCTTCATTGCAGCGCTTGATGAGGTCGAAGACCGACTGGCGGGACACGCCCCGCTCCTCGGCAATCTCATTCAGGGAGAGATCCTCGTTCACATACTCTTCGTAGACCTCCCGCCGGTGCTCGTTCAGGAGTTCCCCGTAGAAGTCGTAGAGATAGCCCTGGTAAATCCTGTCGTCCATAACATTCGCCATTATAGACACGAAAGCGGCGGCTGTCAAGAAAAAAATCTTGACAGCCGCCGCAGTTAAAATTTTCACCCCGGCATCGCGTCGAGTATGGCGGCCCGTTCTTCTATGACGGCCCGGATGACAGCTGCATCGGCCGCATTTCCGGTCACGTCCGGATGATATTTCTTCAGAAGCTCCCGGTACTGGCGCTTCAGCTCCCGGATATCGCTGTCCGCGGCTTCCGTAAAGAAGCGGTGCAGCATGGTGTGGCCGGACCCCAGGGCCCTGGTCTTGGCCCCGGGGTCTTTGGCCTTCTCTTCCTTCTTCGGGGCGAAGGCCGGATTCTCATAGGTGTCCGCCGAGGAATAGAAGTCTTCTTCGGAAGAATCCGTAAGGCCCGGAAAGCTCATGGATTCGATTTCATTGTTCCGGACCAGGACATAGTCGAGGTCCATTTTTCTCTCCGCCGGCGTCACGAAGCAGACATCCCGGTAGCGGTAGACCCGGCAGGAGGAAGCCGTCTCCGCCAGGTTCTCAAAGATCTTGTCCGGGTCCGTCAGGACGGAAACCAGGTAGCAGGCAAAGGTGTGGCGGCTTTCAAAGATGGTCTTTGCCCGCTCCCTGGCCTTTTCCTTCTCCTCCTGCACCCGGGCGTCGAGCTCTTCGGCGATTTCCTTTCGCATGGAAAGAAGCTCATTGGCCCGGTCCAGATAGGCCCGGTCTTTGTCCCTTTCATAGAGACTGCTGTTGATTTCAATCAGGGCGTCGAGCCGCTTTAAGGACCGGACCAGGGGCCGGGCCTGCCGCCGGGTTCCTATGTAGACGTCCCGGAGCAGGGCATCGTCTTCATATATAATGGCCGCCGCAAAGAAATAGTCATAGGTCTGGTCGCCCGGCCGCACTCCGCCGCACTTTTTGTCCCGCAGGGTGAAGTCCCCGGACAGGAGGACCTTTCTAACCAGGGAAGGGTTCTTCAGAATCAGGGCATAGTGGAGAGGGTCAAGGCCCAGACTGTCCGTGAGTTCCCACTCCTTCCCCTCAGGCATGATGCCGGATAGGAGGCGGTCGTAGACCTTCGTCATCCGCTCGTTCTTCTGCCGGGCCAGAAAGGTCTGCAGACGGACCTTCTGGCTCATGGGCATGGCGGCCTCCAGCTTCCTGAAAAGCTCCGCGAAATAGCCCCGGTCTCCCATATATACGCATAGATAGAGTAATATAAGGCCCTCGCTCATCAGCAGGCGGGGCTTGGAGCGAAGATTTTTGTAGGCTTCCAGCAGGCTGTTCGTAAAGGTAAAGACCGAAGGCGTCGACAGGTCTTCGATATAGTCATCAAAAAACTTTCTGTCCGGCTGCTTCAGGGCTTTCTTCAGCTTCTCTCCCGTCTCCCCGGTCAGGGTCTCAAGAAAAGCGAAATATTGTCCTCTGCTGCAGAGACGGTAGTAGTTCTCTGCCCTATAGACCGCCGTCATGGAGTCGAAGTCTCCCCCGGCGGAAAGCTCCGTCAAAAGGGTATCGTAATAGGGCGTCAGAACCCCATAGGAACGGAAAGACCGTCCTATGCTGTCCAGCATGGCCCCTTCCGCCGCCTGATAGCGGGCCCGGGCCATGGGATTTGCCCCGATGAGTTCCTTCTGCAGGTGCCTCAGAAGAAGGACTAATTCATGTCCCGTCGTATCGTTCGGAGCCACCGTCCGGCCGAAGACCGGAATGTCCTCTTTTGCATTCAAAAGGTGGACCATGTCCAGGGAGTTTTCCTGAAAGACGAAATAGGAAGGAAGGTCAGAAAAGTCGATCCGGTTCGATGCGGCCCAGTCCCTGTGGGAAGGGTGAAAGTAGAGGGCAGAATCCGTCAGAATGGTCCCGCTGCCCTCGAGAGCAAAGGCTGAATAGCCGCTTGAATAGGCATAGATGAGCAGAGGCTCCCCGGCTGGAATCCCGTATTCCGCCCGGTAGGCCTCAGCATTCTCGATGGTGGAAATATCGGCGGAAAGGCTGCGGAACGCCCTTTTTTCACTTGTGAGAAAGTCTGCGATTCTCGACATCCCGGAAAGCCCCTTTTCCCGCCGGCTGAAACTACATACTTATTTCGAAGCATAACACAGGGAAATTTCTTTCACAAGGGGTCGAAAACACCCTATCTTGTGGTGGGTGGGTCGCAAAACAGCCGATTTTGTGCTATCCTATGGGTCTACATTATTCATGGAAAAATACAAAAGTGTACAAGATTTGCTGAGAAAGGAGGCGGCCACCCATGGATCTGACGAATGTAAAGCCCGTATTTTCCATTATTCTCCCCCTGTCCGCGGCCGCCCCCTCTCCCACGGAGACCGTGAACAGCATCCTCAGCCAGACATACAAGGCCTTTGAACTCCTTATTGTGACGGACGGGACGGAAATTCCGGAACTTTCCTATATCCTGCAGCGGGCTCAGGGGGACAAGCGAATCCGCCTCCTTTCCGCCCGGTCGGAAGGCCTGCGGAAAAGTGTGCAGGAGCACGAGACCATAAGCCCCGTGTCTGCCATCAACACCGGTATTTTCGCAGCCAGAGGGGACTACATCTTTTTTGCGGACGCCGGAGATGTGCTGCTGCCCCAGGCCCTTCAGACCATTTACGACCGGGCCGTCGGGCCCCGCCGCCCGGACAGCGTCGTCATCGGCTTTCTGACTTCCGCTTCCGACCGGACTGACCTCTCTTTCTCCTATCCCGCAGGCTTTTACAGCAGGGAAACACTGGAAAAAGGGGTCTTCCCCTACATGGTTTCCGACCGGCGGAAAAAGTACTATTCGGCCAGTCCCTATCCGGCCCTCTTCAACCGGGTTACCAGCCGAAAGCTCCTGCTCCGCCACTACTGCCGGGAGGTCCGGGTCACACAGGAAACTGCCCATGCCTACATTCACGAGTGTCTCCTGTACTCCGAAAGCGCCTATTTTATTTCGGACCCCCTCTATATACGGACCGTCCTGCCCTGGGGAAGGTCATATGCAGCTGACTATTTCACCAGCAATATGCACCTCATAAACTACCTCACAGAACGCTTCAGCGGGGATGATATCGTCTCCTCCCAGCTGCCCTTTCTCAAGGCCCATCTGCTCCTGAATGCCCTGAAAAACACTGCGGAGAGCCCGGCTCCGGTCGGCGAAAAGACGGAACACCTCGCAAGGGAAATCCGGGACACCTTCGCCCTTTCGGATATCGATATTTCTGCCCTGCCGCCCAGACCCCGCTTCGAGCTTTCCCTCCTGAAGGGCGGCCATTACCGGGCAGTCCTGACCCTGGCAGAAGTCAAGACCTCTATGCAGGGCATGAAAGGGAAGCTGGAGTAGCTTTTCCGCACCATGTCCCGACTGCCCGGCAATATGACAAGGCAGCAGAAAACGCTGCAGACCGCATTGGGGGCCTGCAGCTTTTTTTTCATTTCAGTATTTAATCTTTTCCGGAATTCTCCCGCATCCAGGTCCGGTAGAATTTGGCCGAATCCGTATAGTCCTCTTCCGTAAAGCCGGAAATCTTCGTGCAGGAGGGCTGCAGAATGGCCGAGCTCTCGGCCTTATTCGAAAGGCTCCACTCCATGAAGGACAGGCCATTTTCATCGATGAGCTTCCGCCAGGCATTGGCCGAGTCTATGTCCAGGCCCCCGTTTCCGGATGCGTCACAGACGGAGCACTCGGAAACAAAGATGGGGATTCCGGCGTCAAGGGCCTTCTTCGCCTTCTTTCTCAGGTCATCCTTGTGGGTAGCCGCATAAAAATGCAGGGCGTACATGACATTCGGGAAGTTCAATGTATTTCCAATGACTTCATCCACATCCTGGGACCAGGTGTTGGTACCGACGATGATGACCGAGTCCGGGGAATTTTTCCGGATAACCGGAATCACGGCTTCCGCATAGGGCTTGATCTGCCCGCTCCAGGAGGAGTTGTTCGGTTCATTGCAGATTTCATAGAGGACATTGGGCACAGCAGCATACTTTTTTGACATCTCGTCAAAGAAGAAAAGAGCCTCGTCCTGATGGGTCTGGGGATTGCCGTCCGAAAGAATGTGCCAGTCGATGATCACGTAAAGTCCCAAGTCCACAGCCGCCTGGACACCGGTATCAATCCGCTCAATGAGTTCCGCCTTTTTTGCATTATCGCTTACGCAGTAGCCCCCGTCTTCCTGGGTATACATGGCAAGACGGATGCAGTTAATACCCCAGTCGTCCCGGAAGCTCTTGAATGTCTCCTCCGTCACATACTGAGGGAACCAGGCAAGTCCCAAAGTGCTGATTCCCTGCAGGCGGACGGCCTGCCCCTCTGCATTCAAAAGCTTCGTTCCATCCACGTGCAGGGCAGAAACTGCCCCGTCATTTTTCGTTTCCACTGTGCCCTCTCCTTCGTTCGTTTCACTTGCAGCAACGGCACTGCCGGAAGCCGCAGTTTCCGCTCCGGCAGAATTTTCTTCTGTTTCAACAGCCGCCGTAGTTTCAGTCTCTGCCGCTGTCTCCTGACCTGCCGTCTGCTCATCGACTGCCACAGAAGTTGCTGTTTCCGTGGCTGCGGTTTCTGCATCCCCGCAGGCGGACAAAGCAAAGCATATACTAATAGCCAATGCCAGAATTTTCTTTTTCATAATACCCCTCCACCACGTCAAACCCGTGTCCATCGTCGGACCAAACTTCGCTCCTGGTCGCGCCGGGCATAGCCCGCCGCTCCTTCCCGCTGCGTTTGGTCCTCCTCTCCCCGCAAATCTCCGCTATGCTCCGATTTGCGGGGCCCCGGATTAGGGTTTCCGGACACGTTTGCTAATACATGAAATGGCCCCCACAAGTGGGAGCCATTTCATGTATGGACCAGACGGGAGTCGAACCCGTGTCCAGAAACCGATCCGAATGAACATCTACATGCTTAGTCGGTCATTTGGTTTTGACGACCATCCGCTTTCAGTGACAGACAGCCTTGCGGGTGACCGGCAGAATCCGAAAATCCGGACGGGCAGTCTGCAGATCACGTCCTTTGGTCTTCTTTGCTTTAACACGTGTGCGTTACCGAAAACCGGGGGCTACATACGTGCTTATTCTCTTATGAGAAACAGGACTGACCTTAAAGGTCAGGCTGCAAGAGCGTAATCGTCTTCAGCGATTAAATTTAGTGGGTATTTTTTAGGAAGGACACCCGTCTTCCGCATGCAGTTCAAGCCTCCTGATCCCTGTCGAAACCAGTACTGGCCCTTACTGGAAAAATATCGGATGAAAGTCATCCAGTCCAAAGGCCTGCCCCGTGAAGCTTTTGTGAAATCGAAAATCTCAAGGAGCAGATTAATAATAAGTATACAGAAAAATCACTTCAGCGTCAATTTGTAGTCCCGCTCGGCCGACCGCTTCATATCCCGGGCCGCAATATCCGCCCGCTTGTCGTAGAGTTTCTTTCCTCTGGCCAGGGCAATCTCCACCTTGACCTTCCCGGACTTGAAGTAGACCTCCACCGGTACAATCGTAACGCCCTTTTCGGCCACCTTGCCGGCCAGCTTCTTAATCTCGTTCTTATGAAGGAGGAGTTTCCGCGGCCTTAAAGGGTCCTTATTAAAAATATTGCCCTGCTCGTAGGGAGAGATGTGCATCTGGTAGATATAGATTTCGCCATTATCTATGCGGACAAAGGCCTCCTTGATGGAGCACTTGCCGAGCCGCATGGACTTGACCTCCGTGCCGAAGAGCTCGATTCCCGCCTCGTAAAATTCATCGAGAAAGTAGTCGTGGCGGGCTTTTTTGTTGTTTGCAATCAGCTTGCGCGGCTCTTTACTTTCCGCCATAAAAATCTCCTGAAAATGTTTCTGCAGCGGAAGTGAAAAAACTGCCTGAATTACTTTCTTCCGCCGTGTCCTCTTGTGTTTTTCCCGTGAAAACTACGTCCCTTACCGGAGTTTCTGTTTCCTCCGTGCCCCTTCTTCCCGTGTCCGGCTCCGAAGGCGCTGGCTGCTGCCCCGTCCGAGCTCCTGTCGACCCGGCCGCCCCGGCCGAAGGGACCTCCCTTATGACCGCTGCCGCCCTTTCCGGAGGATGAATCCGA
This sequence comes from uncultured Lachnospiraceae bacterium, assembly GCA_900316075.1. Classification (GTDB taxonomy): domain Bacteria; phylum Bacillota; class Clostridia; order Lachnospirales; family Lachnospiraceae; genus RUG306. Next base: position 28,991 of record ONBT01000004.1, on the reverse strand, counting down.
ATGGGAGCGGTTTTCATTAGTCTCATCGTTCATGCCGGGCTCGTCGAGGACGAAGTCCAGGGTCCGGTTCACGAGGTCCGCGGACACCAGCTTGACCTTGACCGGGGTGCCGAAGGTGAAGTGGCGGTTCTTGTACTGACCGATCAGCTCCATCGAATCCTCATCATAGTCGTAGTGGTCGTCCTTCATGGTGCGGACGGAAACCAGGCCCTCGATGGTGTTCGGGAGTTCCACGTAAATGCCCCACTTGACGACGCCGGAGACCTTGCCCTCAAAGGACTCGCCCACGTGATCGCACATGAATTCGGTCTTCTTCAGTTTGTCGGTCTCCCGCTCCAGCTCGGTCGACCGCCGCTCCATGTCGGAGGAATGGTCGGCCACGGAATCGAGAAGGCCGATATAGTGGTTCTTCCTGTCTTCCGTCATCTTCCCCTGCAGGGTTTCCTTGATGATGCGGTGAATCTGCAGGTCGGGATAGCGGCGGATGGGGGACGTGAAGTGACAGTAGTACTTTGCCGCCAGGCCGAAATGACCCCGGTTCTCCGTCGAATAGACGGCCCGCTGCATGGACCTCAGGGCAATCGTCGAGATGAAGTCCTCCTCGTCCCGGCCCTCTATTTTGGAAAGCAATGCCGAAATGTCCGCGGGCTTTACCTCATCGTCTTTGGCATGAATGATATAGCCGAACTTTTCAATCATTGTTTTCAGCTTCTTGATTCGCTCCTCGTCCGGCACGTCATGCACCCGGTATACGAAGGGAATCTTCTGCCGGTTGAAATCGAGGGCCACGGTCTCATTGGCTGAGAGCATGAACTCCTCGATCATCTTCTGGGAAACGCCGCGGGACGCCAGCCGTACATCGACTGCATGCCCGTTTTCATCGAGAATAATATCCGCCTCGGGGATATCGAACTCAATTGAACCCCTTGCGACACGCCGCTTGAAGAGCTTCTTTGCAAGCTCTTCCATGGTCTGAAAGACCTCGACCATGTCCGCGTATTTTTCGCAGGTCTCCGGGTCCTTGTCCTCAAGGATTTTGTTTACATTATTATAAGTCATGCGGTGGTTGGATCGGATGACGGACTCGCAGATCCGGTACTCTTTCTCCTGACCCGTATGGTCGAAACGCATGATGCAGGACAGGGCCAGCCGGTCCTTTCCTTCGACGATAGAGCAGAGGTCGTCCGAAAGGCGGTTCGGCAGCATGGGGATGACCCGGTCGCAGAGGTAAACAGATGTTCCACGCTTCAGGGCTTCCCGGTCCAGGGGACTTCCTTCGGTCACGTAATTCGTCACGTCCGCGATGTGGACCGCCAGGACATAGTCCGTCCCGTCCCTCTGGATGGAAACCGCGTCGTCAAAGTCCTTGGAGTCGTCCCCGTCAATCGTGCAGGTGGGCACGTCTCTAAGGTCGGTCCGGCGGGCAAGCTCTGCCTCGGGAATCTCCTCCGGCAGGGCTCCGGCCTGGTCCATGACTTCTTCCGGAAAGACGTCCGGCACCTCATAGCTCTTGACCAGGGAGAGGATGTCGACCCCGGGCGCGTCCTTGTCCCCGAGGATTTCCACAATCTTTCCCTCGGGCGACATGCGTTCGGAACCATAGGAAACAATGTCCGCTACGACCTTCTCCCCGTCCCGGGCATGCATGGAGTTCTCCCGGCGGACATAGATGTCATAAATAATCTTCTTGCTGTCGCAGACAATGAAACCGTAGCCCTCGGACTTTTCATAGGTACCAACGACCTGCTTCACCGCATGCTCAACGATTTCCGTAATGCGGGCCTCGCTGCGCTCGCCCCGCTGGTCCGGCAGAACCCGGAACTTGACCGTATCCCCGTGGAAGGCATGGAGGGTGTACTTCTCCGGAACGAAAAAGTCATCCTCATCTTCCACATCGGTCTCGATGAAACCGAAGCCCTTTTCATTGGCCCGAAAGATGCCGGTCCTATACTCATCGGCCGGGGCTCCTGCCTTCGGAACTGAATTTGCTGCTGCCTGTTTTTCTTCCTTTTCCATCGTCTTCTCTTCTTTTTCTTCTATCCGCTTACTTTTTCGCACACTAGGCCATTATATACCATAAAAATTCGGGGAGCCACCCCGAAAGATGACTCCCCGAAATCCATCACATATAGGATTCTTCCATCCGCATCAGAACAGCGCCGTATTCAGAAGTGCTGCGATGAGGAAGAAAACGACAACAAGAGCGGCGGTCAGACGGACCAGCATGCCCTCGCGCGACCGCTTCTTGTTCTTCGACCAGTAGGTCTCCAGCTTCTGGCCGGAAAGAGAACCAAGGCCGGCGGAATTTCCCTCCTGGAAGAGAATGATGACGGTAAGAGCCACGCAAACTGCGATAAAGAGTATGATCAGAATAATCTTCAGTGCTGCCATAATGAAAAAATTTCCTCCAAAACAAGTACTGCCGTTTCAAAACAGCTTGTTTATATTAGCACAGTGCGTGTCGCGTGGCAAGCAGTTTTTTAATAGGCGATTCCCTGGGCCAGCATGGCTTCGCATACCTTCTCAAAACCGGCGATATTGGCGCCTGCGACGAGGTTGCCCTTCATGCCGTACTTCTCGGCCGCGTCGTAGCAGCTGTGGAAGATGGTCTTCATGATGTCTTCCAGCTTTGCGTCGACTTCCTCGAATGTCCAGTGGAGACGCTCGGAGTTCTGGGACATCTCAAGGCCGGAAACCGCAACGCCGCCGGCATTACTTGCCTTGGCCGGCGAGAAGAGGATTCCGGCATCCTGGAAGACCTTGATGGCCTCGGGAGTGGAAGGCATATTGGCGCCCTCACCTACGGCAATGGCTCCGTTTGCCACAATCTTCTTTGCGGAATCCTCGTCGATTTCGTTCTGGGTGGCGCAGGGAAGATAGATATCCGCCTTGGTGCCCCAGATGCCGGAGCAGCCTTCATGGTACTCGGAACCAGGCACACGCGCTGCGTACTCCTTTATCCGGCCTCGCTCAACTTCCTTAATCTGCTTTACGACATCGAGCTTGATTCCATTATTATCTACAATATAACCGTTCGAGTCACATAGGGCGATGACCTTGGCGCCCAGCTGGGTGGCCTTCTCTGTCGCATAGATAGCTACGTTTCCGGCTCCGGAGATGACAACGGTCTTGCCCTTGAAGGAGTCATTCTTCATGCAGTGAAGCATCTCCTCCACATAGTAGCATAGGCCATAGCCTGTCGCTTCCGTCCGGGCCAGGGAGCCGCCGAAGGTTAGGCCCTTGCCGGTCAGGACTCCGGTGAACTCATTGCGGAGGCGCTTATACTGGCCATACATGTAGCCGATTTCCCGGCCGCCGACACCGATATCACCGGCAGGAACATCCGTGTCCGGCCCGATGTGCTTACTAAGCTCGGTCATGAAGGACTGGCAGAAACGCATGACTTCTGCATCGGACTTTCCCTTGGGGTCGAAGTCACTACCGCCCTTGCCGCCACCCATAGGCAGGGTCGTCAGGGAATTCTTGAATATCTGTTCAAAACCCAGGAACTTGATGACAGAAAGGGTTACGGTCGGATGAAAACGAAGGCCGCCCTTATAAGGTCCGATGGCCGAGTTGAACTGGACGCGGTAGCCCCGGTTGACCTGCACCTTGCCCGCATCATCGACCCAGGGTACCCGGAACATGATGGTCCGCTCCGGCTCCGTGATACGCTCGAGGATGCCCTGCTTCTCAATCTCAGGATTTGCTTCGACGACCGGTACGAGGGACTTCAGGACATTCCCGGCTGCCTCCAGGAATTCCTTCTGCTCGGGGTACCGCTTCGCGAGTCCGTCATACACACCCTGTACATAGCTGTTACCAAATTCCATCGCTTTTCTCCTTTTCTCGGACGGGGCATGAGTCCTCTCCCGGCCTGCCTTCCGTCTCAATGGAACTATTAATATTCTATTGATCCTTTTTCTGCATTTCCGGCCTGTGCCCTCCAAAAACGCAGAAACAGACGACGAAAAAGAAGGGTTTGCCCACCTTCTTTTTCTGCCGTGTCGCCCTTGACACCGAAGTTCATTATAAAGAAAGTTCTGCGTCCCCGTAAACCACTTTTCTGCATTAAAGCAAAAAACTCACCTCAGACGAATCTGAGGTGAGAAAAAGTTCAAGTTTCTGTTTGGAGAATGAACCCCTTCATAGAATGTTGCCGAATACCGAACGATTTGCTGCTGTTCAGACGGAGATTTCCGCATTCATGCCGAGAGCGTCCTTATTGGCGTCAAGGACCGGCTGCACTACATCCCGGAGATAACTTTCCGTCTGACGCGGAGCCCGGCCCACATAGTCCGCCGGATTCATATGCTTCTTCAGGTCATCGAGGGAAAGCCCGAAGACAGGGTCTGCCGCAATGAGCTCGAGGAGGTCATTGTCCTTGCCTTCCTGCTTGACATGGGCCCCGGCCTGCATGGAAAGCTCCCGGATTTCCTCGTGCATCTCCTGCCGGTTGGCCCCTCGCTTTACCGCATCCATCATGATGTTCTCCGTAGCCATGAAGGGCAGCTCGCTCATGAAGTGCTTTTCGATGACCTTGGGATAGACTACGAGGCCGCTGGTCACATTGAGGCAGAGGTCCAGGATTCCGTCCGTAGTCAGAAAGCCTTCGGCAATGGAAAGGCGCTTGTTTGCCGAATCGTCGAGGGTCCTCTCGAACCACTGCACACTCGAAGTAATGGCAGGATTCAGAGCGTCGATCATGACGTACCGCGACAGGGAGCAGATTCGCTCAGACCGCATGGGATTTCGCTTATAGGCCATGGCCGAGGATCCGATCTGCTTCTTTTCGAAGGGCTCCTCCACTTCCTTGAGGTGCTGCAGGAGGCGGATGTCGTTGGCCATCTTGTTGGCGGAAGCCGCAATGCCCGCAAGCACATTGCAGACCCGGGTATCCAGCTTGCGGGAATAGGTCTGGCCGGAAACCGGGACGCAGGCATCAAAACCCATCTTCTTCGCAATCATGGGGTCGATCTTGTCGATGGTCTCGTCGTCCCCGTTGAAGAGCTCCTTGAAGGAAGCCTGAGTTCCGGTCGTACCCTTGGAGCCAAGAAGCTTCATTGTCGATACGACATAGTCCAGGTCCTCCAAATCCTGCATGAATTCATTGATCCAGAGGGTGGCCCGCTTGCCCACGGTCGTCGGCTGGGCCGGCTGGAAGTGGGTGAAGGCCAGGGTAGGCAGGTCCTTGTACTCATCCGCAAATTTTGCAAGGGAGTTAATGACATTGATGAGTTTTTTGCGAAGGAGCTGCAGGCCCTCCCTCATGATGATGACATCGGTGTTGTCCCCGACGTAGCAGGACGTGGCACCGAGATGGATAATGCCGGCCGCCTTGGGGCACTGCTTCCCGTAGGCATAGACATGGCTCATGACATCGTGGCGGACTTCCTTCTCCCTCGCCCGGGCCACGTCATAGTTGATATCCGTGATGTGAGCCTTCATTTCGGAGATCTGCTCCTGGGTGATGACGGGCTTGCCGTCCTGGGAGAGGCCCAATTCCATCTCCGTCTCCGCTAGGGCAATCCACAGCTTCCGCCAGGTGGAAAACTTCTTGTCCTCCGAGAAGATGTACTGCATTTCCTTGCTTGCATAGCGCTCCGAAAGGGGGCTGATATAGGCATCTGTACCCATCGTATTCTCCTTTTTGCGTTGTGCGGGAGGCCGCCATTGCCATCCTCCCGTACAAATATCACTTGTCGTACTTCCCGCGAATGTCGTCCTGCGGCGGCTCCATGGGATACTCTCCGGTGAAGCAGCCATTGCAGATGGGAAGGCCTCCGATCATCTCCCGCAGGCGGTCAATCCGAAGGTAGCCAAGGGAGTCCGCCCCGATGATCTTCCGGATGTCCTCAACGGAACGATTATAGGCAATCAGCTGCTCCCGGACCGGCACATCCGTCCCGAAGTAGCAGGGCCAGAGGAAGGGCGGGGAGGAAATCCGCACATGGACTTCCGTCGCCCCGGCGTCCCGGAGCATCTTCACAATCCGGTCGGACGTGGTGCCCCGGACGATGGAATCGTCGATCATGACGACCCGCTTGCCGTTCACCGCGTCCCGCATGGCATTCAGCTTGACCTGAACGGAATTCTCCCGGGAGGACTGCTTGGGCTTGATGAAGGTCCGGCCCACATAGGAATTCTTGACAAAGGCCGTTCCGTAGGGAATGCCGGACTCCATGGCAAAGCCCAGAGCCGCTACATTGCCGGACTCCGGAACCCCGGTCACGATATCGGCATCCACCGGCGAATCCTGGGCCAGAAAGCGGCCGGCCTTGATCCGCGCGTCATAGACAGAGACCCCGTCGATGAAGGAATCGGGCCGGGCGAAATAGATATACTCGAAAATGCAGCGGGCGGTCTTTTCCTGCGGCTGACACATGGTGGTGTCGCTCTTAAGCCCCTCCTCCGCCGTCACAGTCACAATCTCACCCGGCCGCACGTCCCGAACGAACTCCGCCCCGATGGTATCGAGGGCACAGGTCTCCGAAGTAATGAACCAGGTATTGTCCCGCTTGCCGATGCAGAGGGGCTTGAAACCGAAGGGGTCCCGGAAGCCGATGAGCTTCCGCGGGCTCATGACCACGATGGAATAGGCCCCTTTCAGCCTCTGCATGGTCCGGGCGCAGGCTTCCTCAATCGAATGGGAATTGAGCCGCTCCCTGGCGATGATGTAGGCGATGGTCTCCGTATCAATCGTAGTCTGGAAGATGGCGCCCGTCTGGGAGAGCTCCCGTTTCAGGGCGTTCGCATTGATGAGGTTGCCATTGTGGGCCAAAGCCAGGGTCCCCTTGGCGTAGTTTAAAACCAGGGGCTGGGCGTTCTCCCGGGTCGACTCCCCGGCCGTTGAATAGCGGACGTGGCCGACACCGATATTGCCGTGCAGCTTCTCCACCCGGTCCCCGACAAAGACCTCGTTGACGAGGCCCATGTCCTTGTAGGAATCCACATTTCCATACGCTCCGGACGTGTCGGAAACCGCAATACCGCAGGACTCCTGCCCCCGGTGCTGCAGGGCGAAAAGGCCGTAGTAGATGGAACCGGCCACATCTTCCCCGGTCAGGTCATAGGCCCCGATGATGCCGCACTCTTCCCCGACGCCGGAAACGCCGGTATCTTTGACAGTTTCTTCGGCAGCCGGTCCAAAGGCACCCCTTCCGAGGGGCAGACGGTTTCCTGTAATACCTGCGGACGAACCTTCTTCCGGATTAATATTCGTCATGAACTCATTTTTCAAAGCTTTTCACCTGTCAGAAGGGTATAGGCCTCATGGTACTTGTCAATGGTCTTCTGGATCACATCGTCCGGCAGATTGTAGTCCGAATCCGGATGGGCCTTGAGCCAGTCGCGGACGAACTGCTTATCAAACGAAGGCTGCCCGTGGCCGACTTCATAGCCGTCTGCCGGCCAGAAGCGGGAGCTGTCGGGCGTCAGCATCTCATCACCAAGGACAATATTTCCATCCTCATCGAGGCCGAACTCGAACTTGGTGTCCGCAATGATGATACCCTTGGTCAGGGCGTAATCGGCGCACTTCTTGTAGAGGGCCAGGGTATTGTCCCGGAGGGCCTTTGCATACTCTTCTCCCTTGCCGGGAAAGGCCTTCTCGAGGACCTCGATGGAGCGCTCATAAGAGATGTTTTCGTCGTGATCGCCGATTTCCGCCTTTGTAGAAGGGGTGTAGATGGGCTCAGGCAGCTTCTGGGATTCAGAGAGGCCCGCAGGCAACTTGATGCCGCAGACGACGCCGGATTCCTTATAAGAAGCCCAGCCGGAACCTGTGATGTACCCCCTTACAATACACTCAATCGGCAGCATGGTGAGCTTCTTCACCTTCATGGACCGGCCCTCGAAATCCCCGCTGCGGAAGAACTCCGGCATATCGGCCGTATCCGTCGAGAGCATGTGGTTCTTGATGACGTCCTTGGTGAAGTCAAACCAGAACTTCGACATCTGGGTCAGGACCTGCCCCTTGCCGACGACCTTGTTCTTCAGGATGACATCAAACGCGCTGATCCGGTCAGTAGCGACCATAATGAGCGAATCTCCGGCGTCATAAATCTCCCGGACCTTGCCTTCCTTCATGGGACTGTACTTTTGCATCTTTCCTTCTTCTCCTTTGTACTGCCGACTATTCTTCCGTCATATGACTAATGCAAACCCCGCTCCTCTCCCTCTGCCGCCAGTTTCCGGCTCAGCGGGAAGAATGTGAGATACGCATTGCGTACTATGTAAAGTTCTGTAAAATTTCATTGCTTCGGTGAGATTTTTCCGTCTTCACCTATGACAGCCGTTTTCGAAAGACTATTCATATAAGCAATCTGGCTTTCCTTCTGAGCCGCGTCCGTGGTTTCTGCCGTCACCCCGTTTTCGAAGTGACAGGGCAGGAAGGAAGCGCTTTCGATTCCATCCCCTCCGATTGTGATTTCCGCCAGGCCCGTATCATAGCTTCCCGGATTCTCCGCCTCGGTTGTAAACCAGTAGTTTCCGAGGCTGTAGAAGCAGGGCACCCCGTCCACGTATTCCACGGCTTCAAGGCAGTGGGTGTGGCCTCCGACAATGGCGTCGGCCCCTGCACTCACGAAGGCATGGGCCAGGGCCGTCTGGTCCGCCCCGTAGTTCGGCATCCCTTCGGTTCCCCAGTGGACGAAAACGATGACAATGTCCGAAGTCTTCTTGGCCTTCTGTATTTCCGCGCAGAAGCGCTCCGGATGCAGGGTCTTGATGACGCCGGGAAGGCTGTCCGTCGCCTCCTGGGTGAAATGGGCCGAACGCTCGATCTGGGTAGCCGAGCAGATGGTAATCTTCCGCCCGCAGGCAATGAAGGAATAGGGCTCCGTGGCGTCTTCAATATTACGTCCCGCCCCTATATAAGGGTAGCCCGCCTTTTCAAGGGTTTCAAACGTATCGAGAATACCCTCTTCCCCGTAGTCAAAGACATGATTGTTGGCCAGGGATACGAGGTCGACCCCGATTTTTTTGAGTTCCTGCACCCGCCCGGGATGGGCCCGGAAGGTGTAGGTCTTTCCTGCAAGGGCCGTGCCCCGGTCCGTGTAAGGGAATTCATTATTGATGGTCAGGACATCCGCCCCTTTCATTTCAGAAAGGAGATCAGCGGAGAAGCAGTCCGCAAGACCGTTTTTGCAGGAGGTCATGTACTTGGTCGTTGCAAGGTTCTCCCCCATCCCGATGTCGCCGGTGAAGACGAACTTCGCAGGCTGTCCGTCAGGGACGGACAGTACCTTTGTCCGGGTGGTTTGATAGTAGGAAATCCCGGTCTGTCGGCAGTAGCCGTCCCAGAGGACATGGATACTGTTCCCCGTCTCCCGGTACCAGACCTCGGGGTCTGAAAAATCATTCCCGGCCGCAATGTCCTTCACGGCCTGCTCCCCGCAAAGACTTGCCACATAGAAGATGAAGTTTTCGTTGATGGGGTGATGGCCGATGAAATTGCCATCCGCCTTGGATAGAATCGTCTCCGCGCAGGAAACGATATCCGAGAGGGCAGTATCCGGGACCGCCGTCTCCGAAACAGCCTCACTTGTGCTCGAAAGGGCGCAGAGGCCCAGGGAGAGAACCGCAAGCAGGGCTATGAATTTTTTGACTTGCTTCTTCATCTGTCCCGGAAGTTTCCTGACTCCTGAGAAAATCAAGCATTTCCTCTGGCGGATTTGTACTGTAAGAAAACGCACCGCTGAAACGGGTCAGCCCGTAACAAGCGCAATACAGTATAGCACAAGAAAGCCTTCCGGACTATCGGTAATCCGGAAGGCTTTTCTCTGAATCAGAATAATTTATTTGTTGTAATTGACGATGGTGCCGAAGTCGGGCTTCAGGGAAGCGCCGCCGATCAGACCGCCGTCGATGTCGGGCATGGCAAGAAGCTCCTTGCAGTTTCCGGCGTTCATGGAACCACCGTACTGGATGCGGATGGCGTCGGCTGTTGCCTCATCATAGATTTCGCCGATGGTCTCGCGGATGGCCTTGCAGACTTCCTCGGCCTGCTCGCTGGTAGCGGTCTTTCCGGTACCGATGGCCCAGATGGGTTCGTAGGCAATGACTACGCCCTTGGCCTGATCTGCAGAAACGCCCTTGAATGCGATCTTGATCTGCATGCGGATCCAGTCTTCGGTGATGCCCTCTTCCCGCTGCTCAAGAGACTCGCCGCAGCAGACGATGGGCTTCAGGCCCTTTTCAAGAGCCTTAAGAAGTTTTTTATTAATATCGTCGTCAGTCTCATGGAAGTAGCCGCGGCGCTCTGAATGGCCCATGATGACGTATTCAACGCCGGCATCCAGCAGCATATCAGCGGAAATCTCGCCCGTGTATGCCCCCTTGTCCTCGAAATAGAGGTTCTCAGCACCGACGTGTACGTTTGTGCCCTTGACAGCGTTCACTACGGGAACAATGTCAATGGCCGGTACGCAGTACACGACGTCCACGTCCGGATTGTTTACGAGGGGCTTTAAAGTCTCTACCAGCTTCAGGGCCTCGGAAGGAGTCTCGTTCATCTTCCAGTTGCCGGCAATAATTTTCTTGCGCATTACTATTCTCCTTAATTCGGGCGTCCGGCGGCTTCGCCGCCGGACGCCCGTCAATAATCAATATGGTTTATCGCTCGTCCGCCGCTGCAACACCGGGCAGTTCTTTGCCTTCCAGAAACTCGAGGGAAGCGCCGCCGCCGGTGGAGATGTGGGACATCTTGCTGCCGAAGCCCATCTGGTTTACGGCTGCTGCGGAATCACCGCCGCCGATGATGGTCGTAGCGTCCGCATCTGCCAGAGCCTGGGCAACTGCCTTGGTGCCGGCTGCAAGAACAGGGTTCTCGAAGATGCCCATGGGGCCGTTCCAAACGACGGTCTTTGCTTCTTTCACAGCGTCGGAATAGAGGGCAACGGTCTTGGGCCCAATGTCAGCGCCTTCGCGGTCTGCAGGAATCTTGTCTGCATCTACAACAACAGTAGAAACGTCTGCCTTGTCGATGGGATCCGGGAACTCGTCGATGGTGACGACATCGATAGGAAGAAGAAGCTTCTTGCCGTTCTTCTCTGCCTTCTCCATCATCTCCTTGCAGTAGTCCACCTTCGTCTCGTCGAGGAGGGACTTGCCGACCTCATAGCCCTTGGCCTTGAGGAAGGTGTAAGCCATGCCGCCGCCGATGATCAGGGTATCGCACTTCTCCAGAAGATTATTAATGACATTCAGCTTGTCAGCAACCTTTGCACCGCCGAGGATGGCAACGAAAGGACGAACAGGGTTCTCAACCGCATTGCCCAGGAAGTCGATCTCCTTCTGCATGAGGTAGCCGACTACGTGAGGACCGTTGATGAACTCAGTAACGCCGACATTGGAGCAGTGAGCCCGGTGAGCGGTACCGAAAGCGTCGTTTACGAAGACATCGGCCAGAGAAGCCAGGTCCCTGGAGAAGGCTTCGCCGTTTTTGGTCTCCTCCGGACGGAAACGGGTATTCTCAAGAAGGATGACGTCGCCGTCCTTCATAGCATCAACTGCTGCGCGGGCATTTGGACCTACGACCTCAGGGTCGGCAGCAAACTTGACGGGCTGGCCGAGGAGCTCGGAAAGCCGCTCAGCAACAGGGGCAAGGGACTTGGTCTTCTTGTCCTCTTCCGTCTTTACCTTACCGAGATGGGAGCAGAGAATGACCTTGCCGCCATCGGCAATAAGCTTCTTGATGGTGGGAAGGGCAGCTACGAGACGGTTCTCATCCGTAATTTTCCCGTTCACAATAGGTACGTTGAAGTCGCAGCGGCAGAGGACTCTCTTGCCCTTCACGTCGATGTCATCGACAGTCTTTTTGTTCAGACCCATAGTAATTCTCCTTTACATCCGGGCGGCTGCAGAAAGCCGTCCGATACAAAAAGGCCCGGCCCGCAAGGGCCGGGCCTCCATTAGCCTTATCTCAGATAAGAACCCTTATCACTTATTGAGCAGCTTGCCGAAATACTTGATTGTACGGCACATCTGAGTCGTGTAGGAGTTCTCATTGTCATACCAGGAAACTACCTGAACGAGCGTCTTGTCGCCCATAGGAAGAACCTTGGTCTGGGTTGCGTCGAAGATGGAACCAGCTGTGGAGTTGATGATATCGGAAGAAACTATCTCATCTGTATTGTACTCGAAGGACTCGGTCTCTTCCTTCTTCATCTGAGCGTTGACATCGTCAGCAGTAACCTTTGCGTTGACAACGGCATCAAGGATGGTGGTGGAGCCTGTAGCTACAGGAACACGCTGAGCAGCACCGTTCAGCTTGCCGTCCAGCTCGGGAAGTACAAGGCCGATAGCCTTTGCAGCACCGGAGGATGCGGGAGTGATGTTCTGAGCAGCTGCTCTGGACCGACGAAGGTTGCCCTTCCGCTGAGGTCCGTCAAGGATCATCTGGTCGCCTGTGTAAGCGTGAACCGTGGTCATGAAGCCAGACTCGATGGGAGCGAGGTCGTTCAGGGCCTTTGCCATGGGAGCGAGGCAGTTCGTCGTGCAGGATGCTGCGGAAACAATCTGGTCGTCAGCGGTCAGAGTCTCATGGTTTACATTGTAAACGATGGTCTTGAGGTCATTGCCTGCAGGTGCGGAAATGACAACGTGCTTTGCACCGGCCTTGATATGAGCCATGGACTTCTCCTTGGATGTATAGAAGCCTGTGCACTCAAGAACTACATCGATATCAAGCTTGCCCCAGGGAAGGTCTGCAGCGTCCTTCTCCTTGTAGATTTCGATCTCCTTGCCGTTTACGATGATGGAGTGATCGGTGGACTCTACGGTGCCGTTGTAACGGCCATGGGTCGTATCATACTTGAGCAGGTATGCAAGCATGTCAGGGCTTGTCAGATCGTTGATTGCGACCAGGTCGAAGCCCTCTGCCTGGAACATCTGACGGAATGCAAGACGGCCGATACGGCCGAAACCATTGATAGCAACTCTTACTGCCATTTCTATTCCTCCTGTGAAATGAAATGAATTTTTTTGCGAGGAAAAGCATTTCTGCGAAACCGGTTCCCTTCGGCACCCGTTCCCCGTTTTTCCTCAGCGCCGAAATTCATTCTACTCAACTTTTTGCTTTATTTCAAGTGCAATGTTCCTGAAAATTGTTAAAACTTTGTCAAATATTGGAGGACTCTCTGTGCATTTTTCTATAAGACTTCACGTCTGCCCTCTTCATGTTGAAACTTTCTTCAAGGATAGGTCTTCCCCGCTTCACCGCAAAACTTCTTGTAGTATAATAATCCGCGTTGAAGACAGGCCCATTAAATTTCTGTTTCCGTCGCGGAATATGGCTTTTTGTCCGGCCCGTCCTTACTGAAGGAGAATATTATTCATGAATCTATATGACTGCCACCTGCATACGGCCTTTTCCGGAGACTCGGACACCCCGCCCGAGGAAATGGTGGAAAGGGCCCGGGACATCGGCCTTTCCGGAATTACGATTACAGACCACCTCGATCTCAAATATAAGCACGACCCGGGCCTCTTCGACCTGGACCTTCCTGCCTACCGGGAAGGGGTCTCAACCCTGAAGGAAAAGTACGGCTCTCCGGCTTTCAAAATTCTCTTCGGAGTGGAACTGGGGCTGAAAACGAACTGCCTGGCAGAGCACCGGAAAGTTCTTGCAGACAATTCCTTCGACTTCGTTATCGGCAGTATCCACGAGGTGGACGGCCTGGACCCCTATTATCCGGAATTCTATACCAGCCGCAGCGCCGAAGCCTCTATCAATGCCTACTTTGACTGTATGCTTGAGAATATCAAGGCCTTCCATGACTTCGATTCTCTGGGCCATCTCGATTACATCGCCCGCTATACGGCAAAGAACTATGGGCCCCTGGAGGGCACCCTTTCCTATGAGAAATACGCGGACAGAATCGATGAGATCCTCAAGTGGCTGATTGCCAATGGAAAAGCCCTGGAGGTCAACACCGGCTCTTTTCGAAACGGCATGACGGAGCCCAATCCCTCCTACCGGATTCTCTCCCGCTACTACGAGCTTGGCGGCCGGGAAATCACCCTCGGGGCCGACGCCCACACCCCGGCCACGATTGCAGACCACTTCGAGGAGGTGGCCGCAAAGCTGCAGGAAATCGGCTTTTCCTATTATTCTGTATTCAAGAAGAGAAAGCCCATCCACATCACATTCAAGGAGTACAGCCCCAAAAAATCCGCTCCTATTGTGTGAATCTCCTGCCTGCCCCGGAATTCCTTCCTTCGAGTGTAAGCGCTTACATCTATTATCCGAAAAAAAGACCGGAAGCCTGTCTCTTGGTTTCCGGTCTTTCTTACGTTCTTCTACTGCGTTTTTTGGATGGCCGCCCGGGCCTTCCGGCGGATGCGCTGCAGAGCGTTGTCGATGGATTTCGGCTTTTCTCCCATATCCTCGGCAATTTCGGTATAGTCTGCCCCGTCCATATACATGTCCAGGACCTCCTGCTCGAAGGCGCTAAGGGACTTTTTGATGGCCGAATAGGTCTCCCGGGCCCGCTCGTCCGAGACTACGATGTGCTCGGGATTCTTCTCGATTGAATCCTCGATTTCCACGCTCTCCCCATCCGCATTTGTCAGGGAATCGGCCTGGGTCAGGAGGAGATTGTACATGGCGTTCGACCGCTGCACCGCATGGCGGATCTCATTCTGAATGCACATATAGGCATAGGTCGAAAACTTCGTATCCCTTGTCCCGTCGTACTTCTCCACTGCCTTAAAAAGGCCAATGCGCCCCTCCTGCATGAGGTCGTCCGCCTCCCCGTCCGGAAGGTGGTACTTCCCCGCAATTCCCACAATCATGGGCTGGCAGCGGGTCATGAGCTCGTTTAAAGCTGCAGAGCCGCCCTCGCGATATACCGCGATCAACTCTTCGTCAGTTTTTCTTGCAAGTTCATCAGCAGGCATATATACTCTTTTCATCCTATGTGTGCTTTTCTGGCAGCCGATGGGGTAGTCGCACTCTCCGACCTGAGCTTGAAAGGAAGGTGGTGCCTGTGGATGAAACTTTCGTTGAGCGAAATTTTACAGCTCATTTCCACGATTTGTTCTCTGATAACAGTGTTCAATATTTGTCGAAAAGACAAATGAAAACGGCTACCTTGGTCTTGGTCGATTAGGTAGCCGTTTCATTTAGACACAATCGCCAGATCGGATAGACTCGACCTATCTCACCGGCTGCTTGATAAGCACATTATAGGCACATCTTCATGCCTTGTCAACAGCAGTCCTCTGCCGTACCACTTCGTACATGAGGACCCCGGCAGCGACCGAGGCATTCAGCGATTCAATCTCACCCTTCACCGGTATCGACGTCACGAAGTCACACTTCTTCTTCACCAGAGGCGATACGCCCTTCCCCTCATTTCCGATCACAAGGCCTATTGGCCCGGTCAGGTTCTGCTGGTAGGCAGCTTCCCCGCCCATATCCGCACAGGCAAACCAGATGCCCTGTTCTTTCAGTTCATCGATAGTCCGGCTGAGATTCGTCACCCGGGCCACCGGCGTATATGAAAGCGCCCCCTCTGCCGCCTTGGCCGCCGTGTCCGTGAGACCGGCTGCGTTGTTCTTCGGGATGATGACCCCGTGGGCTCCGCATACGTTTGCCGACCGGATGATTGCCCCGAGGTTGTGGGGGTCCACGATGTCATCGAGGAGAATAATGAAAGGGTCCTCTCCTTTTTCCTTCGCCCGGTTCAGAATGTCGTCAACCTCAGCATATTCGAAGGCTGAAATGTAAGCGCATACACCCTGGTGCTTCCCATTATGCGTCATCTCATCCAGGCGGTCTTTCCCGACAAAGTCCACCCGGATGCCCCGCTTCTTTGCCTCCTTGAAGATATTCCCCAGGACCCCGTCGTGGTTCCCGTCCAGCAGGAAGATCCGCTCTACCGTCGTGTCCCCTTTCAGGGCCTCGCTGACGGTATTTCGCCCATATAATACACTTGCTGCGTCACGCATTTCTCTCTCCATAAAGATATGCAGTCATTGCCCGCATATCAGATTTGTATACATTTTCAGATATTCGTACTGCAGAATCCATTCCGGATTTTCACTGCAGCAGTCCCGTCCGAGCCAGTCCCGTTTTCACCAGGTACAGAATCCGCTCATTCCTGCCCAGCACGTAAAGATAACCGATCAGGGCCTCCAGGGCCGTTGCCGCCAGATAGTCCGTCACGCTCGCGTTCTTTGCCATAGTGTGGGGCTTGGAATTCCGGCCCCGGCGGACGATATCCGCCTCTTCATCCGAAAGTACTTCCTCGATTGTGGAAAGCAGCCTTGCCTGGGCCCCGGCATTTTCAATCGAAGCGCACTTCGTATGAAGCTTGCCGGGAGATGTATTGCCCTTCCCCACGACCAGGGTCCGGACTATAACCCCGTATACGTCGTCTCCGATGAAGGCCAGGGGCAGGGGGGAATAAGTCCGGATATCCGGTGCTTCCAGCCCAAAGTAAAGGAGGATGCTCTTTTCCGAAAAACCTGTCTGGGCAATTGCCGCCGCGTAATCTTCTTTTATCCGATCCGGAGCCTTCTCTGCGATTTCCCTGCGGATTGCTTCAATATCAGCAGAACTTGTCATACCCTCTTCCACTTGACCCCGTCCTTCGTGTCCTCGAGAATGATGCCCATGCCCTTGAGCTGATCCCGGATGGCATCCGCCCTGGCGAATTCCTTTGCCTTCCGGGCTGCCTGCCTCTCTTCAATCAGGGCGTCGATTTCAGCGTCCGCCTGCTCGGCCCTGGGCTCGATATCCAGACCCAGCACCTGGGTCAGCTCATGGAGCATGCCGTTCATGGCCGCCGCATCCGCGTCCGTTGCTGCGGCAATATTTGTATTGATGTAACGAACAAGGTCAAAGACGGCCGCCAGGGCATCCGCCGTATTGAAGTCATCATCCATGGACGCGCAAAAAGCTTCTTTATAGGATGTAAGCGCTTTCACGGTCTCCCCGCCTGCTGCCGCAAGGTCCGCCTTATCGATGACTTTCCCGCAGCGGTCAAGGACAGCAGATTCGCAGGTGATGATCCGCTTCATCGAAGCCTTGGCGGATTTCATGAGCTCATCCGAGAAGTTCAGGGGCGAACGGTAGTGAGCCGACAGCATGAAGAAGCGGAGAACCCGGCCCTCGTACTTGTCAAGAATTTCACGAACCGTGAAGAAATTGCCCAAAGATTTGGACATCTTCTGATTATTAATATTCAGGAAGGCATTGTGCATCCAGTAATTGGCAAACTTCACCCCGTTTGCCGCCTCCGACTGGGCAATCTCGTTCTCGTGATGGGGGAAGATCAGGTCCTCCCCGCCGGCGTGGATATCGATTGTATCGCCCAGATAGCGCTTTGCCATGACCGAGCACTCGATATGCCAGCCCGGCCGGCCTTCGCACCAGGGAGATTTCCAGAAAGGCTCCCCTTCCTTCTTCGGCTTCCAGAGGACGAAATCCAGCGGATCCTCCTTCTGCTCTTCCCCGTTCGTGAAGATGGACCGGTGGCCGCCTTCGAGGTCGTCGATATTCTTGTGGGAGAGTTCCCCGTAGCGGTCGAACTTCCGAATCCGGTAATACACGGTCCCGTCGTCTACGGCATAGGCGTACCCCTTATCAATCAGGGACTGAATCATGTCGATCATCCCGTCGATTTCCTGGGTCGCCTGGGGATGGGTCGTGGCCGGCATAACGCCGATTGAAGCCATGTCCTTCTTGCATTCCGCGATATAGCGCTTCGAAATTTCTTCGGCGGTCGAGCCCTCTTCGATGGCCTCCTTGATGATCTTGTCATCGACATCCGTGAAATTCGAGACGTAATTGACCTCATACCCGGCATAGGTGAAATACCTCCGCACCGTGTCGAAAACAATCATAGGGCGGGCATTTCCGATATGGATGAAATTGTATACCGTCGGCCCGCAGACATACATGGACACATGCCCTTCCTTAATTGGCACGAAGTCCTGTTTTTTCGCTGTCAGAGTGTTATAGATTCTGATCATTTCTTTCCCTCATGAATAATGTAAATCCGCCGCTCTCCTGCAGGCCTTTCACCTGCTGCCCTGCGGCAACTATATACGAATTCCCAGCCCCTCAGGTTTGACAGGCACAGCCGGAGCCATCATAGAGATTTTCAATCGTACAGACCGCCTGGGCCGCAATGCCTTCTCCGTTTCCGGTGAAGCCGAGCCCTTCTTCCGTCGTTGCCTTGACACTTACACTGTCAAGAGGGACCAGCAGGGCATCCGCGATATTCTGCCGCATGCTGTCAATATAGGGCCGGAGCTTGGGAGCCTGACAGACTATGGTGGCGTCTACATTATTGATTGTATACCCTTTCTCCAGGAGCATCCGCCGGACCTGCTTCGTAAGTTCAATCGAAGAGGCTCCCGCGTACTTCTCATCCGTATCCGGGAAGTGGAGGCCGATGTCCCCAAGGGCCGCCGCCCCCAGGAGGGCGTCCATGACGGCATGCAGCAGCACGTCCGCGTCGCTGTGACCCAGAAGGCCCATCTCATATGGAATGGAGACGCCTCCCAGAATCAGGTCCCTGTCCGGCACCAGCCGGTGGACGTCATAGCCGGTTCCTATCCGCATTTTTCATTTCTCCATCTATTGAATCTGCTCTCCATGCGAAATATCAATCCGCACATGAAAAGAGCCGGTACGACTCTTCGCACCGGCTGCTATTCTAGCATAGGACGCCCAAGTGTTCAATTAGCGCACACCGGCTTCCTTTGGTATGCAATGTAAGCGCTTACGCCGTAAGCTCCTTGATGACTGCGTTTATGGTCTTGCCGTCGGCCTTTCCTTTGAGGTTGGCCATGACGGTCTTCATGATTTTTCCCATATCCTTCGAAGCTACGAGGTCCGCGTACTTTTCTGTGACGTATGCCTTGACCTCATCCGCGCTCATGAGCTGGGGAGCATAGGAGGCAATCAGGTCATAATTGTACTGATACTGAGCTTTCAGGTCCGCGCGGCTATCCGGGCAGGTATCGAGCTGCTCCTTGGCGCCTTTCAGTTCCTTCAGAATCGTCTTGTCCACGAGCTCGGAAGGAATATTTTCCCGATCGCCCGCGTTGATACCCGCCATCTTCACCGCGGATACCAGAGATGAAAGCACCTCCTTCTTCTGCTTATCGTGGTCCTTCATGGCCTGTACCATGTCTTTTTTCAGCTGGTCGAATTCCATTATCTTCATCCTTTCTCAGAAATTTTTGCCGGATGCCATTATAGCACTTCATGACTAATGTAGAGCGCCTACTTTTTCTGCATCTCCAAGGCATCCAGATAATCCGCGTATTCCTTCTTCGACATGCAGACCGGACCGATGGACGTTTCGTACACCTGCCGGTCAGTCAGGTCCTCCATTTCACTCCTGCTGCCTTTCAAAAGTTCCAGATCTTCATCCGTCAGTTCCCGGTATCTGCCTTCCTGCAGATTTGCATCCAGTTTCAGATTTCCCATGCGGATCCGCTTCAGGGCAAGGACTTCGTTTCCTACTGCTCCGAGCATCCTCTTCACTTGGTGGAAACGGCCCTCATGGAGCACTATGTGGATTTCGTCTGCAGGAATGTAAGCGCTTGCATTTGCATCTGCCTCTCCTGCTGGCTGCATACACTTTCCAGCCGAATCGGTCTCCCGAAAGACTTTCGCCGGCAGAGTCGGCTCCTCATCTCCGATATCCACACCATCTTCCAAATGCTTCATGTCTGCGTCGGAAATACGGTCTCTGAGTCCCACGATATATTCCTTCTCCACATGCTTCTTCGGGGACAAGAGCTCATGAATCAGCGGGCCGTCGTCCGTCAGAATCAGAAGCCCCGTCGTATCCTTGTCCAGACGGCCAACCGGAGAAAGGCTGCGGGCATTCGCTGCAGGCTCCTGCCCTCCATAGATAACGGGTTCACCGGTAAGTGTTTCTCCTGCCAAAATGTCCAGAACGGTTACAGACTTTCCCTCTCTCGTGGAGGACACCACCCCTGCGGGCTTGTTCAGCATGTAGTAATGGTGGGCTTTCCAGACGACTTCCGCACCGTCCACCGTGACAGTATCATTATTCTCATCGATGTCAGCGTCGGAATCCCGCACGATTTCCCCGTTTACCCTCACCATCTGCTTCCTGCAGAGAATCTTCACTTCCTTCCGGCTGCCGACGCCGACCGTGGCCAGGTATTTATCAAGACGCATGCTCATTCCTCTTTCAAAAATGTATACCGGAATCATAGCCGATGTTTTTTCAAAAAGGTAGTATTTTATCATCCCATTTACGGTGCTATAGTGTTTTCAGGAAGGGAAATGACGCTGCGCAGCGGTTTTCTTTCACGCGTTTCTGAAGAATTCGGCTTTCCAATCCGGGAGGTGTTTGCCATGAGAAAAATGAATGTGAAGCTCTCTCTTTTGTTTGAAGTAATTCTCTTTGCTGTGGTTTTCTATCTGGCGGCCGGGTCCGCCAACGGCTTTCCCGCTCCGATCCAATACTTCATTAATATTCCCACCATTCTGATCATTCTGGCTATTGTCATCGTGGGAATGCTCGTTTTCGGCTGCCAGAAGGACTTCCACAAGGCCTTCTCCATAGGGCAGAAAAACTATTCCCTGCTGGAGCTGAAAAACATCAAGCTCTCCGTCTCTGTCTGCCAGCGCCTCATTGTCTGCGGCAGCCTGATTTCCATTGTTATCGGAGTGATTTCTTTCCTGCAGAACTTTTCCGACCCTGCGACCACAGGCCCCGCCCTTGCCGTAGCCTTCCTGTCCGCCTTCTACGGGGCAGTTCTCGAGTATTTCACCCTACCTCTCTATATTGCTTCCGAGCGGGCCATCAATGAAGCCATGGACTTAGGTGAGGAAGAGTGAGGCTGCCATGAATGGCCCACAGATTACAAAGGAGCGCTATCTCGAGGTGGCGCAGGGCTTCGGCCTGACCCGGCGGGAACTGGAGCTGGGCTGGCTCAAGGTGAACGGCCTCACCAACGCCCGTATCGCCGACATGACCGGTATCTCGGAACTCACCGTGAAGAAGCACATGACCCATATCTACGAGAAGGCCTGGGTCCCCGGGCGGAGGGAATTCCGGGACCTGTTTCTTACTGAGAAATAATCGTACAGCAAAAAGTCGTTCCGGCTGTAACTGTTTGCAGGGCTGCCACCTCATGAACAGGTACACCGGAGCGGTTTTTCTATATGATTACTTATTAAGACTATCCCCTTTCCTGCCGAAAAATAATATATAATGAGTATGAACAGCTTCCTGAATTTTGTTTAGAGACAAATCGGAGGGCTTTGGATGGCAACACTGATCACCGGCAGGACATCCATATTTACCGGCATATCCATAGAGGATTATCTTCCAATTTTCAGAACGTGGATCTGCAGTGCATATATATGCCCTATGTGCTGAACGAGAAGGACCGGACGAACTTCCTCTATGCCCTGAGTGACCGCCAGGCTGCTGTCACGGATCTCCCCTGGGAAATGAATTCCCCGGCACATTTCATCGATATTGCTTCCTTCAATGACTTTCTCCGGAGATTTTTCACGGATGACCGGCCGGGGGACCGGGAAATGTATATCGATCCCGATATCACCGTGTCCGTATCCGAAGACATTCTGCAGAATACTGCCCTGAAAAAATACCATCCGGCCGCATCCTCTTCCCTCGCCGGCAGGATTAGAAATTTCAGTGAAAAAATTCACGCCCATCAGATTGGCAGCGGGATAGCCTCTGCAGTCGGCGTTTTTGCCGGCTCCGTCCTGATCGAGTTTCTCATGCGGATACTGAGTGGCTACTCTGTCTTTCAGGCGATCGATTTCCGGAATATCTATATTATTTTTGCTGCCCTGCTGGGCGGATTTTCAGCCGGTACCTGGGCTGCATTCTTCGAGTCCCTGCTGCTGATCATCGGCTACCGCCAGCAGCACATCACCTTCATGATGATTTTCTACAGCATAGACCACATGCTGCCTATCCTCTTTTACTTCTTCCTCGGGACAGCCATCGGCTACCGGCAGAACCGGAGCGAGCGACTGATCGACTTTGCCCAGCATGAAAGGGACGCTGTGTCGGAGCAGTATGAGGTGCTGACCGATCTCTATTCCCAGGCTGTTTCAAAGAAGACCGAGTACCGGAATGACCTCTTGAATTCCAGAAACGGTTTCGGGAAGATATTCAATGCCGTAAACCAGCTCCAGTCCACGGAGCCCGGCCGGATCATGGCCGATGCCATTCCCGTCATGGAAGACCTGCTGTCGAACAGGACAATCAGCATCTACTCCGTATTTGCGTCCGACCCGGATTATGCCCGCCTGCAGGTGGCTTCCCGGGACATTCTGAACAAGGTCCCCCGCTCCATCAAGCTCTCGGACAAGCCCCTGTTTACCGACTCTCTGCAGAAGGGAGAGGTCTGGTTCAACCGGGATCTTGCTGAAGGCTACCCCATGTATGTCTCCCCGATTCTGCAGGGCGGCCGCCTCATTGCCCTGATCAATATCCGGGAGGCGGATTTTTCCGAGACCTCCCTCTATTATCAGAACCTGCTTTCCATCATATCCAAGCTGATCGGAAACTTCATTGCCACGGCCATGTCCTATCAGCAGGCCATTTCCGACAAAAACTTCGTGGAAGGGACTGGAATTTACAGCAGGGAAGCCCTGGCCCGCTGCCTGGACCTCATCGTCGGCATGCAGAAGGAACAGATTTCCACCTACCGTATGTTTGTCATCTACACGGAAGGCAGACGGCTTTCCGATATGGATGCCTTTCTCCGCCCCCTGGTGCGCCCCCTGGACTTTCTCGGCTGTATCGACCCGGAACACATCCTGCTGATTGCGGCAAATACAGACGACTACGGGGCAAAGATCATCATGAAACGGCTTTCCGCCGCCGGGCTCAAGTGCCAGCCCTATGGCGACGTGGAAAGTTGGCTTCCGAGATCAAAGAAGGGACGGAAGCCGGGGAGGAGTCGTCATGATTCTACTGCTGGTATTATTCTTTCACCTCGCTCTAGCCTGCATTCTCTCCGTGGAGATTTTCCACGGAAGGCTGAAGGTCGACCGGACTTCCGTCGTTCTGCTCTTCTTGCTGCCCGGCTTCGGAGAGATTCTCGTCTGTCTGGCCTCCGCCCGCCATACCCGGGGCACTGCCGGCAGAAAGGCGGAGGAAATCAACCGGCGCAAGGATTACAGGGAAAACTCCGCCAGCGGCTTTTTCGATATGGACCTGCGGGATACGGCCATCCCCCTGGAGGATGCCCTGATTATCAATAATGGAGCCGAGCGGCAGCGCATTCTCCGAGACGCGGTTCTGGCAGGCACGAACGGACAGAGCGCCTTTCTGCAGCAGGCGAAGAGGGATCAGAACCCGGAAATCGTCCACTTTGCGACCACGGCCATGGCCCACGCGGACAGCGAATATGAGAAAAGGCTGTCCTCCCTGGAAGAAAAGCTCAAAGAGAATCCGGAAAACCTGGAGACCCTGGACACCCTGATTGACCACCTGTGGGAGTACCTGAAAAATCCATCAGAGGACGAAGCCATCCGGTCCCTTCGGCAGAAGCGCTATAACGAAGTCCTGAAGGAACGGGTATCCCTGCACCCGGCTCCGGAATTCCTGACGAAGCTGGCCAATGCCTATATCGATTCCGACCGGTACCAGGAGGCAGAAGAGGCATTGGACCTTGAAGACAGCCTCTTTCCGAATGATCCGGACACCTGGATTACCCGCTTTTCTCTTTACTACAAGCAGGGAGACCGGGAAGAAATGAACCATATGATTGAGACCTATAAGGCCGGGCAGCAGCTTAGAAGCAGCCGGATTGACCGGATTATCAGTTTCTGGACGGGTAGAGGATAAGGGAATGAAAAGACGAGCAAATGCCTTGATCAGCATAATAATCGCATATGCCCTGGCCATAATCTTCACTTTTTTCTCGATCTCCGGCCCCGTCTACGGGAACAGCAACTTTGAAAAGCAGCTTCTTCCCGAAACAGAAGCCGGCGGCAGCCGGGATGAGACCACGGAAGAGGCTGCCGGTTCGACGGCCCTGCAGATTTCAGACAGCGGAGAAACTTCCTCCTGGGCGGTCCGGGACGGCATTTCCTTCCTGCTCTCCTCAATGCGGATCGGATATAATTCCATCGATATGGAAAAAGATTCCCTTCCGGACCTGTCCCGCTATTCAAGTCTTATTATTGATATTTCAGACCTGTCCCGCCTGGACAGCGTCTTTGACACCATAAGGTCCTTTGCAGACGAGGGAGGAAGCCTCCTTTTCATCCGTCCGCCTCACATCCTGCGCTCTTTCGCCCCCTGGCAGGACCTTCTCGGCATCAAGCAGGTTGCATCAGAAAGTGCCTCCATCGACACCATCCGCCCCAACAGATCCTTCATGATTGGCGGGGGACAGAACTATCGGGTCAATTCGAACTATGACATCGCAATGAAGGCCACCCTCTACGGGGATACGGATATTCTGGCGACGACAGCGGATGCGGATATTCCCATCATCTGGCAGCGGAAAGAAAAGGACGGGCGGATTGTCGTATTGAATTTTCCGGACTATGGGAAACAGGTCCGGGGCATCTATATGACCTGGGTGGATGAAACGGCACCGGACATACGAAATGTGACCGCTTCCGGTCTATCCGGAGCCGTACAGCACTTTTCCAAGGCCATTCCCGTCCTGACGGATCAGGGGGATTCCATCGATATAAGAATCGCCAACTTCGTGGATACAGCCTACGTCTTCCTTCGAATCAACAACGGCCGGGAACCGGCGAAGGTTGAAGGCGGTAAGCTCACGAAGCTTACGGACAGCCTTTATCTTCTGGAGTGCAGCCGGAAAAACATGAGCATCAGTTTCAAGTGAGGTAGTACTGTCTTGCGTATCTGTCTGGTTTTTGAAGGATCCTATCCCTATCTCTTCGGCGGAGTCTCCTCCTGGGCCCACCAGCTGATTTCTGCCCTGCCGGACATCGAGTTTTCCCTCCTTCTCATCGGCCCCAAAAAAGAAAAGCGGGGACAATTCGTCTATGAGCTGCCGGCAAATGTAATCGAAACATACGAATATTTTCTGGATGAGCCCCTGGATACAAAGCCCTCCTCCCGCCCCCGCTTCTCCTTCTCTCCTGAGGAAACGGAGGAAATCAGGAAGATGCTCCTCTGCAGGGACTGCAATTTCGACCTCATCATCAACGCCTTCCGCCGGCAGAAGTATCCGGCAGAGGCCTTTCTGCAGAGCCGGGAATTCATGGCTATGTTCTCCGGAATCATGCAGGACACCCTGCGCCTGGCCCCCTATTCGGACACCTTCTATATGGAGCGGTCCATGATGCTGCCTGTCCTATACCTCATGCAGGCGAAAAATCCCAAGGCCGACTGCTACCACGCAATCAGTACCGGCTATGCCGGCCTGTTGACCGTAATCGCCGGCCACGTGACTGGAAAGCCCATCCTCCTCACGGAACACGGCATCTATTCCCGGGAGCGGGAGGAAGAGATGATCCGCAGCGACTGGGTGAGTGCAGATTACAAGAAACACTGGATCGACTTCTTTTACATGCTCTCCGGAGCCATCTATCAGCGGGCCGTAAAGATTACCAGCCTCTTTGCCTCCGCTTCCCAGATTCAGAAAGATATCGGTGCCCCGGCCGACCGCTGCGAAGTCATCAGCAACGGCATTGATTTCCCGAAATTTTCCACGGCCCGGGCCAAGAAGCCGGACGGCTTCATCGACATCGGAGCCGCGGTGCGCTTTGCAAAGATCAAGGATATCAAGACCATGATCTATGCCTTTTACGAGGTCACGCAGAGCTTTCCCAATGCCCGACTGCATATTCTGGGGCCGGACGAAGACAAAAAATACGCCGACGAATGCCGGGAGCTGGTCAGGTACCTGGGCCTTACCAATGTCCTCATGCCGGGCCGGATTTCTGACATGCCGGCCTATTACGAAAAGCTGGACTTCACCATCCTGACCAGTCTTTCCGAAGGCCAGCCTTTAACCCTTCTGGAGTCCTTTGCTGCCGGCCGGCCCGCCGTGGCCACCGATGTCGGCTGCTGCCGGGAACTGATTTTCGGAAGCAAGGGGGATGACTTCGGCATGGCCGGCTACATTGCCCACCCCATGGATGCCCATGACATTGCGGAAAAGATGCTCCTTTTATGCAACAGTCCGGAGGATATCAAAGCCTTCGGGGAAAACGGCAGAAAGCGTGCAGAAAAATATTACCAGCGGCCGGACATGGTCGAAAAATACCGGAAACTTTATGAGGAGGTCGTCTGAGTGGCAGGAATCGGTTTCGAACTGAACAAGCTTTTCAAAGAAAAAAGCTTCTCGGCAAAGGTCCGGGCCCTCGGCTACAGCGGAATTGTAGTGGCCGGCCCCCTGGTGCTCGGCATTGCCTTCGTCTTCATGGTCACTTTCATGGCTGGAAAATACGGTCTGTCCCTGACGGACCGGATGCTGCTTTCCGCCATGATCACCTATGCCATCATGGCTTCCCTCTTTCTCACGGGCACCATCTCTCTTCCCGTAACCCGCTACGTCTCCGACTGCCTCTATAAGGAAGAGGACGAAAATGTCATTCCTTCCCTCTACGGGAGCCTGGCCGTCATACTGCCTCCGGGAGCCGTACTCTATCTGATATTCCTCCTGCAGTCGAAATTTTCATTCACTGTCACCCTGCTGAACCTCATGCTCTTTCTCCTCCTTTGCTGCATCTGGCTGCAGACCGGCTATCTTTCCGCCGTGAAGGACTATCGGGGAATCATGCTCTCCTATGTCATTGCCATAGGAGCTGCTTTTCTCACCCTTCTGCTTCTCCACCTTTTCTTCGGCGCAGCGTACTGGATTTTTCTCATGAGCTGCGTGGTCGGCTACGGATGTCAGGTCCTCTTTGCCTTCAGCCTGATCTACGACTTCTTTGACAGTGACGAAAAAGGGGCCTTTGCCTTTCTCCCCTACCTGAAGAAATATTTTTCCCTGTCCCTGATTGGCACCCTGTCCAATATCGGGTCTTTTTCCCATATCCTTCTAGCCTGGCGGTCAAGGATTTCCGTTCATGTCGGCGGGGCCTTCTATACCTCCCCCTATTATGACGTTCCCGCATTCTATGCTTATCTTGCAACACTGGTCACCACCATATTCTTCGTCACCCGGGCAGAGACCGCCTTCTTCGAAAAATATTCCGCCTACTTCGGGGCACTGAATTCCGCGGCTCCCTATTATTTCGTCAAAGAAAAACGGGAACAGATGCTGACGGTCATGTGGGCCGACATTCTGCAGGCCGCCGTGCTGCAGGTCCTGACCACGGCAGGCATGCTATCCATCGGGGTCATTCTTTTCGAGCGGGCCGGATTCGGCATTCTGGTTCAGATCCGTTCCTACTTCATATCCCTGACCCTCGGCTACAGCATGTATGCTACCGCCAATATGCTGACCCTCTTTTCCATGTATTTTGCGGATTACAAGAGCGTGCTGATCGACGACAGCATTTTCGCCGGCGGAGTGATTGTCTCAACCGCCCTGATCATGACCTACGGACCTTTACGCCTGTTCGGTCTCGGCTTCTGTCTCGGTGCCTTTTTCTACCTGCTGGTGAGCTACATAAACCTGCGGGTCTACACGGCGAATCTGGAGTATGAGGTGCTGGCGAAGAAGCCCCTTTGTCGTATCAGAAAAGAAGAAGCGCCTGCCTGCCCTGAAAAAACCTGAGGTGACTGCCCATGTCCTTTCGCGTCTACGTTCTCACTCATAAGGCCTATACCTTCCCGCCCGACCCGGCCTATGTTCCCCTGCAGGTGGGGGCTGCCCTTCATGAGCCTCTGCCCTATCTCCACGACGACACGGGCGACAATATTTCCTCGAAGAATCCCTATTACAGCGAGCTCACCGGCATCTACTGGATGTACCGGAATGATTCCGATTCAGGAATAATAGGAACCGCCCACTACCGCCGCTACCTCTTGTTCGGGGAGCACATCTTTACTTCCGACGAGGCGGAAACCGCTCTCCGGGACCATGACCTCATTTCCACAAAACAGGTCCTCCTGCCTACTTCCTACTACGAGGCCTTCGGGGCTGACCACCACCAGAAGGACCTGGACATCACGGGAGAAGTCATCCGGGAGTTCTATCCGGAATACGCCCCTGTTTTCGAAGAGACTGTCCACGGAAACCGGACCTATTTCGGCAACATGTTTATCGCAGAATATAAGCGCTTTCAGGACTACTGCGTCTTTCTTTTCCCTGTCCTTTTTGAAGTGGAAAAGCGGGTGGATATGACCGGCTACACAGCTTACCAGAAGCGGCTTTTCGGCTTTCTCTCTGAGCTCCTGCTCACGGTCTATGTGAAGAAAAACAGTCTGCGGGTGCTGGAATGCATGGTGGGCATGTGCGGAGAAAAGAAGGAGACGAAGGAGGCAGAAAAGGCCGTAGCGGCCTGCTTTGCGGCCGGAGACCTGGAAGGGGCGAGAAGCGCAATACTTTCTGCCCTGGAGAAGCGGCCCGACCTTCTGATGGAGGCTTCCGACATCTACGGAAATCTCCGGGCCGCCATGGAAGTCATCGCCATCTGCGACGCCGAAAGCGCTGCCGGAAAAATGACCCTGCTGGAAAAAGACCGGGACTTCCAGAGCCTGACAGGAAAAGTGAAGCACTTGAACCGCATGATCGGACGGGAAAGGGCCGGGGATTTACATTATTCTCATGAAGCGCTCGAAGCCTTCTGCAGAGAAAACGGCCTGTCAGAGGAGGCGATAGAAATAGCACAGACCATTCTTCCCGAAAACAGAAAAGAGAACATTCTGTTTGATGTGTAGAATTTTCGCTGAATTTCAGAAACTGTTTCACAATTTCTTCCGGATGCGGTATGATTAGAAAAAGCGGAAAGGAAGAAACTGTATGGACATAGCGCGCGCTTTCTATACCGAATTCAATATCTATGCCATCATCATCGTCGGAATGGTCATGATTTCTTCCCTGACCAGCTGGGGCCAGTCCACGAAGGA
>ONBT01000057.1 GCA_900316075.1 uncultured Lachnospiraceae bacterium | reverse complement strand
GACCCAATAGAGTTGGTCGAGAAACGACACCCAGAAGTAGAACCAGCCGTGATCGATGCCTTCGGGAATCTCCGTCGTGAAGTTTATGGAGAAGGTCTCGTCGCAGCAGGAGTAGATGAGGTAGTATTTCTTCCAGCCCAGTCCCCGGTATTTCGGCAGCATGGTGATGCCGTAGAAAATGTGTCGGGCGCAGACCATTAGGGCAGTAGCAAAGACGGCCACCGGATGAAAGGCCGAAAGCAGGATGCTCGTCATGAGAAATTCCATGGAACCCGTGAAGATGACGACGGCCATGATGATTGGCAGGTAGAAGGGAAAGCCGGACGTCGTCACCAGGACCCCGTAGGTGATTCCGAGGAAGAGGAAACCGGCCAGAATTGGAATTGTGTGGGGGAGGGCCGCCCGAAGGGCGGCCCGGGAAGGATTGTCGCGCGTATTTTTCACAGTATTTCCTCTTCTGTTCTTGATTACCTGTAGTATAATAATTTTTGCTTACCTGTCAAATTCCCGATTTCCCGCTTGCCTCCTGCTTGCCTGTTAAATCGATACAATCCTGTACAATTTGAGGCCTGACCTGCGGGCGTTTGCGGCACCTTCGTTTTTTGCGTTTGCCTGTTAAATCAGTACAAACAAATACAATTTCAAGCACTGTGAAGGCCTGTTTTCAAGGCTTCCAGGAAACTGAAAAATGGGGTTTGACAGGCAAATCGATACAATCCAGTACAATTTGAGGCCCAGCCGGTGCGGGATAGCGGGCAGCAGCATTTTCCCGTTTGCCTGTTAAATCGATACAATCGAATACAATTTTAACGACTGAGAGCCTCTGTTTATGCAGTCGCCAGGAAACCGAAAAAACGTGTGTACCTGTTAAATTATGAAAATTTATCGAAACAAGGAAGAATATAAGGAAGCCGCAGCCCGGGAGCGGCGGAAGGAGATTCTGGAGGAAGGGCAGAAGGTGTTTGCCACGGACGTCTTTCAGAAGGGCCGGACCCAGCTCCACCACCGGGGAACGACCGTTGTCTACCACACCCTTGAGGTCACGGACTGGGCACTGCGGATCACGGAGGCCCTGGAAAGAAAGGGCATCCGCGTCGATCGGGAGGAGGTCCTGATTTCCGCTCTCTGTCACGACCTCGGTATCATCGGCCGGGATGAGAAGTTTGCGAACACCATTGCCTGCTGGCTCCGGCATCCGAAGGACTCTGTCGAGATTGCTGAAGAGCTCTATCCGGATATGAGCGAGCACATGAAGAAGGTCATTGGCCGCCACATGTGGCCGGCCACCCCCATGTGGCCCACATCCCGTGAGGGCTGGATTCTGGACCTCGCCGACACCATCGCTTCCATGAACGATTTCTTCCGCCCCAATCACAAGCACATGCTGGGCGATATGCCCATTTCAAGCCTCTTCTCCTGATGTTGTCCGTTTAACAGGCAAACGGGAAATCTTAAGGCCCCGCAAACCCGCACGGGCAGGGGATGAAATTGTACAGGATTGTATCGATTTGCCTGTCAAACCCCATTTTCTGGTTTCCTGAGAGTACTGTAAATAGGGCCTCGCAGCGTGCAAAATTGTATTTGATTGTACTGATTTAACAGGCAAACGGAAAAACTTAAGGCCCCGCAAACCCGCACGGGCAGGGAATGAAATTGTACAGGATTGTATCGATTTAACAGGCAAGCAATGAGAACAGCGGACAAGCAGCAGCAAAAAGAAGCAAAAAAGGCCGACCACAGCCGGGTTGAGCGCAAGAGCTCCCGGCGGAACAGCCTGTTTCGCTTTATTTTTACCCTGGTGGGCATCTCCCTGGAAATCGGCCTGATCGTGGCCGGCTTCAATGTATTGAATGGAAAGTACGAGGAGATCTCGATCTCCACAAGGGTACTTGCTCTGCTTCTCGTTCTATATATCTATGCCAGCCCCAAGACGTCAGCCATGAAGACCCCGTGGATTGTCCTGATTCTGCTGGTCCCGGTCTTCGGGATAGTAATGTACCTCCTGATCGGCCTGAACGGGGTCACCCGCCGCATGAAGGAAAGGTTCCGGAACATTGATGGGCAGCTCTTCCCCCTCCTCCACCAGAAGGCGGAAACGGTATACACTTTGCGGGAGGAGGACAGGGCCCTGCAGAACCTGTCCGGGTATCTGATGAATTATTCCCGCTTCCCGGTGTGGCAGAATACGGACGTCACATATTATTCTGATGCAGCGAAAGCGCTGGAAGCCCAGAAGGAGGCTCTGCGGAAGGCGAAAAAATTCATCTTCATGGAGTACTATGCCATTGAGGACCGGGAATCCTGGGCCGGCGTCGAGGAAATCCTGAAGGAGAAGGCTGCCGAGGGCCTGACGGTCCGGGTCTTCTACGACGACATGGGTTCCATCCACTTTCTGACCAAGTCCTTCCGAAACCGGCTCGAATCCGAGGGCATTCGCTGCCGGGTCTTCAATCCCTTCATTCCAGGCCTCAACGCCTTCCTGAACAACCGTGACCACCGGAAAATCACGGTCATCGACGGACGGGTGGGCTTCACCGGCGGCTACAACCTCGCCAACGAATACTTCAATGTCACCCACCCCTACGGCTACTGGAAGGACACCGGTCTCCGGCTGGAGGGCGATGCCGTGCGAAACCTCACGCTGATGTTTCTCGAGATGTGGAATGCCATCCGCGCGAATGACATCGATGATGATGATTTTTCGACCTTCTTCCCGGAAACAGGATACAAGGCCCGGGAGAGGGAAGGCTTTGTCCAGCCCTACGGGGACAGCCCCCTCGACGATGAGACCGTCGGGGAAAATGTCTACCTCGCCATGGCCGACATGGCCAGAAATTACCTCTGGTATGTAACCCCTTACCTCATTATTACTAATGAAATGACCCGCACTCTCCGGCTGGCCGCAAAATCCGGCGTAGACGTCCGCATCATTACGCCAGGCATCCCGGACAAAAAGATAATCTACCGGGTCACCCGGTCCTACTACAAGCCCCTCGTGGACGGGGGCGTCCGCATCTTCGAATACACCCCCGGCTTCTGCCATGCGAAGATGGCGGTGACCGACGACAAGGCCGCCGTCTGCGGCACCATCAATCTCGACTACCGGTCCTTCTACCACCACTTCGAGGATTCCTGCCTCATCATGAAGAAGGACGCAGTCTTCGATATCCGGGACGACTTCTCGAAGATGTTTTCAGAATGCACCGAGGTCACAGAGAATTACCGCAGCGGCCGCTCCCGAGCCATGGATTTCGGCCAGATGATCCTGCGCATGTTTGCGGGACTCTTCTGAAGGGCGGCCGCAGAAATAGGAGAATTCTTCTTCAAAGCTTAGTTTTTCTCTTTTTCGCCCTGGCGGCACACATCCGGCACCGGATAAAAGGAGCAATCTTCTTCAAAATCCTGCTTTTTTCTCTTTTCCGCCTCAGCGGCACACGTCCGGCGCCGGGTAAAAGGAGAATTCTTGCCAGAAACCTGCAAATCTTCTCTTTCCTGACTTGCCTTCACCGCTTGCCGGCTTGGGAAAAGGAGAATTTTTCCTCAAGATTCTTCTTTCTTCTCCTTTGCCCCTCAACGCCACACTCCCGGCACCGGAACAAGGGAGAATTCCTCTTCAAAACTCAGTCTTCTTCTCTCCACGGTGCAGTATCACATGCAGCGGCAATGCTGAAAATGCACACTTTCTGCCGGAATCTGCATTTTGCTTTTCGCAGCCTTTCGTTTATGATTGATTTTGCACGCGGCGAAAAACTCCTGCGCGCGAAATTCAAAAGGAGAGGTTTTTCAATCATGAAAGTGAAAAGGATGGCAGCCCTTGCTCTGACTGGGGCCCTGACGGCGGGCCTGCTCAGCGG
Organism: uncultured Lachnospiraceae bacterium; assembly: GCA_900316075.1. Taxonomy (GTDB): domain Bacteria; phylum Bacillota; class Clostridia; order Lachnospirales; family Lachnospiraceae; genus RUG306. Next base: position 6,673 of record ONBT01000057.1, on the reverse strand, counting down.
CTGCACGAAGACGATCAAGGCGGAATACACACCGGCGTTTGCAGAGGGGCCGGAGGAATCCGAGGTTTCCGTCAAGGCCGTGGACGGGATTTCCGACGACTTCATAAGGGGCATGGACCTGTCCAGTGTTTTGGCCGAAGAGAAGAGCGGGGTCAAATATTATAATGAAGCGGGCGAAGAGCAGGATGTGATGAAGATCTTCGCCGAGGCCGGAGTGAACTATGTCCGCCTCAGGGTCTGGAACGACCCTTACGATAAGGACGGGAACGGCTACGGCGGCGGCAATAATGATATCGACACGGCCGTGGAACTCGGGAAGAGGGCCACGAAGTACGGAATGAAGGTCTGCATCGATTTCCATTATTCGGATTTCTGGGCAGACCCCAATAAGCAGTTCGCTCCCAAGGCCTGGGCGGACATGGACGTGGACCAGAAGTCGGCAGCTCTCTATGATTTCACGAAGGAGTCTTTAAAGAAGCTTCTGGACGAGGGCGTCGACGTTGGGATGGTCCAGATCGGGAACGAGATCAACAACGGAATGGCGGGGGAGTCTTCCCTTGAAGATGTCATCACCCTTTTGAAATCCGGCAGCAAGGCGGTCCGGGAAACTTCGGAAAAGTACAAGAAGGATATCAATATTGTCGTCCACTATGCCCAGACCCAGCACTGGGTTCGCATGACGAAGATTTTAAAGCAGCTGATCGACGGCGGAGTGGACTTCGATACAGTGGGCCTTTCCTACTATCCCTTCTGGGACGGCCCCATGGAAAATATGACCCGGTGCGTGGAAAAGATCAGGGAGAACTTTGACAAGGACGCCATCGTTGTTGAGACGTCCTACGCATATACCCTGGATGACGGCGACGGGTCGGCGAACTCCTTCGGGGCTCAGCAGGCGCTTGATGATTATCCGGTGACGGCCCAGGGGCAGGCGGATTGCATCCGTGACGTCGTGGCCGCTGCGGTCGGCGCCGGGGCGAAAGGCGTCTTCTACTGGGAAGGGGCCTGGATTCCGGTCGGAAGCGATAAAGCGACGAACGAGCCCATCTGGGAAAAGTATGGAAGCGGCTGGGCAAGTAGTTACGCCGGTTCCTACGACCCCGACGACGCCGGCAAGTATTACGGGGGCTCCTCCTGGGACAATCAGGCCTTTTTCGACTTCACGGGCCACCCCCTTGCCTCCATCAACGTCTGGAAGTACCTCAAATACGGTACGAAGTAGTTGTTTTACATTATTCTGCAGACCATGAATCCGCTGCAAAGCAGTTGCTTTACATTATTCTGCAGACTGTGAATGCGCTGCAAAGCAGTTGTTTTACATTATTCTCATGAATAATACAAAGCCCTCTCTGTGTCATCAGGCCGGGCTTTTTTCGGATACGTACCTTGTCTTGGAGCCGCCTCAAGGGTAAAATAGAAGGGCAGCCAAACGGGAGACGGCTGCTCAGTTTTGCCACATGACTTCTTGCGGTCCCTATAGGACCGCTTTGGGGAGGTATGCCATGAGTGCAGATTTGAACTATTCCAACCGGCTTCAGCTTCTTTCTGAGTGCATGACTGCGTCCATGGACGAGCCGGACCCGGATGCTTCCATCAATATTTTCATCTCGGCGCTGGGGGACCGGGCCGGGGCGGACCGCATCAGCGTCTACAAGACCGAGGGGGACTACATCCACTGCGTCTATGAGTGGTCGGCCGCGGACGGGGTCCATTCCATGCAGGATGTCCGCGTGCCCATCGGCAGCAAGTATCCCAGAAGCTGGTGGAAATTTTTCTATGCCCGGGACTTCTTCATTCTGAACGATATCGAGGAGTACCGCGAGACAGACCCCGCGTCGTATGAGATTGTCCGCGCGGAAGGCATCAAAAGGCTCATTCTCTGCCCCATTACCATGGAGCACAAGTCCTACGGTTTCGTTTCCATTGTCAATCCTGATTCCCAGTTCATGTCTGAGGCCCGGCGTTTCTTCACGCTGGACGTGCAGTTCCTGTCGGCCCTTTTGCGGCACAAGGAGAATGTCGACTACATCTACCGGACGGAACGGACGGACGGCCTGACGGGCCTTTACAATATGGCTGCCTTCGCCAGGGCCATCGACCCCCTGATTGAGAGAATCCGGACCGGGGAAGAGAAGGAAATCTGGGATGTCGTATTTTTCGATATTGCGGATTTCAAGGTCTATAACCACGACCATGGTATGTACGGGGGGAATCTCCTCCTGAAGTCCGTGGCGAAGATCCTGCGTACGGAGCTGGATTCCGACCGGGTGGCCCGTTTCGAGACCGACCATTTCTATGTCGCCATCGAAGACGTCCGGGCCAGAGACTATATCCGCCGGGTGCATGAGCGGATTTCCGAGCTTGAGACGGCGCCGTCTGTCCGGGTCGGCGTCTACACGATTGACGGCTCCGAGAAGGACGCCATCCATGCGGCGGACCGGGCCATGATTGCCGGCCACGAGACCCGGGGCGATTACGTCCACTATATCAAGAAGTACGACAATGCGATGGAGAATGCCATCACCAGGGCTTCCTATCTCATCCGTCACGTGGACGAGGCGGTGGAAAAGGAGTGGATCCGGGTCTACTTCCAGCCCATCGTCGGAGTTCTTTCCCGGGAGGATGCTTCCTTCGAGGCCCTTTCCCGCTGGATTGACCCGGTATACGGCTTCATGAATCCGGGCGAGTTCATTTCCGTCCTTGAGGACGCTCACCTGTTATATAAGGTCGACCTTTTTGTGATACGAAAAGTCTGCGAGGAGATAAAGCGCAGGGAGGCAGCAGGAGAGCCGCCGGCCCATTATTCGGTCAATATTTCGAGAAATGACCTGGATATCCCGGACATTCACAAGTCCATCAATGATATCCTGGATTCCTACGGGGTTTCCCGGGACATGATTGCGATGGAAATCACGGAGAGCGCGGTCGTGGACAGCCAGCAGCTGATTCAGGACCACATTGACGAGTTTCACAGGGATGGCTACGAGGTCTGGCTCGACGACTTCGGCAGCGGCTACAGTTCCCTGAACACCCTCCATACCTTCGACTTCGACCTCATGAAGATCGATATGATCTTCCTCCGCAACCAGAACGAGCGGACCAAGGACATTCTGACCGATATCGTCGACATGGCAAAGCGCCTCGGCATCACGGTCCTGACCGAAGGGGTCGAGACGAAGGAGCAGTTCGAATTCCTCGAGAGCATCGGCTGCACCTACATTCAGGGCTTTTATATTTCAAAGCCCCTTCCGGCCGACGAGGTCATCGCCGTGCTCGACCAGAAGAAGATCGGCATTGAAAGCCCCGAGGACAGCGAGTTTTACCGGCAGATTGCAAAGGTCAATATTATTTCATTGAATAATGCAGGGCAGGGCAGCCGCGACCTCCGCATAGACCGGCGGAAGCGTTCGATTGCGATAATTACGACGAAAAACGGGGTCCTGGACCGGATATTCATGAACCAGGTCGGCCGCCAGTGGGCCGAGGCGAACGGGGTCACGACAAACGAGGACATCGTGGACTTCATGGCCGTGAATATGAGCGACGTCTACCGCAACTACCGGACCGGCGTCCTCGAGCTCCACACCGTGGGCGAGACCCGTTCCTACTACATTGACGACATCTCCTTCAACGGGAAGATGCGCCTGGCCCTCGTGGCCATGCAGGGCAGCCGGCGTGCCTACATCCTGATGCTGACCGAAAGTGACACGGCGGTGTCGGCGTGATTTCATGAGAATAATGTAAAGAGATTTGATATGGGAATCGGAGAACTTCTGCTGCTGGCCGTGGGCCTTAGTATGGACGCCTTTGCGGTGTCAATCTGCAAGGGCTTGGCCTCGAAGAAGGCGGACGCCAATGTGATGGTGACCTGCGGGGCCTGGTTCGGGGGCTTTCAGGCCCTTATGCCGATTATAGGATATTTTCTCGGCAGCCTGTTCGCGGAGGCCATTGAGGCCATTGACCACTGGATTGCCTTCACTCTCCTGGCTTTGATCGGGGCGAATATGATCCGGGAAGCCCTTTCAAAAAAGGAAGAAGAAGTCTCCGCGGACCTTTCCGTCAAGACCATGTTCCTGATGGCAGTGGCGACCTCCATCGACGCGCTCGCCGTCGGCATCTCCCTGGCCATGGCCGGGAATACAAATATCTGGCTCGCTGCCTCCCTGATCGGCGTCACGACCTTCGCCCTGTCCGCCATCGGGGTGAAAATCGGCAGCATCTTTGGCAACCGCTTCGAAAAGAAGGCGGAATTTGTCGGCGGCGTCATTCTGATTTTCCTGGGCGTGCGGATTCTGCTGCAGCACCTGGGAATCTGGTAAGGAGAAAAGCAATGAGAAAGTACAAGTACGGATTCATCGGAGCCGGAAATATGGGCGGGGCTATGATCGGGGGCCTTCTGAAGAGCGGCCTGGCGGGAAAGGACGACATCATCGCTTCTGTCCACACGACAGAGTCCAAGCGCAGGATAGAAGAGGAGTTTGGCATTGCCTCAACGATTTCAAATTCCGAAGCAGCCGGCCAGAGCGACATTCTGATTCTGGCTGTGAAGCCGGCCCAGCTTTCTGCCGTTTTCCCCGAAATCAGCGGGGACCTGGAGCCGGACCAGATCGTGGTTTCCGTGGCGGCCGGCAAGTCCCTTTCCGACATTGACACGGGTCTTGTCTCCGTGAAGGTGGCAGGCCAGCTGAAGGTGGCCCGGGTCATGCCCAATACCCCGGCCCTGGTCGGAGAAGCCATGAGCGCGGTCTCCTTCAATGACCGCTTCTCGGAAAAGGAAAAAGAGGCCGTGATGGCCATCTTCCGAAGCTTCGGGAAGGCGGAAGAAGTGCCTGAATCCATGATGGACGTGGTGACCGGAGTCTCCGGCTCCTCGCCCGCCTTCATCTACATGCTGATTGAAGCCATGGCCGACGAGGCCGTCCTCCACGGGATGCCGAGAAAGCAGGCCTACACCTTCGCCGCCCAGTCTGTCCTCGGCTCCGCGAAGATGGTCCTCGAGACCGGGAAACACCCCGGTGCCCTGAAAGACGATGTCTGCTCTCCCGGCGGCACCACCATCGAAGGCGTGGCGGCACTGGAAGCCGCAGGCTTCCGCAATGCCATTATGGAAGGTATTGGGGCAGCCATCGAGAAGTCGGAGTCAATGGAATAAATAGACTTGCCTGTCAAACCGATATATTGTTAAACAAAAAGGAGCCCTCCGCCCGGGGGACTCCTTTTTACAAATTTAAAGGCCGGAGCAGGCTTGGCGGACTTTTGTCTTGAAACAAGCCATAGGGCCAAGGGCAGAAGGCACCTTGGCGGACTTTTGTCTTGAAACAAGCTATAGGGCCAAGACCCACGGTCGATTTGGCGGACTCTTGTCCAAACGCAGGCTAAAAGGCCCAACTACACTGGCGAAAACAGGCCGTACCTGTTACGGGAAGGAGGAGTGTTACGCCAGAAAAGTGGAATTGATGTGGTCAATCAAGGCTTGCTGATCCGTCTTCGGGACGGTGAAGGTCTTGATGCCCAGGGCTTCGGCGGCGGCCGTGTTCTCGGGCCGGTCGTCGTAAAAGAAGGACTCTTCGGGCTTCAAATCATACTTGTCCAGCAGATACTGATAGATGAAGGGGTCCGGCTTGGTCCGGTGAATCATGTAGGAAACGACCATCCCGTCCATGTCTTCCATGAAGGGGCGCCCGTCCGTGTGGTGGGAGAAGAGGTAGTGGGAGTAGTTGGAAAGAATATAGAGGCGGTAGCCCTTCTCCTTCAGCCGATGGACGGCCTCCCAGACGGCAGGCCGCGGGACGGGCATGAGGTCGCAGTGCTCGATGAACCAGCGCATGTCGTCAATTTCATCCGGAAAGGACTGGCCCCAGTGGTAGAGAACCTCTTCCTCGGTCTCGGTCCCCAGGTCCATGATGCCCCAGTAGGGGGAGGAAAACATGTGGCCCGCGATCAGGTGGGCCCGCTCCCTGGAAATTCCGTGGTCCTTCGTCAGCATATCTTCCCAGCGGTAGGACAGGAGGACATCTCCGACGTCGAAAATAATATTTTTGATCAAAGTTCTTCCTTTCCGTTTTTCAGCATGGCCTTAAAGACATTCTGCCCGGCGGCCAGGCGCTGCAGGTGCTTGAGATCGGCCTTCATGTAGGTCTTGAGGCCCGCCAGCTCTTCTTCGGAAAAGCCTGTGGCGCGGATAATCTCACAGGAGGGGATTTTCGCTTCGGCGGTCTTTTCCCCTTCCGTGAAGGTCACAAAGGCGTAGCGGCCCTCTCCGGTCCCGCAGACCGGGGAAACCTCCATGGTCATTTCGCTCCGGTCCGGCCCGCTTTCCGGGCTTTCATCGCTTTTCATCGTAAAGTTCAGTTCGAAGTTTTCACCCATATTTTCCCTTCGCAGGCACAGGGCCTGTCGGCACGCGTATTCGGATACAAGATTTTCTGCTGCGGAAGTCCTGCAGTATCTTGGGGCTCTTACATTCAGCCGGTTCTGTCGGTTGTTTACAGTTTTTTTACTGCCGCTTTCGGACAGTGGTGGTATAATCTCTTTTGTAGTATACACATTATCCCGCTTCCATGCAAAGACGCCCGATAGTGTCAACTGATTTATGAAAACCCGGAGCCTGAGAAAAACAGGCTCAACCGAACCTTGAAAATTGCAGATATTTTACTTTTCGCGGGCTCTGCCC
>ONBT01000063.1 GCA_900316075.1 uncultured Lachnospiraceae bacterium | reverse complement strand
ATCGGTTTCCGGAAAAAAATCCGGAAGGAAAACCGGTCCTTCCGTCTCGAGATGGAGCAGACCTCTGCTTCCGTCATGGAAATGGTGGAGATGGTGCCCGTAACCCGGGCCCATGCCCTTGAAAACGTCGAAGAGAAGAAGATGGGGCGGCAGCTGAAAAAGACCGCCGAATCCGGCTATCGGCTGGACATGGTTCAGTCCAATTTCGGAGCAGTCGGCTGGGTGATTTTCCAGGTCTTCCAGGCCATCTGCCTTTTGTTCACGGGCTTCATGGCTTTGAGAGGCCGGATTCTGGTCGGCGATATCACCTTTTATCAGTCTTCCTTCACGACGGTGGTAAACCAGGTGACAAGCCTCATGAACCTCCTTCCCATCATCACGAAGGGCCTTGAATCCGTCACCTCGGTCGGGGAAGTCCTGATTTCCGATGACGTGGAGGAAAACGACGGAAAGGAGAAGATGAATTCCCTTTCCGGAAATTATGATTTTGAAAACGTCTGCTATTCCTATCCCGGAATGTCAGAGGACGTCCTGAAGGGCTTCTCCATGCATGTGAAGGAAGGAGAGACCGTCGCCATCGTCGGCGAATCCGGTTCCGGCAAGTCCACGATTCTTTCACTTGTCATCGGCTTCATGCTGCCGACGGAGGGAAAGCTCTTAATTGACGGGAAGGATATCACCAGGCTCGACCTGAGAACCTACCGCCAGTTCCTTTCAGTCGTTCCCCAGAGCCCGGTGCTTTTTACCGGGACCCTCCGGGACAATATCACCTACGGCCTCACGGACGTCGCGGATGAGGAAGTCTGGAAGGCCTGTGATGCGGCAAACCTTACGTCTATGGTGAAAAATCTGCCGGACGGCCTCGATTCCATGATCGAAGAACACGGGGCCAATCTTTCCGGGGGGCAGCGTCAGAGGATTGCCATTGCCCGGGCCCTGATCCGGAATCCCCGGGTCATTATCTTGGACGAGGCGACGAGTGCCCTCGACGTCGTGTCCGAGCGGGAAATCCAGGATGCCCTGGCCCATCTCATCAAGGGACGGACGACCTTCATCGTTGCCCACCGTCTTTCCACTGTCAAGGATGCCGACCGGATTGCCGTTCTCGACAAGGGGCAGATTGTGGAGGCCGGTTCCTATGCGGAACTCATTGAGAAAAAAGGGGTCTTTTACAATATGGAAAAGATTCAGATGACAGTGAATGAAAACAGCTGATTTTTGGAGGTAGCTGGTTTGGCAAGAGGCGGTATCAGTATGGACAGCCCTTTTATGCGGGCCCTGAACGTACTGGCGGATCTGATGATCCTGAATATCATTACAATTATCTGCTGCATTCCCGTGGTGACCGCGGGCGCTTCCTTTACAGCCATGCACTATGTCCTTCTGAAGCGGGTGCGGGGCACGGAAGGGTACATAGTAAGCACTTTCTTCGATGCCTTCAAAAAGAACTTAAAGAAGAGCATTCCTATCTGGCTCATCATGCTGGCTATTTATGCGGCCCTCTTTGTGGACTGGCGCATCATCCGCATGCAGGGGGACGAGTTCCCCGGCTGGGTCATCATCGCCCTCTATGCGGTCATCGCCGTTGTTTACCTGATTTCCCTTTTTGTATTTCCGGTTTTTTCCCGCTATGACAATACAATCTACGGGACTTTTAAAACGGCCTTTCTGACGGCGGTATCCGGGTTTCCCATCCGGACCCTGCTGGCTGCGTTCGTATATATCCTGCCTTTTCTAATGCTCTACTATATGGGCTACTCCGTGATACCCGTCTTTCTGGCCTTCTGCTTTTCCGGCCCCGGTTTCATCCGGGCGGCCATGTACAGCGGCATATTCATGGGGTATGAAGGGGAGGAGACACCCCGGCAGAAGATGAAAAAGAAAAGGGAGGAGAAAAAATCCAGATGAATGCGACTGAGCTTCCCATCCAGCTGGGCCTGCGCCTGCATGATAGCTTAGCTGCCCCTTTTCCGGAGCGGCTTTCCAGGGTGAAAGCCCAGGGCTTTTCCTGTGTCCACATCGCTCTTTCCAAGATTCCCGGACTTCCGGCGGATGTGAAAGCGCTTACACCAGGCTATGCCATGTATCTGCGGCACTGCTTCGAAGAGGCCGGTCTGGACGTGGCAGTCATCGGAAATTATCTGAACCTTGCCAATCCCGATGAAGGGGACATGCAGGGCATTCTGAAAAAGTATGAGGCTTATGCCCGCTTTTCCTCTCTTCTCGGGGCAGGAGTTCTGGGGACGGAGACAGGGGCTCCCAACCGAAAGTATGACTGCAGCAACCGGGAGGCCGTTCGGAGTGAAGAGACCTATATTATTTTCAGAAAGAATCTCTCGAAGGCTGTGTCCTATGCGGAGAAGTTTGGAATCATTCTGGCCATAGAGCCTGTGTATAAGCACACCATCTGGTGTCCCAGGCGGGCCCGCCGCATTCTGGACGAAATCGCGTCGCCCAATCTCAGAATAATATTTGACCCGGTGAACCTCATTGACCCGGAACTTACGGAAGGCCGGGAGGAGGTCCTTGCCGAGGCCATGGACCTGCTGGCTGAGGAGATTGCCGAGATTCATCTCAAGGACTATGTCTTGACGGAGAATCCGGACGGAAGCCATTCCATGAAGGCTGTCGGCTGCGGGAAGGGCTGCATGGACTATAGGGAAATCGTCCGCTTTGCAATAGAAAAAAAGCCCTATATTCAGGCAACACTTGAGAACACGACGCCGGAGGATGCCATGGAATGCCGGCAGTATATTGAAGACATAGAGCGGCAGATTCCGGGCTGAAGTCTTCCGGTTACATACGTGAAGGCCTTGGGCTGATATGTTCCGGTTGCCTACAGGATGCCGGATTTGATCATCTTCAGTTTTGAAATATCTTTTTTTAGGGGAAGAAGCAGGAAATGAACGAACAGCTGAAAAGAGACCTGGGGAGATACGTAGACCTCCTTCTCGAAAAATCCACAGCTGAGAAGCCCTTCTGGAACAAGGAAGTAGAGCGGTCCGGCAAGGTCAACAAGTGGAACTATATTGACGGCTGTATGATCAGTGCTGTCATTTCCCTCTATGACATGACGAAAGAGAAGAGGTACCTGGATTTCGCGGTCTCCTTCGTCAATTCCTTCATCGATGCAGAGGGCAATGTAAGCACGTACAAAATTGAGGACTATAATCTCGACAATGTCTGTGCGGCAAAGAACCTTTTTCCCCTATATGACCTGACCGGGGATGAGCGCTACCGGAAGGCCATGGATCACTTCCGTGACCAGCTTCGAGAGCAGCCCCGGACAGAGGAGGGCAATTTCTGGCACAAGAAGATTTATCCGAACCAGGTCTGGCTGGACGGCCTTTATATGGCCCAGCCCTTCTACATGACCTACGGCAACCGCTTTGAAAAGATGGGGACCTGTCCGGATTCCATCCGCCAGTTCAAGGCTGTGGAAGCGCATATGAAGGATCCGGCCAACGGGCTCTATTACCATGGCTATGATGCCTCGAAGGAAATGTACTGGGCCGACCCGGTCACGGGCTGCAGCCGGAACTTCTGGCTGCGTTCTATCGGCTGGTTTTCTCTGGCCCTTGCCGATACGGCAGATGCCATACCGGAAACCCTCTATTACGAGAAGCGCTATCTCATGGACCTGCTCAAGGACCTCACCGATTCCCTGATCCATTTTCAGGATGCGGGCGGCATGTTCTGGCAGGTCGTCGATCAGGGGGGCCGGGAAGGAAATTATCTCGAAACATCCGGTACGGCCCTGATTGCCACGGCAATCCTTCGGGGTGTCCGCCTGGGCTTTTTACCTGAGTCCTATGCAGCATACGGGGAGAGGGCTTTCGATGGAATCATAGACCGCTATTTCTCTGTCGGGGCTGACGGAACTATTAATCTCGGGGGAATCTGCCTGGTGGCCGGTCTCGGCGGCCAAAACCACCGGGACGGAAGCTACGAATACTATATTTCCGAGCCTGTTGTCGAGAATGAGTCCAAAGGGGTGGCTCCTCTTCTCATGGCCTATACGGAGATGCTGCGCAGAGAAAAAGGGGAGAAAACAGCATTATGAACTTTTCACTTTTCAAGGTCTTCTCGAGGGCGGCCACGGTGGAACTCGATTCGGGTACCCGCTATGAGGCGCCGGAGGGCATAGAAGTCTTCCTGAACGGGGAAAGAATCCCTCCTCCGAAGACAAATGTCTTCACCCTCTTTTCCCTGACACCGGCCACGGAATACAGGCTTTCGGCCAAGGGGCCGGACGGGAAGACCACCAGTGCTTCCTTTTTCACGGAGGAAGAAAGCGCTTTCATCAATGTAAAAGATATAGGGGCAGCCGGTGACGGAAAGACCGATGACACGGAATATATCTCGGCAGCCATTGCCATGTGTCCGGAAGGCGGAACCGTCTATGTCCCGGCCGGTACCTACAGTGTCCGCCCCCTCTTCATGAAGAGCCATATGACCCTCTACCTGGGGGAGGGCGCCCGCCTCGTTGCCTCAGCTGACCAGACGGCCTATCCCCTCCTTCCCGGCGTTGTGCGGAAGACCGAGGACTGGAACGACGAGTTCTGCTTCGGCAGCTGGGAGGGAAATCCCCTTGACCAGTATGCTTCCCTGATTACGGCGCTCAGGGTTTCCGATTTCTCCCTGATCGGGGAGGGAACCCTGGATGGAAACGGTCAGGCCGGCGGCTGGTGGAAGGACCCCAAGCACAGGCACGGGGCCTGGCGGCCGAATGTGGTCTTCCTGAATGACTGTAAGAATGTGACCCTCTGCGGGGTTACGGTGAAAAATTCTCCCTGCTGGACCATCCATCCCTACTACTCGGACGACGTCGATATCGTAAACGTAAAAATCGAGAACCCTGATGATTCCCCGAACACGGACGGCATCGACCCCCAGTCCTGCCGCCGGGTTACTATCGTCGGAACGAAGATTTCCGTCGGTGACGACTGCATAGCCATCAAGTCTGGCAAGCTCTATATGGCCTACGCCCACTTCCGGCGGACGGAGGATATAGAGGTCCGGAACTGCTTCTTCGAGCGGGGCCATGGGGGCGTCACCATAGGAAGCGAAGCGGCCTGCGGGGTCAGCGATGTCCGCGTTTCAAAGAGCATTTTCAAAAACACGGACCGGGGCCTTCGAATCAAGACCCGGCGGGGGAGGGGAGAAAAGTCCCTGCTTACCGGCATCGATTTTCATGACCTCACCATGGACGGGGTCCGGATGCCCTTCACGGTCAATATGTTCTACTTCTGCGACCCGGACGGACACACTCCCTACGTGCAGGACCAGACCCCCCGGCCTGTTGACTCCATGACGCCGGCTATCGGTTCCATCCGGATTTCGGATGTGGCAATCGAAAATGCCGATGTGGTCACAGCCTGCATATATGGCCTTCCCGAAAAACCGGTTGCCTCTGTCACGATTGAAGATGTGACGGTTTCCTACCGCCCGCCTTCCGAGCGGACCCCGGGCCTTGCGGTCATGATGGATGATTTCCCGGAGATGTCCGGTCAAAGCCTTTATATAAATAATGTAGACCGCCTCCTCATCCGGAATCTGAAGATTTCCGGGGAAGCTATAGGAGAGCCGGAGTTCCTTCATATCGGGGAGCAGGAAGTAGACGGGCTTTACATTAGTCATGAAGAAAAGGCCAAAACAGCCTGAAATAAGTTGGAATTCCAAATAAGGAGGAAAAAGAAATGGAACTTCGCACAGCGTGCTCGCCGGAGGATTTCAAGCACTATACCACCGAGCGGCTTCGCAAAGAGTTTCTCGTGGAAAAGATTTTCTTCGAGGACGACATCAAGCTGGTCTACAGCCACATCGACCGAATCATCTTCGGCGGGGCCATGCCCGTCGAAAAGGCACTGCCTCTGACCGCGGGCGATGAACTTCGGGTGCCCCACTTTTTGGACCGGCGGGAGCTCGGTGTCATCAATATCGGCGGCGACGGCATTATCGTGGCCGACGGGAAAGAATATAAGGTAGTTTCCCGCGACGGCATGTATATCGGCATGGGAACCAGGGACGTTGTCTTCAAGAGCGTAGACCCCGGGAATCCGGCCAAGTTCTACCTCAACAGCGCCCCTGCCCACCGGACCTGCCCCACAGTCCTCATCAAAAGAGACGGCGTTGCCGGAGAAGGCGAGGTCGTCATCAAACCCGAGAACAAGAAGGAACTCGGCACCCTCGAGGACTCAAACCACCGCACAATCAATAAATACATCCTGCCCGGTCAGGTCGAGTCCTGCCAGCTGGAAATGGGCCTGACCCACCTCGAACCCGGCAGTGTCTGGAACACCATGCCCTGCCATACCCATGACCGCCGCATGGAGGTCTACCTCTACTTCGACCTCGGAGAAGATGACTACGTAATGCATTTCTGCGGAGCTCCCCAGGAGACCCGGCATATCATCATGCGAAATGAGCAGGCGGTCATCAGCCCTTCCTGGTCCATCCACGCCGGAGCCGGCACCCGGGCCTACACCTTCATCTGGGGCATGGTCGGAGAGAACCAGGACTTCGATGATATGGACGACGTGGCAAATAAGGACTTATTGTAATTTCAAAAGAAAGATTCAGCGGATTGCGGCTGCCGCAAAGCTCCTGCAATCCGTTGTTTCAGATAATGAATGTAAGCGCTTTCATTAGTGCGAGAAAGGAACAGAGTAATGGCAGAAGATTTTCTTCAGAAGTTCGCCCTCACGGGCAAGGTAGCCTGGGTCACAGGCGCATCCTACGGGCTCGGCCTGGCCTATGCCAAGGCTTTCGCAGCCGTAGGAGCCAAAATTGTTTTTAACGACATCAATCAGGACCTGGTGGACAGAGGCATGAAGGCCTATGAAGAGGCTGGCATCAAGGCCTACGGCAAGGTCTGCGATGTCACAAACGAAGAGCAGGTGCAGGCCTTCGTGAAGGATGTGGAGGAGCATGTCGGCGTCATCGATATCCTCGTAAACAATGCCGGCATCATCAAGCGGATTCCCATGGTCGAGATGTCAAAGAAGGACTGGGACCAGGTCATTTCTGTCGACCTGACCGGCCCCTTCGTATGCTCCAAGGCCGTCCTCCCTTCCATGATCAAGAAGGGATCCGGCAAGATCATCAATGCCTGCTCCATGATGAGTGAACTCGGCCGGGAGACGGTATCCGCCTATGCAGCTGCCAAGGGCGGCCTCAAGATGCTGACGAGAAACATCTGCTCCGAGTATGGCCAGTACAATATTCAGTGCAATGCCATCGGACCCGGCTATATTGCGACTCCTCAGACCGCGCCTCTTCGGGAGCGGCAGGCAGACGGCTCCATGAACCCCTTCGACCGCTTCATCCGGTCAAAGACCCCTGCCCAGCGCTGGGGCCATACGGAAGACCTGCAGGGTCTTGCCGTATTCCTTGCTTCTCCAGCTTCGGACTTCATCAACGGCCAGGTCATCTACATCGATGGCGGCATCACAGCCTACATCGGTCAGGATCCCTCCCAGCTCGATGAGAGCAAGTTCGCTGCGGAAGAAGAAGAGAAGATCTGAAATGATTTTCTCCCTCAAAAAAACGGGGCGGGCGCCAGCGGCGCCCGCCCCGTTTTTAAACAGAATGCTTATTTTTTCTTCTTTTTGTCCTTCTTTTCCGCCTCCCGGGCCTGTTCCTTCAGGGCCCGGACCTTGATGGGCAGGCCGAAGAGGGTGATGAAGCCTTCGGCGTCGTGGTGGTCGTAGAGGTCGCCGGTGGTGAAGGAAGCCAGAGACTCGGAGTAGAGGGAGTAGGGAGAAGTCGTTCCGGCCTTGATGATAT
>ONBT01000067.1 GCA_900316075.1 uncultured Lachnospiraceae bacterium | reverse complement strand
ACATCGACTTCGATGACCTCACCGCAAATACGAATCCGGACATCTATGCCTGGATTGTCGTTCCGAATACAAAGGTGGATTACCCGGTCCTGCAGCATGCAGGAGAAGCCGACTACTACCTGATGCGGAATCTCGACGGAAGTACAGGCTATCCCGGCTGTCTCTATACGGATGACTACAATGCGAAGGATTTCAGTGACCGGATGACCGTCATTTATGGGCACAATATGAAGGACGGAACCATGTTCAAGGGCCTTCATAAGTTTGAGGACTCGGAATTCTTCGATGCCAATCCGTATTTCTTCATCTATACACCGGACGATGTGAAGGTCTACAAGATCTTCGCAGCCCACCGGTTTTCGAATACCAACCTCGTTCTGAATTTCGACTGGACCGTGGACGGTATATTTCTGAACTTTCTGGATGAAATGGTAAATGACAACGAAATGGGGGCGAATACCCGGCCGGATACAGAATTCTCGGCAGATTCAAAGGTGGTGACCCTTTCCACCTGTGTAGCCAATGACGATGCGGCCCGCTACATCGTGCAGGGCGTGGAGCTTGCTCATGACTGGCAGTGAACCGCAGAAGAAAAAAAGCAAAGGGGTTACCGTCCGCAAGGTCATCACCGGCATCATCGGTACGGTTCTCATAGCCGCCCTCATCGCGACGGACGTCTTCCTGGTCATGCGCTGGCTGGGAAAGAAAGGCCTCTATGATATGGCGGACGGAAGTCAGCCGGAGATGGATGCCGAGACCGCCGGAGATGACTGGGAAGAAGGGGACATCCGCTACAACGGACATGTCTACCGGTACAACGACCACATGCTGACCTTCCTTGTGATGGGAATCGATTCCCTCGACAAGCTCCCGGACAAGGAGGATGTGACGGATTATACCAAGGGCGGCCAGGCGGACACGCTTTTCCTCGTGGCAGCCAATCCGGATACGAAATCCATGAAACTCATCGCCATCAACCGGAATTCAATGGTGGATGTGGACTTTTATGACAGCGCAGACAACTTCCTTTCGACAACGACCGCTCAGATCTGTCTGCAGCATGCCTATGGCGACGGCCTTGAAGAGAGCTGCGAACGGCAGCGGGATACCGTATCCCGTATGTTCTACGGCCTGCCGATCAATGGCTATATCTCTATGAATATGGCAGCGGTTCCTATTCTTAACGATTCCGTAGGCGGCGTGAAACTGACTGTCCTGGAGAATGTTCCCTGGGGGACGGATGTGATCGCAAACGGGGCCGGCAATGATGTGACGCTCGAAGGTATGGATGCCTACTACTACCTGCAGTACCGGGACGTGAATCAGTTTGACAGTGCCACCCAGCGGCTGAACCGGCAGAAACAGTATCTGTCGGCCTTTCTCAGTCAGACCAGGGCCAAAACAGCGGAAAACATCTCTTTCCCGCTTTCGCTTTTGAATGATATCAAGGACTACACGGTGACCGACATCGGTACTTCCCAGGTCACGTATCTGGCGACAGAGCTCCTGGGCTATTCAGTGGACTTAAGCAATATCGAAAGTGTCCAGGGAACGATGGCTGTCGGGGCCGACGAGCATGAGGAATACACCGTGGACCAGGAAGCCCTGAAACAGCTCGTCATCGAGACCTTCTATACGAGGGTCGACAATTAATCGGTATCACGCAGAGCAATCTGCTTGATATATACCATACGTGTTTAAGCAACCAATGGACAGGAGGATCGATTCTTATGAAGAAATTAGCAAAATTCTCCGCACTCGCTTTCGCAGCTGTATTCGCTGTAAGCGCATTCAGCATGACTGCCCTGGCCGACAGCCCGAATTCCTCGAATTCGAACACTGAGACCAATGAGGCGCAGGCTGCTGCTCAGGCGGAGGCCACAAATCTCGCTGCAAACGTTGCAGCTGAAGCAACCACATTCACTACTACTGATGGTCAGACGGTTACCGTAACCCCTGCCATCACACCGGCACCTGTTGCTACCGTAGCAGCTGCCAAGGAACAGGCAAAGTCACTTGTCAGTGCGTCTGCCAATGTACTCAAGGTTATGGAAGTATCCCTTCCCAATATCTCGAATGACCAGATTCCTGCAGAGGGTATCCCCGTCACCTTCGAGGTAGCCGGAGTTGTAGCAGGTCAGAAGCTGGCAGTTCTTCACCAGAAGACGGACGGCACCTGGGAGAAGCTCGGCGGCGTCAAGGTTGAGAACGGAAAGATTACAGCTACTTTCCATTCGTTCTCCCCTGTAGCCATCGTTTCCGAATCCACTTCCGCAAAGACCGGAAGCTCATTCCCTCTCATGGCTGTCCTTGCCGTACTTGCACTCGGCGGTGCCGCAATCTGCGCACGCAAATATGTTGCCTGAACATTGACAGAATTTCTGTCAGATCACGCGTGATCTAATCAAAAAACCGTATGGTACCGGACAGAGGCCTCAGAACCTTTGCCCGGGTTTCAAAAGGGATTTATGAATAATAAAAGAGAGGAGGGAACGGCTATGGCATCATCGGATACACCGGAAGTGTCCGTCATCATGGGCGTCTACAACCAGAAGAATCAGATCGAACTTGAAGAGGCCGTGAACTCCATTCTCGTTCAGTCTTTCTCTGATTTTGAATTCATCATATATGATGATGGAAGCGATTCGGATGCCGCAGGCTATCTGCAGCAGGTCGCTTCAACGGATAGCCGGATTCGTCTGATCCGGGACGAGGACAACCGGGGACTGGCCTATTCCCTGAACCGCTGCATCGATGAGGCAAAAGGCCGCTTCCTGGCCCGCATGGATGCGGATGACATTTCGAAGATGGAGCGCCTGGAAAGGCAGGTTGCCTTTCTGAAGGAACATCCTGAATACGGCTGGGTCGGAACGAATGCTGTGGTCTTTGAGAATGAGACCCCCTGGGGTACGCAGATCATGGCCCCGGAGCCGAACCAGTACAATTTTCTTCCTTTTTCTCCCTTCGTGCATCCTTCGGTCATGTTCCGACGGGAAATCTTTGAAGAGAACAATGCCTATCATGTGGCGCCGGAGACGACACGGTGTGAGGACTATGAACTCTTCCTCCGCCTCTATGAATCCGGCCTGCGGGGCTACAATATTCAGGAGCCTCTTTATTACTATCGTCAGAGCTCCGCAAGCTTCAAGAAGCGGACGATGAAGACCCGCCTGAATGAGGCGAAGATCCGTCGCCAGTACTTCCCCAATCTGGATGTGCCGACGACGAAGAAGCTTGTCTATACCCTGCGGCCGGTGGTCACCGGACTGATTCCCTACCGCATGATTGCCCTATACAAGAAGCAGAGGCTGAGGAGGCTGAACCGCGGTGACGGAAGAGCAGAAGTCGTTCGAAAGGATCTGGCTGCCTACATTGACCGCCTTTACCGAATGGACACTGACAAGCGCAAGGAAGGCCGGAATTCAGAGGCTCTACTTTCTGTCTCGTGACGCTTACTTCCCCTACCTCATCGCGCAGAGGCTTCAGAATAATATAGAACCTCCGCTTCCGGAAATCCGTTACCTAGAGGGAAGCCGTTATTCTTTCCGGATGGCGGAATTCGCCCTGCCGGACACCACGGACCGGGATATCATCGATAAGCTCTGTGTGGGCGGCATCGATGTCACGCTGCGGAAGATTTTTCGCCGGGGCGGATTGACGGATGAAGAAGTCACGGATCTTGCCCTGCAGCTGGGGCAAAGCCGCCAGTTGGATCAGATTCTAACCTACCGGCAGACGCAGGCCATCAAGGCTCCCCTGCTTGAAGGAGGTTCCTTTGTCAAGCTGGTTCGCAGCCACAGCAGTTATTGCCTTTCCCTGACACAGGAATATCTCCGTCAGGAAGGCCTGCAGGATGACATACCTTTTGCAATCGTTGATTCCGGCTGGGTTGGGTCCATACAGCAGACCCTGTCCCACCTTTTGCATAGAGAAGTAGAAGGCTACTATTTCGGACTCTATGAACTACCTGGAAATGTAAGGGCAGACC
Organism: uncultured Lachnospiraceae bacterium; assembly: GCA_900316075.1. Lineage (GTDB taxonomy): Bacteria > Bacillota > Clostridia > Lachnospirales > Lachnospiraceae > RUG306. The sequence goes on along the minus strand of ONBT01000067.1, from coordinate 1,693 downwards.
AGTATCATACATTTGCTTTTGCTCCCTGGCGGGACGTCGGAATCAAGACGCGTTTTTCCAACTGCCTCTTTGAGGCGGTTTGCTCCTCGCCGAAGGGTATGACAGTCGGCTATCAGCGGTCTGCGGATGGTCGCATTGCTCCAGTCTATGAGAAGGATGAAAATCCAAATGCGGACCGGGTTCAGGCTAATGCAGATGTCATCCGAAAGGCGCAGACGTCTTCGGGCGGTGACTTGCAGCCGCTTCTTCGATTGATGAGTCGTCCGACGGAGACGGAGGCAGCCCTCTATGGGAATTATCTTTTTTCCGATGACGTGAATTCCAATACATTGCAGGAAGTCGCATCGGGAAGTTTGAGTAACAGTGCCTGGCCGGAAGGCCTGGCCGTAAGAACAAAGAAAGGTTTCGGGCAGAAGGCTTGCCTTGCGGAAGTGAGCATGCGAAAGCAGCTCACCTATGTGCGCAAGAAAGTCATGCACAGGTCGGTATACAGGTAATCCTGTATTTCGAATAGATATTGGATGTGATGGTGAAGAAAGTTAAGGAAAAGAGGTGGCGGTTTCTACCGGTCCTGCTTGCAGCAATCGTAGCGATTTCCCTTTTCCCTTTAGCAAAGGCAGATGCGGCCGGGCTGAATCTCTATTTCGGCTCGCAGAACTATACGGTAAGCCCGGGGGAAAGCTTTCAGATCGGTGTCTATCTGGACACAGATGACGGACGGATCGGCGATTATCGGGTGGAGCTGGGCTATAATCCCTTGTACCTCGACTACCTCTCGGGAGCCGACAATGTATCCAATGGAACGATTACGCTGAGCGGAAGCGGGCAGAACCGGATGCAGGTCAAGTACCTGCTGAAGTTTCGGGCTCTGGCCGGAGGCGGAACAAGCCTCTGGTTTACAAGCGCAACGGCAAACGATACTGCCGGAAATGCTCTTGAAGTCGCACCGACAGAAAACGGCCTTCCCATTGCTCCGATTTCCATCACGCCTGCCGAGTCCACGTTGCTGGACTCCATCACTGTGGGCGGCACGCCCATAGAGGGCTTTGATCCCTACCTGATGAATTACTCGATATCCGTCAGCGGGGATACTGAAGTACTGGATATTTCTGCCAGCGGTCCGGGGGAGATATCTACCTCCAATACGGCCCTTGCCGTCGGTGACAATCATATCTATATTACATCAACGGCAGGCAATCGAACGGGTATCTACGACATCTACGTGAACCGTCCGGAGCCGCAGGCTGCACAGATGGAAATCGATAAGACAACCACTGACAGTACCGCAGGGGATACATCTGCGGAAACTGCAGCAGATAATCCTATGAGCATGCGGATCCGCAGGCTTGCGGAGATCATGGATTCCGACAGCTTCACCTTTGTGGTCATCGCCCTGAATGTACTGATCGTCCTGGTATTGGTTCTGGCTGTCGTCCTACGTCGTCAGCGCTACGAGCGGGAAGAACGGAAGCGGAAGGCGGAGCTTCGGAAAGAGGCTGCGCTGAAGAAAAAACAGCAGTTGGCCGTTCTGAACCTGGACAATACAGAAGTCCGTAAGACTGAGTGGGAAGACCAGATGGCGGTTGCGGACATGGAGCATCTGTTGCGCCATGAAGCGCCGGTCATCGAAGTGCAGGATGTCTGCATGGATTTCCGTATCTCCACCCAGAATGTGTCCGGTATCAAGGAACTT
>ONBT01000032.1 GCA_900316075.1 uncultured Lachnospiraceae bacterium | reverse complement strand
ACGCAGACCGCCGCGTTGTCGGCAAACTTCAGGTCCACCTGGTCAAGAGTCCCGTCAATGCAGGCTTCCATCACGTCGATGATGTCGTTTTCCATCCGGGGCAGAACCACCTGGGCCTCGGGGTCTCCGAAGCGGCAGTTGTACTCGAGGACCTTGGGGCCGTCACTTGTCAGCATGAGGCCGAAGAAGATGACTCCCTTGAAGGGCCGGCCTTCAGAGGCCATAGCGTCCACGGTCTTCTGATAGATATGCTCCTTGCAGAACTTGTCCACTTCCGGTGTGTAGTAGGGAGCCGGGGAAATATTTCCCATGCCGCCGGTATTGAGGCCCTGGTCCCCGTCCTTGGCCCTTTTATGATCCATGGCGGAGGTCATGATCTTCACTGTCTTCCCGTCGACGAATGAAAGGACGGAAACCTCGGGTCCGGTCATGAATTCCTCAATGACAATTTCATCGCCGGAAGCCCCGAATTTGCGGTCTTCCATGAGTTCCTTGACTCCCGCATCCGCTTCTTCATAGGTCTGGCAGATGAGAACGCCCTTCCCCAGGGCCAGCCCGTCGGCCTTGAGGACGATGGGGAATTTAGCAGTCTTCAGATATTCACGAGCCTCTGCAGGAGAATGCATGACTTCATAGGCTGCGGTCGGAATCCCGTATTTCTTCATGAGGTCCTTGGAGAAAGCCTTGCTTCCTTCCAGAATGGCCGCATTCTTCCGCGGTCCGAATACCCGGAGGCCCTTGGCTTCGAAAGCGTCCACAATGCCGCCCACAAGCGGGTCGTCCATGCCGACGATGGTGAGGTCGATCTTCTTCTCCTCGGCAAAAGCTGTGAGCTTATCAAACTCCATCGCCCCAATAGGGACGCACTCGGCCAGCTCTGCAATTCCGGCATTGCCCGGGGCGCAGTATATCTTCTCTACCTTCGGAGACTTGGCGACGCTTGTGACAATTGCATGCTCTCTTCCGCCGCTGCCGATAACCAATACCTTCATCTATGCTCCTTTCCAGTCGGTACACCGGGAACGACCCTCTCGTCCCTCGCCACAAGGGCTCAGGACGGGAGAGTCCGCCCCCGATGCACCTCTTAATTGCGTATGTGGGCGACTCCATCTTCCACGGATACCTTCCCCTGCGAGATGAGCTGAATGGCTTTGGAGAGGATGATCCACTCAGCCTGCTCCATCACCCGCTTCTGCAGGGTTTCCGGGGTGTCGCCTTCCTCGATGTAGACGGCCTTCTGGATGATGATGGGGCCGGTGTCGGTGCCTTCGTCGACGAAATGAACTGTGGCCCCGGTCACTTTGACACCGCGACGCAGGGCTTCTTCATGGACCTTCAACCCGTAGAAGCCCTTGCCGCAGAAAGAGGGAATCAGGGAGGGATGGATATTAATGATGCGGTTGGGGTAGGCCCGGATGATTTCGGGCGGAACGACGACCAGGAAGCCGGCCAGGACAATGAGGTCCGGCTCCGCCGCGTCAATGGCGGTCTTCAGGGCATCGTTGAAGATTTCGCGGCTCGGGTAGAACTTGGGGGAAATGACCTCGCCCTCGATGCCATGCTTAGCGGCCCGCTTCAGGGCGAAGGCATTGCCGTTATTGGAAATCACCTTCGCAATCCGGACGTCCTTCAGATTTCCGTTTTCGATGTTGTCGATGATGGCCTGCAGGTTCGTGCCCCCGCCGGACACCAGAACTACTATGTTGAACATAAATTCTCCTTATACCAGGTCCACGCCCTTCTCGCCGTCTGTGATTTTTCCGATGACATAGGGAGTATCGCCTGCTGCCGTGATGGCTTTCTTTGCCGTCTCCACTTCAGCAGGGTCGACCGCCAGCACCATGCCGATGCCGCAGTTATAGGTATTGTACATCATGTGCCAGTCGATATTTCCGGTCTTCTGCAGGAGCTTGAAGATGGAAGGCATTTCGTAGGAATCTTTCTCGATGACAGCCCGCTTGCCCTCAGGCAGCATTCTCGGGACATTTTCATAGAAGCCGCCGCCGGTGATGTGGCTGGCCGCCTTCACGGTGACCCCGGCCTTCTTCAGTTCCTTGAAAGCATGGACATAGATCCGGGTGGGCGTTAGAAGGGTCTCACCCAGGGTAGCCCCGCCTAATTCATCAAACTTTGTATTGAGGCCCTCGGGGGTCATATACTTTTCAAAGACCTTCCGGACCAGGGAGAAGCCATTTGAATGCACGCCGGATGAAGCCATACCGAGCAGGATATCTCCGTCCTTCAAAGTCTCTCCGGAGATAATGTCCTTCTGATCGACAACGCCCACCGTAAATCCGGCCAGATCATACTCTTCCTCGGGCATGAGGCCGGGATGCTCCGCAGTCTCTCCACCGATCAGAGCGCAGTCAGACTGCCTGCAGCCTTCCGCCACACCTTTCACGATGGCGGCAATCTTCTCAGGATAGTTCTTCCCGCAGGCGATGTAGTCGAGGAAGAAAAGCGGCTCCCCGCCGGCGCAGGCGATGTCGTTTACACACATGGCCACGCAGTCGATGCCGACCGTGTCATGCTTGTCCATCAGGAAGGCCAGCTTGATCTTCGTCCCGACTCCGTCCGTTCCGGACACCAGAGTCGGATGCTCCATGCCTTTCATACTATCCATGGAGAAGGCTCCGGAGAAACCTCCGATTCCGCCCAGAACCTCGGGCCGCATCGTGGTCTTCACATATTCCTTCATGAGTTCCACGGACTTGTATCCCGCTTCGATGTCAACTCCGGCTGACTTGTAATCCATATTATTTTTCCTCCATATACTTCTTGGGACCGATTTCCTGCAGCTTTGCGTCCTTTTCCATGACTTCCGCTTTCATGTCCTCCGCCATTTTTTCAACGGCGGCCCGGACTTTTTCGTCCGAGACGGCCAGAATCTTTGCAGCGAGAATGCCGGCGTTCTTGGCCCCGTTGATGGCGACGGTGGCGACCGGGACACCCGAAGGCATCTGCACGATGGAGTAGAGGGAATCTACCCCACCGAGGTCCGAGGTCTTCATGGGAATTCCGATGACCGGCATGTGGAAAACGGCCGCGCACATGCCGGGCAGGGCAGCTGCCTTTCCGGCTCCGGCAATCATGACCTTGATGCCCCGGGCCTCAGCCCCTTTCAGATATTCCACCAGCTCATCCGTCTGCCGGTGGGCGGACAGAATCCGCATCTCGTAGCTGACGCCCAGCTTGTCGAGAACATCGGCCGCCTGGGCCATGACCGGCATGTCGCTGTCGGAACCCATCACAATGGATACAAGTGCCATGATCGTACCTCCATAGTTGTTCTACATTAATAATATATGAAAAGGAAGGTCCCGTCAAAGCGGGGCCCTCCTTCACTTCTTTGTAAGCGCTAAAAGCGGCGCATTGAGGTCCTCGGTGCCAGGAACAGCAAAAAGACCGTCTTCAATTACCGGAATTTCCTCTCTGGAAGCCGTAACGGCCCAAATGCCGGCCAGCTCCTCGAAGGGAATCGTGATGTCCGTGTGGCAGCCGAAATAGGCCTTCTCGGGAGAGGTCTTCCGGAGGTCGGAAATTTCATTCGAGCGCGCAATGATGGCCTTGCCGTCGGGATTATAGGTCACTGTATCCTCCTCGTAGGAGTAGCACGTGTCCCCGAAGGCGAAATGGGGCCCGGTCTTCTCGGCAATCAGGATCGGAAGCTTTCCCTCGATATGAAAGTCGCGCCCCATGCGGTAGGCGTCCGTATTGGTCCCGATGGCAAACTCGCCCATGGGGAGACTGTCATGATAATTCATGATATTTTCGTAGATGAGGCGCTTCCCGTCGGCAGGGTCGGGGAAATTGCTGCAGCCATAATCCACGGCCATTCCGTCTTTTAGTTCAAACCAGAGGTCCTTATACTCGAATCCGGAAATGAAGACGTGGCTTACATAGAGCCTGCCGTTCGTGCCGGAAAGGACCGGGGAGGTGAAACACTCGCCGACCGGAATATTCACGTCAGCCGTGCAGTTTTCGAAGTTCGTCTCGCGGGACGGATCCGCCAAAGGGTGAAGGGAGACGACGAGATCTGTATTATTCTCACCCTTCCCGACGATATGGGCACGGACACCCCGGTCGAGTACATCTATGATGCCCTGCTGCATCGCCTGCCACGCAGCATTGTCCAGGGTATTGATGCGCATCGTCTCGTCCATGATCCGGTCGAAATCCACACCGATGGAGGGCAGGGGGAAGGAGATAATCGTGAAAACACGCTCATCCTGGGGGATGAAGCGGTTCGTCAGGATCGTATTCTTTGTCCGCCGTTCGGAAATCACCGCCGCCTGCTTATCCGAATACGAATAGCACTCCGGCTTTTTCACCGGTGAGAAATCCGGCAGACCGAAGACTTCGATGACGGCCGGGCCGCCGAAGACGGCTGCCGCTTCCTTCCGCTCGGACAGGGCCGCTTCCGTCACTTCGAGGGTCCGCTCCGCAAAGCGCCGGTCCATGTAGAGAGCGGTGTCGTTTTTGTGGTCGAAGTCCATCTGGGGGTTGACGCTTGTCGCATAGGCCCCCGACTCGCCGAAGGTCCGCCGGAAGAGGGACAGCTGCGGACTCTGCGAGAAAAGGGCCGTAAAGCCGCGTTCCGAAAAGAGTTCCGCCGCCCGCTTCACAATGCGCTCCATCCCGACGGGGTAGTGGATGGCCACTGTCTTCTTTTTTGCGGCGTCCTTGCCCATGACGGCAAAGCCCCTGATGTAACCGCTTACAAAAGTATCCGCCGCTTTTTCTATGAAGGCGCTGTCCCTATTCGCATAATATTTCTGCAGGCCGTATTCGTTCTCCGTCAGGAAAAGGCCGTATCTGCTGAGATACGCCGGGTCCGAAAGGTCCGACTCCATCACAATCGAGCGGATATAGGGATTGCCGTTCACGAGCTCGTCGCGGTCGTCCGTATAGAAAATGCCCACATTGTCGGTATAGAAGGACCGCATGTCGGCAAGGACGTCTTCCGTGGCGTCAGGCACCGTGTCCTCACACCCGCCCCCGTCGGCCCCGGCGAAGCGGACGTCGCATTCGGCCTCGATGAAAAGCTCCGCGAAAAGGACCAGGTATTCGGTCTTCCCCTCCAGCACCATGGGAATCAGGGCGATGATATCTCTATATAATAATGAGAGCGCCCGGCCCAGTTCCAGTCCCAAAACCTTCGCAGCATAGGCCGGGTTCAGAAAGCTCATGGGGTAGGCCTCGGGCAGGGCATCCGCGTACAGTCCCCGGGTATCCATGGTCTTATCGTAAGAGAGGGCGAAGATATTCTCCAGAATCTCTCCCACCCTGCGGAAATAGGGCCTGGTCTCCTCTTCGGCAATCTGCCGGACCTTGTCCTCGGCCAGGTCAAAGCGCTCTTTCATTGTGTCGTCAAAATCTGTCATTTCCACTGTGTAAAAATCCGCCCCGATGTAAGGGGTTACATTATTCCTAACCAATCAGGATGCCCGTCATGTAGACGAGAATGTACGAAGCAAAGGCCACGCCCGGCACCAGCACCGCAAGAACCCGCACCAGGGTATTAAATGTATTGTCCCGGAAATCGCGGACGCCGGTGATGAAAAAGGCGAGGTCCGCGAACATAGCGATGAAGGACAGGACGCCCGCCCAGCGCATCAGCGCCCCCGAAGGCAGGGCCCCCAGGGTCAGCAGGGCCAGAAAACCGATAGTCGCCAGGGCAATGATCGTCATTATGACCGACCGTCTCCGGACCGGGCTTTTTCTTCTGCGTCTCCAGTTTCTAGCCAAAATGAAATCCTTATTTTCGTTCTACATTATTTTGCTGCCCGGCGGTCTGCTCCTCTTCCCTTTCATCCGCCGGCACCCTTACAAACAGGCCCCGGAAAATGAGGTATCCGACCATCCCGCCGACGGTGTTCAATATCACATCGTCCACATCGCAGGAACCCGTAGCCGAGACGAGCTGGATGACTTCCACCAGAACGGACAGGGCACAGGAAACGCCCGTCACCATGGTGCCCGCGTGGGTCCTCGGGTAGCGGAAAAGGGACGCGAAGAGAAATCCGAAGGGGATGAAGCAGACGATATTTCCGACGAAATTCAAAAGGAAATACTTACAGCCCAGCTTTTTGAAACGCACGAATTCCCGGATGATTTCCTTGAAGGGGATGAAGTTGTTTGCAAAGCCCCCGCCGGTCCGCCCCAGGCCTTCCGCAAAAAAGAGGAAGTAGGTCAGGATTACCAGGTAGAAGATCAGCGCCAGAATCCGGGCCGTGAAAGGCAGGGGGAAGGTGTTTTTCTTCCTCTTGTCACTGCTCACTTCCGGGCTCCGTATTCCTTATAATAATCGTCAATCCGGCCCTTGATTTCATCGTCAATGACGGTGAGGCCCTTGTAAGGCTTGTTCCAGAGGGCTTCGACGACCTCGCTCATCGTGACGATGGCTCCGGTCTTCATGCCGAAGGTTTCCCCGATTTCCTCCAGAGCCCCCTTGTTTCCGGTCCCCCGCTCCTGGCGGTCGACGGAAACGATGAGGCCGACGACGGAGCAGTCCGCCTGGGCCTTGATCAGGGGGTAGGTCTCCCGAATGGAAGTCCCGGCTGTCGTCACATCTTCGATGATCAGAACCCGGTCCCCGTCCTTAATCGGGGCTCCGAGGAGCTTGCCTCCTTCCCCGTGGTCCTTCTCTTCCTTCCGGTTGGCGCAGTAGCCCACGTCGACTCCGTCCCGCTCGGACAGGGCGATACTTGCTGCGACCGAAAGGGGAATGCCCTTATAGGCCGGGCCGAAGAGGATGTCAAAGTCCGTGCCGAAGGTGGACTCAATGGCCCTGGCATAGTATTCGCCCAGCTTCTTAAGCTGCGAACCCGTCCGGTAGAAGCCGGTGTTTACGAAGAAGGGGGTCTTCCGCCCGCTCTTCGTCACGAAGTCGCCGAATTTCAGGACTTCGGAATCGACCATGAAGTGGATGAATTCTTCTTTGTATTGTTCCATATTTTCTGCTCCATCGGGTCAGGACACTGGGGACAGTCCTGTCGTCCCTCGCCGCAAGGGCTCAGGACGCCGCGACAGTCCCCTGTCCCTCTATTCTACTGCACCAATAATGTCTCTAATGTCTGAAATACCATTGTCTCTCATGTACTGCGCCATACCGGCGAGGATGTCCTCGGTGGCGCGGGGGTTGCGGAAGTTGGCCGTGCCGACGGCAATGGCGGTGGCCCCGGCCAGCATCATTTCGATGGCGTCCTCGGCTGTCACAATGCCCCCCATTCCGATGATGGGAAGCTTGACGGCGTGCGCGGCCTCATAGACCATGCGGACCGCCACAGGGTGAACCGCCGGGCCGGAAAGACCGCCGGTCTTGTTTGCCAGGACGAAGCGGCGGGTCTTTACATCAATCTTCATACCCGTGATGGTATTGATGAGGGAGAGACCGTCGGCCCCGCCCGCCTCACAGGCACGCGCCATGTCGGGAATCGACGTGACATTGGGCGAAAGCTTCATGATGATGGGCTTTTTTGAAACCGCTTTCACTTCCCGGGTGACCTTCTCGGCCTGCTTTGGGTCTGTCCCGAAGGCAATGCCCCCCTGTTTGACATTGGGGCAGGAAATATTGATTTCCAGGGCGTCGACGGCCTCCTCTTCCGAGAGCCGCTCCACCACGTCCTTATATTCTCCGACCGAATGGCCGCAGACATTAACGATGACTTTCGTTCCGGCCTGGGCGAGAAAAGGCAGGTCCCGGCTCACAAAGGTATCAATGCCGGGATTCTGCAGGCCGATGGCGTTCAGCATCCCGCTTGGGGTCTCGGCCAGCCGCGGCGTCGGGTTTCCTTCCCAGGGGTCTCTCGAAACACCTTTGGTGACGACGGCTCCCAGGCGGGACAGATTCACGAACTCCCCATACTCCGCCCCGCTGCCGAATGTCCCGGAGCAGGTCATGACCGGGTTCTGGAAGTTGATGCCGCAGAAACTGACCTCCATATGCAGGCCTTCCGTCGGGTCTTTACCAATCATGTCAGGTCCACCTCCGAAGCTTTAAAGACCGGTCCGTCCGCGCAGACCCGGGCATTTTTCACCTTGCTGTGGCCGTCCACCGCCGTGGTCTTTACGACGCAGCCCAGGCAGGCCCCGATTCCGCAGGCCATGCGCTCTTCCATGGAGATGTAGCAGGGGATGTTCGCACTTTCCGCAAAGGCTTTGATCGCAGCCAGCATGGGCTTGGGCCCGCAGGCGAAGATTGCGTCAGGCGCAAGGTCATTGGCCCTGATGGCGTCGATGACATTGCCTTTCGTCCCGGTCCGGCCGGACTCGGTGGCCACATAGGTACTGCCTCCGGCCCCATTGAATTCGTTCAACAGAAAAGGTTCGTCCAGATAACCCATGACGGCAAGCTTGTCGCCGGACAGGGCCTGGAAAAGGCCCAGCATGGGGGGAACTCCGATGCCGCCTCCGATGACCATGGGGCGCTTGGCCGGGATATCCAGGGGAAAGCCATTTCCAAGGGTGCCCAGGATGTCGAGGGTGTCTCCGGCCGCCAGTTCAGACACGGCCCTGGTCCCCTCTCCCTTCAGGCGGTAGACAAGGCGGAGGGTACTTTTGGCTTTATCAATCTCGCAGATACTGATGGGCCGGGGCAGGAGGTGGCTCTTGTCGCCCAGGTAGAGGTTTACAAACTGGCCCGGGACGGCGCTTTCCGCCGCGGAAGTCTCAAGCACCAGAGAGTATATCCCGGGCTGCAGAGTCTCCTGGCATACAACCTTTGCTTTTTCAAAATGTTGCTCAGTCATTATTTTCTTCTTTATTTCAAAGGCCAACGGAGGATGCGATGTCGGCCTTCATATCGAGAACCGCCCGGCGGGAGGCTTCAGCGAAGTCCTTCTCCCCGTAGGTGTCGCGGTATTTCTCGTTCTGCCAGGCGGCGATGATGCCCCGGGAAGAGTTTACGATGGCGCCGAGGCCGTCACTATTGAAGAAGGCTTTGAGGTCCTTCCCCTTGCCGCCCTGGGCCCCGTAGCCGGGAACCAGGATATAGGCCTTTTTCATGACCTTGCGGAGGCGGAGGCCCACCTCGGGGTAGGTCGCACCGACGACGGCCCCGATGTCGGAGTAGTCGCCGTGGAGGGACTCTTGGCCCCAGATATTTACCATCTGGGCCACGTACTCATAGAGAGGTTTGCGCACATCCTCGGCCTCGTTTGAAAGGCGGCCGGCGTAGACGGAAGCGCCGCTCACAGGCATGCCGGCCAGTTTGTCATCCTCGGCCAGCATCCGGTCCTGGAACTCGCCGGAGGAAGGGTTCGAGGTCTTCGTCAGGACGAAGAGGCCCTTGTCATGCGCCTTTGCGACTTCGACAAAAGGCTTGACCCCGTCAGAACCCAGGTAGGGATTGACCGTCGCGAAGTCCGCGTCGAAGGGGGCGAACTCCTTGGACCCGATATGCACGGTCCCCAGATGACCGTCCGCGTAGGCCTGGGAGGTGGAGCCGATGTCGCCGCGCTTAATGTCCGCGATGACGATGAGGCCCTTCTCGTGGCAGTAGTCAATGGTCTTCTTATAAGCCATGAGGCCCGGAAGGCCGTAGCGCTCATACATGGCGGACTGGGGCTTCACCGCGGGGATGAGGTCACATGTCGCGTCGACAATCGACTTATTGAATTCGAAAAGGGCTTCCCCGGCGGCCTCGAGGCTCTCCCCGTGGCGGCTTACGGCCTCGTCCAGGATGTGGGGCGGAACCATGGAAAGGGCCGGGTCCAGACCGACCACAATCGGGGCCTTCTTCTCTTCAATCTTTGCAATCAGTTTTTCAATCATAGCCTTTCGCTCCTTCTATAGAGTTCAAACGCTTTCGGTGAAATCTTATAAATAATATTTATGTGCTGCAAAAGTGCTCAACCGTCACATATCCTTCTCCCGGTCGAAGACAACCCGGCCGTCGTGGATAGTCATCATGATTTTTCCGTAAACCTCTCTTCCGCCGAAGGGGGTGTTCTTCCCCTTGCTGAAGAAGGTATTGGGGTCGATGGTGTAGGGATTGTCGATGTCCGCAATCGCAATATCGGCGGCCTTCCCGACGGAAATATCTCCCCGGTCGATTTTCAGAATCCGGGCCGGATTCACGCTCATCTTCTCGATGAGCTGGGGCAGGGTGATGAGCCCCTTCTTCACGAGATAAGTATAGGATAATGCAAAAGATGTCTCGAGACCCACAATGCCAAAGGGGGATTCCATGAAGCCTTTTGCCTTCTCCGCCGCGGTGTGGGGGGCGTGATCCGTCGATATGACTTCGAAGGTCCCGTCAGCAAGGCCTTTTAAGAGGGCCTCCCGGTCCCGCCTGGAGCGGACGGGGGGATTCATCTTGTAATTGGCGTCGTCGGCCGAACGGATTTCGTCCTCGGTCAGGATGAAGTGGTGGGGGCAGACCTCGGCGGTGACGTTCACGCCCTTTTCTTTGGCCGCCTTCACAAGCTCATAGGACTCCGCCGTCGAGCAGTGACAGAGGTGGAGGGGGGCCCAGGTCTCCCGGGCAAGCTCTAAGTCTCTGTACTCGATGATATTTTCAACCGCATTCGTAATGCCGGGTAAGCCCAAATCTCTGGCCCGGTCGCCGGCATTCATAACGCCCCGCACGAGGTTTGCGTCCTCGCAGTGGGCCAGGATCGGCACCTGGTTTTCTGCCGTAAGGCGCATGGCGTCGCGGAGAAGTCCCGAATCCATGACCGACTTTCCGTCCTCGGAAAAGGCCCTGCAGCCTGCGTCCATGAGCTGGACCATGTCGGAGAGTTCCTGCCCCTTCATGCCTCTCGTAATGGAGCCCGCCTGAAGGACATTGACGAGGCCGATTTTCCGTGAACGTTCCGTCACGTCATTATATTTTTCGACCGTATCAATGGGCGGCGTGGTATTGGGCATGGCGACGAGGGTTGTAACCCCGCCTGCTGCCGCGGCTTTGCTGCCACTTGTCAGATCTTCCTTTTCGGTCTGGCCCGGGTCACGGAGGTGCACATGCATGTCGACCAGACCGGGGAAGGCCACAAGGCCCGTCCCGTCAATCTCTCCGGCTCCGGCAGCGACCTCCGTCTCCGCCGCAATCTTCCCGTCGTGAATGAAAATGTCCCCGACCGCCGGCTCACCGGATACTGCCGGATTGACAATCGCGATATTCCGGATGACGAGGTCATGCGCCTCTTCCCCGGAAAAAAGCTTCTGAAAAAGTCCCATGGAAAGTGAATTCTCCTCCATTTCCCCGTGATTTATCAAATCACTTTACTTTACCATAACTGCGGCCCGCAAAAAAGCCCCGAGGGAATTTTCCCCGGGGCAAATTATCTATAAATGAAATTTTACACCGTCACAGCCTTCATGTCTTCCGCATATTTCCGGATATTCGAGGCGTTGATGTACTTCTCGATTTCGTCCCCGTTCTTGACGATCAGGGTCGGGGCCTGCATGATGCCGTATTTCGCGGTCAGGTCCTCTTCCTTCTCGGCGTCGATGATCACGTACTCGAGGTCGGACAGGTACTCCCTGGCTTTGGCGCAGTTGGGGCAGGTCGATGTCGTGAAGAGATAACGAACCGGGCCGCTCTCATAGTCCGTATCTTCCGCGTTTACATTGACGGAGATGATGGCGTCCTTGAGATCCGGGATGCTTGAAGCAACCTCTTCCTCCGGAACGAAAGTCTTGTAGGTCGTTTCTGCAAGGCTGCCGGAGTCGCTCTGTTCGGGGTTTACATTATTCTCGAAGAAATGAAGCTGCTGCGCTTCGGTCTTCTCGGCCTCTGCCACGGCCTTTTTCACGGGCGGGGTGATTTTCCTGTAGGCGGACCCGTTCACGTCGTAGAGCTTGCGGTCCTTGTATTCCTGCAGTTTGCCCTCGTTCCAGTTCTGGACGGGCCGGTAATAGCCGGTGATTCGCGAATAGACCTCGGTAGGCTTCCCGCAGTGGGGGCAGACTTTCTGCTCGCCGGCCAGGTACCCGTGCTCCTTGCAGACGGAGTAAGTCGGCGAAATCGTGTAGTAGGGCAGGCGGTAGTTCTCCGCAATCGTCCGCACCAGCTTCGCCGCGGACTTCCAGCTCGGCAGCTTCTCGCCGAGGAAGGTGTGGAAAACGGTCCCGCTTGTGTAGAGGGTCTGCAGCTCGTCCTGCACGTCCAGGGCGTCGAAGACATCGGCCGTGTAGCCCACGGGCAGGTGGGAAGAATTCGTATAATAAGGCGTCTCGCCGGGCTCGCCCGCCGTGATGATGTCGGGGAACTTTTCCCGGTCGTGCTTGGCCAGGCGGTAGGAGGTGGACTCGGCCGGCGTCGCCTCGAGGTTGTAGAGGTCGCCGTACTGCTCCTGGTAGTCCTTGAGGCGCTCCCGCATGTGGTTTAAAACTTCCTTCGCAAACTCCTGGGTCTCCTCATGGGTGAGGTCGGCCCGGAGCCACTTGGCGTTGAGGCCGGCTTCGTTCATGCCGACAAGACCGATGGTGGAGAAGTGGTTGTTGAAGGTGCCCAGGTAGCGCTTCGTGTAAGGGTAGAGGCCCTCGTCAAGAAGCTTGCTGATGACGGTTCTCTTAATCTTCAGGGACCTTGCCGCAATGTCCATCAGGTGGTCGAGGCGCTTATAGAAGTCCTCTTTGTCGGAGGCCAGGTAAGCGATTCTCGGAAGATTGATGGTGACTACGCCGACACTTCCTGTCGACTCACCGGAACCGAAGTAGCCACCGGACTTCTTGCGGAGCTCCCTCAGGTCCAGACGGAGCCTGCAGCACATGGAGCGGACATCGGAGGGCTCCATGTCGGAGTTGATGTAATTTGAAAAATACGGGGTGCCGTACTTGGCCGTCATTTCGAAGAGGAGCTTATTATTCTCAGTCTCGGACCAGTCGAAGTCCTTCGTGATGGAATAGGTGGGAATCGGGTACTGGAAGCCGCGGCCGTTGGCGTCGCCCTCGATCATTACTTCAAGGAAGGCCTTGTTCACCATGTCCATTTCCTTCTTGCAGTCCTTGTAGCAGAAGTCCTGCTCCTTGCCGCCGACGATGGCGGGAAGATTGGCCAGATCGTTCGGAACGGTCCAGTCCAGGGTGACATTGGTGAAAGGCGCCTGGGAGCCCCAGCGGGACGGGGTATTGACCCCGTAGATGAAGGACTCGATGCACTTCTTCACTTCCTCATAGGAGAGGTTGTCCGCCTTGACGAAGGGGGCGAGGTAGGTGTCGAAGGAAGAAAAGGCCTGAGCCCCTGCCCACTCGTTCTGCATGATTCCTAAGAAATTCACCATCTGGTTGCAGAGGACTGAAAGGTGCTTGGCGGGTGCGGACGTAATCTTTCCCCGGATGCCGCCGAGGCCCTCGGTGATGAGCTGTTTCAAGGACCAGCCCGCGCAGTAGCCTGTCAGCATGGAAAGGTCGTGGATATGAAGGTCGCAGTTCCTGTGGGCGTCGGCGATTTCCTGGTCGTAGATTTCAGACAGCCAGTAATTTGCCGTGATGGCGCCGGAATTTGATAGGATGAGGCCGCCGACACTGTATGTAACGGTGGAATTTTCCTTCACGCGCCAGTCCTCGGTCTTCAGGTAGGAATTGACGACGTCCGAATAATCGAGGATCGTCGACTTCATATTCCGCATCTTCTCCCGCTGCTTGCGGTAGAGGATATATGCCTTTGCGACCTCGTTGTAGCCTGTATTTTCAAGGACCGCCTCGGCCGAATCCTGAATGTCCTCGACCTCGATCTTGTCATTCTTGACCTTGGGCTGGAAATCGGAAGTGACCCGGAGCGAAATCATCTCCAGAATGTCCTTCGTATATGC
Source organism: uncultured Lachnospiraceae bacterium (assembly GCA_900316075.1). Taxonomy (GTDB): domain Bacteria; phylum Bacillota; class Clostridia; order Lachnospirales; family Lachnospiraceae; genus RUG306. Next base: position 10,272 of record ONBT01000032.1, on the reverse strand, counting down.
GCTCCCCGTCGCGTCAAAGGCCTTCCGAATGGCCTCCTCGATCTTCGAAAGGTCGAACTCCCTGACTTCCCCGTCTCTTTTTACAACTTCCAGCATGGCTTTCCTCTTTCTATCTTATGAATAATGTAGAACACAAAGGTCTCTAAAGATTGGCGTTTTTCTGCACGCACCGCGGACAAATTTCTCTCGCGCGTGCATTGTTACCTTACCAAAGATATTGGGGGAAAGCAAGGCAAAAAATACAAGATATAGTTGTGAGGGCCCCTGGCCACCCACAAGCTGTGGTAAAAATTCAGCGGGGAAAAATCGCCCGAAAGCGACTTCTCTCCGCCTCAACCGACAAATTTTGAGTTAAATACGCTCTGCGAGTGGCAGAATTTTTCGTGCAAAGTGCCTACCTGCTTTTCCGCGTGGACAGGAAGGTGAGTTCCCGCACGACTTCCGCGTCACCGGGATAGTCAGCTACATAGGCTTCCGCGTCCGCGCAGGCGCTGTCAAAGTCCAGGAGCTGCTCGTCGATGGCGATGAGCTCCCGCATGAGGTCCCGCTTGTCTCCACTGTCGATGTCCTCCAGGGCAAGGCCGGCTGTGACCGCCTCTTTCGCCTTGTCATAGGAAGAGACGGATTCATAGACCCGGGCAATCAGAAGGTATTCAGCCCCGGTCAAGTCCTTCTTTTCTTCCTGATAGGCTTCAACTGCAGCCACCGCATCGTCCGTCTTTCCGTCCTGGGCCGTCAGCCGGGCCAGGGAGAGCTTTGCCGCATCGATTCCCCTGTCCGCCGCGTTCTGGTAGGCGGATTCTGCCGCGGGAGTCTGGCCGAGAAGCTCGTAGACCTTCCCCCGGTAGAAGTAGTCGTTTCCCGAGTCGCTGCCGGCTCCGAGGGCCTTGTTCAGGTATTCTGTCCCCTTGTCAGCAAGGCCGTGGGCCGTGAGGTTCCGATAGATTGCGATGTAGCAGTCGTAGTCGGAAGGATCTGCCGCTATGGCGCTGTCGTAATCGGCCAGGGCCTTCTCCTGCTCCCCTTCAAGAAGATACATGCTGCCTCTGAGAAAATAGGCCTCGGCGTCCTTCTCATCAAGGCCCGTCAGGGAATCAAGCGTTGTCAGGGCCTCGGCCTGGTTCCCGGCCAGATAGTCCGCCGTCGCCAGATAAAAGCAGATGTCCCGCTCCTCTTCGCCTACCGTATATTTGGACTGGCCCAGGGCTTCCTTAAAAGAAGATGCCGCCCCGGCATAGTCCCCGGCCTTCATGGCCGTAATGCCGGCCTCTTTCAGTTCCGTCTGTTTCGCCCTGTCCGTGCTGCCGCAGGAGGTCAGCGTCAAAGCCAAAACAAGAACTGCAGCGGGAGCGAAAATTTTTGTTAAACGTAATTTCTTCATCGCATATCCGAAAAAACGGCGCTGCCTTCCGGCAGCGCCGCAACAAGCCTTTTCACTTTTCTTCCGTCTCGTCCATGGCCCGGATGGCTGTGCGGACCGCCTCGACCTGGTTCTTCAGATGCTCGTGCATCTTTTCCGTCACAAGGGCCCGGTCCCGGTTCTTCAGGGCTTCCATGATGGCCTCATGCTCGGAAATCAGAATCGAGTAATCGTCAATCTTCTTCAGATACTCGAAGCGGAAGCGGTACATCTGCTCCTTCAGGTTCCGGACGATATTCACAAGCTTGGGATTCTTGGAGCCCGTGTAGATGACGTCGTGGAACTGCTCGTCGGCTTCAGCGATGGCCCGCACGTCCCGGCTCTTCACAACGGACCGGAAATGCTTCATGGCGTCAGAAAGGTCCTCGAAGTCCTCGTCATTCATCCGCTCGCAGGCATCCCGGGCCGCCAGCTCATCCAGCACGTCCCGGATTTCCAGCACGTCCTCGAGGTCCTTCTCCGTCATCCGCGCCACATGGGCTCCCCGCCGGGGAATCGTGACGGCCAGGCCTTCCTTTTCCAGCATGCGGATGGCTTCACGGACAGGAGTCCGGGAAACGCCAAGCTCCTGGGCGAGATGAATTTCCATCAGGCGCTCGCCCGGCTGCAGGTCCCCCCGCAGAATCGCATCCCGCAGGGTGTGGAAGACCACGTCCCTCAGGGGAAGATATGTATCCGAATTGAGTTTCAGCTGTCCGGCCAAATCTTATTCTCCTTATATAGGCCCCATCCTCATGGAGGAAACTATTCTTCGGGAACTTTTAGTGGTTCCGAAAATACATTTTTGTTCTACGTATATCTAGCAGGTGCAGCAGACAATCGAGGATTCAATGCCCGGCAGATCGGCAATCGCCATCGCTGCTTCTTCCGCCATTTCCATGCTTTCAAAAAGTCCGAAGACCGTTGGCCCGCTCCCGCTCATCTGCGATGCAAATGCTCCGTGGAGTTTCAGATCTTCTTCTAAGAAGGAAATCTCCGGATGCTTCAATACCGCCACATCCCGGAGGACATTGCCCATGGCTTTGGAAAAATCAGATGCCCATTGTCTTGAAAAATGCGTATCCGTTCCTGATTCGCCGAAAGCCTGGTTTTCCTGGCTCTCCTTAGCTGCAGAGGCCTGTTGTACACTTCTTCTGTCACCTGACTGCGTTCTGAGAAGCTGCACCAGCCCTGCATTGTCCGGCCGCCGGAAGAGCCCCGGCTGTTCAGCAGAAATCCGGTCGTAGTCGCCGTAGGCCTCCCCTGTCGAAATCGGAAAGACGGGCTTTACCAGCACTACCGTGCAGGGGCCGAAGGCCGGCAGGGGAGTGATTTCTTCCCCGATGCCTTCGCAGAGGGCCGTCCCGCCCCCGATGCAGTAGGGGATGTCGGCGCCGAGCCCTATGGCGAGGCGCCGCAGGTCTTCGTCGGAAACTTCGGGAGCGAAGAGCTTCCGCATGGCCCGCAGAACTGCCGCCGCATCGGCACTGCCGCCGGCCAGCCCCGCCGCCACCGGAATCCGCTTTTCAAGATATATATCCACCCCGGCGGTAATTCCGTAGGCCTTCCGAAAAGCCTCCGCCGCCCGGACGCAGAGATTCTCTGGCCCGAAAGTCAGGAGGCCCGCTTGGGTAAAGGCTTGTTTGCCGGAACCCGAAAGCCGTTCCTGCCCGGCCTTTGGGGCAGGAATATCCTGCCCATCCTTTTCGCCCTCTTCTGCCTGACTCCCTGCGCAGGGTCTCAGATCAAGCCCCGTCATGACAAGCTTTTCATCGTCCCGGACCGTCACGGTGACTTCATCGCAAAGCGCCACCGTCTGCATGACCATGGAGACAAGATGATATCCGTCGTCCCTGCGGCCCGTGATGTCCAGGCTCAGATTGATTTTCGCGTAGGCCTGCTCCGCAGCTTGCCTTGTAGCAGCCGGTTCCGGACCATTTCCGGCCCCCGCCCTCTCTTCTGCACTCATGTGTATACAATATTACACTTCTTGTTTTTTTTCAAGTACAGAAAGTTAGTGGCATCTACCTCGAAGAGAAAGTCGCGGGGATGTCGTTTACAGAAAGCCGACTAATTTTGCCCCTGCACGACCCTGCGGGAGATGCCGTTTGCAGAAAGCAGGTGCATTTTGCCCCGGCGCCCCTCTATATGGGATGCCGTTTGCAGAAAGCCGACTAATTTTGCCCCTGCGCGACCCTGCCAGGGATGTCGTTTGCAGAAAGTCGACGCATTTTGCCCTGGCGCTCCCCTGTGGGGGATGTCGTTTGCAGAAAGCCGGCGCATTTTGCCCCGGCGCCCCTCTATATGGGATGTCGTTTGCAGAAAGCAGGCACATTTTGCCCCGGCGCCCCTCTATATGGGGTGTCGTTTGTTCAGATATTCAGATCCTTGTAATAGCTTCGGATGACCTCGGCGGAATGATTGAGGTCGGCCTGGTCCTCAGGCGCCAGGCGGATTTCAACGATTTCCTTGGCCCCGTCGGAGGAAAGGATGGTCGGCACGGAAAGGTAGAGGTCCGAGAGGCCGTACTGGCCTTCCAGCTTCACGGAGACAGGAAGGATGCGGTTTTCATTGAAGAGGATGGACTTGGCGATGGCCGTCGTCGAAGAGGCAATGCCGTAGCAGGTGTTGCCCTTGCGCGAGAAGATTTCCCAGCCGCTCTGTTTGGTCCAGGCCAGGACCTTGTCTTTGGCAATCTCGTGGCTGCGGGACTCATTATCCTTAAGGACGTCCGAAAGGTTTTTGCCACCGATTGTGGCCGTGGACCAGGATATGGTCTCGGTATCCCCGTGCTCACCGATAATGAAGGCTTCCACGCTCTTGGCGTCGAGGTCGTAGGCGTCCGCCAGGTGGCAGCAGGCCCGGGCCGTATCGAGGGCCGTGCCGCTTCCGATGACGTGGCGGGCGGGCAGGCCGGAAACCTTCTGCACGTAATATGTCATGATGTCGACGGGGTTAGAGACGACGATGAAAATGCCGTCAAAGCCTGAAGCCATCACGCTTTCAGTAATCGATTTGATGATATTCATGGAAGGCGTCAGCATGGCCAGGCGGTCGTTTGACTCCTTGGGCATGGGGGCGGAGGCCGTGATGATGACGATGTCGGCGTCGCCGCAGTCAGAGTACTCGCCCGCATGAACGTTGATATTGCGGTTCAGGAAATAGATGGCGTGCTGCATGTCCATGGCCTCGGCGTAAGCCTTGTCCTTATTAATGTCGATGATGACGACCTCCTCGCAGAGGCCCTGGTTGATGATGCTGTAGGCCGTGGTCGAGCCGACGTTGCCTGCGCCCACGATGGCGACTTTCGAATTCTTGAAGCCCATGATTCTTCTCCTTTATGAATAATGTAGTGCGTTTACATTGGATACACAAAAATACAATCCACGGGACAGTATAGCAGATTGTATGACCGAGTGAATATTTTTTTGCCCGGGACTAATGAATTTGGACGGACCATCCGATATACTTGGTACAAGAAGAGGCATAGTATGTTCATATGCCCGGAGGTTCGTTTTTTACCAAGGAGGGTAAACGCATGGCTATTCAGAACGTAGGACTGACGACGTCAGCTGTCGCATCCACCTATCAGACCACTCCCACTACAAAAGAAAAGAGCGCGGAAAAGACTTCCGAGTCGACAAAGACGTCGACTGATGATGTCTACGGCAAGGCCGCGGAATATGTGAAGTCCTCGGATACCGACACCGCAAAGACTTCGTCCGCGAAGACCGACCGCAGTGCCCTGATTCAGCAGCTGAAGGACGACATGGAGGCCCAGAAGACTTCCCTGATGGAAATCGTCCGGAAGACCATGGCCGGCCAGGGAACCGCCATCGGCAACGCTTCGAGCGAAGACGACGTATGGCACTTCCTCGCTTCCGGCAAGTTTACGATTGACGAAGCCGCAAAGAAGAAGGCCCAGGAGGCCATTTCCGAAGACGGCTACTGGGGCGTTGAGAAGACTTCCGACCGGATTTTGGACTTTGCCAAAGCCCTGACCGGAGATGACGCCACCAAGGCCGACGAAATGTTCAAGGCCTTCAAGAAGGGCTATCAGCAGGCCACCAAGTCCTGGGGCAAGACCCTTCCCGACATCTCGAAAAAGACCTACGACGCCGTAGAGAAGAAGTTCAACGAGTGGAAGAATTCCGCGAAGACCTCTTCGACGGACACTTCAAAGGCCACATCTTCCGACGGAAAAGTTTCAGAGAAGACGACAAAGACTTCAAAAACAGAAGACGACAAATAATGATTCGGCGCGAAACGCCGGGTTTTCTGCCTTTCCAAAAGAGGGGTGGCACGCATTGCGTGCCACCCCTCTTCTTTCTATTCTTTCCGCCTTCACTTCGTGAATTTCGCTTCCTGCTCCGCGATCCACTCGGGATCCTCGAAGTAGTTGATCTTCATCGCGTTCTTGACGTCGGTGAGGGTCGCGGCAGCCACCTTTTCGGCGGCTTCCGTGCCGGATTTCAAAATCTCGTAGACCTCGGGGATTCTCGCCTCCCAGTAATGGCGGCGTTCCCGAATCGGGGCCAGTTCTTCCTCGAGAACGGCTTTGAGGAAGTTCTTGATCTTCACATCTCCGAGGCCACCCTTTTCATAGTGGGCTTTCAGCTCATCGAGGTTCTGGTATTCGGGAAGATATTTCTCAAAGGAATCTTCCTTCACGAAGGCGTCAAGGTAGGTGAAGACGACATTCCCCTCGATATGACCGGGGTCGGAAACCTTGAGGTGGGTGGGGTCCGTGTACATCTGGCGTACCTTGTCGCTGACTTCCTTTTCCGTGTCGGAAAGATAGATGCAGTTGCCGAGAGACTTGCTCATCTTCGCTTTTCCGTCAATTCCGGGAAGGCGGCGGCAGGTCTCGTTCGTGGGCAGGGAAATCGAAGGCTCCACGAGGACTTCCCCGTAGGTCTGATTGAACTTCCGCACAATCTCCCGGGCCTGCTCAAGCATGGGCTCCTGGTCTTCCCCGGCCGGAACTGTCGTGGCCTTGAAGGCCGTGATGTCCGCCGCCTGGGAAATCGGGTAGGTGAAGAAGCCGACCGGAATCGAGGCTTCAAACTCCCGCATCTGGATTTCCGACTTGACCGTGGGGTTCCGCTGCAGGCGGGACACGGTGACCAGGTCCGAATAATAGAAGGTCAGCTCCGTGAGCTCCGGAATCTGGGACTGAATCAGGAAGGTCACCTTCTCCGGGTCCAGGCCGACCGACAGATAGTCAAGGGCTACCTCCATGATGTTCTGGCGGACCTTCTCGGGGTTGTCCGCATTGTCCGTCAGGGCCTGGGCATCGGCAATCATGATGTAAATCTTCTCAAATTCACCGCTGTTCTGCAGCTCCACCCGGCGTCTGAGTGAGCCGACATAGTGCCCTATATGCAGGCGGCCGGTGGGCCGGTCCCCCGTCAGTATGATCTTTCCCATAGAATCTTCTCCTTATGAATAATATTTCAGCGTCCTGTATTCTATCACATATCCAAAAGGCAAGAAAGTAGCAGTACAAGCCGGACGGGGGACAAAGTGAAAATACGTCGGATAAGGGCGAAAGAAGGCCTTTGACAGGGAGCGCGGCCGTGCGTATCATGAAGGAAAAAGTGAAGGGGGCTGTATTAGTCATGAATGAAAAGGTGAAAAAGCTGCTGGCCGGGGAAGGGGAAAACTACATCCTACCCTTCTTCTGGCAGCACGGGGAGGACGAGGCCACGCTGCGGAAGTATATGCGGGTCATCCATGAGGCCAATATCGGTGCCGTCTGTATAGAGAGCCGGCCCCACCCGGATTTTCTCGGGGACAAGTGGTGGGCGGACATGGACGCCATTCTGGACGAGGCGGAGAAGCTTGGGATGAAGGTCTGGATTCTGGACGACAGCCACTTCCCGACCGGCTTTGCCAACGGAGCCATGAAGGGTTCTTCGGACGCGCATGCAAGAAAGAGCATTGTGCGGCAGGAGATTCCGCTGGCGGGGAGTGGGGAAATGACTATTGACCTTAAGCCCTATCGGAAGGCCCGGCCCTGGCAGCCCACGGAAATCGAGAAACATACACGGCAGGAGGCCATGACGGCCTATCCCGGCGACGCGATTGAAGCCATCGTGCTGGTAAGGGAAGGGGCATCTGCAAGAGAGGACATCATCGACCTTTCGGAGCAGAGGGGCGCTGATACGCTGCAGGTCACGGTGCCGGCGGAAGGAAAGTGGCACCTTTTTGTCGTAAACTCCACACGAAATTACGGCATGCACCCGGACTATATCAATATGATGGATCCGGAAAGCGTGCGGGTCCTGCTTGATACAGTGTATGAGCCCCACTATCAGCACTATGGGGACCGTTTCGGGACGACGATTGCCGGCTTCTTTTCCGACGAGCCGGAGCTGGGGAACGGGCATGCCTTCGAGCAGGGGAAACACTTAAACGACTTGGACGACCTGCCCTGGTCGCCCCTTCTCATGGATGAGCTGACGAAAAAGTACGGGGACCGGGCTCGCACAGGGCTCGCCCTCCTCTGGGAGCCGGGGGCTTCCCCGCTCACCGCTTCATTCCGCCTCGCTTATATGGACTCGGTCTCCCGCCTTGTGGAAAAGGCCTTCTCTCAGCAGATCGGGACCTGGTGCCGAAAGCACGGGGTTCAGTACATAGGCCATGTCATTGAAGACAACAACCAGCACTCGAGGACCGGGACCTCTCTCGGCCACTATTTCCGCGGTCTCGCGGGCCAGGACATGGCCGGGGTCGACGACATCGGGGGCCAGGTGGAGCCTCAGGGGGACGCCGACCGGCCCGGCTTCTTCGGCTCGCTAAGACAGGGAAAATTTTTCCAGTACACCCTGGCCAAGCTCGCCTCTTCCGCAGCGGCCATCGAGCCCGCAAAGGCCGGCAACTCCATGTGCGAAATCTTCGGGGCCTACGGCTGGAGTGAGGGAGTCCGCCTTGAAAAATACCTGACGGACCACTTCCTGGTCCGCGGGGTAAACCACTTCGTCCCCCATGCCTTTTCTCCTAAGGAATTTCCGGACCCGGATTGTCCGCCCCACTTCTATGCCCACGGCCACAATCCCCAGTACCGGCATTTCGGGGAACTCATGAAATATATGAACCGGGTCTGCGAACTTATGAGCGGGGGCCATGCTGTCGTTCCAGCCGCGATTCTTTACATGGGAGAGTCCGAGTGGATGTGCACGGACTTCGATGAGGTCCAGGAGGCGGCGGCCACTCTGGCCCGAAAGCAGATTGATTTTGAGATTCTGCCGGCGGATGTCTTCGATAAGAAGAATGACTATGCCGTCGCGAAAGTTTCCGGCAGAAGGCTTGTCGTCGGGAGCGCCTCCTATCAGGCCCTTATCGTGCCGCGGACGAAGTATATTTCCCGGACGGCGGCGGAAGGAATTCAAAAGCTTCTTGCTGCGGGCTTCCCGGTCTTTTTCGCCGGGGAGAAGCCGGACGCTGTCATTGATGAGCAGGGGTGCGGAAAAGCGGATTTCCCCGGAGCAGAGAGCGTCCCCCTTGTCAAACTGCCGGATATACTGCAGGAGATGGAGCTTTCCGATATCCGTATCGCTCCCGTAAACTCCTGGATCCGTTACCGCCACTATGTAACGGACAGCGACTGCTACATGTTCATTAATGAGGGAACGGAAAAGTACACCGGGAAAATCGTCCTGTCCCAGACCGGAAAAGCCTATGCCTACAACGCCTGGGACAATCGGCTTGAAACCGTTGACTTTGAGAATGACCCGGAAGCCGGGACCATGACTCTTTCTGTCACGATTGAGCCGCTGAAAAGCCTCTTCATTCTCATCGAACCGGCTTCAAATTCTGGGGCTGCATCCGATAAGGACAGCTTCGAACAGGGTGCTTGCACAAACCCTGTAAAGCCGCTTTCTGACGACCTTGGCTGTCTGCCCGTAAGGCCCCTTCCTGAGTGTTCGGACTGTCTGCCCGTAAAGCCCCTTTCTGCCCGTCTTGCCGGCCTGTCCATGCAGGAACTTATTGACGGCTGGACGCGGAGCACCTGCCGGGCCGCCGACTATCCTGCCTTTGAAAACGCGAAGAAGATAGACCTTCCGGACCGCCTGGCTGAGGAAGAGCCGAAGTTTTCCGGCTTCGTCCGCTACGAGCGCAGCCTTACCATAGATGACATTCCTTCGGAAGCAATCCTTGAAATTAGTGATGCCTATGAGGGCGTCGAGCTCTTCGTAAACGGGCAGAGACTGGGCATTCAGATTGTGCCTTCCTACATCTGGGACATCCGGCCGGCCCTCGTACAGGGTGAGAATAATATTCGGATTGAAGTCGCCACCACCCTCGAGCGGGAGTCCGTCGACTTTTTCAATCCTTATGCGGCAGTCCTTGGAAAAACGCCGGAGCCCACCTGCCTTTCCGGAATCAACGGCAGGGTGAGGGTATATTTCGGCTGATATCGGTTTTTGTCCCCCGTCTGGCAGCCCGCGTGGGCTGGACAAACAGGAAATGAAACTTTGTCCCCCGTCTGGCGGTGGTACGTGAGCAGAACAAGCCAAAAATGAAATTTTGTCCCCCGTCCGGCGGTACAATCGGGGGGACAGAGTTTCATTTCTTCCCTTTCTGACCTATGCTGCCCGCCCCGAAGGGGGACAAAATTTCAATTCCGGCCTATCTGATCCCTGCCCTGCGAAGATTACACTTGCAAGAGAGGACATTTTTTCTTGAAAAAGCAAGACTTCACTTCCCATTGAGAGACTGATATAGTTAGAAAAGTTGAAGGGAATAGTTCCTTTCGGTTTTCAATTTCATTAAACACAATCATTCAGGTTTTTACCGATATGAGGCGTGAGTGCCTCACGCTGGAATCATCTGCTGCGGCTTGAAATCCATCTTCTTCAGGATCTGAA
>ONBT01000005.1 GCA_900316075.1 uncultured Lachnospiraceae bacterium | reverse complement strand
AGACCTGATTATTATAAAGTTTGATCGTGCCTTCGACGGACTCGTATTCGGACATGATCTTCGGGAAGTAGAGGATGCCCTTGAGACGGAAGGGGTAGTCCATATTCAGGTGGATCCAGAAGAGGGGCTCCCTGTAGTCGTTAAATACCTTGCGGTAGAAGTCCTTGTACTCATCGTCCGTGCACTCCGAAGGGGTCTTGTTCCAGAGGGGATTCGTGTCGTTGACACACTGCTCGCGCTTCACAATCTTGTACTGGGTTTTTGCGGGCTCGGTCTCAACGGTTTCCTTGGTTCCGTCTTCCTTTGTCTTTTCCTCGGTCTTGGCCGGAACGCTGATGGTGTCGACGACGGTATCCGTGTCGAGCTTATCGGCTTCGTCGATGGTCTCGTAGGCGGTTTCGGCGTTTACATTCTTCAGGTAGATTTCATAAGGCATGAAGGAGCAGTACTTTTCAACTACTTCCCGGGCCTTGTATTCATTGACGAATTCCAGGCAGTCCTCATTCACATAGAGAGTAATTTCGGTGCCGACGCCTTCCTTGGTTCCGTCGCCCATCTCGTAGTCGGTGCCGCCGTCGCAGGACCAGTGGACCGCTTTCGCGCCTTCCTTATAGGACAGGGTATCGATCGTGACCCGGTCAGCAACCATGAAGGCCGAGTAGAAGCCCAGGCCGAAGTGGCCGATGATCTGGTCGTTTGAGCCTTTGTCCTTATATTTTTCAAGGAATTCCGTCGCTCCGGAGAAGGCAATCTGATTGATGTAGGAGTCGACTTCTTCCTCAGTCATGCCGAGGCCGTTATCACGAACGGTGATGGTCTTTTTCTTGTCATCGAGGAGGATATCGATCCGGGGTTTATAATCTTCGGGCAGCTGGTAATCGCCCATCATATTCAGCTTTTTCAGCTTCGTAATCGCATCGCAGCCGTTTGAAATCAGCTCGCGGTAGAAGATATCGTGGTCACTGTACAGCCATTTCTTGATGACGGGGAAGATGTTTTCGCTCGTGATCGAAAGGCTTCCTTTTTTCTCTGCCATAGCACATATACTCCTTTATGAATAATATAAACAGCGGAGGCCGTGCGACCTTTGGTCTTGCAGGTAATCCGCTTCTTTGCACAAATGTAATCTTAGTTGTCCTGTGACCAAAAGTCAACAAAAAATTAGCACTCTTTTTAAAAGAGTGCTAACAAACATGGAATATTGTATCTTAGACAGCTTCTGCGTCTTCAGTCTTCATATTCTTGAAGGCCGTGGAGAGCATGAGCTTGATGCGGTTCAGCTGGTTGACTTCGGAAGCACCGGGGTCGTAGTCGATGGTCACGAGATTGGCGTCGGGGTGGTCTGTACGGATCTTCTTCAATACGCCCTTTCCGACGATGTGGTTGGGCAGGCAGCCGAAGGGCTGGATGCAGACGATGTTCTTGGCCCCGGACCGGATCAGTTCCATCATTTCCCCGACCAGGAACCAGCCCTCGCCGGTCTGGTTGCCGATAGAGACAATGGGCTTGGCCAGGTCCGCCAGTTCTTCAATGTGGTTGGGCGGGGTGAAGCGGTCGGATTCCTCGAAGGCCTTCCGCGCATCCTTCCTAAGCCACTCAAAGAAGCGGATGACGGCATTGCCGGCAAACTGGGCCTTCCTGGAAGTACCCAGGTTTTCCTCCTTGAAATTATTATTATAGAAGCAGTAGAGGAGGAAGTCGGTCAGGTCCGGAACGACGGCCTCGGCTCCTTCAGCTTCGAGCAGCTCCACCAGGTGATTGTTGGCAGCCGGCAGGAACTTCACGAGAATCTCGCCGACAATGCCGACCCGGGGTTTTCTCTCATCCGTGATGGGCAGGGTGTCGAAATCATGGATGATATCCCGGCACATCTTCCTGTATTTGGCGTGGGAGAGAACCTTGTTATTCGAAACGAAGTCAATGACCCGCTTCTTCCACTTCTCATGGAGCTTGTCGGCAGAGCCCGGCACTTTCTCATAAGGGCGGACCCGGAGGAGGCAGCGCATGAAGATGTCACCGAACTCCAGGGCGTAGAGGCCGTGCTGAATGAGCTGGGGCGAGATGGAAAAGCCCGGGTTCTTCTCGAGGCCGACCGTGTTCAGGGAGATGACCGGTACCCGGTTCCCGTAGCCGGCCTTGGCCAGGGCCCGCCGAATGAAGCCCACGTAGTTCGAGGCCCGACAGCCGCCGCCCGTCTGGGTGATGAGGAGGGCCGTGTGGTCCATGTCATACTTGCCCGAGTCAATGGCCGCCATGAACTGGCCGACCACCATCATGGAAGGATAGCAGGCATCGTTGTTTACGTACTTGAGGCCGTAGTCGATGCAGGCCTCTCTCGGAACCTCCGGCACGATGAGATTGTAGCCTGCCGCCTGGAAGGCCGGGGCGATGACCTCGAAGTGAATCGGGGACATCTCCGGAGCCAGAATCGTATAGGTCTTCTTCATCTCCTTGGTGAAAGGAGTGCGGATATAGTCCGTGGGGTTCAGGGTCCGCTTCTTCTTCTGCCGGTCGCGGACGCGGAGGGCAGCCAGAAGAGACCGGATACGGATCCGGGCGGCTCCCAGATTGTTTACTTCGTCTATCTTCAGGCAGGTATAGATTTTCCCGGACCGGGTCAGGATGTCGGAGACGCAGTCGGTTGTGACGGCGTCCACCCCGCAGCCGAAGGAGTTCAGCTGGATGACATCGAGGTCGTCCCGGTGGGTCGTATACTCGGCGGCCGAATACATGCGGGTGTGGTACATCCACTGGTCGAGGACGATGAGGGGCCGCTCCAGTTTCCCTAAGTGGGAAACCGAATCCTCGGTCAGGACCGCCAGACCGTAGCCCGTGATGAGTTCGGGAATGCCGTGGTTGATTTCCGGGTCGATGTGGTAAGGCCGACCGCAGAGGACGATGCCCCGGCGGTGGTTCTCCTTCAGCCAGCGGAGGGTTTCCTCCCCCTTCCTTTCCATATCGGTCCGGAAACGGCCCTGGGCCTCCCAGGCTTCATGGGCAGCGTGCTTCACCTCCTCAGCGGGAATGTCCGGGAACTCTTCCCCGAAGACCTTCACGAGCTGGTCGGTGAGAATCTTCTCCGTGGAGAAAGCCATGAAGGGGTTCAGGAAGCGGACCTTTCCGCTTGTGATCTCCTCGACATTGTTCTTGATATTCTCGGCGTAGCTGGTGACGACCGGGCAGTTATAGTGATTGTTGGAGTCGGCGAATTCATTCCGCTCGTAGGGAATGCAGGGGTAGAAGATGAAGTCCACGCCCTTGTTTATGAGCCACTTGATGTGGCCGTGGGTGATCTTCGCCGGGTAGCAGGCATTCTCCGAGGGAATGGACTCAATGCCCAGCTCGTAGACCTTCCTCGTGGACCGGGGAGAAAGGACGGTCTTGAACTTGAGGTCCTCGAAGAAGACGGCCCAGAAGGGGTAGTTCTCGTACATATTGAGAACCCTCGGCAGGCCCACGGTCCCGCGGACAGCCTCTTCATCGGTCAGGGGCTTATAGTAGGAGAAGAGGCGCTTCCACTTGTAGTCGTAGAGGTTCGGAACATCGTCCTTCTTCTTGGGAAGGCCCAGGCCCCGCTCGCAGCGGTTTCCGGTGATGAATTCTCTCCCGTCCGAGAAGTGGTTGATGGTGAGTAGGCAGTGGTTGTTGCAGTGAGGACACCGGTCCAGGGAGGACGTAAAGGTGAGGTTCAGGATGTCCTCGATGGGCAGCATGGTAGTGCTTCCCGTCTCTTCGAAGCGCTCCCGGGCGATAAGTGCTGCGCCGAAGGCGCCCATTATGCCTGCAATATCCGGGCGGATGGCCTGGACACCGGAAATCTTCTCGAAAGCCCGGAGCACTGCATTATTATAGAAGGTGCCGCCCTGGACGACGACGTTTTCCCCGAGGTCCCTGGCATCAGCCAGCTTGATGACCTTGAAGAGGGCGTTTTTGATGACCGAATAGGCCAGGCCGGCGGAGATGTCCGCGACCGAAGCCCCCTCCTTCTGGGCCTGCTTGACCTTCGAATTCATGAAGACCGTGCAGCGGGTGCCCAGGTCAATCGGGTGCTCTGCGAAGAGGGCTTCTTTGGCGAAGTCTTTGACCGAATAATTCAGGGACTTGGCGAAGGTCTCGATGAAGGAGCCGCAGCCGGAGGAGCAGGCCTCGTTCAGCTGGACCGAGTCGACGGTGCCGTCCTTGATCTTGATGCACTTCATGTCCTGGCCGCCGATATCGAGGATGCAGTCAACCTTGGGGTCGAAGAAAGCAGCCGCATAGTAGTGGGCGATGGTCTCGACTTCTCCGTCGTCCAGCTTGAAGGCGGATTTCAAGAGGGCCTCCCCGTAGCCGGTGGAGCAGGAGTGGACAATGTGCGCATTGGCAGGGAGCTTTTCCTTGATCTCCTTCATGGCCCGGATGGAGGTCAGAAGGGGAGAGCCCTGATTATTATCGTAGAAGGAATATACAAGTTTGCCGTTTTCGTCCACGAGGGCCAGCTTGGTCGTGGTGGAGCCGGCGTCAATCCCAAGGAAGAGATTCCCGCGGGCTTCTTCGAGTTTTCCGGTCTCCACATGGGCCCTGGCGTGGCGCTCGGTGAAGACGTCGTACTCGGCCTGGTCCTTGAAGAGGGGCTCCATGCGGGCTACCTCGAACTCGACCTTGAGGTCGCCGGACAGGCGCTTCTTGAGTTCGGCCATGGAGAGGGTCGTATTCTCGTCGTAGTTTAAGGCAGAGCCCATGGCTGCGAAGAGGTGGGAATTTTCCGGGATGATCGTGTGCTCGTCATCGAGCTTCAGGGTCCGGATGAAGCAGGCCCGAAGCTGATCCAGGAAGTGGAGGGGTCCGCCGAGAAAGGCCACGTGGCCCCGGATGGGCTTGCCGCAGGCCAGGCCGGAAATGGTCTGGTTGACGACGGCCTGGAAGACGGAAACCGAGAGGTCCTCCTTCGAAGCCCCCTCATTGATCAGGGGCTGGATATCGGTCTTTGCGAAGACGCCGCAGCGGGCGGCGATGGGGTAAACGGCCTTGTAATTTTTCGCGTACTCGTTCATGCCGGTGGCATCCGTCTGCAGGAGGGATGCCATCTGGTCGATGAAGGAGCCGGTGCCGCCTGCGCAGATGCCGTTCATCCGCTCTTCGACATTGCCATTCTCGAAGTAGATGATCTTTGCATCCTCGCCGCCCAGCTCTATGGCGACGTCTGTCTGGGGGGCGAAGTGGTTGAGGGCACTCGCTACGGCGACCACCTCCTGCACGAAGGGAATCCCCAGACTCTTTGCCAGGGACAGACCGCCGGAGCCCGTGATGATGGGGGCAATCGTGACATCGCCTGTCACCTCATAGGCCTCCTTCACGAGGTCGAGAAGGGTCTCTTTGATATTGGCGAAATGGCGCTTGTAGTCGGAGAAGAGGAGGGTGTCTTTCTCGTCCATGACGGCTACCTTGACCGTAGTCGAGCCGATATCAATGCCCATCTTGCAGAGACTATTCATAAAAATAAGATCCTTTCAAAAATGCAAAATATAGAATGCATAATTCCTAATGCATAATTTTTAGAATGCTTCAAAAAACGTCAAAAGAAATCCGCCGCTTATCTTAACACAGGTCCGGACGGAGAATTATAAAATCTTTGTAAACTGTTTCTTCATATAAAAATGGACCACTCTATTGAGCCGTAGCGTATTATAGGGTACGGGGCCGATTCTAGCAATTAACAAAAGAATTGGTTTGTAGCGGGGGCAACAATTGGTAAAAATCTGTCTCCTTTTGCCTCAGCCTTTTGGAAAGTTCCTCCGTTGACAAAGAAAAACACTATTCCTATAATGTAAAAGCGCGTTTTATGTCCGGAGGAAACGATTATTATAGAATGCGTTTCCTGCTTTTTGACGGACAATGCGCCAATTACTGAGCATATATGAGGCTATGTCATGCTTGACAAAATGGAACGGAAAATGGGCCGCTTTGCCGTGAAGCATCTCACGAACTACCTGATCGGCGGCTATATCATCGGCTATATTCTCTACTTCGGGGCTTCCTATACGAGTCTGGATATTCTGTCATACGCCCAGCTGGAGCCCTATTTCATCATTCACAACTTCCAGATCTGGCGGCTCATCTCCTGGGTCATCATGCCCCCGCGGGAGAATATCATCTTTGCCATCATTATGATGATCTTCTACTGGCAGCTGGGCACCCAGCTGGAGCGGACTATGGGGACCTTCCGCTACAATGTCTATATCTTCGGCGGGATTCTCTTCACGATCATCGGGGCCTTCCTTCTGTATGGTATCTACTTCGCCATTCACGGGGTTCCCGTCATGGGAATCGGGGCCTACTTCTCGACCTACTACATCAATATGTCCATCTTCCTGGCCTTTGCGGTCTGTTATCCGGACATGGAAATTCTGCTCTACTTCTTCATTCCCATCAAGATGAAGTGGATGGCCATTGTCTATGCGGTCCTTCTGGTCTTCGAATTTATCCAGGTTGATATGGGCGGAAAGGTTGCCCTTGTCGCCTCCCTTCTGAACTTCTTCATCTTCTTCCTCTCCACGAGGAACTGGCGGCGGATCGACCCCAGGGAGAAGAAGCGGCAGGCCGACTGGAAGCGGGCCTACGAGGGAAGCAGCAGGAATTCGGGTGACCGGGCCTACGGAGATAACCCCTATACGGGCGGCGGCTCCGGAGGCTTCAATCCCTTCGGAGGAGCCCAGAGCGCCCGCCATTCCGGCCAGGGAGCGCCGAGGGTCCACAAGTGCGAAATCTGCGGGCGGACCGAGATCACGAATCCGGAGCTCACCTTCCGCTATTGCAGCAAGTGCAAGGGAAACCACGAGTACTGCAACGATCATCTGTTTACCCACAAGCACATCGTCTAAGGTAGACTTGATTATTTTTTATTAGAATAATATAAATTCCGTTAGAAAGAGGAAACAGACAAGATGTCTGAAGAAGCAAACGTAAGCAAGACAGAGGTTACAGAGAAGAAGAGCCGCAATTTCATTGAAGACGCCATCGACAAGGACCTGGCGGAAGGACGCTACAAGGAAGTTGTCACCCGTTTTCCGCCCGAGCCCAACGGCTTTCTCCATGTGGGCCATGCCAAGTCCATCATCCTGAATTCGGGAATTGCGAAGGAGTATGGCGGAACTTTCCACATGCGCTTTGACGATACGAACCCTACGAAGGAGAAGTCCGAATTCATGGACTCCATCGTCGCGGACGTCAAGTGGCTGGGGGCCGACTTTGGCGGCAAAATCTATTATGCTTCCGACTACTTCGACAAGATGTACGAGTGTGCCGTCCTTCTCATTAGGAAGGGCCTGGCTTATGCCTCCGACCTTTCAGCGGACCAGATCCGGGAGACGAGAGGCACCCTGACGGAACCCGGCACGAACGATCCCAACCGGGAGAGGCCCATAGATGAATCCCTGCAGATTTTTTCTGACATGAAGGCCGGGAAGTATGCGGACGGGGAGATGGTCCTTCGGGCAAAGATCGACATGGCTTCCCCCAATATCAACATGCGGGACCCCATTCTCTACCGGGTCGCCCACATTCCCCACGCCCGGACCGGGGACAAGTGGTGCATCTATCCCATGTACGACTTCGCCCACCCGCTGGAGGACGCCATCGAAGGCATCACCCACTCCCTCTGCACCCTGGAGTTTGAGGACCACCGGCCCCTCTACGATTGGGTCGTAAACAATACGGACTGGGAAAATCCGCCGAGGCAGATTGAGTTCGCAAAGATGTACCTCAAGAACATCGTCACGGGCAAGCGCTACATCAAGAAGCTGGTGGAAAACGGCATTGTGGACGGCTGGGATGATCCCAGAATCGTCTCTATAGCCGGCCTTCGCCGCCGGGGCTTCACTCCGGAGTCCATCCGCAAATTCGTCGAGCTCTCCGGCATCTCGAAGTCAAACGCTGTAAGTGACTATGCCATGCTCGAGTACTGCATCCGGGAGGACCTGAAAGTTCAGGCGCCCCGTATATTCGCGGTCCTCGATCCTGTGAAACTCGTGATCGACAACTACCTCGAGGGACAGACCGAGGAACTCGAGGTTCAGAATAATGTAGAAAATCCTGCTCTGGGCTCCCGGAAAGTCCCCTTCTCGCGCGAACTCTATGTCGAGCGGGAGGACTTCATGGAAGTGCCTCCGGCCAAGTACCGGAGACTCTACCCGGGCAATGAGGTCCGCCTCATGAATGCCTACTATGTGACCTGCACTTCCTGCGAGAAGGATGAAAAAGGCAATGTGACGCTCATTCACTGCACCTATGATCCGGCCACGAGGGGAGGCGACTCCCCGGACGGGCGCAAGGTCAAGGGGACGATTCACTGGGTGGATGCAAAAACGGCCATGCCCGTCAAGGCCCGCCTCTATGAGAACATCGTGGACGAGGAAAAAGGCGTCTATGACGAGAACGGGGAACTGAACCTGAACCCGAATTCCATGACCGTGATGAACGCTTACGTGGAGCCTTGTCTGAAAGACGCGAAAGTCTATGACCGCTTCCAGTTCGTCCGGAACGGATTCTTCGTTGTTGACTCAAAAGACTCGGCTCCCGGGGCTCCGGTCTTCAACCGCATTGTGTCCTTGAAGAGCTCCTATAAGCTCCCGGCTCAGGGTTGATTAGTACTGCACTGCATATATAATATTCTGTTTTTCTGCGCAGGCAGGAAGCAGAGTCCGCGTCGAAAGCGGTCAGATGGAGGCAAACATGAATTTACTTGCCGGTCTCGAAAAATTCGGTATCAAGTCCGACGGCAATCTGGACATCACCCAGGACCCGTCTTCTCCCAAAAAACAGGCGGCGACTCCCCAGAAGGCGGAGGAAAAGCCCCTGGCGGAAGAGGACTTCGTGCTGGAAAAGCAGGTCCAGTGTCCGGTCTGCGACCGCAAATTTCATACCCTGACCGTGAAGACCGGAAAGGCCAAGCGGCAGGAGCCGGACGATGACCTTCGGCCCCGCTTCGACGGCATCGACACGGTCAAGTATGACGTGGCTTCCTGTCCCTACTGCGGTTATTCGGCCCTGAACAAGGAATTCATCCATGTCTCCTCGACCCAGATCAAGTGGATCAAGGAGGCCGTGGGCATGAAGTTCAAGCACGTACCGGACGCCCACAAGACCAAGTATTCCTATGACGAGGCCATCGACCGCTTCAAGCTGGCCCTGGTCTGCGCCATGGCCAAGCGGGCCAAGCTCTCCGAGAAGTCCTATATCTGCCTGAAGATTGCCTGGCTCCTCCGGGGACAGATTGAGACCCTTTCGGATGAAAAGCCGGAAGAGAAGAAAAAGAAGGCCCAGCTGAAGGAAGAGTATGAGGGCTTCTACAAGCAGGCCTATGAGGGCTTCACGAAGGCAGCCTCCCAGGAATCGGGTCCTTACTGCGGTATCGACGGGGGAACCCTCGAGTTCATGCTGGCCAATATGGCCATGGAGCTGAAGGACTACGCTTCGGCCAGCCGACTGGTTTCCAGGCTCCTTACCAATTCCACGAATCCAAGAGTCAAAGACAAGTGCTACGACCTGAAGAACAGGATCGTGGAAGAAGTGAAGCTGCAGAAGGCCGCCCAGGCCAAGGCAGCAGCAGCGTCAGCGGCTTCCGGTCCGACTCCGGCAAAGAAGCCCCAGTAGGGCAGACACAGGAAAACTGCTTCCAAAATAGTTGTTTTACATTATTCATAAAGAGAGAAAATAATGAAATACTTCGGTACAGACGGTTTCCGGGGGCAGGCCGGTCAGGTCCTGACCGCAGACCACGCCTACAAGATCGGCCGCTACATCGGCTGGTATTATAATCGCGACCACAAGGGACGGATCGTAATTGGCAAGGATACCCGGCGGTCCTCCTATATGTTTGAATACGCCATCGTGGCCGGCATCATCGCATCCGGTTCCGATGCCTACCTCCTTCACGTCACGACGACTCCTTCCGTGGCCTATGTGGTCCGGACTGAGGACTTCGACTGCGGGGTCATGATTTCGGCCTCCCACAATCCCTACTACGACAACGGCATCAAGCTGGTGGACGGGAACGGGCACAAGATGAAGGACGATGTTCTTTCCGGCATTGAGGACTATATCGACGGAAAGATGGAGGAACTCCCCTTCCCGACAGGGGAGAATATCGGCGTTGCCACGGACTACGCCATCGGGCGGAACCGCTACATCGGCTACCTCATCTCCCTTGCGACCCGGTCTTATAAGGGCAAGCGCATAGGTCTCGACTGCGCCAATGGCTCGACCTTCAATATCGCAAAGAGCGTCTTCGATGCCCTCGGGGCCAAGACTTACGTCATCGGCAACGACCCCAACGGCCTCAATATCAATAATGGCGTGGGCTCTACCCACATCGAGGCCCTGCAGGCCCTGGTGAAGGAAAAGGAACTGGACTGCGGCTTCGCCTTCGACGGGGACGCGGACCGCTGCATTGCCGTCGATGAGAACGGCGAAGTCGTGGACGGAGATTTCATCATCTATATCTGCGGCCGGTATCTGAAGAAGACAGGCCGTCTTTCCGGCAACCATGTCGTGGTCACGATCATGTCGAATATGGGTCTCTTCAAGGCCCTGGAACGAAACGACATCGAGTATGACGTGACGACGGTCGGGGACAAGTACGTCAATGAAGACATGGTTGAGAAGGGCTACGTCCTGGGCGGCGAGCAGTCCGGCCATATCATTTTCAGTAAGCATGCGACCACCGGAGACGGGATTCTGACCGCCATCATGCTGATGGAGGTAATTCTCGAGGAAAAGAAGTCTCTTTCCGAACTTGCTTCCGGGATGCGGAAGTACCCGCAGTTACTTCAGAATGTGAAGGTCACAGACAAGGACAAGGTGTTAAATAATGCTGAAGTTCTTGCTGAAAAGGAGAAGATTACCGGAGAACTCGGAGAGTCCGGCCGCATCCTCCTTCGGGCATCGGGCACGGAGCCTGTCGTCCGGGTAATGGTGGAAGCGGAGACCGACGACCTCTGCCGAGAGTATGTCGACCGCATGGTCAAGGTGGTTGAGAATAATTTGTAATTCTGATGTTTAAGAGATGACAGGAAATGCGTGAGGTATGCAGCCTGTCGAATTGATTTCGGGTGAGAGCGGTGTGACCCAAACCGCTTTTGCATAGAGACACATGTGAACCAAGGCGAGTTCGTAACCATCCTCGCCGGACAGGCGGAAAAATTCCGGTAGATATTTGTCTATAAGGGAAGGCTGAGTATAAGGAGACTCATCCGTCTGTTCAAATCAAAACTAAGGAGAAAAGAAAAATGAACACGAAAAAGATGTCCGGCGCCCGCTATATAGCGGAAGGCGCTATTATTGCGGCCCTTTATGTTGTCCTGACCTGGGTATCCTCCCTCTTCGGACTTTCAAGCGGCGTCATCCAGTTCCGGATCTCGGAAGCCCTGACGATCCTTCCGATATTCACCCCGGCTGCCATTCCCGGTCTCTTCGTCGGCTGCCTGATTTCGAATATCATTGCGGGCGGAGTCATCTGGGACATCATCTTCGGGAGCATCGCCACTCTCATCGGAGCTGTCGGTACCCGGCTTCTGAAGAACACAAAGTTTGTCTGCACCCTGCCGCCGGTCATCTCGAATATGGTCATTGTACCCTTCGTGCTCCGTTTTGCTTACGGGGCCACGGATGCCTGGTGGTTCATGGTGGTCACGGTCGGTATCGGGGAGGCCGTCTGCTGCATTATTCTGGGGCTGCTTCTGAAAAAGGCCCTGTGGAAGAACCGCTATGTGATCTTTCCGGCTTCTGTAGAGAAAATGCCGGAGAATACCACGAAGGCTGCCTGATGTAAAGAATGTTGCGGGCTGGCGCTTTCATCGGCGCCATCCTGTTTTAGAAAGCGGGTTTCATGAAAGAACTGCTTAGTATTTTGTCGGAAGAGGTCGGGGCTGCTTTTCAGGCGGCCGGAATTGACAGGGAATACGGGGATGTGACCCTTTCCAACCGGCCCGAGCTCTGCGAGTACCAGTGCAACGGGGCTCTGGCCTCGGCAAAGATATTTCACAAGAACCCCATGGAAGTGGCCGAAACTGTGGCGGAAAAGCTTTCCTCTTCGGATACCTTCGAAGAGGTATCTGCGGCAAAGCCCGGCTTCCTCAATATGAAGGCCTCTCCGGAATTCATAAGAAAGTACCTCAGCGGCATGTATGGGGATACCGATCGGCTGGGAGCTGAGAAGACCGGACATCCGGAGAAACTCTTCATGGACTATGGCGGACCCAATGTGGCAAAGCCCCTGCATGTCGGTCATCTCCGCAGCGCCGTCATCGGGGAAGCCGTAAAGCGCCTGGCCCGCTTTGAAGGGGACGAGGTGACGGCGGACGTTCACCTTGGGGATTTCGGCCTGCAGATGGGCCTCATCATCACGGAACTCAAAGAGCGCAAGCCCGACCTTCCCTACTTTGACGACTCCTTCACCGGAGAGTATCCGGCAGAAGCTCCCTTCACGATTTCGGAGCTGGAGGACATCTATCCGGCAGCTTCAGCCAAGTCCAAGGAGGACGAGACCTTCCACGAGAAGGCACTGGCCGCGACCAAGGAGATGCAGGAAGGCCGGAGGGGCTACCGGGAGCTACAGCGGCAGATTATGGAGATTTCCGTTTCCGACCTGAAGAAAAACTACGCCCGCCTCAATGTTTCCTTCGATCTCTGGAAGGGGGAGTCGGACGCCGAGCCCTATATTCCGGGCATGGTAGAGGATATGAAGGCGAAGGGCTTCGCCCATGAAAGCAATGGGGCCCTGGTCGTCGACGTGGAAGAGGAAGGGGACAAAAAGACCATTCCTCCCTGCATGATCTTAAAGTCCGACGGGGCGGCCCTCTACGATACGACGGACCTGGCGACGCTCATTTGGCGGATGAAGGACTATGATCCCGACGAGGTTCTCTATGTCGTCGACTCCCGCCAGGAGCTCCACTTCATCCAGTGCTTCCGCTGCGCAAAGAAGACCGGCATTGTACCCGAAAACAAGAAGCTCACCTTTCTGGGCTTCGGCACCGTGAACGGGGAGGGCGGAAAGCCCTTAAAGACCCGGGACGGCGGGGTCATGCGCCTCGAGTACCTGATCTCCGACATCGAGGACGCCATGTTTGAGAAAATCCGGGAATCTTCTCCGGATATGGATGAGGCAGAGGCCCATGATATAGCAAAGACGGTCTCCCTTGCGGCTCTTAAATACGGAGACCTCAAGAATCAGCCCTCGAAGGACTATATCTTCGACATGAACAAGTTCATCTCCTCCGAAGGCGATACTGGTCCCTACATTCTCTATACGATTGTCCGGACCAAGTCCATCCTGCGGAAGTTTGCAGAGGCAGGGGGAGATATTGCTAATGTAATGCCTGCCACTCCCTCCGGGGCTTCCGATAAGGCACTGGCTGAGCGGCTCTGCCTCTTCCAGTCGGAGGTCAAGTCCGCCTATGAGAACCTTTCCCCCAATATTCTCTGCGCCTATATCTACGCCCTCTGCAACGACTTCAACCACTTTTACCACGACACGAAGATTCTTTCCTGCCCGGATGAAGAGAAGAAGAAAGGCTATATCGCTGATGTCATTCTGACCCGGCGGGTGCTGGAAAAGTCCATCGACCTCCTCGGATTTGAAGCTCCGGAGCGGATGTAAAATACAGTTTTGTACAATTGTTGACTTCTGCTGTTGCAGAAGTCACAATCTTATCACAAAGATTTGCATAATGTAGCCTTGCACGATTTTTTTGATTGAAAGGAAGCGGTATTTTGACTAAGGTAGATATTTTTTCCGGATTCCTGGGAGCAGGAAAGACGACTCTGATCAAGAAGCTGATTGCAGAGGCCTGGAAGGGGCAGAAGGTTGTCCTGATCGAGAACGAGTTCGGGGAAGTCGGAGTCGATGGCGGCTTTCTGAAGGATTCCGGTATCCAGATTACCGAGATGAATTCCGGCTGCATTTGCTGTACCCTGGTCGGGGACTTTGACAAGAATCTCCGGGAGGTCATGGAGAAGTTCGCTCCCGAGCGGATTCTGATAGAGCCCTCAGGCGTGGGCAAGCTCTCCGACGTGGCGGCTTCCATCATCCGCCTGGAGAAGGAACTCGATATGGAGCTTTGCGGCATGGCGACGATTGTCAATGCCAAGAAGGCCCGGAAGCAGATGAAGGCCTTCGGCGAGTTCTTCAACGACCAGATCGCCCATGCGACGACGGTCATCCTTTCCCGGACCCAGAACGCGGACGCTGCTGAAATCGAGTTTGCCACAAAGGCTATTCAGGACCTGAACCCCAAGGCCCATGTCATCACGACTCCCTGGGATGACCTTGACGGAACGAAGATTGCCGACGTCATCGAAGGGGCCGACAATCTCGAGGCCAAGGCCCTGTCCGAACTCCACCATGAGGAGGAAGAGAAGGAGCACGAGGCCGAGCACCATCATCACGACCATGATGGGGAAGACCACGAGCACCATCACGATCATGACGAGCATGACCATGAGGAGCACGAGCACCATCATGACCACGACGAAGACGAGCATGAGCACCATCATGATGCAGACGCCGAGGGCCACGAGCACCATCATCACCACCACGCCGATGAGATCTTCGATACCTGGGGCATCGAGACGCCTCACGTCTTCGAGAAATCTACCATTGAGTCCATGCTGAAGGAATTTGCGGAAGGCACGAAGTACGGCGAAGTCATCCGGGCCAAGGGCATGGTGCCTGTGACCGAAGGCGGCTGGGTCTACTATGACCTCGTGGACGGAGAGTATGAACTTCGGGACGGGGCTCCTGACTTCACAGGCCGTCTCGTCGTCATCGGCCAGCACCTCGACGAGAAGGCTATTATCAAAGGCTACGGGCTCGAGGCCTGAAGGCAGGAAAAATGGAGGGCTCCCATACGGGAACCTTTCTCTGCAATACGGGCCGGATATTCCGGGAAGAGGTTTACCCGGGGTTTACATTATTCATGCAAGATAGGGAAGGTGTCAGACAAGAATGGCTGAAAATCCCAACGAAATACCTGTATATATGTTTTACGGCTTCATGGACTCGGGCAAGACGTCCATGATCCGGGAGACCCTGTTTGACAACGGCTTCGCTGACGACATCGACCGCTTCCTGCTGATTGTCTGCGAGGACGGGGACGAGGAATACGACGAGAAGGCTTTAAACGCCATCGGCGGCACTCTCGTAATGATAGACAAACAGGAGGACTTCAACGTCGAAAACCTGCAGAAACTGACGGATGCCTACAAGCCCGAGGCCGTATTTGTCGAATACAACGGGACCTGGGAAGTAGGCCCCGTCTATGAGATGGACGGACCGAAGGACTGGGTCATCGTCCAGGCCATCACGACCGTGGACGCGACGACGTTCGAGATGTACATGAAGAATATGCGGACCATGATGAGCGAGCAGCTGTTCAAGGCCGACGTCGTCATTTTTAACCGCTGCCCTGTGGGTGTCAAGAAGGCCAAGTTCCGGGCCAATGTCAAGTCCGTAAACCGGGCCTGCCAGATCGCTTACATCCGGACGGACGGGTCCGTTGACGATACCCCGGAGGAGCTGCCCTTCGACCTCACCAAGGATACGATTGACATCTCCGACGCCGACTATGCCCTCTGGTTCATGGACTGCATGGACCACCCCAAGAAGTACGACGGAAAGAAGGTCCATTTTCTGGGTCTCGTATACAATCCCACGGAAGGGAAGGGGAAGCTCAAGAAGGGCATCTTCGTACCCGGCCGTTTTGCCATGACCTGCTGCGTCGAGGACATCCAGTTTCTGGGCATGAAGTGCAAGTACGACAAGGCGCAGGAAATCGGCCACAAGTCCTGGATTGACCTGACGGCTACCGTGAAGAATGAATTTGCCACCGAGTACCACGGCAAGGGGCCGGTCCTTTATCCTGTGGACATCGAACCCGCCGAGAAGCCCAAGGACGAGCTCGTGTATTTCAATTAATAATGTAAAACATTTATCTTTTGCTGTATTTTTCTGCAGCGCATATCAGGCCGGCCCATTCCGGCCTGTTGCGATATCTAAAGGAAAGAAAAGAGAGAGGAAGGATTATGTTTGAGATTCTGAAGAAGGAACTTCTCGCGGACAGAATCTACCTGATGGAGGTGCATGCACCGAACGTCACGGAGCGCTGTCTGCCCGGCCAGTTCCTGATTGTCCGGTCCGGCGAGGACGGGGAGCGGATTCCCCTGACCATCTGTGATTACGACAGGGAGAAGGGGACGGTCATCATCGTCTTCCAGACTGTCGGAGCGTCGACCATGGAGATGGCGGAATTAAATGAAGGCGACTGCTTCACCGATGTGGTCGGCCCCCTGGGCCAGCCCTCCGAGCTCTGCCGGGAGGAAAATCTCGAAGAGACACGGAAGAAGAAAATCGTCTTCATCGCCGGCGGCGTCGGCACGGCCCCGGTCTATCCCCAGGTCAAGTGGCTGAAGGAGCACGGCATTCCTTCGGACGTCATCATGGGCTCCCGGACCAGGGACCTGCTTTTCTATGTGGATGAGATGCGCTCTGTTGCTGAGAATCTCTATGTCACAACAGACGACGGAACCTACGGTTTCCACGGCATGGGCACGAACCAGCTGCAGGCTCTTTGGGATGATGGGAAGCGCTACGACCACTGCGTCGCCATCGGCCCCATGATCATGATGAAGTTCGTCTGCAAGCTGACGAAGGAGCTGGGCATCCATACCATTGTCTCCATGAACCCCATCATGGTGGACGGGACCGGCATGTGCGGGGCCTGCCGCCTGATCGTCGGTGATCAGGTCAAGTTCGCCTGCGTCGACGGACCGGAGTTTGACGGTCACCTCGTGGACTTTGACCTGGCCATGAAGCGGGCGGCCCAGTACAAGACCGAAGAGGGCCGGAAGAAGCTGGAACTGGAAGAAGGGGCCACCCACCACGGGGGCTGCGGAAACTGCGGAGGTGACAAGTAATGGACGTAAACGTAAGAACACCGATTGCCGAGCAGGATCCCAAGGTACGGGCCACAAACTTCGATGAGGTCTGCCTGGGCTATACCGAGGAGGAGGCCGTGGAAGAAGCCTCCCGCTGCCTCAACTGCAAGAACCCCCGCTGTGTCGGCGGATGTCCCGTCTCTATCAATATTCCCGCCTTCATCCAGGAGGTCAAGAACAAAAACTTCGAGAAGGCCTATGAAATCATCTCCGAGTCCTCGGCCCTGCCCGCTGTCTGCGGCCGGGTCTGCCCCCAGGAGACCCAGTGCGAGGGCGTCTGCGTCCGGGGAGTGAAGGGCGAAGCTGTCGCCATCGGCAAGCTGGAGCGCTTCGTCGCCGACTGGGCGAGAAAGAACGGCATTACGCCGAAGAATACATCGAAAAAGAACGGCCACAAGGTTGCTGTCATTGGGGCCGGCCCCTCGGGTCTGACCTGCGCCGGAGACCTCGCCAAGGCAGGCTACGAGGTCACTATCTTTGAGGCCCTGCATAAGGCCGGCGGTGTCCTTGTCTATGGCATTCCGGAATTCCGTCTGCCCAAGGACGAGGTTGTTGCCAAGGAAGTCGAGAACGTTAAAAATCTGGGCGTTACGATCGATACGGACGTCGTAGTCGGTAAGTCCGTCACGATTGACGACCTGATGGAGAAGGACGGATATGAAGCTGTCTTCATCGGGTCCGGAGCCGGTCTTCCCCGCTTCATGGGCATCCCGGGAGAGCAGGCCAACGGGGTCTTTTCGGCCAATGAATACCTGACCCGGAACAACCTTATGAAGGCTTATAAGGACGGTCCCACCCCAATCCACCACGGAAAGAAGGTCGTCGTGGTCGGCGGCGGCAATGTGGCCATGGATTCGGCTCGGACGGCCCTCCGTCTCGGGGCTGAGGTCCACGTGGTTTACCGGAGGTCCATGGCCGAGCTTCCGGCCAGAGCCGAGGAAGTCCACCACGCAGAGGAAGAGGGCATTATCTTCGATCTCCTGCAGAACCCGACGGAAATCCTGACCGACGAAAACGGGGATGTCCGGGGCATCCGGGTCATCAAGATGGAGCTGGGCGAGCCCGATGAATCCGGTCGGCGGAGGCCCGTTGAAATACCCGGTTCCGAGTATGAAATCGAATGCGATACCGTCATCATGGCGCTCGGCACCTCGCCCAACCCCCTGATTGCTTCGACGACCAAGGGCCTCGATACCAACAAGCGGGGTTGCATCGTCTCCGAGGACGAGTTCGGAAAGACCACCCGGGAGGGGGTCTATGCCGGCGGTGACGCCGTGACCGGAGCCGCCACGGTCATCCTGGCCATGGGAGCCGGCAAGGCCGCGGCCAAGGGAATTATGCAGTATTTTGAGAACTAAAAAAGTTCTGAAAAAGTCAGCGCCGTGTGGCAGCCGCTAAAGCGGCTGTCACACGGCGTCCTTTTATGCTATACTGCAGGAAAGGGGGTGTCATATTATTATGGCTTCTGTTTTGAAAGACTATCTGAATACCCTGTCTCAGACCAAAGACCTTACGATTGAAAAAATCCGGGGAGAGTTCGACGCCCGGCAGGTGGATGTGCAGGCGGAGGACGGCTTCATCCTCTTCAACTACCGGGAGGGGGCCGACACGGACGATGAGATCGTGCGGGACTGCTGCGGAACCATTCTGGCGGCCAAGGGGGAAAACGACGGGCTCAGGAGTTTCATCGTGCCGGACTCCATCGACTATGTCTGTCGGCCTCTTTTCACCGAGAAGCGGGACGGTCTGATTACGGTCTGGAAGACCCGCTTCAAGTGGAATATTTCCACCCCGGACCAGATTCACGCCTCGGACGCCTTCTGGGCAGGGGATGAGATGTCCGTGCAGGCCCGGTTTGAAAAGGCCTGCGACAAGCTCTGCGGGGTTTCCTTCCCCATGACTGGCTGGAAGCGCTTCTGCGTGAAACTGGACAAGACCCTGCAGATGAGCGGGAAGAACTACACCTTCATGTTCCGCCTGCAGGCAGCTGACCCCGAAAAAGGAACGCCGGGCGGCATTCTCCATGTCGGGACCTGCGACAAGGAGACCGGAGAGATTGTCTACTTCGACTTCAATTCCTATTTCGACTTCGAGGGCGGAGCCGTTCTCTACTGAAAAAAGCATCCCCGCGGAAAATTCCGCGGGGATTTTTTGTAGGCAACGAGCCAAGGAGCTCGATACATGCTTGCGTGTAAATCGAGCTCTTTGGCGACTGCAATCAGCGAAACAGCCGCAGGCTGTGAGCTGACTGCAGCGTTGCTGCATCGAGTAGGGGGATGAAATCCTCCTACTCGATCACTATAAATGTAGAGCAATGATCAGCCGGTCAGGCAGGAAAACAGCCGGTCATTATCCGCCGGGTTCATGAAGCAGATCCTTATGAAGCGGTCGGAGAGGAAGGGGAAGCTGGAGCAGTCCCGGATCATCATCTTTTCTTTGATGGCTTTTTCAAAGAGGGCGTGGCTGTCCGTTTTTTCGTCTAATATCTTCATCAGCATGAAATTTCCTTCCGGCTTATAGGGGCGAAAGCGGGGGCTCTTCGAATAGGCTTCGAAGAGCCTTTTCCGTTCCGAAGATATGAGGCTTCTCGTTTTTTCAATATATTCCTCATCCCGGAACATGTACTGCCCCGCGAGCGCAGCGAGCGAGTGGATCATCCAGGGATTCTTCTTCCGGTCGACGTCGGAGAAGAGGTCAGTATTTCCGGTCACGGCGTAGCCTAAGCGCAGGCCCGGGCAGGCGAAGAACTTGCTCGTCGAACGAAGAACAAAAATATTATTATAATATTCCGTGAGAGGGATGGCTGTTAGCTCAGATGCGTCTTCCGCAAATTCGATGTAGGTTTCGTCCACCATGACGTAGATGGATTTTTCCTTGCAGACGTCGAGGATCTTGCGCATGTCGGACCGGCGGATGGCTGTGCCCGTGGGATTATTGGGGGAACAGAGAATGAGGAGGTCCGTGTCCGAAGAAAGAGAAGCTGTGAAAGAATTGATGTTCAACTGAAAATCATCGGCCTCCTGCAGGGGATAGTAGGAGGTCTTCCCCCCGCAGAGTGAGACGGAACGCTCATACTCGGAATAGGTGGGGCCCAGAATCACGGCCTTCTTCGGGGATACGATATCTATGAATAATGAAATCAGCTCCGTCGTCCCGTTGCCTACCAGTATATGCTCAGGCCGGCAGCCGGTATAGGCGGCGATTGCGGCCTTCAGGTCCGTATAGTTGCGGTCGGGATAGGAAGTGATGCAGTCGATATTCTCTGCCAGCTTGGTCCGGAGGAGGGGAGAGATGCCCAGGGGATTCACATTGGCAGAAAAGGAAGTGATTTCCTCCTTTTTGATGTGGTATACTGCCTCTATCTTTTCAAGATCAGATCCGTGAAATTGTTCCGTAATATCCGGCATGCTGTTTATGTCCTCCAAATATTTACCACTTTGTAACGAAATCGGGTATAATCAAAACTATCTTATTATATCATAATGAAGGAGTTCTTGTTCCCTTGAGACGGAAGATCTGGCGGATGTCCGAGGACCGGTTTGATCCGGCCCCCGGGTCCATACAACTCGATACGGATGTGCTGGACCTTTCGGCCGTCGAGAAGGAGCCTTTTTCCGGGTCCTTTTCTTTCTCGTCCACAGACGGGAGCCTGCTCCGGGGCATGGTCTTTTCCTCAAACCCTTATGTGCAGACGGAAAGTCCCGCCTTTGAGGGGACTTCCGTTACGGTCCGCTTTTCGGTCATCCATGCGGGATGCAGGGCCGGAGATGTTCTCTCCGGGGACTTCTATGTCATCCTTCAGGGAAAGTCCTTCGATATTCCCTATACGATTACCTACGGGCCCAGGACCCTTACGGCCTGCGGGCTGACCATTGAGACGCCGGAGGATTTCGCGGAGCTCTATAGAAAGGCTCCGGCCGATGCGATGGCCCTTTTCTATACCGATGACTTCGCTTCTTTTGCGGTCCGGTGCGGGAAGGACTTCGAACTTCTCTACAGGGGCTACCGCCGCTTTCCCCGGACCCCCGACAATATGGAGGAGTTCCTGGCCGGGGCCGGTCTCAAGGAACGGGTTCACTTCGACATTTCCGAGACCTCCCTCACCTATACGGTGGGAGACGAGGCCATGCGGGAGTCCATTGACATCACCAAGTCCGCCTGGGGCTACACCCGGATCGGTGTGGCCTGCGACAGCCCCTTCATCACGGTGGGCCATACGGTCCTTTCCAACGACTTCTTCGTTGGCAGCGTCTGCCATTTCGACTTTTTCATCCACCCGGAACGCATGCATGCAGGAAAGAACTACTGCCGCATCACCTTCACCGGGACGAACGACGTGAAGACTCTGACTGTCCTCTGCCGGAAAGAAGAAGGGTCTTTTGACCGGGACGACAGCCGCAGGGTAAAGCTTCGGGGCTCCGTGGCCCTGACACAGAATTATCTATCCTACCGCTTCGGAAAGCTTACGGCAGAAGACTGGTGCGAAAAGAGCCTATCCGTCCTCGATACCATGGAGACCGTCTCGGACGCACATGACAGGCTCCTTCTTTCCCTGATGCGGACCCAGGCCCTGATTGTAACCGGCCGCAAGGCTGAGGCCCTGCCCCTGGTTGAATCTCTGAAGACGGATATCGTCGACAGGAAGTCCTTCGAGTGGGCCTATCTCCTCTATCTCTGTACGATGATTGAGCCGGAGAAGACCTATGTGGACCGGCTGACGGCGGAAGTGGAGAATATCTTCCGCGACCGACAGGGAGACGAGCGGGTCTTCTGGCTGCTTCTCTTCCTCAGGGAAGAGTACGTGACGAACGGCCTCAAGGAGCTTTCGGATATCCGTCAGTTTGTGATGGCCGGATCCTCTTCCCCTTTCCTTTATGTGGAGGCCCTGTCTGTCATCAAGAAGGACCCCCTGCTCATTAAGGAATTTGACCCCTTCACGATTCGAATTCTTTCCTGGGCTGCTCGTAAAGGGAGACTGACCGGGAATATCTCCATGCGCCTTTCCACCCTTCTGGGCCGGGAGAAGGCCTTTGACGTTTCGGTCTTCTATATCGTCCGCAAGGCCTATGCGGCCAGCCCTTCCCAGGAGCTTCTGGACGCAGTGCTGAAGTACCTTCTCAGGAATTCAGTCTACGGGCCGGATGTCCTGTCCTGGTACGACCTGGCCGTCCGATCCGGCCTATCCCTGACCGGTCTCTATGAAGCCTATGTGATGAGCCTGCCAGAGGACTATGCAAGGCCCCTGCCCGAGGACGTACTTCGCTATTTCGGCTATTCGAATACCATCAGCTTCGACCGCAAGGCCTATGTTTACGCCTCCATGATCACGAACCGGGCCGTAAATACGGCTGTCTATGAAGAGACGAAGAAAACGGTGGAGACCTTCGCTCTCGAAATGATGCGGCACAAGAGACTTGACGAGAACCTGGCCGTCATCTATCAGGATGTCCTGGACCGGGGAATCATCGACGCTGACGTGGCCGGCATGATGGCCTCCTTCCTGGTCCCGGTGAAGATTTCCTGCAGTATCCAGAATGTCCGCCGGGCCGTTATTCTGACGGATGCAGCTGAAGAGCCTGTATATGTGCCGGTCATCCGGGATACAGCCTATATTCCGGTTTCCTGCCGGACCTACCGGGTCTTCCTCGAAATGGACGGGGGTCTCTATATCTCGGAGAGGGGCTTCATCCTGGTCCGGGACCTCATGGAATTAAAGCGCATCCTGCCGAGGCTGAAGAAGGAGACGAAAGACCTCCTTCCCTACTTCATCTACGACCTGAACTATGTGAAGACGGATGAAGACATCCCGAAGGATATGGCAGATACGATCGCCGCTTTCCTGGACAGTCCGGACATCCGCTACGGGTACAAGGCGGGGCGCTTTCCATTATTCATTAAATACCTGGGCAGAGAGTCACGGGAGGATGTTTTCGAGCGTTTCCTCCTCCGGGAGTCGGATTATTCCGGCATGGATTCCAGGACTATCTCCTTTATCATCGATCTCTTTGTTATTGGTAAGAATTCGGAGGCCGCCTACAGCCTGCTCAGGAATTACTACGGTATCATGGCCACGGGCCGGTCCCTCATTACTCTGGTGACGGAGAAAATCGAAGAGGAGCCGGATACAGCCGATGACTTCCTTGTTTCCCTGTCGGCCTACCTGATGGGCCAGTACCTCGACAACGAGACCACCATCCGCTACCTGGGAAATTTTTATGTGGGACCGGAAGTGGTCATGGCCGATATCTGGAAGCATATGAAGGCCTATGCCCTGCCCACGGAACGCCTTACAGAGCGGGCCGTGACCGAGATGCTCTATACGGAAAACTTCAGCGGGGACAGCGAGGGCGTCTTTGAGGACTACCTGTCCGGCCGTCCCAACCGCATGATTGCCGAGGCCTGGTTCACCTACTGGGCCCATGCCTATATGAAAGGCGGGAAGAATATTCCGGAAAGCGTCTTCACCCACCTGGCAGAATTTTATCGGCGGGGGGAGAAACTGAACGAAAGCTGCCTCGTGGGACTTCTGGCCCACCTCTGTCGGAAGGAGACACTTACGAAAGAAGAGCATGCCCTGCTTTCGGACCTCCTTTCCGAGGCCATAAGGAAGAACCTCTACTTCGACTTCTACCGGGAGTGCCCGGACGACCTGCTGATCCGCTACCATCTCTACGACAAGTATTTCATCACCTATGAGGGAGAGGAGGGCCAGCGGATTGACCTCTTCCTGAAAAATGCGTCCGGAGAGAAGCTCCGGGCCGAGATGGTGGAGATGTATCCGGGCATCTACGTCAGTGAGTTCATCCTCTTCTTCGGGGACAAGTCGGGTTACGACATATGTCTCCGGGATGAACCGGAAAAGATTTTGAAATTCGGTGAGATTTCCTGCACGGACGAGTTTCCGGGCGGGGAGGAGAGCCGTTACGGACTCATCAACCGCATGCGGTCCGGCCTCATCTACTCGGATGACCGGCAGACGATTTCCGATATGAAGAAATATACGGCGCTAACCAATGCTGTAGACAAGCTGTTTTCGCTGCGCTGATGTCCGGCTTGGGGCGGAAGACTGCCGGAGAGAAGATAGTATTTGTTTTACATTATTCATAAATAATATAGAGCCTATGGAAGATGAAAAAGAGCGTGACGGCGTAATCGTCGGCATCGATCTGGGACAGGAGAATACCTTCGTCAGCTACTACGTGCAGGGCATGGAGGAGCCGGACACCATCAGCACCGTCATGGGTTCGGAGACCTTCCAGATTCCCACTGTTCTGGCCAAGAAGAAGGGGCTGGGCCAGTGGTTCTTCGGCAATGACGCCCTGTCCCAGGTCCGCCTTTCCATGGCGGTGGGGGCCGACGGGTTTCTCGAGAAGGCCTGGAACAATGAGAAGCTCTTCCTCGATTCCGAGGAATATGAGGCCAGGGACCTGCTTTCCGTCTATATCAAGAAGCTTTTGACCCTGCCGGTGATCGGCTTTCAGAAGCGGCCCCTTTCAAGGCTTGTCATCGCCATGGAGCATATGGACCGACGGGTGCACGAGACTTTTGTATCCGTCTGCCGCCGCCTTTCCATTGAGCCGGAGAGACTGCTGCTCATCGACTACTCCGAGAGCTTCTACTACTATGCCCTGTCCCAGAAGCCCGAGCTCTACCGAAGCGACGTTCTCCTTTTTGATTACAACGGGGGCCGCCTCATGCACTGCCTGTTGACCCGGAATCGCAATACGACTCCGGAGACCGTGAATCTGACCAGCGGAAACGACGGAGAACTCTTGGAAAACCGGGACCGGAACTTTGACGAGATTCTTGCAAAGGCCTTTGAGGACCGGACGATTTCCTCCGTCTTTCTGATTGGAAGCGGCTTCGACGGGGACTGGATGAAGGCCTCCCTGCAGCGGATGCTTCGAACTGCCCGGGTCTTCATGGGAAAGAATCTTTATTCCAAAGGAGCCTGCTATGCCGGCATCGTGGAGCGTTCCGATATCGACTGGCCTTTTGTCTACATCGGGGACAATGAACTCAAGGTCAATATCTCCATCAAGGTCCTGGACCGGAACGAGATGAAATTCGTCACTCTCCTCACGGCCGGCGACAACTGGTACGAGACGAAGGGAGAGTGCGAGGCCATTCTGGACGGCAGTCCTGAAATCGAGTGCTGGCTGCAGAAACCGGACGAGCGGACAGCCGAAGTTTTCACCATTCCCCTTTCCGACATGCCGAAGAGGGAGAACCGGACCACGCGACTCCGGATAGAAGCAGCCCCGGTGTCGGACACCGAAGTGAAGATTACGGTTCGGGACTTGGGCTTCGGAGAAATCTCCCCCCAGACCAAGAAGACCTGGACTACGAATGTGAAGGCCTCTGCAGGTACTGCCTGATGATCTGGAAGAAGGCCGGATTCTGCAGGCATAGAAAAACGCGCATGGCGCTATATAAAGGAGGACACCATGGGTGAACTCATATTGGCGCGCACGGGCGTGGCCGCCAATCCCTACTACATAGATGAATTATCGCTGAACATATATTCCCTCGAGGAACTTTCTTACTACATCTACCACAATGTATGGCTTTTAAACCACGACTTCATGAGTCTGTCTCTGGCGGACTGGGTGGGGAAGGAATTAGGACTCGCGGAGCTTTCGGAGCGGCTCAAGGGCCTGATTGCCGACGACGCGCCGCTGACGGCCTTTGTGTCGGAAATTCTGACAGAGAACGGGTACCTGACCACGAGGGAAATCCGGGACACCCTGTCCGTCCTCAAGTCCTTTGAGAACAAGTCCGAGGCCGAGTGCCGGAAGATGCGGGCAGACCGCCTGATGAAGAACGGGCGGATCGTGGACAGTGTCTACGAGTATGAGAATCTTCTGAAGAACCGGGAGAATATTTCAGTCACCCTGCTCGGGGACATCCGTCACAATCTGGGGGTCTGCTATGCAAAGCTTTTCTTCCTGCCTCAGGCGGCGGACTGCTTCCGGGAGGCCTATGAAGCGAACCGGAACCGGGAGTCCCTCTATTCCTACCTCGCCACCCTTCTTCTCATGGAGGACGAAGAGAAATTTTCGGCGGCATGCGAGCGGTATCTACTCAGCAGTGAGGAGAAGAACCGCCTGCGGCAGCGGGCCCAGGAGGTCCTTCACTGCCGGGAGACCGAGGATTTTGCCAATCGGGTCAATCGCCTTTCGAGTGACTACTCCGACCGGGAGGCCTACCGGAAAGAACTTTCCCATATCATAAACGGATTCGAAGAGGACTATCGGGCCGTCTGCCGGATCTGATTTCACAAGGCGCTGTTTGCATCTCATGCGTCGGTACTGTGTTTCTTATGGCAATAATTTGACGAGGATCTGATTTTTGTTCGGAAAGAGTAAGAGCAGAAAAAAAGAAGAATTAGACGAGCGCTTCGAAGAGGTATATAAGGAAATCCATGCCATCGACGACTGGGACGACCCGCGGAAGATCGAGCATTACATCCTGGACTCCTGTGAGCAGATCATCACCCTGACCAAGGAGGTCGAGGGGGAGAAGAAGCAGCTTTCCGTCATCAATTCCTATATAGCCGATGTGGAGAAGATTGAGGCCCTGCCCCCCAAAGACCGGCGGGAGATTGCGGACACGGCGTCGAAGGTTACGGAGCTCACGAAGTCCCGGGACACCTACCAGAAGAAGGACAAGAAGGTCACGGACTCCGTCTTCGCTCTCATGCAGCAGTACGACGACACCATGCCTTCTGAAATCGTCCGCATGCAGAATAATGAAAGCTATCAGGAAAAGGTGAAGCGGGACATGGCCGTGCTCGAGGGGGAGAGGGGAGAGGCCCGCTACGACATCGATGAAAGCCGGCAGAGCGAGAAGTACTTGGGCCGCTTTTCCATCCTGGCCCTGGTTGTCTTTGCCACGATCTTTTTTGTCCTGATGGTCCTTAAGACCCAGACCGACATGGTGATTACTACCTATATGCTTTTCTACCTCCTTGCCGGCGGGGCGGCGGGGCTGTTCATCTTCCTCCGTCAGTCTTCCCTCCGAAAGGAACGGCGGAAGCGGATCCGGGAGATGAACCAGATCACGGGGCTTTTAAACTCCGTCCGGGTCAAGTATGCGACCGTGACCCGGGCCCTGGAATCTGAGAAGCAGCGCTTCGAGGTCGGATCCTCTTATGAACTCAACTACAAGTGGGAGGCCTATCTCACAGCGGTGCGGGAGCAGGAACAGTACATGGCGGACAATGAGGACCTCGAGTACTTCTCGGGAAAGCTCCTCCGCCTGCTTTCTCCCCTCAAGCTCTATGACCGGAAAGTCTGGCTCTCCCAGCCGGCAGCCCTGGTCAAGGACAGCGACCTTGAAAACGTGAAGCAGGAGCTCCTCGCCCGGAAGGAAAAGGTCACTTCTGAGATCAAGGAGGACACACAGTCCGTGAAGAGCGAGCGGGACGAGATCAACCGCCTCATGCGGGAGCACGACTACTACGTGCCGGAGATCATGGAAATCATCCGGTCGGTCGACAAGCTCTGCGGCCTGGGCGGGAGGTAGCACATTTTTCATTGTCTGCAAAAGACGAAAGTGCTATAGTAGCGTTCGTTGCCGTCCCGGCAGAGATTTCGTTCGGTGGCTATATGGCAGAGCGGCAAGACGGTCGGCTCTGACCGGATAATATTGTTTTACATTATTCTTGGAAAGGATTTATATAATGGCAAAAGTACGTACCCGTTTCGCTCCCAGTCCCACAGGAAGAATGCATGTCGGCAATCTCAGGACTGCCCTCTATGCCTACCTCATCACCAGGCATGCCGGCGGGGATTTCATTCTCCGGATTGAGGACACGGACCAGGAGCGCTATGTGGAAGGGGCTGTCGACATCATCTACCGGACCCTGAAGGAAACCGGCCTGACCTGGGACGAGGGCCCGGACATCGGCGGGGACTTCGGCCCCTACGTACAGAGTGAGCGTCAGGAGGCCGGTCTCTATCTCGAGTACGCGAAGAAGCTGATTGCAAAGGGCGAGGCCTATTACTGCTTCTGCACACCCGAGCGGCTGGAGTCCTTAAAGCAGGTGATTGACGGCAAGGAAGTCTCCATCTATGACAAGCACTGCCTGTCCCTGACGCCGGAGGAAGTGCAGAGAAATCTCGACGCCGGCATGCCCTATGTCATCCGTCAGAACAATCCCCGGACCGGGACCACGACCTTTCATGACGAAATCTACGGGGACATCACGGTGGACAATGCCGAGCTCGACGACATGATTCTCATAAAGTCCGACGGCTTCCCTACCTACAATTTCGCCAACGTGGTCGACGACCACCTGATGGGTATCACCCACGTCGTCCGCGGAAACGAGTACCTTTCTTCTTCACCCAAGTACAACCGCCTCTACGAGGCCTTCGGCTGGGAAGTGCCGAAATATATCCACTGCCCCCTGATCACGAACGAAGAGCACCAGAAGCTTTCGAAGCGCAGCGGTCATTCTTCATTTGAGGATCTCATTGAGCAGGGATATCTGACGGAAGCTGTCGTAAACTTCGTCGCCCTCCTGGGCTGGAGCCCGGAAGGGGACAATGAAATCATGGACCTTGACGAACTCATCAAGGCCTTTGACTATACGAGAATCAGTAAGTCCCCGGCCGTATTCGATACGGTCAAACTCAAATGGATGAACGGGGAGTACATAAAGAAGCTGGATCCGGACAAATACTATGAGATGGCCCTTCCTTACCTCAAGGAGGCCGTAAAGCGGGATGTGGATTTCCATAAGCTGGCCGCTATGTCCCAGGGACGGATTGAAATCTTCCCGGATGTAGCAGAACTCTTCGACTTCGTGGACGAGGTGCCGGATTACGACATCAGCCTCTACACCCACAAGAAGATGAAGACGGACCCCGAGTCCTCCCTGACCCTCCTGAAGGAAATCCTGCCCGTCCTTGAAAAGCAGGAAGACTACAGTAACGACGCCCTTTTCGAGTGCTGTCGGACCTTCGCGGCCGAGAACGGCTACAAGAACGGCTTCGTCTTCTGGCCCGTCCGGACAGCCCTTTCCGGCAAGCCCACGACGCCCGGCGGGGCCACGGAGCTGCTGGAGCTTCTCGGCAAGGAGGAATCCTTAAAGAGAATCCGGGCCGCTATTGACAAACTCGAGAGCAGCATTTAAGATATACCCACTATAAGTTTCGGTAAAAACACCATACGTCTGTGGAAAAAATCATTCCGCGGCGTGTGGTGTTTATTTTTGTTACAAAAGCCTGGTCGAGTTGGATTAGAAGGAGGAAAACCATGCGCGCAGATGAGAACCAGCGCCGGGCGATAGAGGTGAAGGACGGGCCCTGTCTGGTCCTGGCGGGGCCTGGCTCCGGAAAGACCACGGTGCTGGTGAACCGGATCCATACCCTGATTACGGTCCACGGGGCGGCTCCGGAAAGCCTCATGGTCATCACGTTCACAAGGGCATCGGCCCTTGAAATGCGGGACCGCTTTTATAAGCTCATGGCGGACGGGGGCTCCTATGAGCGGCCTCCGGTCACATTTGGAACATTTCACTCCATCTTTTACCAGATTCTTCGGGACCGGTCGGTATTTAAGGATTTCACCCTTTTAAGCGGAAAGAACAAGAACCTCTTCATCCGGGAATGTGCGGCCTCCCTGGGCCTCCTTTCCGATGCGAATCCGGAGACCTTTGACCTCCTGACCGGGGACCTGTCTGCGGCCGGAAATGCTTCCCTGAAGCGCCTCCGCTGCGGCCTGAAGGCGGAAGAGTTTGAGCGCCTGTACGCTTTGTACGCGGCGCGGAAGCGGGCCTATCACTGTCTGGACTTTGACGACATGCTCTCCCTGACGAAGGAAGCCTTCGAGACCGACCCGGACCTTCTTTCCTCCCTGCAGGCGCGCTACAAGTACTTCCTCGTCGATGAGGCCCAGGACATGAATGCCCTGCAGTATGACTGCATGCGTCTTCTTTCCTCCCACACGAACAATCTCTTCCTGGTCGGCGACGATGACCAGTCCATCTACGGCTTCCGCGGCGCCTCCGCCGGTTTCCTATTAAATTTCCCGAAAGACTATCCCGACTGTCAGCTCATATACCTTTCGAACAATTACCGCTGCGACGAAAAAATCGTGACGGCCTCCGGGGTCCTGATTCAGAATAATGTAGAGCGCTTCGCAAAGCAGCCCCTTTCAAAGACCGGTCGGCCCGGGGAGATTACCCTCTCCATGCATGCGGGTGAGAAGGAGGAAGGGGACTTCATCTTAAACTACCTGAAGAAGTTTGTCGGAAGCGGGAGGACCATCGCGGTCCTGTCCCGCCACCGGGCAGATACGGCCCTTCTGATGGAGATGCTGGATGCGGCCGGGATTTCCTACTACGGGGGCACGAAGAAGAAGGGGGCAGTCCTGCCGGTCTTCTGGGAGGATCTCATGGCCTGGCTCTCCCTGGCTGCGGGAGGAAACCGGCGGGCGGATGTCCTCCGGGTCATGAACCTTCCCGACCGGCGGATTCCGAGATACGGTCTCGATGAAGAGAATGTGGACTTTGACAAGTGGTTAGAGGACTTTAACTCCGACCCGGCAGCCAAGGCGAGAGTGGCTTCTTTCATCCGCCAGATTCAGACCATGCGGCATATGGCTTTGGGAGCGGTCCTTCTCTATATCCGAAAAGCCCTAGGGTATGACCAGGTGCTTTCCGCCCTGAAACGAGACCACCCGGACAAGGGAGCCCTGGCGGAGGCTGAACTCAATCACCTCTGCGGGGAGGCAAAGGCCTTCAAGCGGGCGGACCAGCTGCTCTCATATATGCAGGAGAAGAAGGAGGCGGCCTCCGAGGAGGGGGAGAAGGAAGAGACCGGGGAGAATAATATTTTCCTCTACACCTACCACGGGTCCAAGGGGCTGGAGTTCAATGAAGTGATTCTGCTTTCCGTGAACGAGACCATCGTGCCCTCGAAGAAGGCGATCAGCAGGGAAGAGGTAGAAGAAGAGCGGAGGGCCTTCTACGTAGCCATGACCCGGGCCAAGGAGAAACTGATCTTTTCATGTATCAAAAAAAGAGGAAAGGATGCCCTTTCCCCTTCGCGGTTTCTCTATGAAATGAAAGGCTATTCGAAGGCCGGTGAAGGAAACGGCTGAGACCGTTGCTTCACGCCTTCTCCAGCTGGTCCTGAATCTCCGAAAAGCGCTTTTCGACGGCGGCGTATTCCTCGTCGGTCTGGATATTGTCCAGATAGGGGGAGCCGTTTTCATCCTCGAAATAGCGGTAGATGACGACATTGTTGTAGTCGTAGGGGATGTCGTTTTCATCCACGGGCAAAAGGACGATATAATTCTGCTCTCCGATATCGAAGATGGTCAGAATCTCGCAGTCCATGGTGGTTCCGTCATCGAGGTCCAGGGTCACCATGACGTCGGTGTCGTGTTCATCGATGGGGAAGATGTCTGCGGGAGCAGAGTTTGCGGTTTCCGTATTGGGTGTCTTTTTTTCGCTCATGGGCCATATTATAAGCGGGCAGGCTCATTCTTTCAAGGCAAATTTTTCCCACACTTTTCGTAGTAAAAATGTTATACTTACACGGATTGGCGTTTTGGCAGAAAGAAAGCGAGTGCAGTGGATGAAAAAGACAATCCGAACCGGTGATTTCTATACCTTCGGGACCCGGATTTTTGAGGACAGCTGCACCTTTACCTTTCCCGTCGAAACAGACTCAGTCCCCGCCATTCTTCTATATGACAGGGCTTCCGGTGAGGAGAAGGAACGGATTGTCCTTCCTCCCTGCTGCCGTTTGGGCCACGTCTGGTCCGCTACCCTCACAGGATACGATTTCAAAAAACTTTCCTACCAGCTGGAACGGGACGGCCGCGTCGGAACGGACCGCTACGCCCGGGTCATATGCGGCCGGGAGAAGTGGGCCGACGAAGAGCGGTATGTGAAAAATTACGAGGTGCGCGGGGGATTTGCATTATCCTTATACACCTGGAAAAATTCTTCGCCCGATGTGGCTCCCGAGGATATGATTCTCTATAAGGCCCATCTCCGCGGCTTTTCCATGAAGGCGCCCGGGGTCAGACCTAAGTCCCGGGGGAACTACCGGGGGCTCATGGAAAAACTTCCGGACCTTGCGGCCTATGGCTTCAATGCTATAGAACTCATGCCGGTCTATGAATTCGAGGACCTCTACTTCAAGAGCCATCTGGAGATGAATGCAGAGGGCGAGACCGTCACGGTGAACGAAGAGCCCTATGCGGTGAACTACTGGGGCTATGGGACAGGGTATTATTTCGCTCCCAAGGCTTCCTATTTCGGGGGCAGCGACCCCGACCTTCACATGAAGGAACTGGTGGACTGTGCCCACGGATTCGGCATGGAGATTATTCTCGAGTTCTCTTTCGAAAAGAAGATTCCGGACGACGAGCTCATAGACGCCCTTGTCTACTGGGTGCGTGAGTATCATATCGACGGATTCCACCTCCTCGGGGCCGGGCTTCCTGCCGAGCGGGTTGTGGCCAATCCCTATCTTTCCGGGACGAAGATATTGTACAACGGATTTTCTTATGACCTTCTGAACCAGGAGCGGGGCGGCAAGCATATCTTCGTCACCGACGACGGCTTCCAGTATCCCCTCCGCCGCCTGCAGAACCATATGGACGGCAACGCGGCCGAGTTTTCCGAGATGCTGCGGAGGCAGAATCGCTTCTACGGCTTTGTGAACTATGCAGCTTCGAATACCGGCATGACCCTCTACGACGCCTATTCCTACGGGGACAAGCACAACGAGAAGAACGGGGAAAACAACCGTGACGGGAACAATTACAATGTCTCGGCCAACAACGGTTACGAGGGCGAGACGAAGAACAAGGTCACGAACCGCCTGAGGCTTACTTCCGTGCGGACGGCCCTGCTCTCGGTCCTTGTGTCCCAGGGCATCCCTATGGTAAACTCCGGCGACGGAAGCCTGAATAGTCAGTCCGGCAACAACAATCCCTACTGCCAGGACAATTCCCTGGGCTGGCCCGACTTCGGGCGCAAGGGAGTGAATCAGGCCATGCGGGACTATTTGAGGGGCCTCATCGCCTTCCGCAAGAGCCATACCTGTCTTTCCCAGGCGGACCCGGTCCGCTTCTCCGACTACCTGCACGCTGGCCTTCCCGACCTTTCCTACCACGGGAGGGAGCCCTGGATCATGGGCATCGGGGCCGAGAAAAAGGCTTTGGGCATCCTCTTCGGGGGAGCCTACGGGCGGCACGAAGAGGACGAGGACGTCATGCTCCTCTACAACTTCTACTACGGAGAGGAGACCTTTGCCCTGCCCACCCTGCCCGGGGGGAAGAAGTGGTACTTCGTGAACAATACGGCAGACTTTGCCTGGAATGCTGAGGGAGAACTTCTTCACGACCAGAAGGCGGCCATTGTGCCTGGCGGAACCTGCACGGTTCTGATCGGGAAGGGACCGAAGACAAAGCCTGCGAAAGAGAGGACAGGGGAAAGCAGGGAGAACGCCGCAGAACAGAAAATTTCCATCCAGAAAGCCGTGCCTGCCCATGAATAAGGCCTGGGGACATTTCAAGACCATCACCCACCACAGGCATCTGGTGCGGAAATACTGCTTTGCCGTAGGCCTCTACTGGCAGGGCCTGACTCACGACCTCTCAAAGTATTCGCCCACCGAGTTTTCGGTCGGGGCCAGGTACTTCCAGGGGGACCGGAGTCCCAACAATGCCGAGCGGGAAGCCACGGGCGTCTCGACAGCCTGGCTCCACCACAAGGGCCGGAACAAGCACCACTTCGAGTATTGGATCGACTACTCCCTCGAGGGAGACCACCGGATCTGCGGCATGAAGATGCCTGTGAAATACGTGGTCGAGATGTTCATGGACCGGATTGCGGCCTGCAAGACCTACCAGAAGGACAAGTACACCGACAAAAGCCCCCTCGAGTACTACGAGAAGGGAAAGGCCCACTACCTCATGCATCCGGAGACGGAGGC
Organism: uncultured Lachnospiraceae bacterium; assembly: GCA_900316075.1. GTDB lineage: Bacteria > Bacillota > Clostridia > Lachnospirales > Lachnospiraceae > RUG306. The sequence continues at coordinate 48,823 of ONBT01000005.1, read as the reverse complement.
CCTTCTCACAGAGCTTCTCACCATGCTATCCGAGCACGGGGAAGAGTACACATTCTCCTATATCCGCAGAATTATCCTCCACAATGCGAAATGATTTTTTCATATTTCGCTTGCGTGGGGGATTTTTTTATACTAATATAAATCAAGAACATTTCTTTTTGCTCCGGGTTTTCCGCCCGGACCGGGAGCGGTTTCCCTTCCGCTTCGAATTTCCCTTCTTGATCTGTCTCCTCCGATTTTGAGATGGCTTATTTTCCGTGCCTTTTGAAGAGAGGAGAGTTCATGTATTCCTGCATCTATTCGGCCCTGCCCAGGGGCCTTTCCTGCCTGCCGGTCAAGGTTGAGACCGACATTTCATCGGGCCTTCCGGGCTTCGAACTGGTGGGCTTCGTATCCGCCGAACTCCGGGAGGCCAAGGAACGGGTCCGCTCGGCCCTCATCAATTCCGGCTTTTCCCTGCCCGTCAAGCGTATCACCGTAAACCTGTCCCCGGCCTCGGAGAAAAAAGCCGGGACAGCCTATGATCTGGCCATCGCCCTGGCGGTCCTGACGGCCGAAGGGGCTGTCCCGGTGCCCGGGGAGCCGGTCTTTGCGGCCGGGGAACTGGGCCTGGACGGGAGCGTCCGCCATGTGGATGGCCTCCTGCCGCGGATGCTTTCTGCGAAGGAAGCAGGCACGGCAATTTTTCTGGTACCCGCCGGAGATCAAACAGAGGCTTCTCTGATGGAAGGAATCACCCTTGTTCCGGTGGAGAAACTCTCCGATGCGATTTCCTTTCTCCGGGATGGAGTACTGCCGGAGGGGACAGAGGAAATTGTTGATGTTCAGTTAGTTGAAAAAATGACTGAAATGGGAGATATTCGTTACGTCTATCCCGAAGAAGATGAGATGAGTATGCCGGAAGCAATCTATCCCGTAGACTTTGCCGACATCCGGTGCCAGGCTATGCTGAAGCGGGCCTGTGAGGTGGCGGCAGCCGGCATGCACAATATCCTTCTTGTAGGGCCTCCGGGCTGCGGCAAGACCCTGGCCGCCAAGGCCCTGCCCTCGATTCTGCCCCCGGTGACGAAAGAGGAGCTTGTGACCATATCGGAAATCTACTCCCTGGCCGGCCGCTTCGGCGAGCGGGAGCGAGCCATGTGTTTACGCCCCTTCCGGGCGCCCCACCATACAATTTCGCAGGCGGCCCTGACCGGGCAGAAGGGGCCCGGGGAGCTTTCCCTGGCCCACGGGGGAGTCCTCTTTCTGGACGAGCTGACCGAGTTTCGGCCCCAGACTCTGCAGGTATTGCGGCAGCCTCTGGAGGACGGCTTCATAAGGACCTATGAAGGAGACGGGGACAGCATCACCTATCCGGCGGCCTTCATGCTGGCCGCCGCCATGAATCCCTGTCCCTGCGGCTATTTCCCGGACCGGAAGAAGTGCCACTGCACCTCGACCCAGATTTCCGCCTATATACGGAAACTTTCCCGGCCCCTCCTGGACCGGATTGACCTTTCGGTGGAGGTGCGGCCGCTTACATTTGAGGAGTCTTCTTCGGATGCCCCGGAAGAGTCCTCGGCAGAAATCCGGGAGCGGGTAGTCATGGCCCATGCCCTCCAGGCCGAGCGGTATGCGGGCGAGTCCTTCTCCTATAACTCCCGTATCCCCCAGACCCTGATTCAGAAGTACTGCCCTTTGTCCGCAAAAGACACGGCCTTCATGAAGGACAATTTCGTCCGCCTGGGCCTTTCCACCCGGGCCTATCACCGGATTCTGCGAACCGCCCGGACCATAGCGGACCTGGCCGGAGATGAGAACATCCGCCGGGACCACCTCTATGAGGCCATCTGCTACCGGACGGTGGAAAAGTCCTTCTGGGAGGGCACAGTATAGGCCATGAAGCAGTCTTTCCGGAAAGAAAATCTATAGGCCCTGAAGCAGACTTTTTGAAAAAAACTGTATAGGCTTTGAAGCGGAAGAACAGTGGGCTTTTGGCTTTCACAGATGGAGGAACGCGATGAACAAGTACGAATATTTTCTGGCCAATGTGCCGGGCCTTCCGAACGCGGTCAAAATCGGCCTGGTGAAACATTTCGGCAGTGAGGAGGCCCTCTACCGGGTGGCAGAGGAAGAGATTCTGAAGGTCCCGGGCCTTAAGGACAAGGAGCGGGTGAGCCTGCTTCAGTTCCGCCGGACCTTCTACATTGACCGGGAGTGGGAGAGCCTGGCGGAAAAAGAGATTTCCCTAGTGACTGCCTTCGACCCGGCCTATCCGGCGAAACTCTCTGAGGTATATAATCCCCCTTACCTTCTCTACTACAAGGGGACCCTGCCCGGTCCGGAGGAAGACCTCTGTGCAGTGGTGGGCTCGAGAGAGTGCTCGGGCTACGGAAAGAAGATGGCCATGGAACTGGCCGGGGCCCTGGCGAAAAACGGCATCGGGGTGGTGTCCGGCATGGCCCTCGGAATTGACGGCTTTGCCCACACGGGGGCCCTTGAAGCCGGGGGCCGGACCTACGCCCTCCTGGGCTGCGGGGTGGATGTCATCTACCCGAAGAAGCATGAGGACCTATATTATCAGATAATTGAAAACGGGGCAGTGATCTCGGAGCTGCCGCCCGGTCAGGCTCCGCTCCGACAGAACTTCCCCTCGCGAAACCGGCTGATTTCCGGCCTTTCCTCCCGGGTCATCGTTGTGGAAGCCCGGGAGCGGTCGGGCTCTCTCATCACTGCGGACTTCGCCCTGGAGCAGGGGAGGGACGTCTATGCCGTGCCGGGCCGCATTACCGACCCGATGAGCGCCGGGACGAACCGGATCATCTACGAAGGCGCAAATATTATTCTCTCGAAGGAACAGGCGGTCAGCGACTTCCTGGGCCTCTCGGCAGACCATGTCTGGCCCCGGCAGAATAATGTATCAGATGAACACAATTCAGAAAATTCTGTCGATAACTCCCTTGAAAAGGACGAACGTGTGGTGTATAGTATCTTCGATTTTTATCCGAAAAATTTGGAAGAAGCATGCAAGGAGACAGACTATTCGCCCCTTTCATTCCTGTCCATCGTCATGAAGCTCTGTGACAAGGGCCTTCTCAGAGAGGCCTTCAAGAATGAATACGTGAAGTGCTAGAAGATGTCTCCCTTAGATTTTCAGGAGTTTTGTTTTTCGAATGGCAGCAAAGAGCACAGAGGCAAAGAAAACCACAGCCGCAAAGACAGCAAAAAAAACAGGAACGAAGAAGACGGCAGCCGCTTCAAAGACCGCAGCAAAGAAGACTGCAGCAAAAAAGAGCACGGCAAAGAAAGCCAAAAATCTCGTCATCGTCGAGTCCCCGACCAAAGTCCGGCCCATCAAGGAGTTCCTCGGAAGCAATTACGAGGTCATTGCGTCGAAGGGCCATGTCCGGGACCTGCCCAAGAGTAAGCTTGGCATCGATATAGCAAACGACTTCGAGCCCCAGTACATCACCATCCGGGGCAAGGGGGACCTCTTAAAGGATATGCGCAAAGAGGCGAAAGCCGCCGACACCGTATATCTTGCAACCGATCCGGACCGCGAGGGAGAGGCCATTTCATGGCATCTGATCACGGCCCTGAACCTGCCGGAAGGAAAATATAAGCGCATTACCTTCAATGAAATTACGAAGACGGCCGTCAAGGACTCCCTGAAGGAGCCTCGCGACATCGATGAAAATCTGGTCGACGCCCAGCAGGCCCGCCGGGTTCTGGACCGCATCGTGGGCTATGAAATTTCTCCGGTTCTCTGGGCCAAGGTGAAAAGGGGCCTTTCCGCCGGCCGGGTCCAGTCCGTGGCCCTGCGCCTCATCTGCGACCGGGAGGAGGAGATTTCCGCCTTCATTCCGAAAGAGTACTACACTCTGGCGGCCAACCTTTCCTTCGACGGGAAGAAGAGGCCAATTGCCTTTAACTATCTGGGCAAGGGGGCAGACCCGGACGGACTTCTGACCCGGGCGGAAACTGACGCCGTGATGGCCGCCTGCAAGGGAAAGCCTTTTTCCATTGATTCCGTAAAAGAGGGCAGCCGGACCAAGAATCCGCCCCTTCCCTTTACGACTTCGACCATGCAGCAGTCTGCCGTGAAGTCCCTGAACTTCTCGGTCAGCCGGACCATGCGGGTGGCTCAGCAGCTCTATGAGGGCGTACCCATCAAGGGCCGGGGAACAGTCGGTCTTATCACCTATCTCCGTACGGATTCCACCCGGGTCTCCGACGTGGCCAAGGCCGCAGCGGCGGATTTCATCTCTGCCCACTACGGGGATGACTACTTAAACGAAAAGACGACTGCCGCCAAGGGCGGAAAAAATATCCAGGACGCCCACGAAGCCATCCGGCCCGCGGACCCCTCCCTCCTTCCTTCCGAGGTCAAGGATCAGGTCTCCCGGGACCAGTACCGGCTCTACCAGCTGATCTGGAACCGCTTCATGGCCAGCCGTATGGCGCCTTCCCGCTACGACACCATGTCAGTGAAGGTCAAGAACGGGGACCATCTCTTCTCTGCCTCCGGGTCCCGCATGGCCTTCGAGGGCTGGGAGCTTGTCTACCGGGCAGCGAAGAAGAAGGAAGACGAAGAAGAGGAAACTGACAATAATGAAGCAGTTTTCTCCGTCAAGGAGTCTTCAAAAGTAAACTTCCAGGGCTTCGACGAGAAGCAGCACTATACGGAGCCTCCGGCTCACTTCACCGAGGCTTCTCTCGTTCACTCCATGGAGGAATTAGGCATCGGTCGGCCTTCGACCTATTCGCCCACGATTACGACCCTGCAGAAGCGGCACTACATCACGAAGGAGCAGCGGTCTCTCTTTGTGACGGAGCTGGGTGAGGTCGTAAACTCAATCATGAAGGAGTCCTTCCCGGAAATTGTGGACCTGTCCTTTACTGCAAACCTGGAGTCCATGCTCGACTCCATCGAAGAGGGCTCTAACGACTGGAAGTCCATCATTCGGAACTTCTTTCCCGACTTTGAAGCCGAGGTGAAGAAGGCCGATGAGGACCTTGAAAAAGTAAAAATTGAGGACGAAGTGACCGATATAAAATGTGACAAGTGCGGCCGCAACATGGTCATCAAATTCGGTCCTCACGGAAAATTCCTGGCCTGCCCCGGCTTCCCGGAGTGCAGGAATACCAAGCCCCTTCTGATCAAGATCGGCGTCGCCTGCCCCAAATGCGGCAAGGACATTGTGGAGCGGAAGACGAAGAAGGGCCGGCGCTTCTATGGCTGCGAAGACTATCCGACTTGTGATTTCATGAGCTGGAACAGGCCTGTCGCCAGGAAGTGCCCGAAATGCGGGAGTTATATGGTACAGAAGGGGAACCGGATTGTCTGCTCCGACGCTTCGTGCGGCTACAGCGAAGCGAAGACGGAAGAAGAGTCCGATGATTAATGAAAGCGGTGTAATGAAATGAGTGTACAGTTACTGGATAAGACCCGGAAAATCGGGCGTTTTCTTCACAACAACAATTCGTCAAAATTTGTGTTCAACGATATTTGCGCAGTCTTCACGGATATCCTGGATTCCAATATCCTCGTGATCAGCCGCAAGGGCAAGATCCTGGGCAAGAGCCTGAACAATGAAGAGGCGAAGCTGACCGAGCTCATTGAGGGCAATGTCGGCGACTTCATCGACAAGGACTTGAACGAGCGTCTGCTTTCCATCCTTTCGACGAAGGAAAATGTGGACCTTCTGACCCTGGGCTTCACCGGGAGCGAGGCCGGCAGCGTTCACGCCATCGTGACCCCGATTGACATCTCGGGCGAGCGGCTGGGCACCTTATTCCTTTACCGCTGCGTGAGGGCCTATGACATCGACGACATCATTCTGGCCGAGTACGGGACCACGGTGGTCGGCCTCGAAATGCTCCGCTCCGTCAACGAAGAAAAGTCGGAAGAGGTCCGCAAGAGCCAGGTTGTGAAGTCGGCCCTCCATACCCTTTCCGTATCCGAGCAGGACGCCATCATCCACATCTTCAAGGAACTGGACGGGAAGGAAGGAAAGCTGGTGGCTTCCCGGATTGCAGACCAAGTGGGCATCACCCGTTCCGTCATCGTAAACGCCCTCCGGAAGTTCGAATCCGCCGGGGTCATCGAGACCCGGTCCTCGGGCATGAAGGGGACCTACATCAAGGTCGTAAACGACGCGGTCTTCCCCGAACTCAAGAGACTCGAGGAAGAGCGGGGCTGAGTTAGATAAAAATCCTATGGCCGGATTTCTCCGGAACCCGCCAGGCATGGGTACATATAGCAGGGATGTTTGGTATAAAAGGACTTAGGCGTTGAAAAACGCTTAGGTCCTTTTGTGTTACTGGGGCCTGTTCCACAGGTTCCACGAGGGCGGCGAGGCTTCCGGCCTGCAGACAGGCAGACAACTACTTCTTGTGGCCGGGCGTCTCAAAAAATACAATACCTTGTAAAAATCCCTTGAGTTTTTGACAGGATACTTTATAATATCTGATGAGTGTAAGCAGGCGAAATAGCGCCTCGTACACGGAAAGGAAGGATTTATGCTTACATCCGACGCATTCTCCTATGTAAACATCCTCGACAGGACCCTGGACGCCTCCTGGAAGCGGCAGACCGCGATTGCGAACAATATCGCGAATGTCGACACCCCGGGCTACAAGCGCCAGGACGTCACTTTCTCGAACATCCTCAAGGAGGAAATCGAGGACATCAATTACAAGACCCGGGACCAGGCCATCCGCCATGCGGACATGGACGACCTCGAGTCCGAGATCTACACTGATGCCGAAAATTTCTCCTACCGGATTGACAAGAACAATGTGGACATCGACTCGGAAAACGTGGAACTGGCCAGCGAGCAGCTGAAGTACCAGACCATGACGACGGCCACAAGCAGCGAATTTTCCCGCTTCCGGACTGCGGCTTCGATTTCCTGATAGAGGAGGTGCATTTGTATGGGACTTTTTCAGGCATTTGACATCACGGCATCCGGGATGGAAGCCCAGCGCTTCCGCATGGATACGATTGCCGAGAATATTGCGAATGTAAACACGACCCGGAAAGAGAACTCGAACGAGCCCTACCGGCGGAAGGTCGTCACCTTTGAGACGCGAAGCCTCAACCCCATGTTTGAGGACTCCCTCGACGACTATCTGACGAAATTCCAGGGGAACGGGGTCAAGGTCTCCCGGGTCTATGAGGACACGGAGACCGACTTTACCATGGTCTATGACCCTTCCCATCCGGACGCGGACGAAAACGGCTATGTCCGTTATCCCAATGTCAATACCGTCACCGAGATGACAAACCTTATCGACTCCTCCCGGTCCTACCAGGCAAATGTCACGGCCTTCGGAGCCCTGAAGGATATGGCTTCGGCCGGCATCTCCATCGGAAACAGCTGATATTTCCGGCTTTGAAGTGGCATTGATTTCCTTTTGGCATTGAAGATTTTTTGAAGGAATGAACCCATGGATACACTGGCGAACCTGACGAATCTTTCCACATACAATTCTGCCTACAAGATCACTCCCGTCGTGGACGACACGGCCTTTCAGAAGGTGCAGACCACGGACAACGGCTTCGGCTCCATTCTCGACTCGGCCATCCAGATGGTGAACGAGACGAATGCGGCCCAGAACACGGCCCAGGACGAGGAAATCAAATTCGCCCTCGGCCAGTCGGAAAACACCCACGACCTCATGATTGCGGAGCTGAAGGCGGCAATAGCATTACAATTCACAGTATCTGTGAGAGATAGATTTCTTCAGGGATACAATACGATTATGAACATGCAGATTTAATTTCTACTGAGCTGCAAAGGACCGGGAAGGGAAGTCCCGGGGGTTTACATTAGTCATAAGACCAGAATTTCAGGGAGGAAGGCCAAGCGATGCCGGAAGCCATACAAAACATCTTGAACCGGATACGGGACTGGTGGAACAAGTTCTCCACCCGGCAGAAAATCGGCATTATCAGCGCCGTGGGTGTCGTCATCGTCGCCCTGATCATCCTGGGCATGACCATGAACAAGGTCCACTACGTTCAGCTGGTGACGGCCGATGACACCAAGCAGGCCAACTCCATCAAGTCGGCTCTTGACGGATCCGACACGACCCTCGACTACAAGATTTCCGACGACGGTCTGTCCTTCTACATCAATTCCGACCAGCAGTCCCAGGCCCGGGTCCTTCTGGGCGGGGCGGATATTGCCACGACGGGCTTTACCATCAATGACGTGGTGGATGGCTCCTTTTCGACGACGGAGGCCGACAAGAAGAAGAAATACCTCGTCTACCTCGAAGACCGCATGGCCCAGGACCTCAAGTCCCTCGAGAATGTCGACGACGCCCGGGTCAACCTCAATATCCCCGACGACGACGGGACACTGATTGCGAACCAGCTGCCTTCCTACGGGGAAGCCATCCTGACTCTGAATTCCGAAATGTCCCAGGCCCAGGCCGCAAACCTGGCCCACTATATGGCCATCAACCTCGGGAACGACGACACCCAGAATATCACCATTATCGATTCAAACGGCAATTCCCTCTTCTCTGGAGGCGAGGCGGCGTCAAGCTATGCGATTGCGGCCCAGAACCGGTCCGTGACCCAGCAGGCCGAAGCGGCCGAGGCCGAGAAAGTGCGGAATATCCTGGCCAATGCCGGGGCAAACAACGCTTCGGTGTACGACAATCTGAAAGTCGGCGTTTCTCTTGACGCAAACTACGACTCGACGGAAGTTTTGTCCTACGACTATTCCGTAGATGAGGGCCGGGACGAAGGCTACATCGATTCCAGTCTCGAGGAGACGACCGAAACCGTGAACGGGGTCGGCGGAACGCCCGGTACCGACGCCAACGACGACACAAGCTATGTCATTCAGGACGGGACGAATTCTTCCTCGTCCTCTTCCAAGACCCAGTACAAGCGGCTTCCCGACGAGACCATCACGAAGACGACCGGGGAGGCCGGCAAGGTGGACAAGACCAATTCCTCCATCGGTATCGTGGCCTATAATTACGTCATCTACCGGGAGGACGTCCTGAAGGCGGACGGCACTCTCGACGGCACGACCTGGGACCAGTACGTGGCGCAGAACTCCGCCATTCAGAAAGGCCAGGTCGACCAGGACGTCATCAACACTGTAGCCAGCGCCACCGGCATTCCGGCCGCCAATATCACCATGCTGGTCTATGACGTGCCCTTCTTCGAGGCTTCCGAGTCGAAGATCGGGCTCGAGGATATCCTCGAAATCGTCATGGCCCTGCTGATTCTCCTGCTCCTGTTCTTCGTCGTCTTCCGGACCTTCCGGACCAAGCAGGAAGAGGAGGAAGAAGAAGAGGTTTCCGTCGAGACCCTGCTGGAGGAGCAGCCCCAGGAGGAACTCGAGGATATCGGTTATACAGAAAAGTCCGAGGCCCGGAAGCTCATCGAAAAGTTCGTGGACGAGAACCCCGAGGCCGTGGCTTCCCTCCTTCGCAACTGGCTGAACGAGGACTGGGGCGGCTGATTGATTCCTTTTGCTTTGCATGACTAATGTAAAGCGCGAAGGATTGTACGGGCTTTACATTAGTATGGAAACGGATTTGAGGCCGGGATATGGCAGAAGCTTCGAAAACATCCGAAATGACCGGAGTCCAGAAGGCGGCGATTCTACTCATCGCCCTGGGACCCGAGAAGTCATCGGAAATATTCAAACACCTCAAGGAAGACGAGATTGAGGAGCTGACTCTGGAGATTGCGAATACGCGGTCCGTGGCTCCCGACGTCAAGGAAGAGGTCATCAACGAGTTCTATCAGGTCTGCCTGGCCCAGCAGTACATTGCCGAAGGCGGTATCGGCTACGCCAAGGACCTGCTGGAGAAGTCCCTGGGCGCCGAAAAGGCCCAGGACGTCATCACCAGACTTACGGCTTCGCTTCAGGTACGTCCTTTCGAGTTCATCCGGAAGACCGAGCCTTCTCAGGTACTCAACTTCATTCAGGACGAGCATCCCCAGACCATCGCCATGGTCCTTTCCTATCTGTCGGCGGCCCAGGCCTCCCAGATTCTCGGAGCCCTGTCACCGGAGAAGCAGGCCGATGTGGCCAAGCGTATCGCCATGATGGACCGTACTTCACCCGAAGTCATCAAGGAAGTCGAGCGGGTCCTCGAGCGGAAGCTTTCCTCCGTCGTATCCCAGGACTACACGATTGCCGGCGGCGTAGACGCCATCGTCAATATCCTGAACACCGTCGACCGGGGCACAGAGAAGCGAATCATGGAGTCCCTCGAAATCGAGGAACCGGAGCTGGCCGAGGAAATCCGAAAGAAGATGTTCGTATTCGAGGACATCATGCTTCTCGACGACCGGGCCATCCAGCGGGTTCTCCGCGAGGTCGAAAACAAGGACATCGCGGTGGCCTTGAAGTCCGCGAACGAAGATGTACAGAACTGTATCTTCAAGAACCTGTCCCAGCGTCTTGCTTCGATGATCAAGGAAGATATGGAATATATGGGCCCCGTCCGTATGAAGGACGTCGAGGAAGCCCAGCAGAAGATAGTCGGCGTCATCAGGAAGCTCGAGGATGCCGGCGAGATCGTTATTTCCAGAGGCGGAGGTGACGACCTGGTTGTCTGAGCGAATTATCAAGTATTTCAACGTACAGGAGGACGCGGACGACTCCGCCGTCATCGACTCCAACGACCGCCTGCAGGCGGCCATCGAGCAGTATGCCGAGAAGGCTGCCCGCCGACAAAAAGAGGAGAGGCAGCGCCTTTTGGACAAGTACCGGGACTCTCTGACCGTGGACGACGACGGAAATGTCGTCTTTCCCCGCGACGACGACGGCAATATCATCATTCCGGAGGACTCCCAAGGGAATCCTCTTTTTTCTCTGTCTGAAGACGGGACCCCGGTTCTGGACGAGGAAGCTCCGATGGAGGGAGAAGAGGGAGAAGGGGAGGCAGAACTTGTGGAAGCGGCCCCGGACCCTGAAGAAGTTCTGGCCGAGGCCCGTGCCGAGGCCGAGCGTCTGGTACAGGATGCCCAGGCCCAGGCGGATTCCCTCGTAGACGACGCCAATGCCCAGGCCGACAGAATCCTGTCTCAGGCCCAGGAGGAAGGCCGTCAGGCAGGCTACCAGGAAGGGCAGGAGCAGGCGGCGGCCGAATTCGAAGAGCAGAAGAATGAGCTCTCCCAGCACGCCCGGGACCTGGAGGCAGACTATCAGGAGAAGGCTTCTTCCATGGAGAAGGACCTGGTGGCCACGATTACGGACGTGATGGAGAAGTTTTTTAACATTGAGCTAAGTGATCGGAAGGACGTCCTCCTTCATGTGATTGAAAACGCCGTCCTCAATATCGAAAACTCCCGGTCTTTCCTGATTCATGTCTCCCAGGCCCAGTACGAAGAGGTTTCCGGCGAACTGGACAGCCTGAAGGAGAAAGTAGGAGCGGAGTCCGAAATCGACGTTATCATGGACCCCACCCTTTCCGAGGGCTCCTGCCTCATCGAAACCGATGGGGGAATTTACGACTGCTCGATTGACACTGAACTTGCTTCGCTCTCGAAGGAACTGCGGGAACTCTCCATCCATTAGAATAATGTGAAACAATAATCCCCCGACGCCCTCTATTTTTGCAGATCAAATACAGGTATTGGCGCACGGCATGCAGCATTGGAGGTGGTTTCTTACGGATACGACAAAATACTACAGTGTCCTGCAGGACACCCACTTCAACCACCTGGGCAAGGTCATGAAGGTCGTGGGACTGACAATCGAGTCCCTGGGCCCGGATGCCAAGCTCAAGGACCTGTGCAAGATTCATGTGGATGAAAATACCACCGTCATGGCGGAGGTCGTGGGATTTAAGGACAAGCGCCTGATTCTGATGCCCTATGACGCAGTCGAGGGAATCAAGATCGGCTGTATCGTGGAAAACACGGGCAAACCCCTGATGATTCCCGTCGGGGAGAAGCTTCTCGGCCACACGGTGGACGGACTTGGCAATCCCACGGATACGGACGAAAAGATTGAATTCGATGAATATTATCCGGCCGAGGCGGACCCGCCGGATCCGATGAGCCGGGTCATCATTTCAGAGCCCCTGCCCCTCGGGGTCAAGGCCGTCGACGGCCTGATCACGGTCGGAAAGGGCCAGCGTATCGGCATCTTCGCGGGTTCCGGCGTCGGCAAATCCACCCTGATGGGCATGTTTACGAGAAACACGAGGGCGGACATCACGGTGATGGCCCTCATAGGCGAGCGGGGCCGTGAGGTGCGGGAGTTTGTCGAGCACGATATCGGGCCCGAAGGCATGAAGCGGTCGGTGGTCGTGATTGCGACTTCTGACAAGCCCGCCCTGATCCGGAAGAAGGCGGCCCTGACCGCCACGGCCATCGCCGAGTACTTCCGGGACCAGGGCAAGGACGTCCTTCTCATGATGGACTCCCTGACCCGATTCTGCATGGCCCAGCGGGAAATCGGCCTGGCTTCCGGGGAACCGCCTGTGACGCGTGGGTATCCGCCTTCCATCTATGCGGAGCTGCCCCGTCTTCTGGAGCGGGCGGGCAATGCGGCGGAAGGCTCCATCACCGGCCTCTATACGGTCCTCGTAGACGGGGACGACTTCAACGAGCCTATTACCGATACGGCCCGGTCGATTCTCGACGGCCACATCGTCCTGAACCGGGCCCTGGCCCAGAAGAACCACTATCCGGCCGTGGACGTTCTGGCCTCCATCTCCCGAGTCATGTCGGCCGTGGCGGACAGTAAGCACAAGAAGGCCGCCGGGAAGCTCAAGAATGTCATGGCGACCTACAACGAAGCCGAGGACCTAATCAATATCGGGGCCTACAAGAAGGGCTCAAATAAGAATATTGACTTCGCCATCTCGAAGATCGATCAGGTCAATGACTTCCTCCTCCAGGCCACCCACGACAAGTTCTCCTTCGAGGACGAGGTCGCCCAGCTGGAGGACATGTTCCCGGATGAAGATGTCCAGAAGGAGCAGGCGGCATCGTAAGTGGAGGACATTTGTTCTGAAATAGCAAATATGCCCAAATTCAGAGTTTGTTTGGCGGACATTTGTATTGAAAAGGAAAATAGGCCCAAAGAATCAGGTGTTTTTGGTGGACTTTTGTTTTGGAATGGAACATCAGCCCAACGCACCCTGGCGGATTGGTGGACTTTTGTCCTGAAAGTATGTATAGTGCCCAAAGGTCGGTGACGAAACAGCATGGCAAAATTTGTCTACCGGATGCAGAACATCCTGGAACTCAAGCAGAAGATGGAGGACCAGGAGAAGATTGTCTACACGATGGCGGCCAACGCCCTGAAAGCAGAGCAGGACAAGCTGACGGAACTCTATGTCCGGCGGGCCGGCTATGAAAAGCAGCTGAGTGACTGCATGCACGGAACCCTGGACCTGGCACGGATTCACCGGTGCAAGAATTCCATCGACGCCATGAAGTCCCTGATCCGAGAGCAGATGATGAATGTGCGGAAGGCCGAGAAGGCCCTGGATATAGAGCGCCAGAAGCTCGATGAAGTCATGAAGGACCGGAAGACCCACGAGAAGCTGCGGGAGAAGGCCTTCGAGCAGTTCAAAGAAGATTTAAAAGCCGAAGAGGTCAAGGAGATTGACCAATTGACCAGCTACACCCATTCGATACCAGCGGAAGAAGAATAAACTATGGCAGACGATACAGCAGCAAAAAAGCCCGCGAAGGACGAAAAAGCCGACAAGCCCGACACCAAGGGCAAGAAGGACAAAAAAGGCAAGAAGGGCAAGGATGAGGAAGGCGACGAAGATGATGACAAGAAGGGCGGCGGTTTCGTCGTTGCCCTGGTCACGATTCTGGTCGTCATCATCTGGCTGGCCATTTTCGCCCTCCTGATCAAGACGGACGTGGGCGGCTTCGGTTCCACGGTCATGTACCCTATTCTGAAGAACGTCCCCTACCTGAACAAGATTCTGCCCGAGGTGGAAGAGTACGCCCAGGAGGATTCCGCATACCAGTTCGCCACCATGGACGAGGCCGTGGCCCGGATCAAGGAACTCGAGGCCCAGCTCAAGGCGGCTCAGGACCAGTCCACGACGGATGCAGCGACCCTGGCCGACCTCCAGGCCCAGGCGGCGGAACTGCAGACCTACAAGGAGAACGAGGCCAAGTTCGAGCAGGAGAAGCAGCAGTTCTACGAGGACATCGTATATAACGACAAGGCCGACACCTCAAACTACCGCCAGTACTACGAGGAAATCGAGCCGGACAACGCCGAGGCTATCTACCGTCAGGTCGTCCAGCAGGACGAGGCCGATTCGAAGATTTCCGACTATGCCAAGACCTATTCTTCCATGAAGGCCAGCCAGGCGGCCTCCATATTCAACACCATGACCGACAATCTCGACCTCGTCGCGAAGATTCTGAATGCTATGTCTGCCTCCCAGCGGGGGGCCATTCTCGGGGCTATGAATGCCCAGACTGCTGCCCAGCTCACGGCCATCATGAATCCGTCGAACTGAGTATTATGAGAATAATGTAAAACAAGAACTTTGGGCGGATTTTTCGAGAAATCCGCCTAAAGCTTTTTATGGAACTGTCCGATAAAAGTTCCAGAGAAAGGTGAAAAGGCTTTTTCTCTATCTCCCGCAAGGGACGGCGGGGCACTCAATCTGCAAGGGATGGCAGAAACGAATCGTTTTTGAAAGGCTTTTGCCATGACCGGAACAGACTTTACAAATCTCATCAATACGCCTTCCATGGATTTCTCCCAGAGCAGCGCATCCTATAAGCCCCTGCACTCGAAGAATACCGACGAGGCAGCGTCCGACTTCACCATGGTAATGACCGCGAAGATTTCCACCTCGGTGCAGGAAATCTCCGCCAAACAGAGCGGCGACGGGAATATCTCTGTCACGGCGTCAAGCCGGACTGTCCGGGCCGAGGTCTTCTCCATTTCCTCCAGGAGTCAGAACACTTCCATCCAGAGTCAGACCCCCAATTCCCAGGGGATTTCCAATACGGTGAGCAAGACCTCCGGAAACGACGGGGCACCGGCCCTTTCCAAGGACGACCTGAACAGAATCAGCAAGGCCCTTGATGACTTCGAGACCGGGGTCAATGATGTCTTAAAGCAGGAACTGGGCGTCACGGACGAGGACATCAAGGACGCCATGGAGACTCTGGGCATTTCCTACCTGGACCTCACGGATGTAAACAAGCTTTCCCAGCTCGTCATGCAGCTCCTGGGCAACGACTTTTCCGCGGCGGATCTTCTTTCTCTGCAGAATTTCGGGGACATCAAGAACCAGATCAACGACCTGGCCCAGACCCTCTTCGATACGACCGGCATGACCGGCCGGCAGCTTCAAGAGATTGATGACTTCCTCACGAACGGGAAGGGAACTATCGATATCTCCGACATGACACCGGCGGACGGGACAGAGCTTACGAATCTGGACCTTTCCAACCAGCAGACACCGGAGAATCTCGTCACCGATGTAAATGCGGCGAAGGCGGATAATACTGAAGCCAATACTGCAGCAGATACGCTTGCAAATACAGTGACGGTCCAGACCAGTGAAACTTCCGATACACAGACGGCTGTGAACGATCAGCAGGCAGCAGCAGCCACGGACAAAGTGACCGAGATTACAAAGGCCCATGTCGATGATACGGCAAAAGATGTAACTACTACCATTACAGATGACACGACGGCAGAGGAAGCCCCTGCGGAAGAAACGGCAGCTCCGGCCGAAGAGCAGACGACGGACGACAAGACCAATGACCTTGCCGATATGTCTGACGAGACCTTCGATAGCGTGAAGAATACAGGCACTGAAGCGACTGCAAAGACCAATCCGGGACAGAATGCACAGAACCAGCCCAATTCCAATACAAACAGCAATGCCCAGCACAATACGGCCTTTACAGCCAATCAGCCCACCCAGCCCGTGGTAAATGAGATGCGCTCCGAGGCGGATGCTCGCCCGGCTTCCTATACGACGCCGGTCAATATCGATACGCAGGACATCATGCGGCAGATGGTGAGCGGGGTCCGGACCGCCGTTACCGAGCGAATCACCACGATGGAGATGCAGCTCAATCCCGAGAATATGGGAAAGATGACCGTCCGGGTTTCCTCGGAAGAGGGGCAGGTCACAGCCCATATCAACCTCGAGAATGAGAATGTCCGCACGGCCATGGAGAACCAGATGGGAATCCTTAAAGCAAATCTCGAGGCCCAGGGCATCAAGGTAAATGAGGTCACGGTCACGGCCGACGCCCATGAGTTCGAGCGCAATCTCGAGGAAGGGCAGGAGGCATCCATGACCGACACCGGGGCCGGGAACAGCGGGGCCTTCCAGGAAGAAGAAGAGGGGCGGCGCCGCGACGGTCATCTCGGCAACATCGACATGCGGACCTTGGACGACGGCGGCCTGGCCAACTTGACCGAGGACGAGCGGCTGGCAGCGCAGATCATGCGGGAGCAGGGGAACACTATTTCAATCAATGCATAATTCATAATGTATAATGCTTAATGCGATGCATAATGCTTAATGCAATGCATAATGAATTGAATTTTTTGCTTGCACTAAATTTTTTGAACCGTAAAGGAGAAGAGTTATGTCTCTGGTAGAACAGATCAAAGACGGGAAAATCGTAAACAGCAGCAAGGCCAATACTACGACTTCGACAACCAAGACCTCTACCAGCAAGGGGGAAGTCAAGAGTGCGTCCGAGACCAAGGATATGTTTTTGAAGCTCCTCGTGACTGAAATGCAGTACCAGGACCCCATGGAGCCCACGGACAACTCCGAGTACGTGAAGGAAATGGCCACCTTCTCCCAGGTCGAGTCCCTGCAGAACATGCAGGACACCATGGAAAATATGGGAGCTACGAACTATGTCGGAAAGATTGTCGAGGTCACGGACGATGACGGCAAGACCCATGAGGGGCCGGTGGACTACGTGACTGAAGTCGACGGGGTCAAGAAGGTAAGTATTGACGGCAAACTCTATGACGCAAGCAAGGTAACCTCTGTCGAAGACTCCACCTACTACCAGAACAACTACATGCTGAACTCCTTCGAGGAGCTCTATGCGAAGCTGCCTTCGATGGACAAGCTGACCGTCAACGACGAGAAGCAGGTGACCGAGATTGCCAACCTCTATAACTCCATGAGTGACGACCTGAAGAAGACCATCGACGAAAAGAAGGTGGCCAATGTCCAGGCCCTCTACAACCGGGTTCAGGCCCTCGTCAAGGCCAAGCAGGAAGGAAAGACCGTCGACTCCCTCGACGAAGGTGAGACCCCGAAGACGGAAGACAAGACGGACACTGGCAATAAGACCGATACGGAAAACAAGACGGATACGGAAAATAAAACCGATACCGAAAACAAGACCGATACGGAGAATAAGTCCACTGAGGAGAATACAGCCGGCTCCACAGGAAAGACGGAGGAAACCAAGAATGCTGAATCCTCTGAAAATAAGACGGACTCGAATGAGAAGAAAACTGAGACTGAATCCTGATTTTTTTAAAGAAGGGGTAATTTTTGCCCCTTCTTTTCCGATAAATAAATCGTAAGAGTTCTATCTAAACTCACATCTACTTCCTCATCACAGGGACGTGATCCGGATTTATTTACACCCCACGGACGGAAAACGCAAGAATGCAGCAGAGACTGCAGAAGGTAGCTTAGCGGAGGTACCTGCCCTATGATGAGATCACTTTACTCCGGTGTCGCCGGTCTGAAGACACATCAGACCCGGATGGATGTCATCGGTAACAATATCGCGAACGTCAACACGACGGCTTTCAAATCTTCGGCCGTTTCCTTCGAAGACATCATGTACCAGACCACATCGGCGGCTACCGGTGCCACCCAGACCAAGGGCGGCAAGAACGCCAAGCAGATCGGTCTCGGCACCATGGTCGGCGCGACGAAGATCTCCATCACAAACGGAGGCTCCGCCCAGTCCACCGGCGATGCCCTCGATATCAAGCTCACCGACGCCAATTCCACGAACTTCTTCATCGTAAACAACGGAGCCCAGAACGTCTTCACAAGAGCCGGTTCCTTCTATCTCGACGGGAACGGAGACCTGGCCATGACGACGACCGGCTACCTGGTTCAGGGCTGGCAGGCGGTTGACAATGCCGACGGTACCCGGACCATCCAGAGGGATACCGTATCTCCCCTCCGTATCATGAGTGCCGAGAACAAGACGTCAAAGCCCGAGGCCACGACCGAAGGCAATGTCACCGGCGTCGTAGACAAGAAGGATACGAATATCAACTCCGTAAATGGCAGGGCCTTTACTCTGGGCTTCTACGATGCAGAAGGATATTCCTACACGGCTCGTTTCGCGGTCAAGGCAATCAACAACGACCAGGGTACCTATTCGGTCAAGCTGACAAATATCTACGATTCCGACCAGACCGATATCCTGAAGCAGTGGCTGGATTCTACTTCTACGGATGCTACGACCAAAGTTGATAAGACTAGTCTGTATTCTGTATTCGGAGATCCGGATGCCTGGCAGCAGGATCAGTATTCTCTGAACAATAAGTTTACCTTCACAGACAAATATATCTATTATACGGTTGGAAGCGGAACCAGTGCGACTACTTACCGGACGGAAAATCAGGTAGATACTGCTTCCTTTATTGCTGATTCCCCCGTTACTTCGAATAGCACCCTTAGATTTTATAAGTGTACGAAAGGCTCTACATCGGCTGCTGATACCCTTGATAAAAACACTTTCACTGATAAGACGCTGAATGACATCTATGGCGTTTCAAGCATCCCTGCTACGAAGTCGGATGGCACTACGCCGATGACGTACGTTGCTTCGACTTCGACTACGAGTACCGCCCTTCCGGAGGGTGAGCAGGTGACCATCAATCCGCTGAACGGGAAACTCCAGGTTTCCTATCACGATACGGCCTGCATCCTCGAATTCAACAAAGAGGATGGTACTTTCCGCCAGATCATCGACAATGATAATGCAAATCCCACCACTCTAGATGAATCTCATCCTGCTTATGGTTCGAATGAAGGGCAGGCAAGTGGCACAGATTCAAACAATAAAACCGGACTTGCTACAGAAGGTGGTTCATCTGCGGTTCTGAAGCTTGATGCTTTAAAAGATCTGTTTCCCAGCCTTTCCGGTCAGACCATCAATCTGGACTTCAGTAAGACCCTGAACTACGATAACGCAGGTCAGTCCACGATTGGAGCAGACAGAGGCTCGGCAGCGGATTCCACCGTAGGCGCCGGCAAGGCCTTGGGTGCTCTGACCGGTGTTTCGGTTGCAGAGAACGGACAGATTTTCGGCTCTTACGATAACGGTAACACCGTCCTCCTCGGACAGATTGCGGTCGCCCAGTTTGCCAATGCCTCCGGTCTTCAGTCCCTCGGCGACAACTGCTACGGAACGACATTGAACTCCGGAAATTTTGACGGCATCGGCGTGGAAGTCACGGCGGACGGAGGTTCCATGAGCACAGGTCAGCTTGAAATGTCAAACGTAGACCTGGCCCAGGAGTTCACCGACATGATCACAACCCAGCGAGGATTCCAGGCCAACTCCCGAATCATTACGGTTTCCGATACTATGCTTGAGGAACTTACGAACCTCAAGAGATGATGACCTTTTGAACAGCTGACAGAAAAAAGAATAGTTTCAGGGCACCGGCAGCATTTCCTGCCGGTGCCCTTTCGTGGTTTTATGTAGTACTTTATTTACTATATTTTGTAGTTTATTGGCTCAATTGATACAAAATATATCAAAATCAAGTAGACATAGGGCCTTCAATCGTATAAAATAACCTGTGAGTATCGAGGCGTGTACGCATTCGGTGCAGAATTTCGAAAGGGCGGTGTGAGTAGTTTATGGATATAGCATCACTTGGCGGCCTCCTGGCCGGCCTGATCGTCGTTGCCTTCGGTATCATCCAGTCGGCCGGCGGCGTCATCGGTTTCAAATACTTTGTCGATGTTCCTTCGCTCATCATCACGATTGGCGGCTCCCTTACATCCCTCCTTTCCTCCCGGAAGATGGATGACTTCAAGGCCGGATTCAAGTCCATGAACCTGGCCATCAAGGAACCGGCGATACCCAACCCGGAAGAGACCATCAAGCAGATCATCGACATGTCAAACGTCGCCCGGAAGGAAGGCCTGCTGGCTCTCGAAGGCTATACAGAGAATATTGACAACGAATTCATGAAGAAGGGCATCATGCTGGTCGTCGACGGTACCGATGCCGACCTGGTCCGGTCCATTCTGGAGACCGACCTTTCGAATATGGATGACCGCCACAAGGCAAACGCCGGCTTCTGGGATTACTGGTCCACCCAGTGCCCGGCCTGGGGTATGATCGGGACCCTGATCGGTCTCGTCATCATGCTACAGAACATGTCGGATCCTTCTTCTATCGGGCCTTCCATGGCCGTCGCCCTGATCACGACCTTCTACGGGTCCCTGATCGCGAACTGGATCTGCGTACCTATCAACTCCAAACTGAAGGAGAACAACGATATTGAAATTTCCGTCAAGTCCATCATGATTGAGGGCATCCTCTCAATCCAGGCCGGCGAGAATCCCCATGTCATCGAAGAAAAGCTGAAGACCTTCCTGGCTCCTGCAGCCCGGGATTCCGTTTCGACTGAGCAGGAGGAGGGCGGCTGATGGAGAAGAAACCGGAAGAACCCAAATCCTTCCCCCTCTGGCAATCTACCTTCTCTGACCTGATGAACCTCCTCCTCTGTTTCTTCGTGCTCCTTTTCTCCATGTCCACGATCAACGAAGAGCAGTATATTCAGGTCATCAACTCCCTGCAGTCGGCTTTTACTTCCGTCATCGCTTCCGGAGGTTCCACAGTAGTTCCCGGCCAGCTGGTGTCAAGTGGCATCACCCAGCTTCCCGATTTTTCAAACTATTTCGGGGACACCATGTCGAAGGGCAATCAGGGTGGTGAATCTGCGACCGGGTCCGGAAGCTCGACCACGAGCTCGAACAGTACGAATACCGGCAATCAGAATACAAATACGAACTCCGATTCCTCCGGCTCCGACCAGAGTCAGAATGCCGGGCAGACGACTGAGCAGACGGACGCCCAGGCGCAGGCTCAGGTCCAGCAGGCGGCCACAAACGAGTCGGAGCAGATGGCCGAACAGATTGAGAAGCTGACGACCGAGCAGGGAATACAGGACTTAGTTGAAGTCGATTTCAACGGGGAATATGTCCGTATCACCATGTCCGGCGCCCTGCTCTTTGATTCGGCCAAGGCCGAGCTTCGGAGCGAGGCCGTCCCCATTGTGCAGAAGCTGGGCGGCATCCTGAACAACTTCCAGAAGAATCTCATCGTGGTCGAGGGTCACACGGACAATGTCCCGATTCATTCGGCGCGGTATGAGAGTAATGAAGTGCTCTCCATGTACCGGGCCATGTATGTGGCGAATGTCCTTCGGGAAAATTCGACCATCGATGACTCCCATATAGAGTCGGCGGGCCGGGGAGACTATGTCCCCGTGGCCGACAATTCGACCCCCGAGGGCCGGGCCCGGAACCGCCGGGTAGAGATCAAGATATATAACTCCTACAATTCCGGTGATATCACCGCTGATTAATGCGGGCGGAAGAGCAGCGGAATATGGTGAAACATAAGGCTTTATATTATTAATGCGAAACGAAAGGCAGT
The DNA here is from genome assembly GCA_900316075.1 of uncultured Lachnospiraceae bacterium. GTDB lineage: Bacteria > Bacillota > Clostridia > Lachnospirales > Lachnospiraceae > RUG306. Next base: position 27,165 of record ONBT01000005.1, on the reverse strand, counting down.
TTCCATGAAAAAGAGTCTACTGACCGTACTTACCTTCGCCCTGGTCCTGATCAATCTCGTATTGACCGGCCTCATGGCCTTTCAGATCATTCCGGAAGTCAAGAATGTCAATGCCCTGATATCGAAGGTTTCTTCGGCGATGGACCTGGATATGAAGGTGGCCAATGCCGCGAACGGAAATTCGACGGTGCCGCTGGAGAACCTGGCGACCTATGCCCTGGCGGACAGCCTCAATATCAATCTGAAGGACACAGGGGACGGACAGCAGCACTTCGCTTCGATGTCAGTGACCCTCTATATGGATTCGACGAGCGACGCCTATTCAAAGTACAGTGCTGAGCTTTCCTCCGATTCCACGACGAAGAAGTACGACAGCATGATCAAGAACAAGATCATCGAGGTCGTTCAGCAGTACACGGTGGATCAGGTCCAGAACGATTCGGACCAGATCAAGAACGATATCAAGGATTCCTTAAACGAATATTTCGGGGCCCAGAACTTCATCGTGGATGTGGCCTTTTCAAGTGTGACGGTGCAGTAATTTCCGCGGGTGAGTTAACGCATGAGTGATGTTCTTTCACAAAGTGAAATTGATAACCTCCTGCAATCCCTGAGCAACGGCGATGTGGACATCGAGGAGATGAAGAAGTCCTCGGAGAACGTGGTCAAGGACTACGATTTCGCGCGCCCTTCCAAGTTCTCCAAAGAGCACCTTCGTACCCTTGAGATCATCTTCGAGCACTACGGGCGGCTCCTTTCAACGAACCTCCCCATCTACCTCCGGAAGAATATCCAGGTGGAGGTCATGAACTCCGAGGCCGTCACCTACATGGAGTTTACGAATGCCCTGTCGAACCCGGTATTACTGGGTATCGTGGATTTTTCCCCCTTGCAGGGCTCCATTATTATTGAGATGGCGTCGAAGCTCGGCTACGCCTTCGTAGACCGGATGCTGGGTGGAGAGGGCAATCCTCTAGATAAGACCCGGGATTTCACGGAAATCGAGCTTCTCATCATAGAGCGGATCATGACAAACTGCGTCGAGCTCCTTCGGGAGCCCTGGGAAAACGTACTGGACGTCTACCCGCGCCTCGAGCGGATTGAGACAAATTCCCAGTTTGCCCAGATCATTTCCCCTACCGAAATGATCGCCATCGTCACGCTCAATATCAAGATGGGGGAGACGGAAGGCCTCATGAATATCTGCCTTCCCTACCTGACCCTCGAGCCTGTCATGGACAAGCTGAATACCAAGTTCTGGTATTCGAATATGCAGGAAAAGACGGACGAGAACTTCACTGATGATATCGAGGTCCTCATCCGGAAAGCCGATATACCCGTCACCGCTGTGCTTGGCAACAGCCAGATTAATGTATCCGATTTTGCTGCCCTTCAGGTCGGCGACATCATCCGTCTCGACACGAAGGTCGACGACGAGCTCGATGTCTATGTGGGCAATCTGAAGAAATTCACGGCCCTTCCCGGCTCCTACGGGAACGACTATGCGGTCCGTGTTACCAGCATAATCAGGGAGGATGAAGATGAGTGACACCACACTCTCACAGGAAGAAATCAATGCCCTCATAGCCGGGGGAATACCGGGAGGCGACGCGGCTTCCACCGTGGCGGCTACCCAGCGGGGGGCCAACGGAGGTTCCCTGACCTCGGACGAGATCGATACCATCGGCGAGATTGCCAATATTTCCATGGGCTCCGCTGCGACGGCCCTCTTTTCCCTCGTAAATAGAAAGGTCGAGATTTCGACCCCGATCGTATCCGTTTCCAACTGGGATGAAATCGTAGGACTCTATGAAAAGCCCTGCGTCCTCATAAAAATTTCCTACACGAGAGGTATCGACGGCAGTAACCTTCTGATCCTGAAGGAAGACGACGTCAAGGTCATCACCAACCTCATGATGGGCGGCGACGGGACCAACGTCGACGAAGAACTCGGCGAGATTCACCTTTCCGCCATTTCCGAGGCCATGAACCAGATGATGGGGTCCTCGGCGACATCTCTTTCCTCCATGCTGAATGAGACCGTCGATATTTCCCCGCCTACGTCCGACCTCATCGACCTGCAGGATACGGCCACGTTGGACGGGATCGGCGAATTCATCAAGGGAGACTTTATCAAGGTCCAGTTTCGCCTCCTGGTCGGGGACCTGGTGGACTCCATCATGATGCAGCTCTACCCGATCGACCTGGCCAAGTCCATGGTCGAGTCCATCAAGAAGAACATGCAGACGGACTCGAATTCCACGGTCGACGACGCAGCCTTCGGAGAGACGGCAAACGACTACGCCCAGCCTGTGGCTCCTGCCCAGATGGAGGCCAATCCCATCGAGGCCCAGCAGCCCCAGCCGGCTCCTCAGCCCCAGATGCAGATGCAGCAGCCGCAGATGGCTCCGCCCATGCAGGGCTATGCGCAGCCCCAGATGGGCTATGCGCAGCCTATGCCAATGCAGCAGCCGGTCAACGTGCAGCCGGCCCAGTTCACGACCTTCGAGGGAGCTTTCCCGAATACATACTCGTCCGAGAACATCGACCTCATCATGGACGTGCCTCTGGAGGTCACGGTGGAGCTCGGCCGGACGCATAAGTCCATTAAGGATATTCTGGAGTTCGCTCCCGGCACCATCATCGAGCTGAACAAAATCGCCGGCGAGCCCATCGACGTCCTCGTCAACGGCAAGTATGTGGCCAAGGGCGAGGTAGTCGTCATCGAGGAGTCCTTCGGTATCCGAATCACCGAAATTGTCAAGTGAGTCAGAAGCGTTAAAGGCTTTTTTGTATTTGAAATATTTACTTGATAGATTCTTTCGAAAAATGTATTATTATACTCGATTGTTTATTATCAACTAAGGAGAGTAGAGATGGCAAAGAACATTCTTATCTGCGACGACGCGGCGTTCATGCGAATGATGATCAAGGATATTCTGACGAAGAACGGCTACAATGTCGTCGGAGAAGCTGAAAACGGTGTCAAAGCTATTGAAGCCTATTCCGAATGCAATCCCGACCTGGTCCTCATGGATATCACCATGCCCGAGCTTGACGGCATCGGCGCCCTGAAGGGAATCAAGGAGAAGGATCCGAACGCGAACGTCATCATGTGCTCCGCCATGGGCCAGCAGGCCATGGTTATCGAGGCTATCCAGTCCGGTGCCCGGGACTTCATTGTCAAGCCCTTCCAGGCCGAGCGTGTCCTTGAGGCTGTGAAGAAGGTCATCGGCTAAGCAATGCTCCTCGTTTCGACCGACTCGCTGCAGAGCGTCTTTCAGCTCATCGTTGTCCTGATCATTTTCGTCGTGGTTCTGATTCTGACCTACTACACGACGAAGTGGATTGCGGGCTACCAGAAGAAGCACGGGACGGGCGGCAATGTCGAGATCATAGAGACTGCGAAAATTGGCAACGGCCGTTTTCTCGAAATCGTGAAAGTAGGTAAAGACCGCTACTTCGTCATCGCCCTGGGGAAGAATGAAATCACTACCCTCGGGGAGATTTCGAAAGATGATCTTGTGGACCTTGAGAAGACGAAAGCCTCATCCCTGGCGGCTCATGGTTTTTCTTCCGGAAAGAGCTTCGGGGACATCCTTTCCTCCTTTAAAGGGAAAAATGAAAAAGAATCTTAAAAAAATCATTGTGGCCGCCAGTCTTTCGTTGGCGGCTCTTTTTTTAGCAATTTCGGTCTCCCTCATCCTCCCGATGGGAAAAAGCGGCCGGGCAGAAGCCTCGCAGACGACTACCACATCGTCTTCGGGCGGCACGAACAGCGTGGGGTCTTTGACCACGCCGAATACCGGCCGGGACACCGTGGCCAATGACCAGACCCAGACTGCAAACGACAACGGGTCGGACATCGAGTCCCCCCAGGACGCCAACAGCCAGTACGGGACGAACAGCCAGAATCTGGACAACAGCCAGTACGGCCGGAATGACAATACGACGAATCCCTACTACACGGACTACGGCTCGACTGAGTACGCTCCGAATGCGTCGAACTCCACGACGGGCACCGGGGGCTTTTCCCTGACCTTTGACGGGGAGAATACCTCCCTTTCGGCCCAGCTTCGGATGTTCCTGATTCTCACGGTCATCGCCCTGGCGCCGTCGATTCTCGTGATGCTGACAAGCTTCACGAGAATCATCGTCGTTCTCCACTTCGTGCGGGCGGCGTTAAATACCCAGACCGCGCCCCCCAACCAGGTCATCACGGGCCTTGCCCTGATTCTCACCCTTTTCATCATGTGGCCCACCATGGTCCAGATCAATCAGAACGCCCTGGTGCCCCTCGATAACGGGACCATCACCCAGGAGCAGGCCCTTTCCGAAGCGGAGAAGCCCATCCGGGAGTTTATGTACGGGCAGACCCAGACCAAGGACTTAAATCTCTTCTGCGACATCGCCCAGGTCACCTACGAGGACTATGACGACGTGCCCTTCATCGTTCTGGTACCGGCCTTCATCCTGTCCGAGCTCCGAACGGCCTTCATCATCGGCTTCTTGATCTACATCCCCTTCATCGTCATCGACATGGTCGTGGCCTCGGTCCTTATGTCCATGGGTATGATGATGCTGCCGCCGACGACGATTTCCATGCCCTTCAAGATTCTGCTCTTCATCATGGCGGACGGGTGGAATCTGGTCATCGGGTCTCTTGTCAAAACCTTCTATTGACGGAAGGAGAGCGGCAGGGGTCGCGACCGGGAGAAAAAAGTATTTGTTTTACATTATTCATAAGGAGAAAATGTCATGACGGAAGGACAGATTCTCGACATCATGCGGGATGCCTACTATAACACCATCATCTGCTCGGCCCCGCCCCTTCTTGTGTCTCTGGTGGTGGGTCTCATCGTCTCCATCTTTCAGACCGTGACGAGTATTCAGGAGCAGACTCTGACCTTCGTACCGAAGGTCCTGGCCATCTTCATTTCCCTCATGGTTTTCGGTTCCTTCATCCTGAACACGATTGTCAACTATATGACGACCCTGTGGACGGATTTCTCCCTCTATATCCGATAGCGGCGCATGGTTCAGAACACATATTCTCTCGCGGATTTTGAATATTTTCTCCTGATCTTTGTCCGGATTGCCTCCTTCCTTTTCGCGGCCCCCATCTTCTCGGACCGGTCCGTGCCGACCATGGTAAGGGCGGGCTTTTCGGCTCTTCTTGCCATCATGGTGGCCGGGGTCATGCAGCCGGTGGAGCTTGCCTACGGCTCGGTCATCGGCTACGCGGTCGTGGTCCTGAAGGAAGTCATCGTGGGCCTCATCATGGGTTTCGTGGCCAATATCTGCACCTCCATCATCAGTTTCTCCGGCAACCTCATGGATATGGATATCGGCCTTTCCATGGTCTCCGAGTTCGACCAGTCCATGAACACCCAGACCACGATTACCGGCCAGACCTATTATTACTTCCTCATGTTGATGCTCCTGGCCTCGAACCTGCACCGGTACGTGATTCGGGCCATCTGCGACTCATTCTCCCTGATTCCCCTGAACGGGGCGGACTTTCACTGGGACGACCTTCTGAACCTCTCCGTCAAATACATGGCAGATTTCTTCATCATCGGCTTCCGCATCGTCCTGCCGGTTTTCTGCTGCATGCTGATGACGAACGTGATTCTCGGCGTCATGGCGAAAGTCGCCCCGCAGATGAACATGTTTTCGGTCGGCGTCCAGATCAAGATTCTCGTGGGCTTCGCGGCCATCTTCCTCACGGTCTTCCTTTTCCCGGAGGTTGTGGACATGATTGCCGACGAGATGAAGCGGATTATCCCTGAAGCAGTGGAGGATATGCATTAGGTATATGGTTTATATGAATAATGTAAAACATATATATATCCCGGCGGGACGGCGTTCCTGCAGCCTCGCCGGGACTTGTGCGCCTTCTCGCAAGCCCCTTCTTTCCTACAATCTCCAGTTCTTCGGCGACGGACCCGGCGGAGAGAAGACCGAGGCTCCTACCGAAAAGCGAATCAGCGATACCCGAAAAAAAGGTCAGGTAGCTAAATCCCAGGAGCTTGCCAACTCCTTCGAACTCATCGGCATCTTTCTCATGCTGCGCCTTTTTGGCACCATGGTGGGCGGCCGCTTTGAGGGCCTTTTCAACTGGGCCTTCGGAAATGAAATCACTGAAGTCGTGGCCTCGGACCGAAGCGGACTTACGACAGGGACCGTGGCCAGGGTCTTAGGCGCCAGTACCCTTCAATACATCCTGGCGGCCCTGCCTTTCCTCCTCGGGGGCTTTCTCATCGCCTTCTTTTCGAACGGCCTCCAGTTCAAGTTCCAGATTTCGACGGAGCCCCTGAAGCCCTCCTTTGACAAGTTCAACCCCATCCAGGGCTTCAAACGGATGTTCAATACCCAGGCCCTGTTCCGCCTGCTGCTTTCGATTGCGAAGATCGCCCTAATCGGGGCTATCGCCTATTCCTACCTGTCCGGCCGCCTCAAGGACATCTTCCTTCTCTACGAGATGCCATTAAATCAGGGCATTTCCCTGGTCCTTGACATGGTGGTGGATCTGGGACTCCGGATCAGCCTTGTCTACCTCGTCATCGGCTTTGCCGACTTCTTCTTCCAGCGGTGGAAGTTCAATCAGAACCTGAAGATGACCAAGCAGGAAGTCAAGGACGAGTACAAGGACCAGGAAGGTGATCCTGAGATCAAGAGCCGGCAGAAGCAGAAGATGCGGGAGGCTTCCCAGCGGCGTATGATGAAGAACGTCCCCCAGGCGGATGTCGTCATCACGAACCCGACCCATATCGCCGTCGCCATCAAGTACGATACCGACGTGGCCCCGGCCCCTATCCTGGTGGCCAAGGGCGAGGAGTATCTGGCCCAGCGAATCAGGGAGGCGGCCAAAGAGGCGGGTGTCCCCATTGTCGAGAACAAGCCTCTGGCCAGAGCCATCTATACGACCGTGGACTTAGACCAGGAAATTCCGGCCGAGCTCTACCAGGCCGTGGCCGAGATTCTGGCCATGGTATATAGTCAGCAGGGCCGTACTGCCCGGCGGCCGGGCAGCGGCAGCACAGGTGGGCGGAAATAGGAAAATCTTGTATTTATTTTGAGTCTGATATACAAGTTGTGGTATTTTTGGTATAATGCTTACTAATTGCGGAGATTCGCTTTTTTGCGAGGAAGGCAGTCAGTAAGCATTATTATTATTCATGGAAAGGAGGAAAGCGGGACATGACCGAGACCCTGAAGAAGCTCAATGTGTCGGACTATGGCGTAGCCCTTTATATCCTGGCCGCCGTCATGTTCATGATCGTCCCGATTCCCTCCTGGCTCCTCGACATCATGCTGGCCTTCAATATTTCCGTGGCCCTGGTCGTCATGATGAACTGCCTTTTCGTCAAGGAGCCTCTGGATATGTCCTTCTATCCGACCCTCCTCCTCTTCACGACCATCTTCCGTATTTCCCTGAACGTGTCCTCGACCCGGCTCATCCTTTCCACCGGCCAGCCCGGAAATGTCGTCGAGTCCTTCGGTCAGTTCATGGGCGGCGGCGACCTCATCATCGGGGCCATCGTCTACGTCATCCTGATCATCATCCAGTTCGTCGTCATAAATAAAGGTACCGAGCGTATCTCCGAGGTTACGGCCCGGTTCACCCTCGACGCCATGCCCGGCAAGCAGATGGCAATCGACGCGGACTTAAATACCGGAGCCATCACCGACGAGCAGGCCCGTGAGCGCCGGAACAAGCTGCAGGAGGAATCGGCCTTCTTCGGTTCCATGGACGGTGCCACGAAGTACGTCAAGGGAGATGCGACCGCGGGTCTCATTATTTCCATGATCAACCTCGTCGGGGGTCTCGTCATGGGCATGATGCGGCAGGGCATGACGATTCAGGAGGCCCTGAACCGCTACACGATCCTGACCATCGGCGATGGTCTATCCTCCTCGATTCCCTCCCTCCTCATATCCCTGGCTACCGGTATTCTCGTGACCAAGGGCTCCAAGGAAGTCGACTTCTCGTCCACCCTGGTCAAACAGCTTTTCGGCATTCCGAAAGTTCTCTATATCGTGGGCGGGGCCATGATCTTCCTGGGCTTCTTCACGCCCCTGAACGACCTCCTTTTCCTGGCCTTCGGAGCCCTCTTCATCATCTCCGGCGTTTCGATGCAGCGTTCGATGGGTCAGGAGCAGGTGGAACAGGAGACGGCCGAGGAAGAGACCGAGGCCGAGGAGATCCGAAAACCGGAGAACGTGGTTTCTCTGTTGAACGTCGACCCCATCGAGCTGGAGTTCGGCTACGGCATTATCCCCCTGGCTGACGTAAACCAGGGCGGCGACCTTCTGGACCGGGTTGTCATGATCCGGCGGCAGATTGCCCTGGAGCTCGGTACCGTCGTTCCCATCATTCGTCTGCGGGATAATATCCAGCTCAATCCCAACCAGTACATCATCAAGATCAAGGGCATCAAGGTGGCCGAGGGTGAAATTCTCTTCGACCACTACATGGCCATGAACCCCGGCTATGTTCAGGAGGAGATTGCCGGTATTCCGACCTTCGAACCCTCCTTCCACCTGCCGGCCATCTGGATTACCGAAGGCCAGCGGGAGCGGGCGGAGTCCTTAGGCTATACGGTCGTCGACCCGCCCTCCATCATTGCGACCCATCTCACCGAAGTCATTCGGGAGCACATCGCCGAGTTCCTCACCCGCCAAGATACCCAGAACCTCGTGGACAATCTCAAGCAGACCAACCCCGTCCTCGTGGACGAGCTCATTCCGGCCCAGATGTCTCTCGGCGAAGTCCAGAAGGTCCTGCAGAACCTCCTCGAGGAAGGCATCTCCATCCGCGACCTGCTTTCGATTTTCGAAATTCTGGCCGACCGGTCCTCTTCCACAAGGGATACGGATGTCCTTACCGAGTACGTCCGCCAGGGCCTGAAGCGGGCCATCTCCCAGAAGTTCTTCGACGAGACCGACACGAACCAGGTCGTTCTTCTGTCTCCCAAAGTCGAGCAGGAAATCATGGCCGGCGTCAAGCACACGGAGCAGGGCGTCTACTTCTCCCTGGATCCGGCCCGGGTGGATGCCATCATGAACGACACGAAGGAGAAGATCAAGAAGCTCGAGGACATGGGCAAGCCCGCCATCGTCGTCTGCCAGGCCATCGTCCGCATGTACTTCAAGCGGCTGGCGGCTGACTACATCGATGATCTGATTGTGATTTCGTATAACGAAATTGAACCCAACATCCGGATTGAATCCGTCGGAACGATAGGGGAGTCCGATGACAATTAAAAAATATCAGGGAAAGACAAAAGAAGAGGCCATCGAAAACGCGAAAGCAGAGCTCGGGCCCCGGGTCGTCATCATGAATGTGAAGGAGGTCCATCCCAAGGGCTTCCTGGGCTCCTTCAAAAAGCCTTCTTACGAAGTGACGGCAGCGGTCGAGGACGAGTTCGTGCCGAAGGAGGACGAGGCATCCGTATTTACTGCGTCTCCCGTACATCATGAGAATAATATTTCCCGCGAGGCGGAAGCCGAGCCGCAGTATGAGTACACCCCTTTGGGAGGGGCCGAGCCGGCTGCCGCGGGAAAGACCTATACGAAAGCAACCCCCTCGGGCCGAGCCGGGGGATTCGATATGACCGTCGATGATACCCTTGGCGAGGCCCTCCACCCCTCGGAGAAGAAGGGGGCCAGAGTGACTGAGGACGACCTCAAGAGTGCCTTCAAAGAAGTGAACGAGGTCATTGAAAACGCCGAGCATATTTCGGGCAGCGACGTCCGCCATTTCAGCAGCGAAAGCCCGGTCATCAAGAAAAACGACGTGACGGCAAACACCCGCACCACGGCCCACGGCATGACCGGCATTGAAGCAGCCGGAAGACGGAAAGCAGCAGCGGAAACTCCGGCAGAAAAACCGGTTTCCAGATCTTCTTCCAGTCAGCCTTCCGTTCCACAGGAGACCATGCCCCTTCCCGGCCGGAGCGCTGTGACGTCTTCTTCCGCCGGCCCCATTTCCGAAAAGAATTCGGGCTTCATCCGGACCCTTTACAATGTCCTCATGGACCACGAGGTGGACGAGCGCTACGTAAACCGGATTATCTCCGATATGGGCTCCATCGTGACCCGGGAGAACAGCCTCGACTACCTGATTTCAAGCGTCTATCAGAAGATGGTTCTCCTTCTCGGCACCCCGAATCCCGTGAAGATTCCCGAAAAGCGGCCCCTGGTCTGCTTCTTCGTCGGTCCCACCGGAGTCGGCAAGACCACGACCATTGCGAAAATCGCTTCCGAGTTCAAGGTGGAGAAGCGGAACTCCGTGGCCCTTCTTACGGCAGACACCTACCGGATTGCGGCCACGAAGCAGTTAAAGGTCTATGCGGATATCCTGGGGATTCCGATTGACATCGTCTATGCCCCGGAGGAAATCGGAGAGGAGATTGAGAAGGTCTCGGACGCCGACTTAATCCTCGTCGATACCGTGGGCTTTTCCCACAAGAACGAGGAGCAGCGGGAGAATCTGAAAAAGATGCTTTCGAGTGTCCCCGAAGGGACGAATTCTGAGATCTATCTCGTTCTCTCCGCCACGACCAAGTACCCCGACCTCAGGGAAATCATCGATTCCTACAGCGACTTCTGTGATTTCACGCTGATTTTCACCAAGCTCGATGAGACCGAGATGTACGGGAATATCCTGAATGCCCGCCTCTATTCCGGCAAGCAGCTGTCCTATGTGACGACAGGCCAGTCCGTGCCGGATGATATTGAGGAGATAGATATGCAGAAGCTGACCAAGCTCCTGCTCGGAGGAAATACGGATGGATCAGGCCGAGCACCTCAGAAACGTAGTTAAACTGAGGGAGCAGAGAAATATAGAAAACGCCCGGCTGATCACAGTCACCAGCGGCAAGGGCGGCGTGGGAAAATCGAATACCGCCGTGAACCTGGCCGTCGCTTTCCGGAAGATGGGCAAAAGGGTCATCATCTTCGATGCCGACTTCGGCCTTGCCAATGTCGAAGTCATGTTCGGCACGGTTCCCAAGTACAACCTCTCGGACGTCATCTACCGGGGCATGCCCCTTTCCGAGGTCGTGACGAAGGGTCCCATGGACATAGGCTTCATCTCCGGCGGTTCCGGAATTGTAGGCCTGAACGACCTTTCGGCCGACCAGGTCCGGGAACTGGTCCGTTCCCTTTCGGCTTTGAACCGGATGACCGATATATTAATTATAGATACCGGAGCCGGGGTCTCGAACCAGGTATTGTCCTTCGTCATCAAGTCTCCGGAAGTGATTCTCGTCGTGACGCCGGAGCCCGCCTCCATGACGGATTCCTATTCCCTGGTGAAGGCCCTCTACCGAAACGAGGACTTTTCCCCCAGGGACACGAAGATCCGCTTCCTGGCCAACCGGGTGGCCTCCGAGGCCGAAGGAAAAGCCCTCTACGAGAAGATGAATTCCATCGTGACCCGCTTCCTCTCGGGTTCCATGGACTATCTGGGCTCGGTTCCCAACGACGAAGCCCTGGAGAAAGCGGTCAAGAGTCAGAACGTGGTGTCCCTTGTGAACCCTTCAGCCAAGAGCGCACGGGCCTTTGCGGCTTGTGCCGATGTCCTTTCTGACGGGGCGGCGAAACCCTCCGCCGGTTTTTCCCTGCCCGGATTTTTCCGCAGCTTCATCGGGAGAAAGCAGGCCTGAGGCTTCAGGCCGCCGGAGAGTATGGCATTTTCAGGCCTGCGGGAAATGGCTGAAATGTCGGGCATTTCTGACGCATGGAAGAAGCATCCAAAATAGCTGTTCTACATTAGTCATAAAAAAGGGAGTAGAAGATAATGGCAGAAAAAGATTTCGGGCTGCAAAGCATCCTGCCCGGCATGCGGGTGGAAATCCGTACGGTGCAGGAGGCAGAGAGGGCGAAAAAGACCGGGGAAGAGGCTCCTATGTACGTTTCGAGCGTCTACAACGTCACCGGAAATGACACGGTGGAACTCGACATGCCCCTCGTGAAGGGCAATTACATCCTCTTTTCCATGGAGAATATCCGCTATGAGCTTCTTTTCTTCGGGGAAAAAGGCCTCTTCCGCGGCGTTGCCACTATTGAGAACCGCTACCGGCACGGCAAATTTCCGGTCTACCTCTTCAAACTGGCCGAGCCCATCGAGCGCTGGCAGCGGAGGGAATTTTACCGTCTGGACTGTTATATTCCGCTTCTTTATGTTACTCTTTCAGATGAGGCGGGTACCATTGAAAGCATGAAGGAACTCCATGGCCTCCTGCAGGAAACGCCTGCACAGAAGCGGGTCATGGGAAAAGGGACGATCCTCGATATCAGTGGTGGCGGCATCCGCTTCGTTACGACCCAGAACCTCAAGGACGTCCATTACCTCCTCCTTCGCTTTCCGATTGAGAACCCCAAGGGAAAGGAATTCATCGAAGTCATCGGCCGCATCAAGGGAACCTCCCTCGTCGAAGGCACGGACAATACGACCTACCGAATACAGATCCTCTTCAAGGACTCCGACGCCCAGGAGAGAATTGTGCACTACATTTTTGAAGAAGAACGCCGGATCCGGCAAAAGGAACGTGGATAGTCATGTATGAGATATTGGTAGTAGATGACTCTGCACTCATGAGAAGACTCATCTGTGATATAATCAGTTCAGTTCAGGAATTTTCTGCAACCGACAGCGCTTACAGTGCGGACAGCACGGTCAAGCGGCTGAAGGAAAAGCATTACGATGCGGTCTGCTACAATGTCTGCATGTCCCATGATGCATCCTCTTCCCAAATCTTTGAGAAGATGAAGGAAGAGGGCCTGTCCGTCCCCCTCATAGCCATGTGCTATCCGACAGAGGAGGCGGCGGCCAGGGCGCTGAAGGGTCCGTCGGCCGTTGTGGTTCACCCCTTCCGGATGTCCTCGAACGATACGGATGCCTTCGCGGAGTCCCTTGCAGTGGCCCTGCGGCGGACCCTCAGGGTTCCCTCAGGCAGCAGCACTCCGGCCCCGAGCTCCCGGGTGGAGCCCTCTCCGGCAGTGAAGAGAGTTCAGCCGGCCCGGCACGTGGTCCGGTCCTCCTATCCGTATCAGCTGGTGGCCATCGCATCGTCGACCGGCGGACCCCAGGCCCTGCACACGGTCATCCCGATGCTTCCCGGGAAATTTCCTGTACCCGTAGTGATTGTACAGCATATGCCGAAGGGCTTTACCGATTCCCTCGCCAAGCGCATTCAGGAGACCTCTCCCAATGTCGTGAAAGAAGCGGAAGACGGAGAGCTGCTTAAACCCGGCCACGTCTACATCGCCCCGGGTGGCCGTCATTTCGAGGTCGTCGAGGACGCGAAGGGGGCCATGAAGGCCCATGTCTACGACGCTCCCCCGGTGAACAATCTCCGGCCCTGTGCGGATGTCATGTACGAATCGCTCAAGTACCTGTCCATTCCATCCATTCTCTGTGCGGTGCTTACCGGCATGGGCATGGACGGAACCGTTGGGATTCAGCATCTGAAGAAAGAGAAGAATCTCTATTGTATCGCGCAGGAACAGTCCACCTGCGTCGTGTACGGAATGCCGAAAGCGATCGTCAACGCCGGTCTCGCGGATGAGATCCAGCCACTGACGGATATCGCGAAATCACTAGCCAGGAAGATGGGGGTATAGAGATGGATGTAAGTCAATACCTTGATATTTTCATTGACGAGACGAATGAGCACATTCAGAGTCTGTCGGACAATATCATGATCCTCGAGAAGGAGCCCGAGAACAAGGATACGATCAATGAGATCTTCCGTGCAGCTCACTCCCTCAAGGGTATGGCCGGGACCATGGGCTTCAAGCGCATGCAGCACCTGACCCATGATATGGAGAATGTCTTCTCCGAGGTCCGGAATGACACAGTCAAGGTCAATGCCGAGATGATCGATGTCCTCTTCCAGTGCCTTGATGCCATTGAGGCCTATCTGGACAATGTCAAGGCTACATCCGACGAGGGCACCGAAGACAACGCTGCCCTGATTGACAAGCTGAACGCCTTCCTGCCCGGCGCCAACGGCGGTGCAGCAGCTGCTGCCGCTCCTGCGCCTGCGGCCGAAGCTCCCAAGGCCGAAGAAGCCCCTGCCGAAACCGACGGCAAGGCTTACCTCAATATCACCCTCGAAGATTCCCAGAAGGAGCAGATTCAGTCCGCCATTGACGGCGGGCAGAATGTCTATGCCTTCACTGTTTCGGTCCAGAAGGAATGCCTGCTCAAGGCAGCCCGGGCCTTTCTTGTATTCAAAGCCGTCGAAGATTTCGGCGAGATTCTGATCTATTCCCCTTCCTCCCAGGATATCGAAGACGAGAAGTTCGATACGGACTTCTCTATCATAGTTGCGTCCAAGGAACCTTTTGACAAGATTAAGGACGCCATCACCCAGGTTTCCGAAATCGACCACGCCATCGGTGAACAGGTCACCGTCGACACCTACAACAAGGTTGAAAAGGAAAAGGAAGCCGCAGAAGAGAAGAAGGAAGCCGCAGCGTCAGCAGCTGCTCCTGCAGCAGCTCCGGCCCCGGCAGCTGCTCCTGCAGCCCCTGCCCCGGCAGCTGCGTCCGCTCCGGCCCCCGCCAAGGCCTCTGCCGCAGCAACAAAGAAGCCGGCCGGCAAGCCCGTCACCGCCCGGACGGTCCGTGTCGATATCGAAAAGCTCGATGCCCTGATGAATCAGGTATCCGAGCTCATCATTGCAAAGAACTCCCTCGTGTCCATCAGCGATTCCGAGCAGGGCTCCTCTCCGGAGAACCAGCAGCTGCATGAACAGATTGAATACCTGGAGCGAATCACCACGACCCTGCATGAATCGGTCATGAAGGTTCGAATGGTTCCTATCGAGTCTACGGTCAACAAATTCCCGCGTATGATTCGTGACCTGTCCCGGAAGCTGAACAAGCCCATGGACCTGGTCATGACCGGTGAAGAGACCGAGCTGGACCGGACCGTTGTTGACCAGATCGGCGACCCCCTGCAGCACCTCCTCCGGAACTCCGCCGACCACGGCATTGAGGACCCGGACGTCCGTGAAAAGGCCGGCAAGCCCCGGCAGGGAAATATTTTCCTCAACGCCTTCCAGGAAGGCAACAATGTCATCATCCAGGTAGGCGATGACGGTGCCGGCATCGATACGGAAGCCGTCAAGGCAAAAGCCATCGAGAAAGGCCTTGTCACTCCTGACGATGCCGAAAAACTGACCCAGAAGGAAATCATCGACTTCCTCTTTGACCCCGGCTTCTCTATGTCGAAGGTCATCACCGATATCTCCGGCCGAGGCGTAGGTCTCGACGTCGTGAAGTCGAATGTTGAGGCCCTGGGCGGCGATGTCACCGTCAAGACCACCCTGGGACAGGGCACGACCTTTACGGTCCGCCTGCCGCTGACCCTCGCCATTATCCAGGCCCTCATGGTCGATATCGCAGACGAGAAGTATGCGATCGCCCTGGCCTCCATCATGAATATTGAGTCCATCCCGGTCAAGGATATCAAGTATGTCGAGGCCCACGAGGTCATCTACCTCCGGGGCATGGTCATTCCTCTGATCCGCATGCGCGACATTCTCGACTGCCCGCACAAGGAGGACGATCCCGATGAGGAACTGACCGTCGTCGTTGTCACCAAGGGCGAGTCCATGGCCGGCCTCATTGTCGACAACCTCATCGGCCAGCAGGAAATCGTTATCAAGTCGCTCGGAAAAGTCATCGAGCACAACAAGATCATCAGCGGTGCCACCATCCTCGGCGATGGCGAAGTCGCCATGATCCTGGATATCAACGCATTGATCTAATACGCGTTGCGTACAGCCTGATACTCTGCGATACAATAGCTCCCCCAGCGGAGCAGATAGTTTTCGGAGGAAATTTTCATGAGCGATTTTGAACTTGACAGCGTTGAAGAAGAGAAGAAGCAATACATCGTTGTCCGCATAGGAAGCGAGCAGTACGGCATCGATATTTCCTACATTGACAATATCGTCGTGATGCCGAAGATCACCCGGGTGCCGAAGACACCTGACTACTATGCCGGTGTCATCAACCTCCGCGGCGAGGTCGTTCCCGTCATGAGCGCCCACAGGAAGATGGGTCTCGGGGAAGACGAGATTACCGGCGCCACCCGGATCATTATCCTGAAGCTGGAGGCCCAGGGCCTGGTAGGCATTCTGGTCGACGAAGTCCGCGAGGTCGTTTCCCTCGGGGAGAACGAAATCGACCGGTCGAGCCAGAACAAGAAGAACCAGTCCTCCTTCATCAACGGGGTCGGCAAAAACGGGGATGACCTGATCTCCATCTTTGAAATTTCTGCCCTCGTCGATTCCGTGGACGGGTGAGCCTTTTTGAACCTTGCTATTGGAAAGAACAAGCTGCATAGGGTTATTTCCTTCTGCAGCCTTGTTTTCTGACCGCAGGAAAGGATAGTTTATCTCATGTCCGAGATGTCTTTTGATGAGATTAATGAAAAATACTACGATGTCCTGAAGGAAATCGGCAATATCGGCGCCGGCAATGCGACGACGGCGATTGCGAATATGCTGAATCTGAAGATGAACATGAGCGTTCCCAATGTCGAGCTCATGCCCGTCGAAAAGATTGGCAGCGCTATCGGTTCCGAGGAACAGATTGTGGTCGGCATTATGCTGGGCGTGGAAACGGATATCGACGGCTCCATGATGTATCTCATGGATCTGCCGAGTGCCCACCACCTCGTCAACCGCCTTATGATGCGGGATCCCGACTATGACGCCGACTTTGATGAGATGGATATGTCGGCCCTGAAGGAAATCGGAAATATTATTTCATCGGCTTATCTGTCCGCCCTGTCGGGTCTCACGAATCTCACGATTACGCCGACGGTTCCCTATATCTCCATCGATATGGCGGCGGCCATCCTGTCCGTGCCGGCCATCCAGTTCGGCATGGTGGGGGACAAGGCCCTTCTCATCAATACGGAGATGGGCGACGGCATGGACATCAGCGGATACTTCATCCTGATGCCTGAGGGGGACTCCTACGAAAAGATTCTTTCCGCACTGGGAATGCCTGTCTGAAGCAAACGGGGAATAGGTTATGGGACAGATGATCAAGGTTGGCATGGCGGATTTGAAGGTATGCAAATACCCGGACAATCTGACCACCATAGGTCTTGGCAGCTGTATCGGAATAGCGATGTACGACCCCACGACGAAGGTTACGGGCCTTGCACATATCATGCTGCCGGACAGTACCGCCATCCGGAACAATTCAAATATTGCCAAGTTTGCCGATACGGGGATTACGGAACTTCTGAACCAGATGGTGAAGGCCGGGGCTTCGAAGGCCAGAATCGTTGCGAAGATTGCCGGCGGGGCGAAGATGTTCGAAATGGCCGGAGGCAATTCCGCGGCCATCAATGTCGGCGAGCGCAATGCCATGGCCTCCAAGGCCAAGCTCAAGGAACTGGGCATCCGTCTTCTGGCCGAGGACACCGGCCTGAACTACGGTCGTACCGTTGAAATCTACAGTGAGGACGGCTCTTTCCTGGTCAAGTCCGTGGGAAAGCCCGAAAAGAAGATCTGAATTGGCAGAAGAAGAGACAAAAGAAAAAGAAGCAAGCGGTTCTGCAGGAAAAAAGCCTTCCGGAAATGGCGGAAAGCAGGCTCCGGCAGGAGCTGAGGATGCCGGCGGGAAAAAGAAAAAGAAGCAGGACGACGAGGTCAATACCCGTCCGATACCCATTATCATCACTTTGGCAGCGGCAGCCGTTTCCTGTATCATTTCCGTCATGCAGCATGCCAAGCTCGAAATCTATGTGGGCCGCCTGCTGATTACGGTTATTATTTTCGGTGCCATCGGCATCGTGGTCCGGGTCATTCTCGACCGGTATTTTTTCAATACAAAGAAGGACGAAGAAGAGTCTGCTGAGACAGAAGCTTCTTCGGGTGAGAAGCCTGCAGAAGCCCCTTCGGATGAAGAGAGCGAAGAAGAGTCCGAAGAAGGCGGCGGGGAAGAGAATAGCTGAGTATGAAAGAACAGGACCGGGACAAGCTTTGGGCTTCCTATACAAAACATCCGACTCCTGAGATCCGGGAGCAGATCATACTGGAATACGCCCCCCTGGTCAAGACCGTCGCCGGCCGCCTCTACATGTATCTGGGCTCGAATGTTGAATTCGACGACCTATGCGGCTACGGGGTCTTCGGCCTCATTGACGCCATCGACAAGTTCGACAGCACCAAGGATGTCAAGTTCGAGACCTATGCTTCCCTGCGGATCAAGGGAGCGATTCTCGACCAGATTCGGAAGATGGACTGGATTCCCCGGACCATCCGCCAGAAGCAGCGGAAACTCGACGAGGCTTCGAAGTCCGTGGAGATGCGGACCGGGAAGCCGGCTTCCGACGACGAGATTGCGGACGAACTCGGCATCACTTCCGATGAGTATGTCTCCTGGCAGTCCCAGCTCAAGGTCACAGGCCTTGTTTCTTTGAATGAATTCATGGAGGCCGGCAATGAACCGGTTTCCGATGCGACTTATAATTCCCACTTCATCACTCCCGAGGACAATATCTCCAAGGAGGAACTGAAGAAGGTCCTCTCTGAGGCATTGAAGCAGCTGACGGAGAAGGAGCAGAAGGTCATTCTTTTATATTATTATGAAGACCTGACCCTGAAGGAAATCGCCCGGGTACTTGAGGTATCCGAATCCCGGGTTTCCCAGCTCCACACCAGGGCCCTGATGAAACTCAAGAAGACCATGGGTCCTTACTACGGGCTCATGCAGGAGTGAAGCAGATTCTTCATTTCAGGTGACACGGAAGGAGAAACTGCTTATTTCCGTAGCCCAGAGACTTTTGTATTCTTCTGATATTTTGCTTTGCCAGGAAAGGCAGACAGCCAGATATGCCGCAGATCAATGCATACATACAATTAGAGGTCCGCACGGACGAGACCATCTGCCATATCCATCCCGCACGGGAGGGCGGGCAGAAGCTGTCCTTCAAGGAAGCTGACGACTACCTCCGCTACGAGGGCTACGAGAATTATGACCGCAAGGCTCTGGCGGACTACCTCGAGACAGATTCCGAGGAGACCATGTCCGTGGGCTATGCCGGCGGACTCGAGTGCCAGGAACGGATGACCGTCAAAGTGTCTCTGGACCGCATGAAGGCCACCTGCCGCTTCATGCCGCCTTCTTTCGGCGGCAAGGTCATGGAGACCCGGGATATCATCGGCCAGCTATCCCAGATGGGCATTGTCTACGGTCTGGACCAGGACGCCATGCTGTCCTTTGCTTCGGACCGCTGCTACTGCACCGACTATGTTTTTGCCCAGGGAGACATTCCCCGTCCGGGCCGGGACGCTTCCATTACCTACTTCTTTAATACCAATCCTTCCCTCAAGCCCAAGCACAATGAGGATGGGTCCGTTGACTACCGGAACCTGAACACCATCAATGAAGTCCGGGAGGGCGACCTTCTGGCCCGCCTTATTCCCGCCGATCGGGGCGATGCCGGCAAGGACATAAACGGCAAGACCATTCCCACCCGGCAGGTCCGGGCCAAGCACCTGGAGTTCGGCAAGAATATCGAAATCAGCGAGGACAAGACCGAAATCTTTTCCAAGGTCAACGGCCATGTCTCTCTCTACGGAACCCAGGTCTTCGTTTCGGATGTCTATGAGGTTCCGGCCGATGTGGACAATTCCACTGGCAATATCCGCTACCGGGGCAATGTCCATGTCGTAGGCTCTGTCCGGGGCGGCTTCACGGTGGAAGCCCTCGGAGACGTCGTCGTGGACGGGGTCGTCGAGGACGCCTATGTCCGGGCCGGGGGCCAGATCATTGTCAAGTGCGGCATCCACGGGAAAAACCGGGGCATCCTCGAAGCCCGGGGCAATATCATGACGAAGTTCATCGAGAATGCCAAGGTCTTTGCCGGGGGCTATGTGGAGACCGGCTCCATCATCTATTCCGAAGTCAATGCCGGCGGGGACATTCTGGTCGAAGAGCGCAAGGGCTTCATTTCCGGCGGCGTCATCCGGGCCGGCGGCAAGGTGTCTTCGCAGACCATAGGATCCGCCATGGGGGCCCTGACCCGCATCGAGGTCGGCATGGCACCCGACAAGAAGGAACGGTATCTGGCCCTGCAGAAGGAAATTGCCGGGCTGAATCAGAAGATCGCGAAGATCAATCCCGTCCTGCAGACCTACCGGGGCTACATCTCGAAGGGTCTGGAGCTGGACCAGAAGAATCTGGTCTATATGAACCGCCTGTTGACGGAACTGAACGAGGCCAAGGAAACCCTGCAGAAGGACCGGGTCGAGTTCAACGGCCTCCACCAGGAGCTCCTCTATTCCAAGCACGCCTGCGTGGACGTGCGGCGGGACATCTTTCCGGGAGTCACCATCTGCATTTCCGACCTCTCGAAGACCACGAAGGACAAGCGGTCCTTCTGCCGCTTCGAGAAGAAGAACGGAGAGATTACGGTATCGAACTTATAATTCCTAAAATCCCGGCAGGGCGGTTTTATATGTCCTGTCGGGACTTAGTATATAGGAGCAGCAGCCTATGTCCATTCGCCCGGTCGACTTCAACGGAATGATCCAGAATACGCCGGAGGCCCAGAACCAGAACAATCAGGTCAAGGAACAGCCTCAGGTGCAGCAGCAGAATATCGCGGTCGTCTTCGAGCGGGAGACTCAGGAGGCCGGGACCCGGGTCAATGAGCGGTCGGACGCGGCTGAAAGCGGGCCCCAGATCAATGCGGACGCGGAAGGTGGAAACGGCTCCGGCTACGAACCCGGCAAGAAGAAGGAAAAGAAGAAGCACGAAGTCCTTCCGGACGGGTCCGTGACCGTGAAGAATCCCCATGGCTCCTTCGATATCAAGATTTAAGCGACTTTTTGAGAGGCAGCTTTTGGGCAGCCCCTCTATATTTTTGTATAGCAGAAATTCAGGAAACCATATGACAGCACTGGAAATCATACTTCTCATAGCGGGTGCCGGGCTCCTTGCGGCCAGCTTCTTCGTCTCGGAGAAGCTCTCTTCCTCGGACGTGGACTATATCCACAAGCTCTCCGAGAAGGAAGTGAAGATTATTCTTGAGAAGGAACTCTCCGCGGCCGAGGGAGACATCGATTCCCGCATCCAGGAAAAGACCGACGATGCCGTTGCCGAAATCGAGCGGGCCACGGACCGGGACACGAACGACAAGCTCCTTTCCATGAACGAGTTCTCGGACACGGTTCTTTCCTCCATGAACAAGTCCCACGACGAGGTCATGTTTCTCTATAACCGTTTGAACGACAAGCAGCAGAAGCTGGATGAGCAGGCGGCCGAGCTGGCGGAGACCGAGAAAAAGCTTACGGCCATGAAGGCTTCGGTGGACGCCCAGCTTAAGAAGCTTTCCGATGAGAAGGTCATCGCTGAAGAGCGGCAGGAGGAGATTGAAAAAGAAGCGGCGGCCGAGAAGGAGCGCCTTTCTGCCGAGTCCAAGGCCAAGGAAGACGTGGCTTCCCTGAAGGAGGCCTTCAAAAACCGTCTCGAAGCGGAAGGAAGCACGGACGCTGAAGAGACAGAGGAAGAGCAGGAGGGGAGCTCTCTTCGGGAAAAGATTCTCTCTGCGAAAAAAGACGGCCTTTCCGAAATTGAAATTGCCAAAAAACTGGGCTGCGGCCTGGGGGAGGTCCGTCTGGTCCTTGACCGTTTCGAGGCCCCGGAAGGGAGTGCCTCATGAAGCGGAAGTATACCCTGCGGGGCATGGGTCTTGGCATTCTGGTGACGGCCCTTATATTTACGATTGCCCTCCTTTTTGAAAAACCGACCCTTTCCGATGAGGAAATCAAGCGGCAGGCCGCAAAACTCGGCATGGTGGATGCTTCCTCCGTGGAGAGCGGGGCAGCGGTCACGACCGACGGGTCGGTGGCGGCGGACGGAGACTCCGCGAGCGAAGCGAGCGGGGGTGGCGACACCGATAGCGGAACGGATACGTCCGGGACAGATGCAGCTTCCGGAACGGATGGTGCCGGCACGGATAGTACGGCGGATACCTCTGGCACAGATTCGACAGCGGATTCGGCAAACGGGACAGATGCAACTGCTGATGCTTCCGGGACGGATTCTTCTGCAGGTACCGATACGCAGACGCTTACTGCCCAGCAGGCCGAGGCGGATGCGGCGGCTGCCGAAAAGGCCCTGGAGAACGGCACTTCCGATGCCTCTGCCGCCTACAAGGGAAACACCGGGACGGATTCTTCTTCGACTTCCGCGGCCCCGACCGGAACGGTATCGATTACGATTACGGCCGGACAGGATTCGGCCAAGGTGGCGGAGAATCTCTACCGGGCAGGCCTCATCACGGACCCTATCGCCTTCAACGACTTTCTCGAGCAGGGGGGCTACGACGCCCGCATCCGGGCCGGGACCTTCCAGATTCCCGAGGGGGCCAGCTTCGAGAAGATCGCCAACGCCATCAGCAGCCACAGGTAATAAGGCTTTTCACAGCAGATGAAAGCCTGCGGAAGAGTTGGTGTTTTTACATTATTCATAAGACAGGAGAGCCTCGCAAAATTCTCCTTGCGCGGGCTCTTCTTTTGTGCTAATATACCGAAGGTTTGCGGTCGCAGACTGCCCTTTTGCGGGTGCAGAAGGGGAATATACATTTCACACATCCCGATGACCGAATCGGTGCCCTGCGCACAGAACCGTCTTCCGTCAGGAGACAGGCTGCGCTGTCCGAACATCAGGGTAAGTCCGGTCAGACGACGGGTGTGGAAGCATAACCGAAAGGAAGGTTACTATGAGCGTATTATCAATGAAGCAGCTTCTCGAAGCAGGCGTACACTTCGGTCATCAGACCCGCCGGTGGAACCCCAAGATGGCTCCCTACATCTTCACGGAGCGGAACGGCATCCACATCATCGACCTGCAGAAGACCGTAGGCATGGTTGACGACGCCTACAACGCCATCTTCGACATCGTTGCCCAGGGCGGAACCGTTCTCTTCGTAGGCACGAAGAAGCAGGCCCAGGAGACCATCAAGGAAGAGGCTGAGCGCTGCGGTATGTACTATGTCAACCAGCGCTGGCTCGGCGGTATGCTGACGAACTTCAAGACCATCGAGACCCGGATTGCCCGTCTCAAGAAGATTGAGAAGATGGCTGAGGACGGCACTTTTGATGCCCTTCCCAAGAAGGAAGTCATGCTCCTGAAGAAAGAGCAGGAGAAGCTTGAGAAGAATATCGGCGGTATCAAGGAGATGAAGCATCTTCCTGACTGCATCTTCGTCGTAGACCCCAAGAAGGAGCATATCTGCGTTTCCGAGGCACGGGCTCTGGGCCTTACCATCGTAGGCATCGCAGATTCCAACGCAGACCCCGATGAGCTGGACTACATCATCCCCGGCAACGACGACGCCATCCGCGCCGTAAAGCTCCTGACCTCCACCATGGCAGACGCTGTCATCGAGGCAAAGCAGGGCGTTGAAGAGGCAAAGGCAGCCGACAAGGAAGAAGCAGCCGAGGCCTGAGTCATCGACAGAATATTACTTTATGAATAATGTAGACCTCTGGGGCGGATGCGCTTCGGGGGCCTGCTTTTGAAAACGGAGGAAAAAATAATGGCAGAAGTTTCCGCAAAACTCGTTAAGCAGCTCCGCGATGAGACCGGCGCTGGCATGATGGAGTGCAAGAAGGCCCTCACCGAGTCCAACGGCGATTATGATGAAGCAATCGAGTATCTTCGCAAGAACGGTCAGGCAAAGGCTGAGAAGAAGGCCGGCCGGATCGCTGCAGAGGGTCTCTGTGATGTCGCTCTTGACGGCAACAAGGCCGCTGTAGTCGAGGTCAATTCCGAGACCGATTTCGTTGCAAACAACGCTGATTTCAAGGCTTATGTTCATGCTGTAGCTCTCCAGGCCCTGCACACCAGCGCTACCGATATGGACGGATTCTTTGCTGATAAGTGGGAGTCCGATCCTTCTAAGACCGTCAAGGAAGCTCTGACAGACGAAATCGCTGTCATCAGCGAGAACCTTTCCATCCGCCGATTCAAGCAGATCACTGCCGATGACGGGGCAGTCGTTTCCTACGTACACGGCGGCGGCCGTATCGCTGTCCTTGTACATGCAAAGGCAGCCAATGTCACCGACGGCGTCAAGGAAGCCCTTACAAACGTAGCTATGCAGGTAGCTGCCATGAACCCCAAGTACGTCAGCGACAAGGACGTAGATCAGGAATTCCTCGATCATGAGCGGGAAATCATCATGGCCCAGATCGAAAACGACCCCAAGGAGTCCCAGAAGCCTCAGAATGTCAAGGAAGGCATGGTCAAGGGCCGGATTTCCAAGGAACTCAAGGAAGTCTGCCTCATGGACCAGATCTATGTCAAGGCTGAGGACGGCAAGCAGTCTGTAGGCAAGTATCTTGAGACTGTTGCCAAGGCTGAGGGCACCGACCTTTCCATCGTTGAGTTCGTTCGTTTCGAGACCGGCGAAGGCATCGAGAAGAAGAATGAGAACTTTGCAGAGGAAGTTGCAAAGCAGATCAACGGATAATCTTTTATTCTGATTTCATATGTGTTATATGGCGAAGCTCACTCGAACAGAGGTTTCCTCGTCATATAGCACATTTTTTGTTATTATTTATTCATGAGCGATACAACAGCAGACACAACCGAACAGGAAGTCCTGAAGAGGCAGAGGGACAAGAGGAAGAGGGTCCATCGGATGAAGATGGCCATCGTCTACTTTCTCATTTTTTATATCATTGTCTCCATCGTGGCCATTGCCCTTCTGGGAATTTCCGTATTTTCCCTGCAGCGGGAGCTGAAGTCCTTAGGACAGAAGGTTACGAGTCTTGAGACCTCGAAGGCGGAGGCGGCGGCTCAGGAAGCGGACATGGATTCCGGCACCCTCGTAGCCGATACAAAGACCGCAGAGGAAAACCTCGCCGGGGAAGACGACATCCTGAAGGTCTACCTGACCTTCGACGACGGGCCTTCCACGAATACGGACAAGATTCTGGATATCCTTGACGACTATGGCGTCAAGGCTACTTTTTTTGTGACGGGAAAGACAGACGATGCTTCAAAAGCCGCCATGAAGCGGATCGTGGACGAGGGCCACACCATCGGCATGCATTCCTTCAGCCATGACTACAGCCAGATCTACTCTTCGGAGGCGGCCTTTGAGGCCGATTTCACCCAGATTCAGAATCTGATCTATGACACGACCGGGGTGGACTGCTTCTATTACCGCTTTCCGGGCGGCTCTTCGAACAAGGTCTCCAATACGGACATGGCCGAGTTCATCCGATTTTTGAACACCCAGAATGTCACCTACTACGACTGGAATGTCGCCAACGGGGACGCCACGACCCAGGCTTACACCACGGACGACCTTATTGAAAATGTCATGAGTGATGTGGTAAAATACAAAACGTCGGTCGTATTGATGCACGACGCCGCAGACAAGGAAAAGACGGTGGAATCCCTGCCGACTCTGATCCAGGATCTGCAGGCGAAAGGAGCACTGATTCTGCCAATCAGCAAGGACACAGGATTTCAAGGAGGACTTCTCTGACGCGGTCGATGAGCTCATTCCCGGCGACAGCGGGGATGTCGAAGCAGAAAACAAGACCAGCAGTGAAGTACCTTTGGATACCGATTCCAGCGATATCAATGTTCAGGACGAGCTGAACAAGCTGGACGGCCTTTTGGAGCAGGTTTCGAAGAAGGTGGACGCGAACGGCCGGGAGACGACTCCCGCATCCGTGAAGAACGGGACCTCGAAGAAAGAGAAAATTCAGGCAGCCGATATTTCCGGCATTGAGGAAGAGGAAGCAGCTCCCGCTCCAGCAGAGAGCGCTCTCGGCAGCCTGCATACGGCAAAGTCACAAGAAGCGGATTACAGCAAGAAAACTACTATATCTGAGGAGAAGAAGATGGACAGCGAACTTACAAGCACAGGTACGATGAGCCAGGCACCCGTTGAGATGCCTGCTGCGGCTCCTTCCAAGGAAGTCAGCGACGAGAAGGCAGTGATTACGGCCGGCATGACCATTACCGGTGATCTCACATCTACGGGCTCCATCGATGTAGAAGGCCTGATCAACGGCAACGTCACCTGCAACGGCAAGCTGACCATCACCGGTACCGTGAACGGAAACAGCTCTTCGAGCGAGTTCTTCGCAGACGCTGCGAAGATCGAGGGTGAAGTCACCTCCGAAGGTACGGTCAAGGTCGGTGTCGGAAGTGTTATCATCGGAAACATCACGGCTACATCCGCTGTCATCGCAGGTGCGGTCAAGGGTGATATCGATGTCCAGGGACCTGTTGTCGTCGACACCTCCGCAGTTGTCATGGGAAATATCAAGTCCCGTTCCGTACAGATCAACAACGGCGCTGTCATCCAGGGCTTCTGCTCTCAGGAATACGCCGATGTCGATGTTGAAAGCGTATTCGCCTGATGAAACGCATACTCTTAAAACTCTCCGGCGAAGCCCTTGCCGGTGAAAAGAAACGGGGCTTTGATGAGGCGACCTGCGAGAAGGTGGCTCTGGAAGTGAAGGCCTTATGCGATGCCGGAACGGAAGTCGCCATTGTCATTGGCGGCGGGAATTTCTGGCGGGGCCGGACATCCGAGAAGATTGACCGGACGAAGGCAGACCAGATTGGCATGCTGGCCACGGTCATGAACTGTATCTACGTATCCGAAATCATGCGGTCGGTCGGCCTTGAGACGGAGATTATGACTCCCTTTACGGTCGGGGCTTTTACGACCCTTTTCTCCAAGGACGCGGCAGTGGCTGCTCTTTCCGCAGGGAAGATTGTCTTCTTTGCCGGCGGAACAGGCCACCCCTATTTCTCGACGGATACGGCTACGGTCCTCCGGGCCATCGAAATCGAGGCAGACGGAATCCTTCTGGCCAAGGCCATCGACGGGGTATATAATGCCGACCCGGCCAAGGACCCTTCGGCAGTCCGCTACGACTCCCTTTCCATCAATGAAGTCGTGGACAAGCAGCTGGGGGTCATCGACCTCACGGCTTCCATCCTCTGCATGGAAAACCACATGCCTATGTATGTCTTCGCTCTGGCGGAAGAGGGCGGCATCCTTCATGCGGCAGAGGGGAAGGACTTCAACGGAACCGTTATCACGGCTTGAATATTGAGGAGAAACTATGGACGAAA
>ONBT01000003.1 GCA_900316075.1 uncultured Lachnospiraceae bacterium | reverse complement strand
AAAGAACATGCCCGTGATCAGAGACTCTGCGCTCTCGACAGCCAGAGGCTCGCCGGGACGGATCTTCTTGTAGAGTTCAAGGAGGCCCTTCTCGTAGGAACCGTTGGGGTCGGTCTCCGTAATGGCCGGATCCTTCTCGAAGGAAGCCAGAATCTTCGGCTCTTCGCCGAATGTATCTATAATCTCCTGATTGGTCCCCAGACCCAGGGCCCGCAGGAAGACGGTAATAGGCACCTTCCGGGTCCGGTCTACGCGGACGGAGAAGACGTCGTTGGAATCGGTCTCATACTCAAGCCAGGCGCCCCGGTTAGGGATGACCGTGCAGGAATAGAGCTTCTTGCCCAGCTTATCATGGTCGATGCCATAATAGATGCCGGGAGAACGAACGAGCTGGGATACGATGACACGCTCGGCGCCGTTGATGACGAAGGTACCTGTATCCGTCATCAGGGGAAGGTCGCCCATGAAGATCTCGTGCTCGTTGATCTCGTCGGTTTCTTTATTGTAAAGGCGTACACGTACCTTGAGGGGAGCCGCATAGGTGGCATCCCTGGCCTTACACTCCGGGATAGAGTACTTGACCTCATCCCTGGCGAGGGTGAAGTCCGTGAACTCCAGCGAGAGATGGCCGCTGTAATCGGTGATCGGGGAAATATCATCAAAGGCTTCCTTCAGACCTTCATCCAGAAACCATTGATAGGAACTCTTCTGAACATCGATGAAGTTCGGCATCTTCAGAACTTCACGCTGGCGGGCGTAGCTCATCCGAATTCCCTTTCCGGCTTTCACCGGACGTATTCTGTTTTTCTCCATGTGTACACTACCTTTCGCAACTGCTTTGCTTCAAAGCGCACTTCACCACGTCGGCTTGTAAACTCAGACTTCGCTTGCGCTCGTCTTCGTTAACGGCGCCGACAGGGCTACGGCTAGATTCGAGCTGCGCCTACCGGCTTGCTCTCATCAAGCTCTCTGCCACAAGAGTGCAAACTAGAATATACAACAAATGAAATCCCAAAGTCAAGCATAAATTTCCGAAGCAAACTCCAGGCCGCTTCGCAGCCTGTCGTTCGCGGCTGTCGCCGCGAACTCAAAAATAAAGAAGAGGCGTCTGCGGCACAAGTGCCACAGCGCCTCTCCTTTATTTTTTGTTTGCTTCTCGTAGCTAACGCGGAGATTACTTAAGAGTAACCTTTGCGCCAACCTCTTCGAGCTGCTTCTTGAGCTCTTCAGCAGCTGCCTTGTCAGCACCTTCCTTGACGATCTTGGGAGCGCCGTCAACGAGGTCCTTGGCTTCCTTGAGGCCGAGGCCGGTAGCTTCACGTACGACCTTGATGACCTTGACCTTCTGAGCACCGACTTCTGTCAGCTCTACGTCAAACTCATCCTTCTCCTCAGCTGCTGCAGCGCCTGCGCCTGCACCTGCTGCTACAACAACGCCTGCTGCTGCAGATACACCGAACTCTTCCTCGCAAGCCTTTACGAGATCATTGAGCTCAAGTACGGAAAGTTCCTTGATTGCGGCGATAAATTCGTCGGTAGTCATCTTTGCCATTTCATTTTCTCCTTATAATAATGAAAGAAATAAATGTTCCGGAATCCTTAAGGTTCCAGTGAAGTTCATTGCTGAATATTCAGCGGGAATCAGATAATTAAGCCTCAGTGGACTCTGCAGGAGCTGTCTCTTCAGCAGGTGCTGCTTCTTCTGCGGGAGCCTCTGCTGCTGCAGGTGCTTCTGCGGATGCGCCGCCCTTTTCTGCGATCTGATTGAGTACGCGTGCAAGGTTCGTAATCGGGGACTGCAGGGAACCAAGCAGGCGGGACAGGAGCTCTTCTCTCGAAGGAATGGAGGAAATCGCCTTCATACCCTCTGCGTCATAGAACTGTCCTTCAACGACACCGGCCTTGATCTCAAGGTTCGGAGCCTTCTTTGCGAATTCTGCAAGGATTCTTGCAGGAGCCGTAGCGTCGTCCTTCGATACGGCAATCGCATTCGGTCCTTCGAGAACATCGGAAAGAGCCTCGAACTCGGTACCCTTGAAAGCAAAGTTCATCATGGTATTCTTGTATACCTTGTATGCGACATTGTTTTCACGGAGAGTCCGGCGGAGCTCAGTGTCCTCGGTGACCGTAAGTCCGCGGTAATCTACGACTACGACCGATGCCGCACCGTTGACCGCGTCTGAGATGGCCTGAACGACAGGCTTCTTCTCTTCGACTTTTGCCACTCTAGTGTACCTCCTGTAAAGATTTCAGGCAGTAGCCCTGCCTGTGCACGAAGTCCGAGAACCCGTGCGAATATATGTCCGGCACAGCAAAGCCATGCCCTACCAGTTGCATTGAAAAACCCCTTCAGCCGGATGGCCGAAGAGGCAGGAAAATCAAGAAAATTCTCGTATTCCCTCGGCTGGCGGTTTCCCTTTGAGCTTTACATTAGTCATATGAATAATATAAAGCACCTGCTGTCTTCGGCAACGTTTGGTATCTTATAAAAAATGAAGCGATTTGTCAAGCGCTGACTTTTGCAGCGTTGATCTTGACGCCCGGGCCCATGGTGGGAGCCAGGGAAATGCTCTTCAGGTAAACGCCCTTCAGGCTTGAAGGACGGGCCTTGTTGATGGCGCCCATCAGAGCGTTGAAGTTCTCAGCCAGGTCTGTCTCGGAGAAGGAAGCCTTTCCGATCGGGCAGTGGATGATGTTTGCCTTGTCAAGACGGTACTCGACTTTACCGGCTTTGATATCGTTGATGGCCTTGGTGACATCCATCGTAACGGTTCCGGCCTTGGGGTTGGGCATGAGGCCCTTGGGTCCAAGGACACGGCCGAGGCGGCCGACAACGCCCATCATATCAGGGGTTGCGACTACGACGTCGAAATCAAACCAGCCTTCGTTCTGAATCTTGGGAATCAGCTCCTCGCCGCCGACGAAATCTGCACCGGCTGCTGTAGCTTCCTCTGCCTTCTGATCCTTTGCGAATACAAGGACGCGAACCGACTTGCCTGTACCGTGAGGCAGAACGACGGCTCCGCGGACCTGCTGCTCAGCGTGACGGCCGTCGCAGCCTGTACGGATGTGAACCTCGATTGTCTCATCGAACTTGGCCTTGGCATTCTGCTTGACGATCTTCATAGCCTCGTCAACGTCGTACTGCTGGCTCTTGTCAAATGCTTTCAGGGATTCGGCGTATTTCTTTCCTGCCATAATTTCCTCCTTGTGGTTGTACCGGGCCTCTCAGCCCTCCCACTTCAATAATCAGTCAACTACCTCAACGCCCATGGAACGAGCGGTGCCGGCAATCATGCTCATGGCTGCTTCAACGGATGCAGCATTCAGGTCCTTCATCTTGAACTCGGCAATTTCGCGCACCTGATCCTTGGTGATCTTCGCTACTTTCGTCTTGTTCGGAGTACCGGAAGCCTTGTCAATCTTGCAGGCCTTCTTGATCATGACAGCTGCAGGCGGGGTCTTTGTGATGAAAGAAAAAGACCGGTCTGCGTAAACCGTGATGACAGTGGGGATAATGGTATCGCCCATCTGAGCGGTCTTTGCGTTGAACTGCTTCGTGAATTCAACGATATTCACACCGTGCTGACCGAGGGCCGGGCCGACGGGGGGAGCCGGTGTTGCCTTGCCGGCAGGAATCTGAAGCTTGATGTAGCCTTCGATTTTCTTTGCCATTTGATAGTTCCTCCTATTATAGAAAAAAGAGTTCGCGGTTCATACGCCGGGTTGTCCGGCTCCCGCATCATATAAATACGCGCCGCATGGTGCGTCTTAAATGATCAGAATAATGTAAGGCCCATGCTTTTCAGCAGGCCGGGCCGACACTGAAAATGTCCAGTCAATCAGCAAACTGTCACTGGTAATTCCCGACAAATCAGTGGGCCAGACGGACATCGGCAAAGGATATTTCCACCGGTGTCTCCCGTCCGAACAGTTCGACATTGATCGTGACGGTCTGCTTGGACATATTCATGGACTGGATGACGCCTACCGTATCCTTCCAGATGCCGCCGATGACGGTGACGGTATCGCCCTCACCGAAGTCGACCTCAATCTCGGAAGCATCGGCGGTGCTGCCGCCCATGCCCAGGTGGCGCATATCCGCCTCAGTCAGGGGAACAGGCTTGCTTCCGGGTCCGACGAATCCGGTAACGCCCCGGGTATTCCGGACGACGTACCAGGTGTCATCGTTCATGATCATCTTCACGAGGACATAGCCGGGGAAGAGCTTCTTCGAAACGGTCCGTTTCTTGCCGTTCTTCACCTCGGTGACATCCTGCATGGGAACAGAGACCTCGACAATCTGGTCCTCGAGGTGGCGGTTCTGAATGGCCTTCTCGATATTCGCCTTGACCTTGTTCTCGTAGCCGGAATAGGTATGGGCTACATACCACTGCGGTTCAGCTGCCATAAGCCTCAGCCTCCCAGTTTCACAAGCCAGTCAACGCCATACTGAATCAGCATATCGAAGATCGCAATGAGAAGGGCGATGATCACGGAAGAAATGACCGTCGCGGTCGTCTGCTTGGCAATGTCCTTGCCGCCGAGCCAGACAATCTTTCCGAATTCGCTCTTCAGGCCTTCCCACCGTTCAGCCATGGTAACTTTTTCTTTCGAATCCGACATGACTACTCCTTATCAGCGTGTCTCTTTGTGCAGGGTATGCTTTCTGCAGAAGGGGCAGTACTTCTTCGTCTCCATCCGCTCGGGATGTTCCTTCTTTTCCTTCGTAAGATTATAATTTCTGTGCTTGCACTCTGTGCACTCAAGTGTAATCTTCGTACGCATGACTGTTCTCACCTCTCTGATGCATTGATATAAACAAATCAGCACCCGCGCTTAACGCCCTTCAGAGGGCTGCCCTGCGGATGGCCGGACTGCTTTTTCCAGCCCTGGCCGGTTTCAAGCCTTTTGCAGCTGTTTCCCGCTGAATTTTGCGCAAAAAAATAAGCCCGCGCTCAATCAGGCTTGTTTACAATATCACGCGCCGTCCCTGCTGTCAAGAATTTTTTCATGCCCCTTATCTGGGGTCACCTTATCTGGGGTCAGGAACCGATTGGCAAAACGGCTCCCGCCCGCGCCGGTACTGGCTGAGAGGGGGACTGTCCCCCTCTCAGCCAGTACCGGCGCGGGCGGCAGAAGTTATCAACAGCGGTACCTGACCCTCCTATGATTGCACATTATTTAGTACAATCCTCGTTCAAAGGTACCCGCATCTGGTAGATGACAGGTTGATTCGGGCGTGGTATATTATATATGAGTAAATGGGATTTTTCTATGTATTTCTCATTTGCCCGGCTCTGTGCCAGCGATGAAAGCCTGTAGCACAGGACGCGATTTACATTAGTCATACAGAATGCCTGACCCCCGGCGCAGGGATTGCGCGGTTTTTCACGGAAGAAAGGAGGGGTGTCCCATGGCAAAGATTGACAACGCCTATCAGTATTTTCTGACCACATACGGGAAGAATCTCGGTGCCAGCCGCTACGACAGCCACAAGACGGACGACCTGAAACGGGTCTACAGCCGCATTGTGCGGACGAACCGGGACGCCCCTGTCTACAAGATCAATTTCGACGGAGACGTCAAGAATTTCGCCATCGACCTGAAGGAACAGTCCCGGGCCGCCCAGAATGTCGTCTCCTCGCTTTCCTCCGATGACGGAAATATCGAATCCGTTTTTTATAAGAAGATTGCGACTTCTTCGAACGAAGATGCGGTCCAGATCCGCTATATCGGCGACGACGACGCGGACGGCTCCACTTCCTTCACGGTCGGGGTCTCAAAGCTCGCCCAGCCCCAGGTCAATACCGGGGCCTACCTGCCCGCTTCCGGCCACGACTTCGAGGAAGGCTCTTACTCGTTCGACCTGGATACGAATTCCAAGTCTTATGAGTTCCAGTTCAACGTAAATTACGGGGACTCCAACAGCGCGGTCCAGTCGAAGATTGCGCGGCTCGTCAATACGTCGAACGTGGGCCTCACGGCATCTGTCATAAGGAACCGGAAGAATGAAACGGCCCTGCAGCTCGTATCCAAGGCCACGGGGCTTTCGGAAAACGAGCAGAGCCTCTTCCGCATCCAGTCCGGAAGTGCGTGGAATGAGCTGAACACCCTGGGGATTGCAAATATCACATCCCCGGCCTCGAACTCTTCCTTTACATTGAATGGGGCCGAGCACTCGTCCCTGTCGAATACGTTCACGATCAACAGGGATTTCGAGATTACCCTCGCGGGGACGACACCGGAGGATGAGCCCGCCCGCATTGGCTTCAAGCCCAATACCGAGGCCATTGCCGATTCCGTGGAGGAGCTGCTCCAGAGCTACAACGGCTTCATCGCTGTGGGCCAGAAGTATTCGGGCTCCCACTCGAACACCCAGCTTCTGAACGAGGTCAGTGGAATCCAAAGGAACCGGTCGGACGACCTGTCGAAAATCGGCATCCGGGCCAATGACGACGGAACCCTGTATCTGGACCGGGAGGCCATCACGGAAGCTGTCCAGGGACCGGACGCGAAGAAGACTTTCTCGATTCTGAACCGCTTCAAGGATGAGCTTTCGAGAGAGGCGAACAAGACCTCGGTCGACCCCCTGAACTACGTCGACAAGATTACGGTCGAGTACAAGAACCCTTCGAATACCCTGGTTTCGCCCTACGCCTCCAGTATATATAGCGGGCTCCTGCTTGACTTGTCCTTATAAAAATCCCCTGCAGCTTACGTATAGCCGCAGGGGTTCTTTTTGTTTTACATTATTCTCGTCGGGGAAATCCTACCCGGGGCTTCCCCCGGGTCCTGTCCCATCGGCCGATCGTTCAATTCCCGTTGTTGCGAAAGGCGCTGATCAGGGCGTCCAATGCTGCGTTTCCAGTCCCGGTGCTTCCGACCGTATTTGTGCCTTCCGTAGTCTGGCTGCCGGTCCCGGTCGAACCGCCGTCCGTACCAGTCGTGCCGCCTTCCGTGCCGGTCGCGCCGCCTTCCGTGCCAGTACCGCCGGTCGTGCCGCTTCCGCCTTCCGTACCGGTTCCGCCGGTCGTGCCGTTTCCGCCTTCACTGCCGGTTCCGCCGGTCGTACCGCTTCCGCCCTCCGTACCAGTGCCGCCCGTTCCGGGAAGGACGCTGCCTCCGGACGTGACCGCCGCCCCGGGTGTCGTATGAATGTTGCAGGTCCGGGCCAGGGTCTCGGGACTGATCACATACTGGCCCTCTCCGCCGGCCGGATCCGCCCCCACGATCATGACCTTGGAAACCCGATCCTCCGCAGGGCAGTACTCTCCGGCGGGCAGGCCGGATACCGAGCATATGTCCACCCGGGTATGGTGGTCG
This sequence comes from uncultured Lachnospiraceae bacterium, assembly GCA_900316075.1. Classification (GTDB taxonomy): domain Bacteria; phylum Bacillota; class Clostridia; order Lachnospirales; family Lachnospiraceae; genus RUG306. The sequence continues at coordinate 84,232 of ONBT01000003.1, read as the reverse complement.
CAGGTCTCCGTCGGGACAGTTCCCGTTGCAAAGTACTCCGTATAGAGCATGGAGCCTCTGGGGTCTGCGTCGCAGACGCCTTCAATGGGAAGCTTGCCGGACTTCCGGCAGACCGTCGCCGCCGTGATGCCTTCGGGCTTGGTGAAATCCTTGTACTCCAGGCCCTCATGGATGCGGCTCATGACCGCCTTCCAGACCTTCTTCGAGTATGAAGTCGTGGACTGAGGGGTATTGTCGTCATAGCCGCCCCAGATGACCGCCGTATAGTAGGGGGTGAAGCCGGCGAAGACCGTATCCCGGTCCTTGGTCGTCGTTCCGGACTTTCCGGCCACAGCCTGACCGGAGAAATTCGCTGCACCGCCGGTACCCTTCGTCATGACGTCTTCCATGGCTGAAGTCAAAAGCCAGGCGGTCGTCTCCTTCAGGACCTGCTTGGGCGTATTGTCCGTGGAGTCCAGGATGGTCTGCCCGGTCCGGGACTTGACCGTCGTGTAGAGGACGGGGCGGTTATATTTCCCCTGGTTGGCAATCGTGGCGTAGGCCCCGGTGAGCTCCAAGTTCGTAACCCCGTGGGTGATGCCGCCCAGAGCCAGGGCCTGGTTGTTGTCCCCGCTCTCGAGGGTCGTGATGCCGAAGTCCTTGACATACTCATAGCCCAGGCCCGTCCCGATCTGGGTCAGGGTCTTGACCGTGACGATATTCATGGACTTGGTAATAGCCATGCGCAGGTTCGTAAGGCCCTTGTAGGAGTGGTCGTAATTGTTCAGGGGAGTCCCGTTTGCATAGGACATGGGAGCATCGTCCTGGACCGTCGCCAGGGTGAGGCCCGCCGAATCCAGGGCCGGGGCGTAGGCCGCCAGGACCTTGAAGGTAGAGCCCGGCTGCCGCGTGATATCCGTGGCCCGGTTCAGGGTTCTTGATGCGGTCTTGTCTCCTCTTCCGCCCACCAGGGCTACGACGTGGCCGGTGGACTGGTCGATGACCGTCATGGCTGCCTGAGGCTGAACCGTATAAGTGACGAACTCGCCCCCATCCGGAATCTTGTCCGTGAGGCCGACGACCTCCGCCTTGTAGGCCGCATAGGCCGCGTCCGCTTCTTCCTTGGTGGAGAAATTGATGGTGTAATTCTTGTTCGCCGCCTGATAATAGGACAGCATGGTCTGGTCGCTGTAATTGTCGTAGGTCCCGTCCGCATGCTGGACCGTCAGGCGGAAGGAAACGGCAACCTTGGGGTCGTTCTGGTAGTTTTCGGTATTATTAATTTCCTCTTCAACAATGGCCTGAAGCTTGGGGTCTTCGGTGGAATTGATGGTAAGGCCGCCGCTGTAGAGCAGGCGGTAGGCCTCGGTCTCATCATACCCCTTCTGCTCCATCAGGTCGTTGATAACCTGGTCGGTCAGGGCATCCACGAAGTAATTCGTCGTATTGTCCGCGATTTCATTGTTCACGATGGAAATACGGGAGTAGACGTCGTCAGCAACGGCTGCGTCGTATTCGCTCTGGTCCGTAATAAAGCCCAGCTCCAGCATCTTCTTCAGGACCTGCTTGCGGCGGGTGTCATTGTTCTCGGGGTTCTTCAGGGGGTTGTACTTGGTCGGGTTCTGGGTGATGGCCGCGATACAGGCCGCCTCGGAAAGGGTGAGGTCACTGACCGGCTTATTGAAATAGCGCTCGCTCGCCGCCTGGACGCCAAGCGTATTCTGCCCCAGGTTGATGGTATTCAGGTAGTTTTCAAGGATGGTCTCCTTGCTGGTGACCTTTTCGAGCTGAATGGCCAGGTACTGCTCCTGGATCTTCCGGTCGATTTTCTCCTTGGTCGTGGATTCGGAGGTCCAGTCCGTGAAGTAGTTGTTCTTCAGGAGCTGCTGGGTAATGGTCGAGGCGCCTTGGGAAAAATGCCCGGTGGTCAGTCCCGTAAAGCCCGCCCGGAGGATGCCCCGGATATCGATGCCGTTGTGCTTGTAGAAGCGCTCGTCCTCGATGGCCACGAAGGCCTTCTGCACATAGTCGGGAATCTGGTCGATGGTCACGTACTCCCGATTGGCCCCGGAAGCCGCCAGGGTCTGGATTTCGCCCCCGTCCTTGTCGTAGATGGTCGAAAGATAGCCGGTGGGAGAAATATCAACCGTGGAAATGTCGGGCAGCTGGTCAATCAGGCGCTTGGCGTACAGGCCTCCGCCGACCACCGCCGCCGCCACGAAGACGACGAGGAGGACCAGAACCGTTCTCAGGAAGGTGAAAAGGAAGGTCTTTCCCGCCCGGCGCCGGGAGGAATGGGTTCTGGCTTTCCTCTTTTTTACATTCTGTTCACTGTAATTCATATGAAAAGATAATCTCCGATTTTCAAACCGCGGATTTTCTATTATTATAGTACATGACTAATGTAAGACCCCGCTCCCCTTCGATTTCAAGGAAGGGCGGCTTCTTTACAGAATCGCAAAGTCTATTGAATTATAACAGAAAATGCGCAGATTACAAATTCCGGGGAAGTCAGGGAACGCAAGTGGAAAAATTGCTGTGGCGTGCGCATATATACGTACGAATAGAAAACCATGAGTGACACTATATATGAAATCATAGAAGGCGGAACAGCCGAAGTCGTCCGGAAGAAGTCCCGCTTCATCGGAAAACTCGTCCGGGTGACCTCCGAAGAAGAGGCCCTCGCGGAAATCGAGGCCGCGCGAAAGGTCCACTACAACGCCCGGCACAACTGCTTCGCGTATATTATTGATGGAGAAAAAGCGGGCCTTCCGACGGACCTGACCCGGTCCTCCGACGACGGAGAGCCTTCTCAGACCGCCGGCAAGCAGATTGCGGACAGCCTTACAAACCGGGGGCTCACCAACGCCCTCTGCATCGTGACCCGCTACTTCGGCGGAGTTCTTCTGGGCACCGGCGGACTTTCCGCCGCCTATAGGGACGCCAGTCTCGCCTCCATCGACACTTCGGTTCTGGCCGAGAGGAAGACCGGAAGGAGTGTCACGATTTCCTCTGATTATAATGACTATGGGAAGATCGACTACCTCCTGAGGCAGAAGGAGATTCCGGTCACGGGAAGCGACTTCGGGGCCGGTGTCACGATTTCTGTAATCTGTCCGGAAGGCGTGCCGCTCGAGGCCCAAATCACGGACGCCGTCTCCGGCCGGGCCCGCTATACGGAAGGAGAGGCAGTCACCTATGCCTTTGCGGACGGGAAGCTCATCTTCCTGTAATCCATTCTTCCCAGACAGGCAAAACCGGCATGCGGCGGGCCGTTTCAAACATGCCTTCATTTTCTTCTGATTTTCATATAATTCAGTCTACAAAATTTTCCTCAAAAATGAAAATTTTTCCTTGCAATCTGGAAATCAGATGACTATAATAGCATTTGCTTGTCCGGAAAAAGACAGGCGAAAAGCTCATATTGGCCCATAGCCAAACGGTAAGGCAGCGGACTCTGACTCCGTCATTTTCGTGGTTCGAATCCACGTGGGCCAGCGACTTGAAAAGGCGCATCCGGTTTTCGGATGCGCCTTTTTGCTGTTTCTCCACCAGTTTTCTGCTGTACCTTTCTGCCGCGGCCCTGTGTGGCATCTGTGACAGGGGCTAAATGCAAGAAGAAGGCGGATGTTTCCAGATGTCGGCCTCCGCGGAGCTAGAAGTCTTTCCCCATAGGGGCTAAATGCAAAATTTCTGTCTATAGTTCCAGCCTTTACGCGCGGGCACACGCAGCGCGTATTATCTTGCTGCCTCAGGATTCTTCCAATAGGGGGTAAATGCAAAAACGCAGGCGGATAGTTCCAGTCTTCCCTCTCTGATTCTTCTCAAATAGGGGACAAATGCAAAATACTTGACTATAGTTCCAGCGTTCATGCGCGAGCATACGCAGCGCGTGTTATTTGCTTCCCCTTCGTTCTTCCCCATAGGGGCTAAATGCAAAATACAGGCAAATAGTTCCATGGCCCTCACATATGTACACGCAATGCGTGTCGATATTTCATTTTCGTAGTTGACTTACTTAAGTACCTATCTGTTCCGGTCACTTTTTTAAGTGTTTCCTTTCCATAGAATACGCTATAATAGTCCTGTTTCCGGTTCTGAGAGGAGTGCCGCTTCGGCGGTATTGCCGGTGTCCAGGTGCATACATAGAATGACTTTCCTGTGGAACACACGGCAGCCGGAGATATTTTTTGAGCATGTGTACGCGTTGCGTGCTAAAACTTCCTGGCCACTGGTGATAGGGAAAGCCAGACAGGCGTAATTATATGAGCACAAATGCAATAGGGGGTTCCAATGAAGCAAAATCAGGAAATCAAGGCCCGTCTGGACGAGTGGAAAAAGAATCTTCCGGATGGGAGCCCGCTTGCAAAGGAACTTGCGGATATGGAGAGAGACGCGCCCTTGCTCACCGAGCGCTTCGGGGCGGAGCTTTCCTTCGGGACGGCGGGGCTTCGCGGCAAGCTCGGCCCCGGCACCAATGCCATGAACCTCGTCACCGTGTGGCGGGCGACGGAAGGGCTATCAAATTATATTGAGAAATATTTTGCGGAGATTTCCGGAAAAACAGGCGAGACAGGAAATGGAGCAAAAACAGCTGCAACAGACGCGTTCGAAAGAGCGGGTGAGGCGGACAGCGATACAGGCACAGTTCGGACAGTAGGATCAGTGGAGAGCCAATTTCTACCCGAAAAAGCTGTATGCATCGCCTTCGACCCCCGCCATATGAGCCGGGAATTTGCTGAACTGGCCGCAGCCGTCTTTGCAAACCACGGCATCCGGGTCTATACCTTCGACGGCATTCGGCCCACGCCGGAGCTCGCCTATCTGATTCGGGCCAAGCACACGGTGTCCGGTCTCAACCTCACGGCTTCCCACAATCCGAAGGACTACAACGGCTACAAGGTCTATTGGGCCGACGGCTGCCAGATTTCCGGGGAAGTGTCGAAGGGGATTGCAGCGGAGATTGATGCCCTGCCCTACTTCCCGGGAACACCTGCGCCTTCTTTTGAAGAAGCGAAGAAGACCGGCCTCATTACCATGTGCGGCGAGGTCGAAGACCGAGCCTATCTCGATACGATTGAGGCGCTGGCTGTCCACACGGCCCCAGCGGACCTTGACCTTTCGATTCCGATTGTTTACACCCCCCTGAATGGAGCCGGCTCCATTCCTTTCAGGAGAGTCATGAAAGAACGGGGCTTTACCAATGTCAACATTGTGGAGGAGCAGAAGGACCCGGACCCGGACTTCACGACCGTCGGTTACCCCAACCCCGAAGACCCGAAGGCTTTTGCGCTGGCGGAGAAACTCGGTCTGCAGGTGAATGCGGAAGTACTCCTGGCGACGGATCCGGATTCCGACCGCTTTGCCATTGAAATAAGGAATCACGCGGCAGATAGGGCCCTCGCACAAGGCTCGGGCCCTGCGGGCGGCAGAACACGCAATGCGTGCACGCAGGGCGGAGCCGCCGCAGGCGCTGCGACGCCCGCTGTACCTGCCTACATACCGCTCAACGGGAACCAGACCGGCTACCTCCTCCTCTCCTACATCCTCGAAGGAAAGAAGGAGACCGGCACACAGCCGTCCGGCGCTGCCGCTGTCCGTTCCATCGTGACTTCACCGCTTGGCGACCGCATCGCTGAGGCGAACGGGGTGGCCATGTTCGAGGCATTGACGGGCTTCAAGAATATCTGCGGCACCATTCCGACCATGGAAAAAAAGGGCCTCTCCTACGTCTTCGGCTGGGAAGAGTCCGTCGGCTACGCTTCCTGCCCGGCCATCCGGGACAAGGACGGAATCTCCGCCGGGATGCTCGTGGCCGAGGCGGCCGCCTACTATTCGAAGCAGGGGAAAACTCTTGCCGAGGCCCTTTCGGATATCTATGCAAAGTACGGATTTTTCGCAGAGGACGAGCCCTACATTATTCATGAAGGACTTTCCGGCAAGGCAAAGATTGAGGGGCAGATGGCGGACCTCCGCGAGCATCCGTTCACAAGCGTCGCAGGGCAGGACGTAGAAGAGGTTATCGACTTCTCAAATGGACACACGCAGCGCGTACCGATCCCTGCGGCCGGTTCAAAAACAGAAAGCGGGACGGCACCGGAACAGGGCGGAGCCGCCGAGGATGCGGGCGTAATCGAAAATCACATTCCTGCTTCCAACGTCCTGAAATATGTCCTTTCCGATGGCACGGTCTTCTTCGTCCGCCCTTCCGGCACAGAACCGAAGATCAAGTTCTACTTCTATTCGGAGGGGACGAGCCTCGCCGACGCAAAGGCGAAGAACGCGGCCGTGAAAGAGGCGGTGCTGAAGCGGTTTGTTTGACCCGCAGTCGTAGCTTTGAATACAACGTATTGACATCGTATTCAATCGCGTTATAATATTTTTAGAAAGGACTGGTGATCTTATGGCACAAACGACAGTCAGCATTCGTATGGATGATACGTTAAAGAAAAATATGGAAGAAACCTGTTCGGAACTAGGCATGACAATGACTACAGCATTTATTATGTATGCCAAGAAGGTGACCAGAGAAAAGCGGATTCCATTTGAGGTGTCGATTGATCCTTTCTATTCGGATGAAAACATGAAGCATCTGAAAAACAGCATTCAGAATCTTGAGTCAGGAAAAGGCAAAGCTCATGAACTCATTGAGGATTGACCATGAAAAAAGTCTGGGATGATGAGGCTTGGGAGGATTATCTCTACTGGCAGACGCAGGACAAAAAGACTCTTCGACAGATCAACAAGCTGTTGAAGGATATTGATCGGAATGGGAATACCGGTCTTGGGCAGCCGGAGCCTTTAAAATATGACTTGTCCGGATATTGGAGCCGGCGAATAGATGAAAAGAACCGCTTGGTTTACAAAATAGCAGGTGATGAAATTCGGATTGCTCAATGCCGAACACACTATAAGGACAAATAATTATTTCCGGGGCGCCTTCCTTTGTGCGAAGGCGCCCCTTTCTTAATCATTTCTTAAACCTTCCCTCTCTTTTTTCTTAAACTCCCCTCCGCTATAATCACTCTTGTAATGGAGGAAAATTGGCATGCCAAAAATACTGATAGTGGACGACGAAGAGGACATCCGGAATGCCCTCGCGATTTATCTCAGGGCGGAAGACTATGAGACGGTGTCCGCGGGAGACGGACAGGAGGCCCTTTCGATTCTGAAGGAAGGCGGAATCGATCTCGTCCTTCTCGACATTATGATGCCGGGGATGGACGGAATTACGGCCCTCTCGAAACTCAGAGACTTTTCCAATGTCCCGGTGATATTGCTGACGGCAAAGTCCGAAGACACGGACAAAGTTCTTGGCCTCAACGTCGGGGCGGACGACTACATCACGAAGCCCTTCAATCCGGCGGAAGTGATTGCCCGCGTGCGCTCGCAGCTCAGACGCTACAAGGTTTTAGGCGGCAGTCCTCTCGATGAAAATAATATTTATTCCGTCGGCGGCATTACCCTCGATGATAATGCAAAGCGCGTCACCGTGGACGGGGAGGAGGTTTCCCTGACTCCGGCCGAGTATGCGATTCTTCTGCTTCTCATGCAGCACCCGGGGAAGGTCTTTTCGACATCCGAAATCTACGAAGCCGTCTGGCACGAGGGAACTGCCGGAAGCCGCAGTGCCATCGCCGTCCACATCCGCCACCTCCGTGAAAAAATAGAAATTGACCCGGCAAACCCGCGGTATCTCACCGTTGTGTGGGGCCGGGGCTACCGGATGGAGGAGAATCATGGAAGAAAATAAGATGAAACAGCCCGCGTCGGCAGACGCTCCGCAGACAGCGGAGGACAGCGTTTTGCACGTGGATAGAGATCGTGCGCAGCAGAAAACGAAGGACATAGACATGGAGACTGCGCCGGAGAAGCCCGTTTCCGCTCACAAGTGCTTGGAAAGCATGCCCTTGAAAATTCTGGGCCTGCTCGGCATCTGTGCCCTGATTATCGGCGAGGTCTTTGTCATCACCGGCCTTTATCTCGGTGCTCAGTACAGGGATTTCGGACGGTGGGTCATCAATGCCTACGCCTCCTGGGGCAATACTTATATGGTTCCGTTGGTCTTTGCCTGCATCATCGGCCTCGCCGCAATGATTGCCCTTGTGATCTTTGAACTGCTGGCAACCGGGCACCGGAAAGACGGACAGGTTCATATTTACTGGATTGACCGGATTCCCTTTGATCTTTTCACCCTGCTGGCCCTTACTTTGATTTCCATCTATTTTGTGATGGGCATTGAGTCGTATCTGCTGCCATCACTCATCGACCACAACTTTATAACAGGCCTATGGGTCTTTTCGGCCTTTCTGGATGCGGGGGCAATGCTTATTGCGATTTATTTTCTGAGTCTGGCCCGCCGCGTGAAGGCCCATGCCTTTCTCAAAAATAATATTATTTTCTGGATCTGCCACGGCATCAAAAAATTCTTTCTCTTCCTGTGGAAGCTCATTCCCAATTTCTGGAAGCGGATGATGCTCCTTCTTGCCTTGGTTATCGTGCAGATTGTGTTGCTGGTCAGCTACGCGGATGCTTCCTGGGGCTGGGGGGAGATTCCTCATACCTGGGTATTTGTCCTGGTCCTGCTTCTTACAATTGCCTTTGTCCTCTGGTCCTGGTGGATGCAGAAGCAGTGCTTTGAGGAGGCGCAGGCCATCCGGGCCGGCGACCTGTCAAAGAAGATTCCGGAGGAGAAGCTGAAGTACATGACCGGGGCCCTGAAGTCCCACGCCGAGGACTTAAACTCTATCCGCGACGGGGTGGAGGATGCGGTGGCTGTCCGTCTGAAGTCTGAACACCTGAAGACAGAACTCATCACGAATGTGTCGCATGACATCAAGACGCCGCTTACCTCCATCATTTCCTATGTGGATCTTCTGAGCAAGGACCATACGGCCGAAGAGGAGAAGCAGTATATCGACGTCCTGAAACGGCAGACGGAGCGCCTGCGGAAACTGACGGAGGATGTGCTGGAAGCGTCGAAGGCCGACTCCGGCAATGTGGAAGTGCATCTCGAAAAGACCTCTGCGGCAGAGATTGTGGACCAGGCAGTCGGGGAATACAAAGAAAAGCTGGATGCCGCAAACCTCACGACTGTTGTGGATGTACCGGGAGACCTCTACGTGACCGCCGATGGCAAGCTTCTCTGGAGGGTGCTTCGGAATCTGCTTTCCAACGCGGCCAAGTATTCAGCCCCGGGCTCGCGGGTCTACATTGCGGCAGTAGCAGATGAAGCTGGCAAGGTGCAGTTTGAAATCAAGAATATTTCGAGAGACATGCTGAACGTCTCCGCCGACGAGCTCATGGAGCGCTTCATCCGGGGCGACAGCTCCCGCCACACGGAAGGATCCGGCCTCGGTCTCGATATTGCAAAGTCCCTAACAACCCTCATGGGCGGATTCTTTGAAATCGCCATCGATGGCGACCTCTTCAAGGCCATTGTCCGCCTGCCACAGGCGAAGTGAGTCGCAGGGAAGCAAGTCACATCGCCCGCAGTTGCTCCACAAAAATCCCCCCAGGCCGCTTCGCGGCCCGGGGGGATTCATGCTTTGATATAAAACAATATTCAGACTTCGAAAAGGAGGTCGCCGTAAGAAGGCATCGGCCAGTATTCCTTGTCCACAAGCATTTCCAGCTCATCAACAGGCTTACGGACAGCGGCCATGGCGGGAACGACCTTGTCGCAGGTCTGGTGCGCCCGCTTCTCCATCTCCTCAACAGCCTCGGCTGCCTGCTGTTCTTTGACAAGGGTCTCAAGAGCCGTATTTGCCTCGGTCAGAAGCTTCGATACCTCGGTCAGCTTCTCCCGCTGGGTCGAAACATCAGCGGAAGGAACGGCTGCGGTAACGGACGTGATGGAATCGGCAAGGACGGTCGTATACTTGATGACCGCAGGGATGACCTGCTTGCTGATAATGTCGATCATGGTCTTGGCTTCGATATTGAGCTTCTTCGAATAGGTCTCGTACTCGACCTCGGACCGGGACTCAAGCTCAGTCTTTGTAAATACGCCGAACTTCTCGAACATGGAGACGGAATCATCCGCCGTAAGGGCAGGGATAGCATCCACCATGGTCTTGATATTGGGCAGGCCGCGGCGCTCTGCTTCGGCAACCCACTCGTCGGAGTAGCCGTTTCCGTTGAAGACAATCCGCTGATGGTCGATGATCTGCTTCTTGATGAGATCATGGACTGCAGAATCAAAGTCGGAAGCCTTTTCGAGTTCATCTGCGGCATCCGAGAAGGCCTCGGCAACGATCGTATTGAGGACGATGTTGGGGTTGCCGATGGAGGCTTCAGAACCTACCATACGGAACTCGAACTTGTTGCCGGTGAAGGCGAAGGGACTCGTCCGGTTCCGGTCGGTCGCATCCTTCATGAAGTCAGGAAGGGTGGAAACGCCGGTCATGAGCTTGGAGCCCTCAAGGCTGTGGTCTGCGGAACCTGTGGCGATAATCTGATCTACGACATCGGCCAGCTGGTCGCCAAGGTAGATGGAGATGATAGCGGGGGGTGCCTCGGAAGCGCCCAGCCGGTGATCGTTTCCGACATCCGCTGCGGACTGACGCAGAAGAACTGCATGGTCATCGACAGCCTTCAGGATGCAGGACAGTACCAGGAGGAACTGCATGTTCTCGTGGGGAGTCTTGCCGGGGTCTAAGAGGTTGATGCCGTCGTCGGTGGTCAGGGACCAGTTGTTGTGCTTGCCGGAACCATTGACGCCGTCGAAGGGCTTCTCATGAAGCAGGCACTGGAGGCCGTGACGGTAAGCCACTTTCTTCAGGGTCTCCATCATCAGCTGGTTATGGTCCATGGCAACGCTGGAGGTCTCATAGATGGGAGCCAGCTCGTGCTGGGCCGGGGCCACCTCGTTGTGCTGGGTCTTGGCCGGAACGCCGAGCTTCCAGAGGGTTTCATTGACATCCTTCATGAAGGCGCCGATACGCTCGCGGATGGAACCGAAGTAATGGTCGTCCATCTCCTGTCCCTTGGGCGGCATGGCACCGATGACGGTGCGGCCGGTATAGATTAAATCCTTGCGCTGCAGGAACTTCTCCCGGTCAATCAGGAAGTACTCCTGCTCGCAGCCGACACTGGAGGTAACCCGCTGAGAGGTCGTGTTCCCGAAGAGGCGCAAAAGACGGATGGCCTGCTTGTTGACGGCCTCCATGGAACGAAGCAGAGGGGTCTTCTGGTCGAGAGCCTCGCCTGTATAGGAGCAGAAGGCCGTGGGAATGCAGAGGATGGGGCCGGTCGCATTCTCCTTGATGAAGGCCGGGGATGTGGGATCCCAGGCGGTGTAGCCTCTCGCTTCAAAGGTTGCCCGCAGGCCGCCCGACGGGAAGCTCGATGCATCGGGCTCGCCCTTGATGAGCTCCTTTCCGGAGAAGCTCATGAGAACCTTGCCGTTCTCCATGGGAGCCGTGATGAAGGAGTCATGCTTTTCCGCCGTGACTCCGGTCAGAGGCTGGAACCAGTGAGTGTAGTGGGTTGCGCCTCTTTCGATGGCCCATTCCTTCATCTCGTGGGCCACCACATTTGCTGTCTCGAGATCCAGGTCCTTGCCTTCGCGAATGATCTCTTTCAGCTTCTGGTAGGTCTTCTTGGGAAGTCTCTGCTGCATGGTTGCATCATTGAAGACGTTCTCACCGAAGATCTGGTCAACGCTTTTCGTCGTCTCTTCCAATTTCTTCACTCTCCTTTGTATGAAGTATTGTCTGACAGGATATCCTGTCAAGGGCGGTCCGAATGGAGCTTTCGGGCCATATACGCAAAAGGGTGCGATTTGCCTTACAAATCGCACCCCATTGTGTCTCTAAGCAATATATAATTCTTCAGGAAAAATTTCAAGCCTTTCCATTGGAACCGAAGAGCTCGATCTTTTCCTTGACCTTGGCCTTGATCGCCTCTGTGCCGGGAAGAAGGAGTTTCCGGGGATCGAAGCCCTTGCCCTGCTTGTCCTTGCCTGCCTCGATGTACTCACGGGTAGCGGCAGCAAATACCAGCTGGCACTCGGTGTTGACATTGATCTTCGAAACGCCGAGGGAAATGGCCTTCTTGATCTGGTCATCGGGAATACCGGTGCCGCCGTGAAGAACGAGGGGCATGGTGCCGGTCAGCTTCTGGATTTCAGCCAGAACGTCGAACTGCAGACCCTTCCAGTTGTCGGGATATACGCCGTGGATATTGCCGATGCCGGCTGCCAGGAAGTCGATGCCCAGATCAGCAATCCGCTTGCACTCTGCAGGGTCTGCGCACTCGCCCATACCGATGACGCCGTCTTCCTCGCCGCCGATGGCGCCGACCTCAGCCTCGATGGACATGCCGTTCTTGTGAGCCAGGGCTACAAGTTCCTTGGTCTTTGCGATATTCTCCTCGATGGGAAGGGAGGAGCCGTCGAACATGATGGATGTAAAGCCGGCCTCAATGCACTTCTTTGCGCCGTCGTAGGTGCCGTGGTCGAGGTGAAGGGCTACGGGAACCGTGATGCCGAGGGACTTGTCCATGGCCTTGACCATGGCAGCTACGGTATCGAAGCCGGTCATATACTTGCCGGCGCCCTCGGAAACACCGAGAATAACGGGAGCCTTTTCCTCCTCAGCCGTCAGAAGAACGGCCTTGGTCCACTCGAGATTGTTGATGTTGAACTGGCCTACGGCGTAGTTTCCGGCCTTGGCCTTGTCAAGCATTTCCTTTGCATTAACGAGCATTGTGCTTTACCTCCTGAAAATCTGGTTTCAATACTAATGTAAACCCCGTACATAGGATTCACACCAACGTAAATAGTATACGTCTTCTCCCCTGCAATCTCAAGGAGATTTCTGCAGGCTGTCGGGTGTAAAAATCAGCCGAAAGAACGCTGGCCGGTTGACAGAAAGCCCGCCCGAAATAGTTGCTTTACATTATTCTTCCGCAGCGTCCGGGTCCTTCTCCACCATGATGGATACCGCGTTGTGGAGATTTCGGATGGTCAGGTCCGTGAAGGAGCCCCCGTACTCCCCGTCCACGGTCCAGGGAATCTCGTCCGCACTCTTCAGTCGGAGCTCACTGGTCTGGAAGGAATAGACCAGGGTCGACTCCTTCCGGGTCCCGGTCAGGTAGGCGACGATTTCCGAGAGCTCGATGGGGTTCTTGGGATTCTTCACGAGGTTTACCTCGAAGACCCCGTCGTTGAGATTAATATCGCCGGGAATGATGCCGGTCATGCCGCCCACGGACTTCGAATTCGTGATCATGCCGTAGATGAAGTCGTCATAGACCACGTTTCCGTCGTATTCCACCTGCATCATGTAGGAGGGGATGTCCTTCAGCTCCTTCGCCGCCTCAAAGAGATAGGCCCCGTGACCGAAGGCGTTCTTCTTGTCCTGGGGGGTCGCATAGGAGACCTTCGTGAAGATGCCGAAGGCCGCCACATAGATGAAGTAGCCGTCACCGAAGCCACCGACATCCACCGTGTAGGGCTGGCCGGTAGCCGCAATCTGGGCGGCGTCCGTGAAATGCTTGTCGATGCCTAGGGAGTTTCCGTAGTCGTTCGTCGAGCCGGCCGGAATGTAACCGATGGGGACATGGCTGCCCGCCCGCATGATTCCGGTCACGACCTCGTCGAGGGTCCCGTCGCCGCCGGAGGCCACGACCAGATCATAGCCTGCGCTGTCTGCCTCGGCCTTGCGCACGGCATCCCGGCTGGCCTGGGTCGGATAGCAGGTGACCTCGTAGCCGGCCTTCACAAAAATGTCCACCATGTCGGAGAGATTGGCCTTGACCTTGCCCTGCCCGGACATGGGATTGTAGATGAAAAGCAGTCGCTTCATGGCTGACCCCCGCCCCTCTGCAAAAAGCCAGCAGCGTGCAGTCTCAGGCTGTTTCGCTGCGGGCAGTCACAAAAGTACAACGTTTCCATAAAAAAAGAAAATCCGATCCGCAAAGGGACCGGATATTATTATATATTCTGCTTCGGCTTCCCGCCAGCAGAAACATTCATTTGGTCAAAAATGCTTCAATGGACTGAACGGCCTTCTCCTCGTCGTCTCCTTCGGCATCGACCGTGACCTTGGTACCGGGAATCAGGACCAGGGACATCATGCCCATGATGCTCTTGGCATTGACCTTCTTCGTGTCCATTTCGAAGTAAACCCGGCTGGAAAACTGATTCGCCAGGGAAACCAGGTGTGCTACAGGTGTTGCTTCCATAGATGTGTCCATCTGTACTACCACATCCTTGCGCATTACCACTTACCTCCTAATTACAAGCGTCTTTGCTAGATGTTCTGCTAAGTGTTTCTGTCTGTAGAATGCAATGTTTCTGCTATCTCGCTGATCCGCCGCAGGCGGTGATTGACCCCGCTCTTTCCGATGGGCGGGTGGGTCAGCTTTCCAAGCTCTGTCAGAGACATGTCCGGATGCGAAAGGCGAAGGGAAGCAATCTCGCGGAGATTCTCCGGCAGGGAATTAAGTCCCGAGGTCTCATCGATGAGGCGGATGTCGTCAAGCTGGCGAACAGCGGCGCTGACCGTCTTTTCGATATTCGCCGTCTCGCAGTTCACTTTGCGATTGACATTTCCCCGGACTTCCCGGACCACCCGGTCATTCTCAAAGGTCAGAAAGGACTGGGAGGCCCCCATCAGGGCCATGAGCTCTCCGACATCCGCCCCGTCCTTCAGATAGACGACGTAGCGGTTCTTCCTCAGAACGGTCTTCGCATCGCAGCCGAAATCCCGGATCAGGTTCGCAAGAAGCTCCGCCGAATCCGGGTCCCTCGCCGCTATCTCGAAGTGGTAGGACCGGTCCGGATCCGAAACAGACCCGGAAACAAGAAAAGCCCCTCTCAGAAAGGACTTTCGACAGCACTCCTGCATGATGATGACCGAATCGGTAAGGACCGGAAAGCCATCGGGCCCGGGGGCCAGATGAGCGGCGGTCATCAGAGACTCAGCAGCGGCGGGGCTTAGATACTCGCCGCCAACGTCCTTTATATTAAGCGTTCGTAAAAGCAAAGTAAAGTATTTCGCCCGAATCCCGGGTCGGTCGGTCTCCAAAAAAAACTGCCATTTGCCCTGATTTTTTATGAATTTTCCCGAAAAAAGACTCATGGCAGCAAGTTCAGCCAGGAGACAATGACGGGCTTTGCCGGTTTTTTCCACCAGTTCATCCCGCACTTTTGACGAAAATGACACTATTTGCCCCGTTTCTTGTCCTTGTCGATGTCCCGGTGCTCAATGCGGATGCCGTAGCTGCCTGAGGTGTCCGCCGACAGACGCTTCATGACGGCATTGGCCATGCAGACGGACCGATGCTTGCCCCCGGTGCAGCCAAAGGCGATGACGAGGGAGGTCTTCCCTTCTGCCACGTAGCGGGGCAGAAGGAAGCTGATGAGGTCTGTGGTCTTCCCCACGAAGGTCTCCGCGTCCGGGGTCTGAAAGACATAGTCCCGGACCGCCGCCTCGTTTCCGGTCAGGGGGCGAAGGCTGTCCACATAGTAGGGATTTGGCAGGAAGCGGACGTCGAAGACCAGGTCCGCGTCGGCCGGAATTCCGTACTTGAAGCCGAAGGAAAGGACCGTGATGAAGAGGTTCTTGAAGTTCTTGTCCTCGACGAAAATCTGCTCGAGCTCGGCCTTCAAGTCCCGCACCAGAAGGTGGGTCGTATCAATAATATAGTCCGCCCGCTCCCTTAAAAATTCAATCTCTTTCCGCTCATCGGCAATTCCGTCCTCGACCCGCCGCCCCTCGGCCAGAGGGTGGGTCCGCCGGGTTTCCTTGTAGCGCTTGACCAGGGCCTCGTCGTCGGCATCGAGAAAGAGGATCCGGCAGTTGGTCCGGAAGGAGCCCATTTCCTCCAGAGCCCCCTTCAGGTCCGTAATGGCGTCGGCGTTTCGGATGTCGATGCCGACGGCCAGGCGCCGGTCCCCCTCTTTCTGCCCGCTCACCTCGGCAAAGGCCGGAAGCAGGGCAATCGGAAGATTGTCCACGCAGAGGAAGCCGATATCTTCAAGAATTTTCAGGGCAGTGGATTTTCCGGCCCCGGACATGCCGGTCAGAATCAATAGCTGCATGCTTTACCTCCCGAAATTTCCTATCAACCTTACTTCCGGTTCGAGATGGACACCGGAGGTCTCAAGGACTTTCTCCTGCACGTGACAGATGACAGCATAGATATCCGAAGACGAAGCTTTCCCTGTGTTTACCACGAAGCCCGCGTGCTTGGTGGAGACCATCGCATCCCCGACTGCATAGCCCATGAGGCCGGCCTCCTGGATGAGCTGGCCGGCGAAATGGCCCTCGGGCCGCTTGAAGGTGGAGCCGGCTGATGGAAATTCCAAGGGCTGCTTCTCCCGCCGACGGGCATTCAAGACCTGCATGGTCTCCCGGATTCTGTCCGGATCTCCCTCCTTCAGAGAGAAGTCCGCGGAAAGCACAATCTCTCCTGCTGCCTCCGCCGCGAAGATGCTGTGCCGGTAGGAAAAGTCCAACTCCTCCGTCCGGTAGGTCTTTTTCTCCCCGGCGGGAGTTAAAGCCGTCACACGGGAGATTACATCCTTTAACTCGCCCCCGTAGGCCCCGGCGTTCATGAAGACGCCCCCGCCGACAGAGCCCGGGATTCCGGAAGCAAATGCAAGTCCTGTCAGGCCCTGCCGCAGGGCTTCTGCGGCAACCGCGGAAAGCAGGGCCCCGGCGCCCGCAGTAATGGCCCCTCCGTCTGTCCGGATTTGGGCCATATTTTTTCCGATACTGATGACGAGACCGTCGTACCCCGCGTCGGAAAAGAGGACATTGGACCCGTTTCCCAGAACGAAGTAAGGAAGGCCCTCCCGGGTCACAAAAGACATTAGCTCTGCCAGTTCTTCTTCGGTCGGCTCAGCAAAGCAGGAGGCCTTCCCGCCGGCCCGGAAAGTGGTATGGGCACTCATGGGCTCATCAACGGATACGGCCGCTGCTCTTTTTCTGAATTCCCTGATGATCGTTTCTTCCATAAAAACTTACATTATTCTCCCACAGGGCAAAGAGTTACAAAAAACTGCGAAAGGCGCCGGCAGCGGGCCGGCGCCTGAAATTATTCTATATGCAGGGCATGAACGATTTTCACGCATTCTTGAGGAAAGCCATGTATCCGCGATAGGCCTCATAGATATCGACCTTGCTGGTAATCTCCCAGGGGGCGTGCATATTGAGGACGGCTACCCCGGAGTCGATGACATCCATGTCGTAGTTGCCCAGGATGTAGGCGATGGTGCCGCCGCCGCCCTGGTCCACCTTGCCGAGCTCGGCTGTCTGGAAAGCCACATCGGCGTCGTCAAAAATCTTCCGGACCTCGGAGACAAACTCCGCTCCGGCATCGTTACTGCCCGACTTGCCCCGGGCGCCGGTGTACTTGTTCAGGACAAGGCCCCGGCCGAAGTAGGCGGAATTTTTCTTTTCCATCACATCGGGATAGTTGGGGTCGAAGGCCGCGCTGACATCACTTGACAGGGCCTTGGAATTCGTAAGGGCCCGGCGGACGGAAAGCTCGCTCTCCTTCCCTTCTGTGAGATATACAAGTTCAGCCACGGCGTTTTCAAAGAAGCGGGACTGCATGCCGGAAGCGCCGACGGAGCCGATTTCCTCCTTGTCCACGAGAAGGCAGGCAAGGGTCTTTTCGGGAACGCCCTTGAAGTCCTTCATGGCCCGGTAGGAAGGATAGGCGCAGACCCGGTCATCCTGCCCGTAGCCCATGATCATGCTGCGGTCGAAGCCATAGTCTCTGGCCTCTCCGGCCGGTACAACCTCGATTTCCGCCGAGAGAAAGTCCTCCTCTTCGATGCCGTATTTTTCTGTAATGATGGCCATTACATTCTTCTTGACGAGGTCTTTTGCGGACTCCGCCTTGGCCTTCTTCCGGTCGACACCGGCGGCCTCGGCCATAGCCTCGGCCGTCTTCTCATCAAGGGGCCGGGAGCCGACGAGGACATCGAGGGCCTCGCCTTCAACGACCGTCGAACCTTTCTTTTCCATCTGCTTGGCGGCAAGGTGAATCAGGAGGTCGGAAACCCCGAAGACGGGGTCTTTAAGGTCATCTCCGATGGAGACCGAAACGACAGAGCCGTCCTTCTTTGCAACGACACCGTGCAGGGCCAGGGGCAGGGTCACCCACTGGTACTTCTTGATGCCCCCGTAGTAGTGGGTATCAAGAAGGGCCATGTCCGTGTCCTCATAGAGGGGGTTCTGCTTCAGGTCCATGCGGGGCGAATCGATATGAGCCCCGAGAATGTTCATGCCCTCGGAAATGGGCTTCTTCCCGATGATGAAGAGGGCCAGGGCCTTGTCGTGGTTCAGAAGGTATACCTTGTCCCCGGCCTTCAGGGCCTTCTTCTTTCCGATGAGGCTGCGGAGGTCCTTAAATCCGGAATCCGCCGCGAAAAATGAGGAGCACTCCCGCTCGGTCTTGTGGGTGGAAATGAAGGTTCTGTACTCGTCACAGAACTTCATGAGCTTGTCGTCTTCTTTGGAGCCTGCCTTGTACTTCTTCCAGGCATTCGGTCTTTCCATTTTCTACTTCTTTCAAAATCCTGAGTTGATAGTTCTATATATGACTAATGTAAAACCCCAAGGCTACATTATTTTCATGCATTCCAGTAATACGATTATAACGGCGAATCCGTCATCAGGGCTGCGGGCCCGTCTTCAGGGCTCTGGCCCCGTCATCAGGACTCTTCCCAATAGAAGGCTTTTCAGCCTTCTATCGGGCCCCTCCTCATGACAAACCTCATGACAAGTCCTGAGGATTCTGGGCGTTCGCAATATTGGACTCGACCCGGCGGTAGAGCTCGGCCGCTGCGTTGTAGCCCATCTTCTTCTGCCGGTGGTTGACCGCCGCGGTCTCGCAGATGACGGCCAGGTTCCGGCCGGGCCGGATGGGCAGGGAGTGGCAGACCACATTGATGCCGAGGATATCCATATATTCGTCCTCCAGGCCCAGACGGTCGTACTCGGTCTCCCGGTGCCAGTCCTCGAGCTTGATGACGAAGTCGATCTTCTGGTTGTCCTTGACGCACTCGACGCCGTATAAGGACTTGACATCGATGATGCCGATGCCTCGAAGCTCGATCAGGTGGCGGGTCACGGCCGGTGAGGACCCCATCAGGGTCGTGTCATTGGTCCGGCGGATTTCAACCACGTCGTCGGCCACGAGACGGTGGCCCCGGCGGACAAGCTCCAGGGCGGCCTCGGACTTTCCGATGCCGGATTCGCCCGTAATCAGCAGGCCTTCGCCGTAGACATCGACCAGAACCCCGTGAATGGAGGTCGTCGGCGCCAGCTCATAGGAAAGGACATAGATGAGCTCGGCCATGAAGGAAGATGTGGCTTTGGGGGTTCCCAGGAAGGGAATGCCCCGCTCCCTGGCTAGGGTCAGCACGGCGTCCTCCGGAACGAAATCCCGGCAGAAAATAATGCAGGGAATGTCATAGGAAAGAAGCTTTTTGAAGGTCTCTACCCTTTCCTCCGGCGTCTTCGTGGAGAGATAAGCCCACTCCACCATACCGATGAGCTGAATCCGGTCCGCCTCGAAGTGCTCGTAAAAGCCGTAGAGCTGCAGGGCCGGCCGGTTGATGTCCGAAAGGCTGACCGTGCATTTCGAAAGGTCGATTTCCGGCGTGAAGTTTTTCAGCTGCAGCCGGTCTGCAATTTTCTTGAGCTGTGCCACCTGTCCCATGAAGAAGTCCTCCTTGGAAAAATAATAAAATCAACCGCTCACGTGCGGTTTTTCACAGCATTCCTAATGTAGCAATGCAAAGCCTGCTTGTCAATTCCCCTGCGTTTTTGCTGCCTCTTTTTCATCCTGTGCCCCGTTTCCCGGGTGGAGATACTTATATACATTTTCCGCGGCCTCCCGGTTCATCTCCGGGATGGCGGCAAGGTCTTCGACGGAGGCCGCTGCCATCTCGTCCGCCGAAGAAAACTCCCGCATCAGGGCCTTGCGGCGGGCCGGACCGATGCCTTCGATGTCGTCAAGGAAGGAATGGACCTGGTCCTTCCCCCGCAGGGACCGGTGGTACTCGATGGCGAAGCGGTGGGCCTCGTCCTGCAATCTTGTGATGAGCTTGAAACCTTCGGAGCTTCGGTCAATGGGGAGCTCTATATTATTATAATATAAACCCCTGGTCCGGTGATGGTCATCCTTCACCATGCCGGCCACCGGAATAGAAAGACCCAGCTCCTTTAAAACACCGAGGGCGATATTGACCTGGCCCCGGCCCCCGTCCATCATGATGACGTCGGGGAAGCGGGTGAAGCTCGTAAGCTCCTCCCCTTCTTTTCCTTCTACGGCGGCCTCGGAGAGCTCCTGCTGCCCGTGGGTGAAGCGGCGGGTCAGGACCTCCCGCATGGAGGCGTAGTCGTTCGGCCCTTCCACGGTCCTGAGGCGGAACTTCCGGTAGTCCGACCGCTTTGGCCGGCCTTTTTCGAAGACCACCATGGAGCCGACGGAAAGGAAGCCGGAAGTATTGGAAATATCGTAAGCCTCCATGCGGTCGATATTGGGAAGGCCCAGGAGGTCGGCGATTTCCTTCACGGCCCCGATGGTCCGGCCCTCTTCCCGCTTGATCCGCTCCTTGTCCTGAGAGAGGATGAGCTCGGCATTCTTTGCGGCCAGCTCCACCAGCTTTTCCTTCTTTCCCCGCTTGGGGGTGACCAGGAATACCTTCGCCCCCCGCTTCTCGGAAAGCCACTGTTCGAGGACCTCCGCGGAAGAGACCTCCTCCTGCAGGAAGATCTGGTGGGGAATGAAGGGGGTGCCGGAATAGTACTGGGAGATGAAGTTTTCGAGCAGGGTCTCGGTCTCGTTTCGGACGTTTAAGGCCATATGGTAGTGGTCCCGGCCTATGAGACGGCCGCCCCGGACGAAGAAAATCTGAAACACCGCGTCCTCGTCGTCGGCCGCATAGGCGACCACGTCCCGGTCCTCTTCATCGCTTGAGGTAATCTTCTGCCGGTTCATGCAGAAGCGGACGGCCTCGAGAAGGTCCCGATAGCGGGCGGCCTGCTCGAACTCCATTTTTTCAGAAGCCTCGTTCATCCGCTCAATCAGCCGCTTCTCCTCGGCCTGGTAGTTGCCCCCGAGAAAGTCCAGGGCCGCCTGGACCTGCTTCATATATTCCTCTTCGGAAATCCTTCCGGTGCAGACCCCGCTGCACTGCTTCATGTGATAGTTGAGGCAGGGCCGCTCCTTTCCGATGGTCTCGGGAAATTTTCGGGAGCAGGTCCTGAGACCATAGAGCTTGTTTACGAGGTCGATGGTCTCGTGAACGGCCTCGGCGGAGGTGAAGGGACCGAAGTAGCGGTTTTTGTCCTTTTTCATCCGGCGCGAAAATAGGACCCTGGGAAAGGTTTCTTCCAGGGTCACTTTGATGTAGGGGTAGGTCTTGTCGTCCCGAAGCAGGGTATTGTATTTGGGACGGTTTTCCTTTATGAGATTGTTCTCGAGGACCAGGGCCTCCAGCTCCGAGTCCGTCACGATGTACTCGAAGTGGTCGATGTGGGCCACCATCTGCTTCTTCTTCACCCCCTCGTCGTGGGAGGGCTGGAAGTACTGGTGGACCCGCTTGGTCAGGCTCTTGGCCTTGCCGACGTAGATGATGACATCATCTTTGTCATGCATAATGTAGACCCCGGGGGAATCCGGAATCTTTTTCAGTTCTTCTTCAATATCAAACATCTGGAGAAATTGAGTTGGAGGGGTCCGCCGCTGCTTCATCGAGTGTGACGGTAGCGTCCTCTTCCGTAGGCTCGAGACCTTCCGCCATGCGGAAGAGCTTCATGAACTCCTTGCCGGAGATGGTCTCCTTCTTGTAGAGGTAGGCCGCAATCCGGTCCAGGGAATGACGGTGCTCCTCGAGGAGGTGGTAGGCCTTGTCGTAGGCCGTCTGAATCATGCGGTTCACTTCCCCGTCAATCTTCGAAGCCGTCTCGTCCCCGCAGGTGAGCTGGGCTCTTCCCTCCAGGTACTGGTCGGAAACCGTGGCCAGGCCCATCATGCCGAAGGTCTCGCTCATGCCGAAGCGGGTGACCATATTGCGGGCAATGGATGTAGCATTTTCAATATCGTTTGCCGCCCCGGATGTGGCCGAATGGAAGACCAGAACCTCCGCGGCCCGGCCGGCCATATAGGTCGTAATCTTCGCCGTGAGCTCGTCCTTGGTCTGCAGGAACTTCTCCTCTTCGGGGGTCTGCAGGGTGTAGCCCAGGGCCCCCATGGTCCGGGGTACGATCGTAATCTTCTGGACAGGCTCGGTGTCGTCCTTCTGCAGGGCCGTGATCAGGGCATGGCCGACCTCATGATAGGAGACAATCTTCCGCTCGGAGTCGGACATTGGCCGGTCCTTGCGCTCAGAACCTCCGACCGCCACAAGCTCGAAGGCGTCGAAGAGGTCGTCCTGGTTGACAAACTGCCTGTGGTGCTTGACGGCGATGATAGCCGCCTCGTTGATGATATTGGCAAGATCACTTCCCACAAGGCCGGCCGAAGCCATGGCAATGGCGGAAAGGTCGACGGACTCGTCCAGCATGACGTCCTTGGCATGGACCTTCAGGGTCTCGAGACGGCCCTTATAATCCGGCCGGTCCACGATGATGCGGCGGTCAAAACGGCCGGGACGAAGGAGGGCCTTATCAAGGACCTCGGGCCGGTTCGTGGCTGCAAGGATCAGGATACCCTTGGAGGAATCGAAGCCGTCCATCTCGGCAAGGAGCTGGTTCAGGGTCTGCTCCCGCTCGTCGTTGCCCCCGCCATAGCGGGAATCCCGGGACTTTCCGATGGCATCGATCTCATCGATGAAAATAATGCAGGGAGCCGCCTTCTGGGCCTCCGCGAAGAGGTCACGGACACGGGAGGCACCGACGCCGACGAACATCTCGACGAAGTCGGAGCCGGCCAGGGAGAAGAAAGGCACTCCGGCCTCTCCGGCGACCGCCTTGGCAAGCAGGGTCTTGCCGGTACCGGGAGGGCCCACAAGCAGGGCGCCCTTCGGGAGCCGGGCCCCAATCATCTTGTATTTCTGGGGATTGTGGAGGAAGTCGACGACCTCGGTCAGGGACTCCTTCGCCTCATCCTGACCGGCCACATCTGCAAATGTCACGCCGGTGGACTTTTCCACATAGACCTTGGCATTGGATTTGCCGACCCCGAAGGCCCCGTTGCCCATCCTGCGCATGAAGACCCCGAAGATGACCCAGAGGAGGACCAGGGGAATCACGAAGGAGAGGACATTCATGATGATGGCGTAGGTATTGTCATTGCCCTCGGCCTTGATCTCGACCTTGTGCTCCTTTAAAAGGGGAAGCAGGTCCGGGTCGTTTAAGTAGACCGTGTAATAGGTGACCTTCAGGGACTGGCCCGTCGCCTTGAAATAGGAATCAGCAAAGGACTCTTCCGTCTGCTTATCGTCCGAGGAAATGCTGGCCCCGTCCTTCAAGGTAATGTTCACCTTGTCGCTGGTGAAGGTGACGGACTTGACCTTGTCCTCCTCCACGAGGGAAAGGAACTTGGAATAGGAAATCTCCTGGGTGGACCGGCTGCCCGCCGCGTTGTAGATGAAGCTGGTGATAAAGAGGGCGACAAGGGAGAGGAGAATCAGGACAATGATGGGCTGCCTGTTGTTGTCATTCCCGCCATTCTTGCCGTTTTGATTGTCATTTGGATTCATAATCTTTTTCCTGTTCCGCGTGCCAAATACAAATTTTACGCAAATTATACCATATTCATTCCTGCACATCAAAAACCGTGGGTCCTTCCTCCGCGGCCTCCTCGGGTTTTCCCGTCTTTGCAAAAGAGGTGTAGTAGTCGATCATCCGGGCCGAAAGGTCATAGTCTTCCTTCGTAAAGGGCCGCCAGCTGTTTTTCAAAGTCCCGAAGATGTACCAGAGGTCAGAGGAATGGAAGGCGCCTTTTTTGTCCCCGGGAAGGAGGCGGTTGAAGCGGACTTCAAATGCAGATATCCCGGCGCTTTTCATTATTCTCGTGAAGCGTCTTGACATGGACCTTAAGATCGGGGCGGCCAGGTCGTTTTTCGTGACCGAAATCACGGCCGGGCAGGGATGAAAAAGCTTTTTGTCCCGGACCTCGACCGAGGAATGAGTAATGAAATACCCGTCTTTCACCGGCATCTCCACCGGAGTCGAATCCCGCCGCTTTTCCTCGACGGAAAGAAAAGCCTTTTCCATGATGTCCGGGGGAATCTCCCGGAGGACATCGAGAAAGCCCTCCCCGTAGATTGAGGGATTGAGGACGGCGTGGTAGTCAGAAAGGGCGTAGACCCCGACCTCTGCAGCCGCCTCCCGCACGACCTCTTCCCAGAAGGGGTAGTTCTTCTCCGGAGTCCGGCTTCCGGTATCCAGGATACGGGAGGCCCCGCCCAGGGAAAACTGGATGGTCTTTGCGTAGCGGCCTTCGGTCAGCGGGGAGCCGATGAATTCCTGGACGGAAATGGCCCCGGCGCTCTGCCCCATCAGGGTGATATTGTCCGGGTCCCCGCCGAAAGAAGCGATATGGTGGTGGAGCCACATCAGGGCCGTGAACTGGTCCAGAAGGCAGATATTTCCCGTATGTCCGTACTGCTTTTTGATTTCGGGCAGGCAGAGAAGGCCGAAGGGCCCCACCCGGTAATTGACCGTCACCAGAATGACGTCCCGGGCCGCCCAGGCCTCGCCGGAAAAGGTCTTTTCATCCGATGAGCCTTCCGTGAAAGAGCCCCCGTAGAAGAAGACCGCCACGGGCAGGTTCTTCTCTACCCCCGTCTTCAAGCCCTCCGGAGAAGAGACAGCGGCGGCCGGAAGGGCCGCCGTCTTTGTCCAGATATTGAGGGAGAGGCAGTCGTCGCTGTAGGTGAACGGAACCCCTTCCCGGAATTCATGATAATAGAAGGCTCCGGCACTCCCCTCCGGAAAACGGGTTTCCGGCAGGAAGGCCCGGTGCTGGTAGGGTGCTGCCCCAAAGGCGGTCGCGTCATAGACCTCCTCCCCGGCATGGAAGACCTCTTCGGCGAAGGCATATCGCTTTGCCCGCCCGTAGCGGATGCCCCGGAAGGAGACCACTTCTCCGGCCGGGTCTGAAAAGAGGCCCCGGACCTTTCCGTAGGAGGTACTGAGGGTAATCTCCTTCTGCTCAGGAACTGCCTCCTGCGTTTTTTCTTCTCCTGCTGCCTCCATGTCAGGCCAGCCTCTTAAGGTTTTTGAGAGAATAGTCGAGAACCGGGGCGCTATGGGTCAGGGCCCCGCAGGAGACGAAGTCGGCCCCGATGCCTTTGGCCTTTTCCATATTCTCCAGGGTGAAATTGCCGGAAAGCTCCACCTCGGCCCGGTGGTCGATGAGCTTCACGGCTTCTTTCATGTCCTCTACGGACATATTGTCCAGCATGATGATGTCGGCCCCGGCTTCGAGGGCCTCTTTGACCATGGCAAGACTCTCGGTCTCGATTTCAATCTTCCGCACGAAGGGGGCGTAGGCCTTGGCTGCGGCAATGGCTTCCTTAACACCGCCGGCCGCCCCGATGTGGTTGTCCTTCAGGAGGATCCCGTCAGAAAGGTTGTAGCGGTGGTTCTGGCCCCCGCCCACACGCACTGCGTATTTCTCGAAAATCCGGTTATTGGGCGAGGTTTTTCTCGTATCGAGCAGGGTGATGCCGTCCCCTTCAAGCTTTTCCACGCACTTTTTCGTGTAGGTGGCAATCCCGCTCATCCGCTGCAGGTAGTTTAAAGCTGTCCGCTCACCGGAAAGGATGGTCCGGATATCCCCCTTCACAAGGGCGATCTTTTCACCCTTTCTGATGCAGTCACCGTCGAGGAAGGGCCGGTCCTTCTTCCCTGCCTCTGCAGGGTCAGCAAAGACATTCTTCCGGGCGCCTCCGTCACCGGCGGAAAGGACCTCAATCGTCGTCCCGTCATCGAAGAGCTCGAAGACCCGGCGGAAGACCTCGAGTCCGCAAAGGACCCCGTCCTCCTTACAGATAAGCTCGGCCTGTCCCGGCACCGCCGTCTTCATGACCGCATTGGTCGACACATCCTCAGACGAAATATCTTCCCGCAGAGCGCCGAGAATTAACTCATCGACGTTCATTTTCATCGTTATATTATTCATTCCTGTCACCAACTTTGAATGCATAATGCATTTATGAAAACCGCTTGTTCTTGATTTCCTTCTGCCGCCGCTCCTCATTGTGAATCTCGTTCCAGATTCGGGCCTTGTTCTTCTGGGCATAGAGGTCGGCGTCCCGGTACTCGTCCGGGGTCAGTTCATAGGTGGCCGCCAGCTCATCGACCGTGGGCATCTTCTCTGCCGTAAGGTAGCCCTTCTCGTCATAGATGTGGGCCGTGCCGGCGGAATCCTTGGGGCCTTCCTGGTCTTCAGCAGGCCCGGCCGCCATGTCCCCGAAGAGGGAAAAGCCCTGCAGGGAAGAGCCGGGAATCCGGACCATGCCCTGGTACTCTTCGTCGTCCGGGTGCTCGGTCATATAGAGGGCCGCGGTCTTGGCAAAGACCAGGCTCTCCAGAAGGGAATTCGAAGCCAGACGGTTGGCCCCGTGGACCCCGTTGCAGGAGACCTCCCCGGCCGCGTAGAGGTGGCGCATGGAGGTGTGGCTGTGCTGGTCCACATAGACCCCGCCCATGAAGTAGTGCTGGGCCGGGACGACAGGAATCCAGTCCTTCGTGACGTCATAGCCTTCGTCGAGGCAGTGTTTTACGATATTAGGGAAGCGCTCCTTGACGTCGACCTTGGTGATGGCCGTGAGGTCCAGCCAGACGTGCTCGGTCCCGTCCTTTTCCATCTGCTCATAAATGGCCTGGGACAGAAGGTCCCGGGGCAGGAGCTCATTTACAAAGCGGTTGCCGTTCTTGTCCCGGAGCAGGGCCCCCTCGCCGCGGACCGATTCCGAAATCAGGAAACGCCGCTCGTGCTTCTTCGAATAGAGGACCGTGGGATGGATCTGGACGTAGTTGATGTGCTCCAGCGTAATATGGTGCAGTATGGATATGGCCAGGGCGTCACCGGTCAGAATCGGGAAGTTGGTGGAGTTTTCATAGATTCCCCCGATGCCTCCGCAGGCCCACATGACGTTTCCGGCGAAGACCGGCGTCAAGTCCCCGGTCTCCTCATTCCGCACCACGACCCCGTCGCAGATATTGTCCCGGCAGAGGACGTCGATCATCTGGGTGTGAAGCATGAGGGTCACGTTGGGAAGCTTCTGGACTTTGGCTACGAGCTTACTGGTAATCTCCTTCCCGGTCACGTCCTCATGATAGAGGATCCGGTTCGTCGAGTGGGCGCCCTCACGGGTGTAGATAAGTTCCCCGTCCTTGTTGGCAAACTCGACCCCGTCGTCCATGAGTTCCTCAATGACACTCCGGGAAGACCGGATCATCATGTCCACCGAAGCCTTCCGGTTCTCGTAGTGGCCGGCCCGCAGGGTGTCTTCAAAGAAGCTGTCGTAGTCGGAATCGTCCTTGAGGACGCAGATGCCCCCCTGGGCCAGGAAGGAATCGGATTCGTCGATATCCCCCTTGGTGATCATGAGAATCTTCGTTTCCGCCGGCAGGTGGAGGGCCGTGAAACAGCCGGCCACACCGGAGCCCACAATTACAACGTCATAGTATCTGTCCATAATTTTCCTCTTTTTGTTCGGGATTTCACCGCAGGCCCGGCAGGAAATACCCGGACCTGTTCACATATATTTTTACTTCGAAAGATCCAGCATCTTCTCCATGGGAGCAGCCGCCCGGGCCATCAGGTCATCGGTGAGCCCGATCTGTTCTTCATTATTCTTAAGAGAGCTGTATACCTTTTCCAATGTGACCTTCTTCATGTTGGGGCAGACCATGGCATAGCCGCCTTTGGTGTCCTTTTCTCCCCGCTCCATGGGCAGGAAGTGGAAGGTCCGGTCGGGATAGCGTTCGGTGAGCTCATGCCCGACCCCGCACTCCGTGATGATGATGAACTCCTTCGCATCCGAAGTCCCGACGAAGTTGATGATACCCGAGGTGGAGCCGATGTGATCGCAGAGGGCCAGAACCTCCTCCCGGCATTCGGGATGGACGAGGACAGGCGCATTCGGGTAGAAGGCCTTGAGTTCTTTCACGTCCTCGACCGAAACCCCGTGGTGGACGTGGCAGTAACCGTCGTTGAAGATAAACTCCTTGTCGGGGCACTGCTTTGCCACGTAGTGGGCCAGGTTCTGGTCCGGCACGAAGTAGATATAGTGCTCCTTCAGGCGCGATACCACCTTCACGGCATTGGCGGATGTGACGCAGACGTCCGACTCGGCCTTGATTTCCACGGTCGAATTCACGTAGCATACAACGGCAAGGTCCGTTGGATGCAGCTTCCTCTGCTCTTTGATCTTCTCCACGGTCGCCATATGAGCCATGGGGCAGTCCGCGTCGCTGGCCGGCAGAAGAACCGTCTTTTCCGGATTTAACACCTTGCAGGACTCGGCCATGAAGCGGACCCCGGCCAGGATAATGGTCCGACAGTCGAGCTCCGTCCCCTTCTTTGAAAGGAAGAAGGAGTCCCCGATGAAGTCTGCGATTTCCTGCACCTCAGCCGGCACATAATAATGGGCCATAATGACTGCATCCCGTTCCTTCTGCAACCGCTTGATTTCTGCCACCATTTCTTCATTTGTCATCGTCATTTTCTCTCCACCACTTCTTTTAATTATTACCCGACTTTCGCTTCCCCAATGTATCCCGGAAATACCGTCTCCAGTGTCATAGCGTCCAGGTCAAGTTTCAGAATCTCGCAGTTGGCAATTTTGATGGTCCAGAACTTCTC
The DNA here is from genome assembly GCA_900316075.1 of uncultured Lachnospiraceae bacterium. Classification (GTDB taxonomy): domain Bacteria; phylum Bacillota; class Clostridia; order Lachnospirales; family Lachnospiraceae; genus RUG306. The sequence goes on along the minus strand of ONBT01000003.1, from coordinate 55,459 downwards.
CGGAGGCAGACCCTTCACATAGCAGGTGAGGCCGTGAATCAGGGCCCCGTGGCTCGAGAGCAGGATATTCCGGTCCTGATAGCGGCGCCGCATCTTCATTGCCGTCAGGAATTTTCCGACCCGGTTGATGACATCGCTTGCCGTCTCCCCGCCGGGAGCCGGATGCAGGTCGGAGTTTGCAAAGAAGGCGTCCCTCTCTTCCTTCGGAAGTCCTTCCAGGGCCAGCCCCTCCCAGTCCCCGAAGGACATCTCGATTAAAGCGTGCTCCAGGGTGAAGTGATCATGGGAGATGCCGGAGATGATCTCGGCGCTCTCCACGGCCCTCGACAGGGGGCTGGTCCGCACCTCGTCGATGAGGATCTCATTGTCGGCAAGGAACTTTGCCGCCCCCCGGGCCTGCGCCCGCCCGGTCTCGTTCAGCTGCGTATCCGTCCGCCCCTGCAGGCAGCCCCGGACATTCATGTCGGTCTGCCCGTGGCGGCAGACATAGATGGCACCCATTATTTTCCATACTCCTCTTTGACGAATTTTTCGAGCACCGGCAGAGACCGTTTCACCTTCTCCGTATCGATGCAGTAGGCCATGCGGAAGTAGCCCGGGCAGCCGAAGTTGTCCGACGGCACCAGAATCAGGTCGTACTTCAGGGCCTTTTTGCTGAAGGCGTAAGCGTCATCCTCGAGGGCTTTCGGGAAGACATAAAAAGTACCGCCGGGCCGGACGACCGTGAAGCCCAGCTCTATGAGCTTATCATAGATGAGATTCATATTCGTCTCATAGACGGAAAGGTCGGCCGTCTCATCGATGACCCTCGCCACGCCGAGCTGCATGGTGGCTGTCGGGCAGTTGTGGCCGATGCCCCGGGAAATCTGTCCGAAGATGGGAACGAGGATGTCCGCTCCTGAAGCCGCCGGGTTTACTGCGATGTAGCCGATCCGTTCTCCGGGAAGGGACAGGCCCTTGGAGAAGGAATAGCAGGACAGGGTATTGGCATAATAATTGCTCGGATAGGGGCACTTCTTTCCGTCAAAGACAATCTCCCGGTAGGGCTCGTCGCTGATCAGGAAGATGTCGTGCCCGTACTTCTTCTGGGCGTCTGTCAGCATGGAAGCAAGCTCTTTCAGGGTCTCTTCGGAATAGACGATACCGGAAGGGTTGTTCGGGGAGTTGATAAGGACCGCTGCGACGTTATCGTCGAGCATCTTTTCAAACGCATCGAAATTGATCTGGAAGTCCTCGGTCCGGGCCGGAACCACCTTGAGGACCGCCCCGGTGTCATTGACATAAGGGGTGTATTCCGGGAAGAAGGGGGCGAAAGTCAAAACCGTATCACCCGGTTTTGTAACAGCACGCAGCGCGTGTGCAAGTGCCCCGGCCGCCCCGGAAACCGGGAAGATGTGCTTCGCCTCGTAGTCGATGCCGAAACGGCGCTTCAGGGAGGCCGCAATCGTCTCCCGGACGGACGTGATACCCAGGGTCGGCGAATAGGAGTGAATCTTCATCGGGGTCTCGTGTTCATACATATCGATGACGGCTTCCGTGAATTTCGGCGACGTGGGCACGGAAGGGTTGCCGAGGCTGTAGTCGAATACATTCTCGTAGCCGATTTCCCGGCCCCTCCTGGCCGCATATTCAGCCAGGTCCCGGATGACACTCTTATTGTTCAGACGTTCCTTATATTTCTCATTGATCATTTTCGTACGGCCTCCCGGTATCGTTTTTCAAAGTCGGTAAAATCCGTTTCATTATATATGAGAAGGGCCCATTGTCCAGCCTCATATTTCAGCACGGTCACGGAAGCGTTCTTCAGGCTGTCGCTGCACTGGTCCGGCCACTGGCTCTCCAGCCACCAGCCGGCTGAGGAATGGCCCGTGATGAAAAGAGTCTTTCCCGCGTTCTCCGGGGCAGAGGCAAGCGCATTCATGGCCGTATTGACCCGGTCGGCCAGCTCGTAAGCCGACTCCCCTCCAGTCGGGGAAGTAAAATCCGCATCATCGTATGTCCCGAAGAGGTCGGCTCCGAAGGCCGCCTGGGCGTCTGCCGAAGTCATCCCGTCCGCCTTCCCAAAGTCGATTTCATCGAAGCCGGCGTCGACTTCGACCTTGGGGACGGGGTTTACATTATTCTCTAAAATAATGTCTGCGGTCTCCTGGGTCCTCGTCATTTCAGAAGCAATGGCCCGGTCGAAGGTGATCTTCGAAAGGGCCTGACCGAGAACCTCAGCCTGTACTTTCCCGCTTTCTGTCAGATGGGACTCGGTACCCTTCCCGGCATAGACCCCGTCGATATTCGAGGTGGCCTCAGCATGCCGCACGAGGCAGACGATGACCGGTTCATTTCCTGTCCCGGTCGCCTTCCCGCAGGAGGATAATGTAAGTCCCAGAAGGACCAGGGCGACGGCCGCAAGGACAAAGGCCGCCCGCCGCATATTTTTCAAGAAGTTCCTGTTCATACCTTTTCAATCGTCGTCTCGGAATTCATGTCGTAGAAGCCGACCGTATTCTTCTCAGAGATGACGGTCAGGTTCAAAAGGTCATAGAGGCGGTTGTAGGCATGGAGCTCCCCCGCAGAATCATAGCCCGTGCAGGAGATGGAAAGGAGGTACTCGCCCCCCTGCAGGTTCATGTCCTGGGTGAAGGTGCAGACATAGGTCTCCCCGGCGTGGGCAGTTCCGACGGACTTCTTCTCGAGATTGGTATTGGTCCCGGTCACATCGGTGCCCTTGGGGGTCTTGATGGTAAAGGTAAAAATCGGATCCTCCACATCGGAGTGGAAGTAGACCTTGGACTTGATGGAAAAGCGGCTGCCTTTGATGATGGAGGTGGTCAGGGCCCCTTCGGAGTCCACGACCGCGAAGTCCACGATCTCGGCCTCCAGAGTGCCGTAGGGATTGACGTTGGGATTGACCGTGAAGTGGCTCTTCCAGGTCGCCCCGTCCTTGACGTCCGAAAGCAGGTCCTTCTTCTCTTCTGCAATCGTGGGCTTCTTCTCTTCCTCTTTGCCTTCCTGGCCGGAAACCGTCAGCTCTCCGGCCGCGGCCTTCTCGATGTCCTCTACGGAAGAGATGCCCTCCCCGTTGCCGGTCACCATGATCTTCTTGTAGAGGTCGATCATCTTCGCGGGCTCACCCTCGGCAATCTTCACGCCCTTATTTAAGAGGATGACCTTGTCACAGTATTTGCGGATGGAAGAAAGGTCGTGGGAAACCATGAGAATGGTCTTCCCCTCCCGCTTGAACTCCTCGAACTTGCGGAAGCACTTACTCTGAAAGAAGACGTCCCCGACGGACAGGGCCTCGTCGACAATCAGGATTTCCGGCTCGATATTGATGGCGACCGCGAAGGCCAGGCGGACGAACATACCGGAGGAATAGGTCTTGACGGGCTGGTAGACGAACTCCCCGATGTCGGCGAAGGAGAGGATGTCGTCGAGCTTGGCGTCGATTTCCTCCTTGGAAAAACCGATCATGGTCCCGTTTAAGTAGACGTTCTCAATGCCCGTATATTCCTGGTTGAAGCCGGCGCCCAGCTCCAGGAGGGCGGAAATCCGCCCGTCAACTTTCACTTCCCCTTCGGTCGGCGTCAGGACCCCGGTGATGATCTTGAGAACCGTGGACTTGCCCGACCCGTTCGTTCCGATGATGCCCACGGTCTGCCCCCGCTCGATGGCGAAGGAGACGTCGTTTAGGGCATAGCTCTCCGTATAATGCTTCTTCTTCCCGTTTCCGAAGGCGTCGAGAAAGCGGTCCCGACGGCGGGAGAAAAGCTTATAGACCTTGCTGACGTGGGACACCGTGATGGCCGGGTCGGAAGGGGTCAGATTCGTACTCTGTGTATCGCTCATATTATTCTTTTCGTTCTTTCATGAATAATGTAAATCAGTAAATCCGGACGGACCATTCTTGTGGGCGGAAGGCCTTAGAGCTCATCCGCAAAGTGAGATCTGAGTCTGTTATAAACAAACATCCCGAAAATCAGGCAGAAGGCCGTGACGCACCAGAAGTAGAGGGTCATGCGGGGGGCCTGCCAGAACCAGGCCTTGTAGATGAAGCAGTCCCGGTAGCCCCGGACGATGTAGAACATGGGGTTCAGACGGATGATGACCGATACCCAGTGGGGGATGCCGTTTGCCACCATGCTCTCGTAGTTCCACATGACGGGCGTGAGCCAGATGCCGACCTGCAGAACGATGCTGACGACCTGGGACCAGTCCTTGAAGAAGACGTTGATAGCCGCGTTGAAGTAGGCCAGGCCCAGAAGCATCATGAACATGCCGAAGGAATAATAGATGATCTGCAGGTAATAGATATCCGGCTTAAATCCGTAGCAGAGGTAGAGGATGATCGAAAGCACGATGAAAAACACGTGGGTATAAATATTCGAGACCACCTTCACCATAGGCAGAATGCGGATTTCAAACACGACCTTTTTCACGAGGTAGGAGTACTCGGTCAGGGCATTGTTTCCCTGGGACAGGGCATCCGCGAAGAAGAACCAGGGCACGAGACCGGCCACCAGCCAGAGGACATAGGGAAGCTCGATTCCGTTCGTCAGCCTCGTTCCCTGGGCTTTCAATCCTTTTTCGAAGGCGAACCAGTACACGAGGACCATGACGATGGGCTGCACGAAGCCCCAGACCATACCGAGGAAGCTGCCGGCAAAACGGCCCTTGAAGTCGTTTCTCGCCAGGCGGCGGATCAGCTTGCTGTTTTCAAAAATGGCACGGAAGGTGCCGAGCATACTTCTCATAATTCAACCACTTTTCCGGTGTAGACCACCTTGTAACTATTGCCGTAGGAAAGGGCAATGCCGAGTTCCCATTTTCCTTCCCCGGGCTCGGGCACTCTCGCATAGAAGCCCGTCGTGATGATTTCTAGGGCCTTCCCTGTAAGCTTCCGGCCCACCCGGTCATCATAGATATCCTGCCGCTTCACTTTTTCCGTGGCGAAGACATGCGTTTCTTCTCCCTTTTTCAGGATGACTGCCACTCTTCGCCCGTTGTCTCTCTTTCCTTCTCCGGTCTCGTACCAGCCGCTGACCTCGATAGCAGACCGCTCCGCGTCCTCCGCAAAGATGTCCACAGTGCAGGCAAAGTCCCCTGATGCCATGCTTTCAGGACGCAGGGAAAGGGCAGCCGCAAAAGGCCGCTTTTCATGCATGTCGATCGTGAAGTGGACTCCGCTGCCCACGAGGTTCCGGTTGTAGAATGGATCCGTCTTCACATAGTCCGGATGCTTATTGTAAAGGCGCTTCCGCTCCACATTGAGGCGGGCCATCTTCTCGGGACTCATGTCATTGCCCCGGGACAGGGACTCGTAATGGAGGAAGACCGCGTCGTTTCTCACCACATTATAGTAGCCCTTCTCTATAAGGGAGAAGCAGAAATCCACGTCATTATAGGCAACCCGGAGCTCCTCGTCAAAACCGCCGGCCTCTTCGTACTTGGCCTTCGAAACCATGAGGCAGGCCGCCGTGACCGCCAGGTAGTTGTAGTCGACCCGGTTGCGGTCGAAGAGCAGGCGGTGGGCATCCGAATCCCCGAGGAAGGCATGGGAGGGGCCGGTCGCGATATTGATGATGCCGATATGCTGGATATGCTCCCGGTCCGGATAGAGGAGTTTGGCTCCGACAGCGCCTGTATGGGCCTGCTTGGCCTGGCCCAGCATGCGGCGGATGGATTCGGGCTCCTTCACCTCCGTGTCGTCATTTAAGAATAATAAATAATTTCCCTTCGCTTCCCTGGCCCCCCGGTTCACCATGGCCGAGAAGTTGAAAGTGGCGGGTTCATAGATATAGGTCACCCCGTGCTCTTTGGCAAAGGCTTCGATCTTTGCATGGTTTCCGATGGAGGAGCCGTTGTCGACTACGATATATTCCTTCTGCACCCCGTCCTTTAAAGCCTGAACAGACTCGATGCACTTCATCAGAACATCGGGGTTGTCCTTCGAAGGAATGATAATGGAGACAAGGTCAGCCGGGTCCGTATCGTAGACGATGCGGAACTGGTGGGTCTCCTTGGAAAATTCAGGGGTCCCCTTCATTCCCCGCCGCTCCAGGGCCTCCCGCTTCAGCTTGTCCGTGGCGGTAAAGACATAGTCCTTGGCCTCGGGGTCTGCTGCCGTGGAACCGGCGGTCTCCCGCCAGTGGTAGAGGACCTTCGCCACATGGCCGACCCGGGCGTCCGAAGACTTCTCCAGGAAGCGCATGGTCATGTCATAGTCCTGGGCCCCGTCAAACTCGGGTCGGAGGCCTCCGAGTTCCTTCACAATGGAGGCCCGGTAGGCCGCAAGGTGGTTCGTATACATCATGGACCAGAAGAGGTCCGGGGACCAGTCGGGCTTGAAGAAAGGGTCGTGGCGGAGGGTCCCGTCCTCCGTCAGCTTGTCCTCATCGGAATAGAGGAAGTCCGTGTCCGGATGCTCATGGAGGTAGGCCGCAAACTCCCGAAGGGCGTTCGTACTCATGACGTCGTCGCAGTCGGAAAATACAATGAAGTCTCCGCCTGCGGCATTGATGCCGTCGTTTGTCGCCCGGGAAATCCGCCCGTTTTCTTCCCTGTAAATGATCCGGACATGCTTTTTCCCCTCATAGGAAGAGAGCACTTCCTTCACCTTCGGATCCGGAGAATGGTCGTCGACGAGAATCAGTTCAAAGTTCCCGTAGGTCTGCCCCAGGCAGGCGTCGATGCAGGCCCGAAGCTCGTGCTCCGGGCAGTTATAGACCGGAATCACGATGGAGAAGCGGATATCTTCCTTCACTTCTCCTTTATAGAGAATATTGGGTTCAATCTCCCGGATATAGTAGCCGTAATCATTTTCCAAATGTTTGTCATTGGCATGGGCCTTTTCAAACTTCGCGCTCTCCCGGGCTCCTTCCACGCCGAACTGCTGTGCCATGCGGATGAAGTCCCCGGCACCGCTGTTTGAAAGAATGCGTTTGGCCTTGCGGACAGCCCGCCGGGCAAGGGAAGGCTTCTTCTCCGCGGCGGCTGCCGGGGCCGGAGCCTGGGCCGGCATGGATGCCTGCCCCCGCATAAGGGCCGCAATCCGGTCCGGAGCCAGACCGTCGTCCGCCGTATCAAAGATGGCCTCAAAAGTTCCCCGGAATTCTCCGCAGAGAATCATAATCTGGGGGTCGTCATGGTCGAAGACATAGAGGCCGTCCGGACCCTCGAGGCCGTTCGTGACGACATTGAGGCCCGGAGGAAGTTCTCCCCTGTTCTTCATGACCACAAAGCCCTTGTTTTCCCCGGGGTCAATCCGGACCTCGGTCACCGTCCCATCGAAAGTCAGGGGAATCCGGTTCTCTCCGGAAAGGGTGCCGATGAACTCCTGCTTCGTCTCCTCGGAAAAGCCCTTTCCGTGGTCATAGTAGATGTTCCAGCAGACGGTGTCGAGGAGGTTCGTGAAGGCCTCGTTCAGGTTGATGATGGGCCGTCTCCGTTCCCGGCACTCCTCCCGGAAGGAAACCTCTCCGGAAGACACAAAGGTCTGGAAGCCCTTTTCCATCCGGACAAAGACCTCCTCCTCTTGTTCCGTAATTCCGAAGCGGGTCATCATGAAGTCATAGGTATCCGGGTCCGAGGGCCGGTCCGTATAATAGGAAACCGCCCGGTAGAGGACGTACTTCAGGGGAATCGGGAAGTCGAAAGTCCACTCGCAGTCGATCAGGGTCCAGTCATCTCCGTCGACGAAGACATTTTCAAATATGAGGTCCAGATCCGTGACCGGAGAAACGGCTGTCCGGCCGGAAAATCCACAGTCTCCGAAAATCTTTGTGAAGTCTTCCGTCGGCTCGAAGTCCGTTTCTGTTGAACCGAAATAAACAAGACCCGTGAAGCGGTCCAGGAGATGTCCGACACCTTCAAAGTCCTTCTTCTCGGCCCTTTCCTTGATGAGTTCGCGCAGGGAGACGCCTTTTGCAAAGGCATAGCGCAGGCCTTCCCCGGAAATCTCCGGCTGGCAGACTGACACATGGGGAAGGGCAGAGAGGGCCTCTGTCAGCTTTCCGGTGAGTTCCAGGGTCTTTTCCACATGCTTTTTCCCCTCGGGAAAGACGGGCGTCTTCGACACATATTTCCCCTCCGGGCCGGAGACGATGTCCGTTTCCATGCGGAAACGCCGGCCCCGGTTTTCGGGGAACTTGCGGTAGATTGTTTTTGCCTTTTTATCTGTCGGAGCCGCCCCGCCCTGCTTTGTCACTGTCACAAGGAAGCAGTTGGCAAAGCGGGTGAAAATATTATTCTCGATCACGAAATCGAAGCCCCGGACATCGGAAAAGGTCCAGAAGCGGGGCTGGGAGAAGTTCACGTCGTAGTGGGCCAGTTCCCCCTGGTAGGGCAGGCGGTCGTCGGAGTAGATGAAAAGCGGATAGCGGAAGTCCGGATAGGGGTAGAAGAATTCCGCTTCCCCGTCCGCAAGGCCGGAAAGGAGCTTCTTCAGCCCTTCATAATAATATACGGTCTCCGTCCTCTGTCCCGCGTCCATATCGAGGCCGCCGAAGAATCCGCCGGTTTCCTCCAGCTGGCCCCCGGACAGGTACTTGATGCCGCAGGTATTGTCGCAGGCCATGACCAGACGGCCGCCGGGCACCACGAGAGCGTACATGCGCTGCAGGCAGGCTTCGTCGCTCTCTCCGGCCTGAAGGGCCAGAGAATGGAGGGTGCCGGGCAGGAAAACAAGGTCGTACTGCCCCTGTCCGTTCATGGGAAGCTCCGTGGACAGGGCTGCCCCTGTATCATTCAGGGCCTCGAGAAGCTCCGGGGCATAGCCGTTTCCGGCAATCAGGACCCGGTCTCCTGACTTGATTTCCAATGTCCGGATCAGGTTTTTTCTCGTATCTGCTGCAAAATCCATGAATTGCTCTTTTTCTTTAAATCAGGGCTTCAGGGAGAAGTCCGTCGTGTTCAGGGTCAGGGAAGAATTGTAAAAGGGATCCCCGGGCTCGAGAATATAGGACCGCCAGAGGTCGATGAACCGAAAGACCTCCCCGTCGAAGCGCTTTTTCTTTTCCGGCGTGTCGTCATTGCCTCTCGACTTCGACTCGTAGTGCCAGAGCTCTGCGTGGGGCTCGAAGGCAATGAGGCGGCCGGTCTTTCGCACTCTGAGACAGAAGTCCACATCATTGAAAGCGACCTCTAAGTCCTCGTTCAGGCCCCCGGCCTCTTCGTAGGCTGCCCGCTTCACCATCAGGCAGGCGGCCGTAACCGCCGAGTAATTGCCGGCCGCAGCCAGGCGGGCCATATAGCCCTCGCTCTCCCCCGGGAACATCATGAAGGCGTGGGCACCAACCCCACCGAGTCCGACGACGACACCCCCGTGCTGGATGGTCCCGTCCGGGTAATAGAGCTTGGCCCCTACGATGCCCAGGTCTTCCCGCTGCAGGCGGCCCAGCAGGTTCGCAATCGAATCCGGCTCCCGGATTTCGGTATCATTGTTCAAAAGCAGGAGGTAGTCCCCCCGGGCCTTTTCTATGCCGAAATTGTTGATGGCAGAGTAATTGAACTTGCCCTTGAAGTATACGACCCGGACCGAAGGATTCTTCTGCAGGCGGTCATAGTAGGCAAAGGTCTCGTCCTCGGTGCTGTTGTTCTCGACGACGATGATCTCTATATGCTTATAGGTATTCTTCTCAAAGAGGGAGCGGACGCACTTGTCCAGGTCGTCCGTGTGGTCCTTGTTCGGGATAATAATGGAAACCAGAGGGTCTCCCTGAACCTCATAGAGGCTGTTGTAGATTCCGGTGCGGGGACCGCTGACGACTTTGGTCTTCCGGCCCAGGCGGGCATTGTGGGCTTCGACGGCCCGGAGCCCGTTTTCCCGGTCTTCTTCGGGAAGCCCCAGAGCCCCTTCCGCATAGCGGTTTTCCGTGCTGCGGACATCGGGAATCTGTTCCTTCCGCTCATATTCAAGGCCGGCCGTTCCGTAGACATTGTGGCAGAGGACGCCGGTGATATGGACGATTTCCTTCGCCTGCTCCGTCAGCCGCAGAATCAGGTCGTAGTAGGCCGCCCCGCCGTAAGAAGGGTCAATACCGCCGACGGCGTCAAAAAGGCTCTTCTTCACCGCCACCCCGTGACCGATGTAGTTGACGTCCGAAATGTAGTCAGGGGAAAAGTCCGGCTTCATGAGGGGGGCCTTAAACTTCCGGTCCTTCGGGTCGTAGGAGTCCTCATCCGTATAGATGAAGTCGCAGTCCGGATGCGCCTCCATGGCCTGCTTCACCAGCTTCTCGAAAGAGGAGGTATAGGTGAGGCCCTTGGCACCCGGGTCCTCGAGAAGGAGCCATTCCGGTCCCAGGTTCACGTCCCCTGCGGCCAGAAACTCCCCGTAGCCCATGGTGGCTGCGTGGGCCCGGACCCAGGAGTCATAGTCCCCGTACCAGCAGGTGGGCGGAGTATCGGTATCCCCCCGGTCCTCGGCCGGGGTGCCCTTCCTGAAATGTGAGAAGGCCTTCTTCAGGCCGAAGTAACGGATATAGTCCAGGCCCTTCTTCCAATAGGAAGGACGGAATATTTTCCCGGCGTAGCCCATCAGCTTTTCTCCCCCGCGCCGGCGGAAAACCGGCAGTCCAGTGACAGATTCGGATTATAAAACTCATCGCAGGTCGTGTATTCCTGCGGATAACGCTCTATGAAAACGGCGAGTTCCTTTCGCATACCCTTTTCAAACTCCGCCTGCTCTGCTTCCTCTTCCTTCAGAGACTTCTTTTCCCCCGTCGGCGTCTTGAGATTGAACTGGGACTTGGGGTCGTAGACCACCAGTTTTTGCAGCTTCCGCTGCAGCTTCAGGCAGAAGTCGATGTCGAAATAGAGGGGCAGACTCTCGTCGAAGCCGCCGAGCGCAAGGAAATCGCTCCGCCGCACCATCATGGCTCCTTTGGAGACAGCTGAAAGGTCCTGGGTGGACTGGCTGCGGAAGAAGTAGCCGTACTGGTCGATATTGAGCCAGAAGAAGGGCTCGACGCCCGGGATCTCATTGGAAAGGATGTAGCCCATGTCCCGGATGAAGCCGGACCAGAAGACAGTCCTCCCGCCGACAATGCCCACGTCGGGCCGGGTGAAGAAGGACTTCATGCGGTCCGCAGCCTCTTCCCTCTTCTCTTCCGTCACATCCTCCGCCAGGAAAAGGAGGAAGTCGTCGCCCGATTTTTTTGCCGCGGCGTTTAAGTCCGCAGGCTCCTTGCCCCGGATGACTTCTATGGTACCAGGAACCTCATCCAGATACTGTACATCATAGTAGCCGGGCAGGAAGTCGTCCTTCACCTCGACATTCATTCCAAGGCGTTTGAAATGGGCCTCGAGAGCCCGCTTCCCGCTGTCCACCGCATAAGGCTTGGCGGCCGCCTTCTTGCTCGTGGACTGGGAGTAGGACCGCCAGTGATAGAGGACCCGCTTCACGTGGAGAATCTCCTCCGCGCTTTCCGCGCAGCGGAGGATGAAGTCATAGTCCTGAGCCCCGTCGAAGTCGGGCAGTTCCCCGCCGACGGTCTCATAGACTGCCCTTGAGAAAACAAAGAAATGAGTAATGTAATTGTTGCTCGTGAAGAGGTCCGGATTCCAGTCGCTCTTGAAGTGGGGGGTGAAGTAGGTCCCCCGGGCGGAATTCAGCTTGTCCTCGTCGGAATAAATAATGACCTTCCGCTGCGCCGGGTCTTCGGCCGGCGATATTGTCGTTTCTCCGGCAGTCTCTTTTGTCGGCTCGACTATCTGCTTCACGGCAGCATCCGACATTGACTTCTTGGTTGACACTTGTTCCGATGGCCTTTCACTCCTGCCCCAGGGGGCCGGGGCAAAGGGGGAATTCTCGTCCTCTTCAGCGGTCAAAGCCCGGTTTAATTCCCGTACTACAGAAAACAGGGCATCCGGGGTCAAGGTGTCGTCGTGATCCAAAAGGCCGATGAAATCCCCGGTCGCCGCCTCAAAGGCCGCATTGGTGTTTCCGGCGATGCCGAGGTTCTTTTCGAGCCGGATGTAGCGGACCCGGCTGTCGCCTTTGGCCGCCTTCTCCACGAGGACGGAGAGGTCCTTGTCCCCGCTCTTCCAGCCCTCCTCCCCCTTCGCAGGGCTGCCGTCGCAGAGGACCAGCTCCCAGTTGGGGTAGGTCTGCTCCTCCACGGAGGCAATCATCTCACGGAGAAACTTGGGCACGGTCCGGTAGAGGGGAACCGCAATGCTGATTTTCGGCGCATAGGAAAATGTGGTCTTTCTCTGCTGCTCCAAGTCTTCGTCCGTCAGCGAATGCCCAGCCAGGTACATGCGGTAGCCGGCATTGGGGTCAAAGCGCTCGGTCAGGCGCAGATAGGCCCGCTTCACAGTCTTTTTGAAGCCGTACTTATGAAGGAAGCGGCGGGCCCGGTGAATTACATTAGCCATAAAAAGAATATCCTTTCCGGAAAAAGTCCGGAATTTTTCACAGTATCGGCAGTATTATAGCCCAAAGGCGGCCGGGAGACAACTTGGGGATAATTGTAGAAAAAGAAAGCGGGCCGGATCCTTTTCGGACCGGCCCGCTTTGGGGGGTTACATTATTCTTTTGAATCAATATCCCGGGGGGCGCGGAAACGCTTCATGTCGAGCTCGGGCATAAGTTCGGAGTTTATGATATGAAGCATGGAAGTCAGCTTCACATAGTCCTCGTCGGAAAAGCGCTCCCGGCAGCGGGCCACGACCGTGTCGAGATAGCCGAGATTGATCCGGTAGTAGTTCATGTACTTCTCGGAGGGCTCGAGGTAAAAAATCCGGGCATCCTCTTTCGACTGGACTTTCCGAAGATAGCCCTTCTGCACCAGGGAATTGACCCGGTAGGCCGCGTTCGGGGCGGAAATATTCATCATAGCCGCAAACTCCGCCACCGTCGGATGGTCCATGGCCATGATGCAGTCCATGGAGAAGGACTCCACCGTAGTCAGGGTCGCCTCCCGGTTTTCAAAGCGGGAGAAAATCTGGGTATAGAAGTGCAGGCGGAACTTGTCGTAGATGGTGGAAAATTCCTGTTCCAGAGACTTGATATAGCTCCTGTATTCCGGGTCCTGCTCCCGGTCTCCCTCGAACCAGGACTTCGACAGGCGGGACAGCTCGCTCCACATGTTTTCAAACGGACTCCCCGTCCCCTTTTTCTTTTCTGCCATGACTGCCCCCTTTTTCTCGACTCACTGTCCTTTCTTTTGTAGCAGAATACGGCCCGGCCCGCAAGGGGGTGGTTCGAATGGAGAATTTTCCTGCGGGACAATAGCTGGCCGGCGGGCGGGGAAAAGAGAAGAATGCTCGATTTTTACTGTTTCTTCTCCTTACTGCAGGGCAAAGGTGATTTCCGCTGTCACGGCCGACTTGCCGTCCACTATGGCCTCTCCCCTGGCGATGCCCAGGGGGCCATATATCTTCTCCACCTCTGCCTTGAGAATCACGTCGTCCCCGGGGACCACCTGCTTTTTAAAGCGGGCATTTTTGATCCCGCCGAATAAGGCCAGTTTTCCCTTATACTCGGGCATGGAAAGGACGGCCACCGCCCCGGTCTGGGCCAGGGCCTCTATGAGAAGTACCCCCGGCACCACCGGGTAGTCCGGGAAATGGCCCTGGAAGAAGGGCTCATCACTTGTCACGCACTTTCTCCCGATGGCCCACTGGCCCGGCTCGAAGTCTAGGATTCGGTCCACCAGGCGGAAGGGGTAGCGGTGGGGGATGATCTCTTCAATTTCTTTCCCCGTCAGAATATGGGGGTTTTCGCGGATTTCCAAAGTTTTCTGCTCCTTGCCTGTCAAATCGATACAATCAAATACAATTTCAAGTTCTCACAGGCCCTGTTTCTGTGCCTCGCAGGAAACGCAATTTTTGGGGTTGACAGGCAAGCAAAGGTTGACGCCCGTCAACCAAAGCCTACACTGCCCCGAAAATCAGGGCTGCGTTGTGGCCGCCGAAGCCCAGGGAGTTTGAGAGGACATACTTGAGTTCGGCACTTCTTCCAACGTTTGGCACATAGTCGAGGTCACATTCCGGGTCCGGAACTTTATAGCCCGCAGTCGGCGGAATGAACTGATTCATCAGGGCCTGGACCGAAATCACGGCTTCGACACCGCCGGCGCCGCCCAGAAGGTGGCCGGTGACGGACTTTGTCGAGGAGACGGGAAGATTCTTTGCGTGGTCTCCGAAGACCGCATGAATGGCCTTTGTTTCGCCTGAGTCATTGAGGTGGGTGGAGGTTCCATGGGCATTGATGTAAGAGATGGCTTCCGGCGCGAGCGACGCGTCAGCGAGTGCGAGCGCCATGCAGGCGGCTCCGCCCTCCCCTCCCGGAGCAGGTGATGTGATGTGGTAGGCGTCAGAATTGACCCCATAGCCGCAAATTCGGGCCAGAATCCGCGCCCCGCGGCGAAGAGCGTGGGTCTCTTCTTCCATTATTATTATTCCTGCGCCTTCCCCCATGACGAAGCCGCTTCGTTCGGCGTCAAAGGGAATCGAGGCCCGCAGGGGGTCCGTCGACTTGCAGAGAGCCTTCATGTTGGCAAAGCCGGCCACCGCCAGTTTCGTAATACAGGCCTCCGTGCCGCCGGCAATCATCACGTCCTCGTAGCCGTCCCGGATTCGGTGGAAGGCGTCGCCGATGGCATTGGAACCCCCGGCGCAGGCAGTGACCGGGCAGGTGCACTCGCCCTTGAAGCCATGGGCGATGGAAATTCGGGCCGCTGCCATATTGGAAATCGTCATCGGGATGAAAAAGGGATTGATGTGGTCATAGCCCAAGTTCTTTCCCCGGTCATGCTGCTCCTCGATGACATCGAGGCCTCCGATGCCGCAGGAAACGATTGCGCCGATGCGGGGGGCCTCCTCTTCCGAAGCCTTTCGCTCATAGAAGGGAATCTCCTTTCCCTTTTCATCGACGGTCGACGCATCGGCAAGGAGGCCGCTCTGCTCAAGGGCCTCCTCTGCCGCGTACATGGCAAACTGGGTGAAGCGGGCCATGTGCCTTAGTTCCCGCTTGTTCAGGCGCTCTTCCGGATGAAAGCCGCAGACCTGCCCGGCCAGGGCCACCCCGACGCCCAGTTCAACCGGGTCAAAAGCCTCTATTCTTCGGATTCCGGGTACTCCATGACGAATATTTTCCCAGCTCGCCTCCGCCCCAACGCCTGCCGGATTCACGGTACCAATGCCGGTAATTACTACGTTTCTCATTCTGCTTTCCTTCCGCTCCTCTTCCTCACCTGTTAAATCGATACAATCAAATACAATTTTGCCTGCTGAAAATCAATATTCATGCCTATCCCAGGAAACTTAAAAACAAGCCGTGACAGGCAAATCGGTACAATCAAATACAATTTTGATGTCTGCAAGCCCCTGTACTATGTCCTATTAGGAAACTAGGAAACTGAAAAAATGGCTTTGACAGGCAAACTACATGCACATGCCTCCATCAACGGTCATTGTCTGGCCTGTAATGTAAGTATTAGTTTCAGAACCCAGGAAATATACGGTTTCCGCGACTTCCTCCGGGGAAGCACCCCGGCCCAGGGGAATCCGGGCAGCCATGGCATCCGTCACCTTCTCAGGCAGGGCCCCGGTCATATCGGTAAGGACATAGCCCGGAGCAACGGCGTTGGCAAGAATTCCCCGCTTCACCCCTTCAAGGGCCGTGGACTTCGTGAGACCGATCAGGCCGGCCTTGGCCGCCGCGTAGGCGGCCTGGCCGGCATTCCCGTGAAGGCCGACGATACTGGAAATATTGACGATGCGGCCGGACCGCTGCTTCATCATGGGACGGAAGACCTCTTTTGAAAGCAGGTAGGCCCCCCGCAGGTTCACTTCATATGTGCGGTCAAAGTCCTCTGCCTTTGTAGCTATGAGCAAGGCATCCCTTGAGATACCTGCGCAGTTTACCAGGGTATCGATTCGGCCAAAGGTTTCCATAACCCGCGCAACTGCCTCATGGACATCTGTCTCGGCTGAGACATCTGCTTTGACTGCCAGAAAACCGGAAGTTCCGTCCTCCGCCGGTCCGCCCACAGAATCCGCTGCATTTTCTTGTTCAGCTGCTTTCCGGACCAGCTTTCCGGTTTTCTCTGCCGCGGTTTCATTTCCCGCATAAATAATGGCGACATTGTACCCAGCCTTTGCGAAACGCAGAGCCGTCGCCCGCCCGATCCCCCGGCTCCCGCCGGAGATCAATACCGTCTTTCTTTCACTCATTCCAACCTCCCGAGGTCCTCCGGCGTCTCGACCGTGAGAGTCTGCACGGACTTTCCGGCTGCCTTCGCGCACTTTCTCACGAAGCCCGTGATCGTGTGGCCGGGGCCGACTTCGAGGAAGGTATCCACGCCCTGTTCAAGGAGCCAGTCAATAGATTCCCGCATACGGACCCCGTTCTGCACCTGGGCGGCAAGGAGGTCGGAGAGGTTCTCATTCTTATCCTGCGGCCGGGCCGTAAAATTGTGGACGACAGGAATCCGCTCCGGGCCGAAGCCGATCTTTTTGAAAAGGTCCTTCAGGGCATCACCCGCCGGAGCCATCCAGGGGGTATGGAAGGGACCGGATACATGGAGGGGCATGACCCGGCCCCCGGCGGCAGCGGCCTTTTCACCTGCTGCCGCCACCGAAGCCGAATCCCCGGAAATCACGACCTGTCCAGGACAGTTGTCGTTCGTCAACCAGGCGCCGGTTTTTGGTTGACGCGCGTCAACCATTTTTGCATCTCCGGAAATATCTGTCTGTCCGGTCGCATTTCCGGATTCGCCGGCTTTCATGACTTCAGAGCAGATGTCTTCCACCTGCTGCTTTTCCAGCCCGATTACCGCGGACATGGCGCAGTCAATGCCTTCGGCTGCACTTGCCATAGCTTTCCCGCGGAAGGCCGCTATTTTCACGGCTTCCTCCGGACCCCAGACACCTGCTGCCTCCAGGGCGCTGTACTCCCCGAGAGAAAGGCCCAAGACATAGGCCGCTTTCTGCAGGATTCCTTTTTCTTCGAGGGCCGCAGTCACCCCTGAAGCAAAGGCCACAAGGGCCGGCTGGGTGACTTCCGTCTGCATCAGAATGTCCTCCGGATTTTGAAAGCAGGCCCGCTTCAGATCAAAATCAAGGGCGGATGAGGCCCGGTCGAAGACCGCGTGGAAGGCTTTATTATTATCATAAAATGCCTGCCCCATGCCCGTCTTCTGGGCGCCCTGGCCGGCATAGCAAATGGCGAGTTTCATGACTCTTCTCCTTTGTAAAAGAGGCCCGGTGAGTACCGAACCCACTGGAAAATCATTCGACAATTCCTTCCATCAGACCGGCTAGAATGTCTGCCACCGGGCGGATTTCCGTGAGCTGACCGACGACCTGACCCGCCATCATGGAGCCGGACCTGGTGTCACCTTCAAAAACGGCCTTCCGGAGAGAGCCGAGGGTGAACTTTTCCAGCTCATCCCGGTCGGTCCCGGCCTTTTCGGCCTTGATATAGTCCCGGGTCATGGTGTTCCGGAGCAGGCGAACGGGCGTGCCGCCAATCCGGCCGGTCACAACGGCGTCCGTCCCTTTGGCCTTAAGGAGGGCCTGCTTATAATTCTCATGAATCGGGCACTCTTCGCTTACGAGAAGGCAGGTCCCGACCTGAATGCCGCAGGCTCCAAGGTCGAAGGCCGCCCGCACCTGGCGGGGATCTGCAATGCCGCCGGCCGCGACAACCGGAATATGCACAGCATCACAGACCTGGGGCACCAGGGCCATCGTGGACATCTCCCCGATGTGGCCCCCGCTTTCCGAGCCTTCCGCAATCACGGCATCGGCCCCTTCTTTTTCAAGCTTGACCGCCAGAATCGGAGCAGCCACGACCGGAATGACCCTGCAGCCGGCCCCCTTCAGGGCCTCCATGTACTTGCCCGGGTCGCCGGCCCCGGTCGTCACGACCGGAACCTTTTCTTCAATGACAATCTTCACAAACTCTTCCGTGGCCGGGTGCATGAGCATGAGGTTGACGCCGAAGGGCCTGTCCGTGCGGCTCCTGAGGTCCGCAATTTCTCTTCTCAGGCCGTCCGGATCCAGACCCCCGGTCGCAATAAGGCCCAATGCACCTGCATTGCACACAGCAGCTGCAAAGGCCCCGGTAACAATATTTGCCATGCCACCCTGAATAATGGGATAGCGGATTCCAAGCAGTTTATCCAAAGTTTTCATATGTTTGCCTGTCAAATCGATACAATCAAATACAATTTAAGGTTCTGTAAGTCCTTATCTGTGCGTCTTTCAGGAAACTCATTTTTTGCCTTTGACAGGCAAATCGATACAATCCTGTACAATTTTCGTTCTTCAAAGCTTGTATTCATGCCTTTCTCAGGAAACTCATTCTTGGGGCGTGCCTGTCAAACCATATGTCAGTGCCGCGCCGGCCCAGGTCAGGCCGGAGCCGAAACCGGCAAGGATAATGCGGTCGCCGGGGGCGAGGCAGCCGTCTGCTTCCAGCTCGTTCAAGGCAATCGGAATCGAGGCCCCGCTGGTGTTCCCGTGGGTCTTCATATCCATATAGAACTGTTCGGGGGCCGCGTGGAGTTTTTTCACGACGAATTCGATGATGCGCTCGTTTGCCTGGTGGCAGATCACATATTTATAGGAGGAAAGCGGCTGACCCGTCTTTTCAAGAAGCTGCCCGATGCAGGTCGGCAGGGCCTCGACGGCAAAGCGGAAGACTTCCTTCCCGTTCATCGCAATCAGGCTCTTATCCGGGCCCGGACCGCCGGTCGTGATGGCAAGACCGCCTCTGGCCCCCAGGTCCGCCGCATAGAAGGCTCCTTCCTCCGCCTTTACAATAGCGGCTCCGGCCCCGTCTCCGAAGAGGACGCAGGTCGTCCGGTCTTCCATATTCAGCATCTTCGAAAGCTGCTCCGTCCCGATGACCAGGGCGTATGACCCTCCGGTGCATTCGAGAAGACCTCTGGCCGTCTCCAGGGCATAGACAAAGCCGCTGCAGGCGGCATTTACGTCGAGGACGGGAATGTTTTCCCGGAGACCCAGGGCATGCTGGACCATGCAGGCCACGGAAGGGGTCGCGTAGCGGCCGGAAATCGTGGCAACGACAATGCAGTCAATCATCTCCGGACCCAGTTTGCTCTTCTCCAGCGCTATACGCGATGCGTCTATCGCCAGGATGTCCGCATTCTGCCCTTCCCCGCAGAAATAGCGGCTTTCAATCCCTGTCCGGGTCCGGATCCATTCGTCGCTCGTATCGACTATTTTTTCAAAGTATGTATTGGGAACGGTCCGGGAGGGCATAGCCCCGCCCGTGGCAAGTATCGTAAGTCCCCTCATGCGCTGACCCTGCCGATTTCCCTGAACTTTTTCATCCGGTCCGCCCGGATGGCCTCCGGGGACATGGCCCGGTAGGCCCGCAGGGTGCTGTCCAGCTCCGTAGCAATGGCTGCATACACCGCCTCCGGGTCTTCCTGGGCCCCGCCCAGGGGTTCCGGAATGATGCCGTCAGCGACGCCGGCTTCTACCAGGTCTTCTGCGGTCATATGCATGAGCTCGCAGGCCTCCTCATGCCGGGAGGCGTCCTTCCAGAGAATGGAAGCAAAGCCCTCGGGCGAAAGGATGGAATATACGGCGTACTGCAGCATATAGAGGCGGTTGGCCATGGAAAGGGCCAGGGCCCCGCCGGAATTTCCTTCTCCGGTCACAATCGAAATGACCGGCACCGTGAAGGCGCTCATCTCGGCCAGGTTCCTGGCGATGGCCTCCCCCTGCCCATGCTCCTCCGCCTCCATGCCGGGATAGGCGCCCGGAGTATCTATGAAGGTAATGATGGGCCTGCGGAATTTCTCGGCTTCTTTCATTATTCTCAAAGCTTTTCGATAGCCTTCCGGGCAGGGCATGCCGAAGTTGCAGGAGACGTTTTCTTCCACGGTCCGCCCCTTCCGGTGGCCGACGACGGTCACCGGAGTCCCGTGAAACATGGCAATTCCGCCGCAGATGGACCGGTCCTCGTCATAGAGGTGGTCCCCCCTCTGCTCGAAAAAGTCCGTGAAAAGCCCGTCAATGAAGTCCTCAATGTGGGGCCTTTTCGCATAACGGGCCAGCACCACGTGGTCCGCCGCCGACAGGGGCCCCGTCTGCTCGAGAAAATCCCGCTTCAGCTTTTCAAGGTGCTTCAGTTCCTTCTCGCAGGACTTCCACTGCTCGAGGTGCTCCTCCGGGCCAGCGTCTTCCCCGTCATAGGAATCTTCCGCCCGCTCTCCTGCCTCGTGGCGGACCAGATGGGAAGCCTCATCCTTCTGCAGTTCCTTCAGGGCCTCGATTTTCCGGTCCAGTTCTTCCGTTTTTTCCAGTATCTGTCGAATCAAAGCGACTCCTCATTCTGCGCGCTGCAGTTCTTCGCTCCCGCAGCCCGCTTCCGGCGCGGAAAACCCCGCGCTCTACATTATTCATTTTCTCTCATGCAAAAGCAGCAGCTTCGCAAGGGTCTCCCTCAGGTCTTTCCTCTCCACGATCGCGTCCACGAAACCGTGCTCGTAGAGGTATTCCGCCCGCTGAAAGCCTTTCGGCAGTTTCCGCCCGATGGTCTGCTCGATGACCCGGGGGCCCGCAAACCCGATCAGGGCCTGAGGCTCCGCCAGCGTGATGTCCCCGAGGGTGGCAAAGGACGCCGTGACCCCGCCCGTCGTCGGATGGGTCAGGATACTAATATAGAGCCCGCCGTGCTCCGAAAATTCCCGTACGGCGGCCGCCGTCTTTGCCATCTGCATGAGGCTGTAGATGCCTTCCTGCATCCGGGCCCCGCCGCTGGCCGAGAAGAGAATCAGGGGCAGGTGGTTTTTGTCCGCGTATTCGACGGCCCGCGTAATCTTCTCTCCGACCGCAGCCGACATGCTGCCCATGAAAAAGCGGCTGTCCAGAATGCCGACGACGACCCGCTGGCCTTCGATGCGGCCGACGGCCGTGACGGCGGCTTCCTTGAGACCCGTCTTCAGCTCCTGTTTCTTGACCTTGTCCTTGTACTCGGGAAAATCGAGGGGGTCCTGGGCCCTAAGGCCCGGATCCAGGTCCTTCCTGCTGCCGGGGTCCAGAATCAGAGACAGGCGGTAATCGGCGCTGACGGGCCGATAGGCCCCGCATTCCGGACATACATAGTAGTTCTCCGCCCAGGCCGCCTTCGTGGACCTCCGCTTGCAGGACTTACAGGTAATGAAGGAGGGCAGGCTTCCCGTTTCTTTCTCAGGGTACTGACTGCCCCTGAAAATCAGGGACCCGATCTTCTTGTACAGGCTTCCCGCGCTCACGTTTTCCGCTGTATCCATAATCTCGTAACTTCCTTCCACAAAGTTCCGCTCAAAGGTTTCCCTCAGTTTGAGTCCGCGATTTCCCGAGCTTCTGCTCAGCCGTTTTCAGACGTTTCCGGCGGCAGTTCCGCTTTTCAGGCGGCCTTTGCCTTGTCTACCGCATCCAGGATATCCTGCACGGTCTTCAGGTGCTCGATTTCCTCATCGGGAATCTTTACCCCGCAGGCCTCTTCGATATTCATCTGCAGCTCAACAACCGCCAGGGAATCTGCCCCCAGGTCGTCGATCAGGGCGGCCTCCGGCGTCACTTCTTCCTTGTCGCAGGAAAGGGTATCGGCGATGATGGTCTGTAATTCTTCGAGTGTCATGATTTTCCTCCGTTTCATACCGGGAATGCGCCTTCCATAGGGTTCCCGGTTTCCGCCCGGAAATGCACCTTCCAGAAGGGTTCCCGGTTTCCGCCCGGAAATGCACCCTCCAGAAGGGTTCCCGGTTTCCGCCCGGAAATGCACCTTCCAGAAGGGTTCCCGGTTTCCGCCCGGCTTGGCATCAGTGCCCCGGGGCATAAAAAAGCTGTCCGTCGTTTAATTAAATTCTTTTAACTAAACAACGGACAGCATATTTGTTTTGGCACGATGTGTCAAGTATTTTAATTAAATATTTTTAAACATTACGAATGAAATGTCATCCGCTGGAACTTCGGAAGACCATTCTGCGTGCGGGCAGCGCCGCTCCCGTTTTCCGCTGCAGCCGCCAGGTTCTGTCTGCCCGTTCCGGCCTCAGGTTTCTTCCTTCGGCCGGCGGCCAGCCGCTGCTGGACGGTGAAGGAAATAATGTAGAGCGCACACTCGACTACAATCTTCATGGCAAAGGCAGGAAGGCCGAGGATATTCACGAGGAGGTACATGAGGCCCATGTTTACGGCCAGGATGGAGGCAGCCAGGAGGGCATAGTTCTTGAGATTATAGCTGGTCTCCCTGCTTTCGGGCCGGAAGACCCCGTATTTATTGATTGTGTAATTGGCTGTCGCGCTTACAAGGCGGGCGATGACGGTCGACGCCAGGGTCCCCAGAGACAGGGCATAGAAGAAAGTGTTGAAGAGGCCGTAGTCTATGCCGAAGGCCAGGAGGGAAGACAGAAGGAAAAGGGGAAGACTTTTCAGGAGAACGGCGTAGATCCGCCCTCCGTCCCGGAGGGGGCGGAAGTGGGAGCTTATATTATTCTCGAGATAGACGGTCTCAATCGGAACTTCCACAATGCCGCCCGCAAAGAGGACCTTCGATTCCTGCAGCATCTGCATCTCGTATTCGTAACGGTCGCCGGACAGGCCCAGGAGGAGGGGCAGAGTTTCGCTTGTCAGGGGGATGCCCCGGAGGCCGGTCTGGGTGTCGGAGAGGCGGATGCCATAGAGGAGGGAAAAGAGGCTCCGGGTCAGGCGGTTGCCGGCCTTGGAGCGGGGCGGCATTTCGGCGGTATTGCGGCTGCCCAGAATCAGGCTTTCCGGATTGGCACGCATTGCGTGTTCCACGTTTTCCAGGTCATGAATCCGGTGCTGACCGTCAGCGTCCGCCGTGATAACGCCCGTGTATCCCCGCCGGGCCATGGCTTCGAGGCCGAATTTCAAAGCATAGCCCTTGCCGTGGTTTTCAGAATAACCGAGGACCGTGACCCCCGGGAATTCGCCGATTTCATCAAAGATTTCCAGGCCCTCCGTGGAGCCGTCGTTTACCACGAAAACATTGTATCCGGCTGCCACGCAGTCGCCTGCAAATGCCGTAAGCTTTTCGTCCGGCTGATATGCCGGGATAAGGATTCCGACCTTCATAAGAATCACCGACCTTTCTTTTGATATGGTCAGGATACAGGCCGAACCTTAAGCCAGGCTAAAGTTGGGGAGAATTCTTTAATCGAGTAGGAGAGATTCCGTCTCTCCTACTCGACGCGGCCCGCGCCCGGCGAAGCCGGATATTACCTATGCGCGGGCCTGCGATAAAATAATACAAATACCGCCCAGAGAACCTCGTCTCCGGGCGGCATGCTGTCGCTAAAATATTATTCTGCTGCAATACCGGCCAGAGCATCACCCCTGCAGCATCGCGTAGAGCTTCTCCTTGGGGGTCACGCCCACGGACTTTCCGATGAGCTCGCCGTTTTTGAAGGCCAGAAGGGTCGGGATGGACATGATGCCGAACTTCTCGGCAAGGTCGGAATTGACGTCCGTGTCGCACTTGCCGACCTTGATGTCCTCATGCTCATTCGAAAGCTCCTCGACGATGGGGCCCTGCATACGGCAGGGACCGCACCAGGTGGCCCAGAAGTCCACAAGGACGGGCTTGTCGCTCTTCAATACTTCGCTTTCGAAATTGTCATTTGTGATATTTACTACTGCCATGATTTTTCTCCTTTCGGAAAATGTTTTCTGCCCCGGGGGCGTTTCCTTATGCTCTGAAGAGTATCACAGGCAGATTTTGAAGGGTGTTGCTCAGGCAACGCCTGTCGCAGAGGGGGAAGAGCTGCCTTTTCGAGGGCAGATCGGCCGCGTCAGTCGCGGGCGAAGAAACTGCGCCAGTCAAAGGCAATGCGCTGCTCACTTGAGCCCAATCCAAACAGACATTATTCATTATTCTCATCCGCATCCCCGAGTTCGTCGGCGAAGGTATGGGGCTTGTCCGCGGCCTTCTCCTGCCCCTCCCCGGTTTTCACCTCCGGTTTCAGGACCTCATTGCCGGAATCCACGAAGCGCAGGGCATGCAGGAGCCAGCCGGCCGCCTTCGTC
This sequence comes from uncultured Lachnospiraceae bacterium, assembly GCA_900316075.1. Taxonomy (GTDB): domain Bacteria; phylum Bacillota; class Clostridia; order Lachnospirales; family Lachnospiraceae; genus RUG306. The sequence continues at coordinate 31,450 of ONBT01000003.1, read as the reverse complement.
TTCTCCCCGAGGCCGATTCCGTGGGGCACCCCGAAGAACTTGTCATACATGTAGTCGATGCCGTACTCGTCAAATTTGGCCGCCAGCACGTCCGTATGGGCGGACGAGGGGACGAGGACATCGTTGCCGCCGGAGAACATATAGGTCTTCGGGTAGTCCGCCGTGATCCACTTCTGCACACAGAGGGAATCCCGGTTTTCCCGCTTCACCGCCCCTTTCGGGCCGAACATGAAGAGGTTGCCCCGCTCGGACAGCCAGATGCCGAAGAGGCCGATCCAGATGTTCCAGTAGGGGTGGGCAATCCAGTGGTTGACGTTCGTCCACGGGTAGCCGAGAATCAGGGCCCCGGGCTTTGCCACATTGTAGCGGGCGAACCCGTATTTCTCCGTTCCAAAGACCCCGCAGAGGTTGCCCCCGGCCGAAAAGCCCACGAGGATGTAGTCCTCCATCGTGACATTGAATTCCTCCGCGTGGTCCGAAATGAAGCGGACCGCCCGGGCCAGGTCGTGCATGGGGGCATGGGAGGAGCAGTTGAGTCCGGCCCGGTACTCAAGGACGAAGGCCGTATAGCCCAGCTCGTTCAGGCGGGCAGCCAGCGGGAAGCCCTCAGTTTCCGTGCATAGGTGGGCATAGCCGCCGCCGGGACAGACGATGAGCGCCCGGGTCTTCTTTCCCGTATCGTTGGGGAAGACGGATATCTTCGCCACGCCCCGCTTCCGCCGGATGCGGACCTCGTCGAAGTCATAGATCGGGTACTGGCGAAAACGTCCCTGGGACATGAGTTCCTCAATCCGCTTAATTCCCTTCTTCTTATTACAGGCGAAGGTCTCAACCACATACATGCGGATAATGGAAACCACCGTGAAGACCAGGGTCAGCAGCAGGTAATATTTGATTATCTCTAAGACAAAATGCCGAATCACTGTCAGCAGGCCTCTATTTCCTGATTACAAATGCCGCAAAACTCCGGGCCGCTCATCACACCGGCTCTGAAAATATCCGCCCGCTCAGCAGGCCTCTATTTCCTTGATGGCAAACTCGTTGCCCTGCACGAGATATGTGTTTCCACTCCCGCAGTTGGGGCAGGTCTTCCCGTATTCGACGGTCGGATAGGTCTTGCGGCAGTTCTCGCAGTAAGTGACCGCCGGAATGCGTTCAAGTTTCAGGGCGCACCCCTTCATGAGCTCCGTCCGGTTCACGGCCCACTGCCACACGTCGGTGATGTAGTCGGGCACAATGGACGACACCTCACCGACCTGCAGGGTCACGGAGCTGACCTCCGTGAGATTATTCTCTTTTCCGATTTCCGTCACGTCGTCAATGACGTGAAACACAAGTCCGAGTTCGTGCATAGCTATCACCCGTGCAGACCGCGGGTCTGCCGGTCCATGTCCTCCACGACGATGTCGTAGATTTCACCCTTGGTCTGGCAGTATTCAAGCACCTTAAAGGGAGTGTTCGTGTGAAAGTGGAGCTTCACCATATCCTCATCGCCGACGCAGAGAAGCTCATCGCCTTCGAAGTTGTCCGCAATATAGTCATGGATCTCGTCCGGGTCCAGCTCCTCCCCGTCCCTGGGATCAAGAAGACACTGGGTATCATATCTGGGGTCTATCATTTCACTTTTCCTCCGCTTTCATCATCTGCAGGCAGGGACAGGCCATTCCATTCCCCGGCGGCTTTCCTTCTGCCGGGCCTGTCTCACTGCACTGTCCTTTGTATTTTACACTATATTTACGCCATGTTCCATATTTACGTGGACGCCATTTGCAGGAAACAGGGCTTTTTTACCCTCGTCCGCTGGCTGCAGGGGTGTCAAATTTCAAAATCCAGCCTGTTTTACCCCCGGCCGCCGGCAAAAGGGGTGTCAAATTTCAGAATCCAGCCTGTTTTACCCCCGGCCGCCGGCAAAAGGGGTGTCAAATTTCAAAATCCAGCCTGTTTTACCCTCGGTATCCCTGTAGGGGGTCAGGTACCACTGTTGATAAGTCCTGTCGGCCGCGCCGCTGCTGGATGAGAGGGGGACAGTCCCCCTGAAACTCCCGCCAGCAGCGGGTGAGAGGCCTGCCAAGTCGATGGTTCCTGACCCTCAAAGATGCGAGAGTGGTGGTTCCTGACCCTCAAAGGGACCACCATAGGAAGGGCAGGAAGGCGAAGACAGCCGGCGGAATCAGGCTGCCGGGAAGGGCGCGGCAGAGACGCTTTACCGCCAGTACCGGGCGGCTTTCCTGCTGCGCCGGCCGCCCGGCCAGGAAAAAGGGGACGAAAAGGAAGGCAAAAAGGGCGGCCGTCAGAAGAATCTTCCATACGGACATACCGGAAAAACCAGCCGCAAGGGAAGGAGCAGCCAGACCGGTTAAAAGATATGCGAATATACGCAGCGCGTATTTATTGATATGGCCGTATTGAAAGGCCCTCCGGTATGTGACACGAAGGAAATAGTAAAGAATCAGCAGAAGGCCGACGCGAAGAAGCATTTCCGCACGTGAAGCCGCCCCGCTGTAGTATTTCAGGACGCAGCAGAGGAAGGTCAAAATCAGAAATAGAAAGTATACCCGGTCGTTCATGTAGGAAAAGAGGTCCAGACCGGGGCCGAACAGGGCGGGGAGCAGCACGACGGTGAACAATATCAGGAAGACCGGAACCGGCGACCAGTCCACCCCCAGGAAGAAACGGGCGGGCCGGGCTGGAGCGAGGTCCGCAGCGTACCAGGCAAAGGCCCCGATATAAGCGAGTACCAGCGTCAAAAAGGCTGCCGTCTGTGAAGAAATTTTATGCATAATACTTGTGATTGACAAATTTTTGTCAATGTCCTATAGTGAATCTATCTGCGGCGAACGCAATGCCGCTTTTGTTCCTGCACAGACCCGGACGGCGGGCGGAAAAGCCTTCCGCGGAGCCCGGATCTCAGGCAATTTCATCCTATCATAATTAAGGAGGTTTCGCATCATGGCAGAGTACAACAATCTCAAGATTGAGAAGGACGGAGCCACAGCAGTTCTTTCCATCGCACGTCCCAATGCGCTGAACGCACTGAATTCCGAGACGATCGGCGAACTCAACACCGCCCTTACAGAGATTGAAGCTGATGATTCCATCAAGGTCCTGATCGTCACCGGCGGACCCGACAAGAAGGACAATCCCTATAAGTCCTTCGTTGCCGGCGCTGATATCAAGGAGATGTACGACTTCACCGCTCCCGAGGCAAGAGCCTTCGGTATGCGGGCAGCAGAGCCCTTCTTCAAACTCATGAATATGCGCCAGGTCACCATCGCTGCGGTAAACGGCTTTGCATTGGGCGGCGGCTGCGAAATCGCGATGGCCTGCGACATCCGGCTCGCTTCTGACAATGCCATCTTCGGCCAGCCTGAGACCGGCCTCGGCATTATCCCCGGCTTCGGCGGCACCCAGCGGCTTGCCCGCCTTGTAGGCATGGGCCGGGCCAAGGAGATGATCTTCACCGCATCGAATATCGACGCTGAGGAAGCTTACCGCATCGGCCTTGTCAACCACGTATATCCCAAGGAAGAGCTGATGGCCGAGGCAAAGAAGCTGGCTGAGAAGATCGAGCGCAACGCTTCCTACGCCGTTTCCGTTGCCAAGGCAGCCATCAACAACGGCTACGACATGGACATCAAGAACGCTGTCGAGATGGAGGCCAACCTCTTCGGTGTTGTCAACGATACCCACGACAAGAAGGAAGGCATGGGCGCCTTCATTGAAGGCCGCAAGGAGAAGAACTTCACGGACTTCTGATATTTCCGATATAGAGCAAATACCGGGCCCGGCACGCAATGCGTGCCGGGCCCTTCTTTGTCCAAAATAAAAAGGCCCGGACACGCGCTGCGTGCCCGGGCCACATTAGTAATATAACTATTTCTCAGTCATCCTCGGGAATGAACTTGTCGTGCACCGCCTTCATGGCCCGGTCCACGTCGTCGATATCGATGAGGACCGTGATGCGGATTTCCGAAGTGGAAATCATGCGGATATTGACATTCACGTCGTAGAGGGCCTCGAACATCTTCGCGGCAACACCCGCGTTCGACTGCATGCCGGCGCCGACGATGGAAAGCTTCGCCACATTCTCCTCGTCCTCGAACTTCTGGATGGTCAGGCGGTCCTGGTTTTCCTTCAGCACCCGGATGGCGTCCTTGGCATCGGCCTGGTCCACGGTAAAGCTGATGTCCTTGGTATTGTCCCGGCCGACGGACTGGAGAATCATGTCGACATTGATATTGTTCTTGGCCAGGAGGTCGAAGATCCGGAAGGCAACTCCGGGTTCGTTCTTCACCCCGATTGCGGCAATCCGGGCAGCGTTCTTATCACAGGCAACACCGCTGACAAGCATCTTTTCCACGTTATTTACCTCCCGTACATATGTACCTTCAGATTCATTGAGACTGGACCGGACCACGAGGGTCACGCCGTATTTCTTTGCCATTTCCACGGAACGGTTGTGCAGGACCTGGGCCCCGAGGGTGGCCAGCTCCAGCATCTCGTCGTAGGAAATCTCAGGCAGCTTCTTCGCCTCGGGGACAATGCGGGGATCGGCCGTGTAGACCCCGTCCACATCGGTGAAGATTTCACACTTGTCGGCGTGGAGGGTGGCCGCGATGGCTACGGCCGTCGTATCGGAGCCGCCCCGGCCCAGGGTCGTGATGTCGTCGTACTTGTTCAGACCCTGGAAGCCAGTGACAATGACGATCTTCCCGGCGTCGAGTTCATGCAGGAGCCGTTCCTTGTCAATCCACTTGAAGCGGGCCGCCGAATAGGTGGACGTCGTGTGCATGCCCACCTGCCAGGCGTTCAGTGAAATTGCCGGAACTCCCATGGAAGCCATAGCCATGGCCATCAGGGCAACGGACTCCTGCTCGCCGATGGAAAGCAGCATGTCCATCTCCCGCTTGGGGGCGTCGGGATTGATGTCGTGGGCCTTTGCAATCAGGTCATCCGTCGTATCGCCCATAGCGGAAAGGACGACGACAACCCGGTTCCCAGCCTTATAGTCCTCGATGCAGCGCCGGGCCACATTGAAGATGCGTTCCTTGTTCGCAACGGACGAACCGCCGAACTTTTTGACTACCAGCATGTACCTCTCTCCTTAGAATTATTCCAATACCCGTATAACAGAAATAATATTTTCGAAGTCCTTTTTCTTCTCCTCAAAGACGCCTTCCGAAATGAGCCCTGTCGTAAAGCCGAGCTCTCCGGAAACGACATCTTCCATGTATTCGACTTCCCCGAAGGCCTCTTCGATGGTGCTCTTCGCTGCCTTGGTCCGGACGAAGTAGCGATATTCCTGCTCGGCCGGATTTTTGAGCGGCAGTTTCACGGGATCCCAGTCAAAGTCGACGTGGCGCATGACGTGACGGCACTCTTCGACGAGGTCACCGACCACCGCCGAAGCCGTAGGCAGGCTGCCGGCGCCGGAGCCGTAGAACATGGCGTCCCCGAGCATATTGCCGTGGATCATGATCGCGTTCATGACGTCATCGACGGAAAAGAGGGGGCTCTCCGGCCCCACCAGGAAGGGCGCCACCCGGACGAAATAGGAGTCATCGCATGCGTCCATCGTGGCAATGAGCTTGATCTTCTTTCCTGCGGCGGCCGCATACTTCATGTCCTCCGGGGTAATCTTCGATATGCCCTCGGTCGGAATGTCTTCGAAGTCGACCTGGCGGCCTGCCACAAGGGAAGTGAGAATCGCAATCTTCCGGGAGGCGTCGAAGCCTTCGACATCCGCCGTCGGGTCCTTCTCGGCGTAGCCCTTTTCCTGGGCCTCCTTGAGGACGTCGTCATAGGCGGCCCCGTCGACGGCCATCCTCGTCAGCATGTAGTTTGTGGTCCCGTTCACGATACCGTAGACCTTCTCTAGAACGTCGCCGGTCGTGCACTTCAGGATCGGGCGGATAATGGGAATGCCGCCCCCGACCGAAGCCTCGAACATGAAATTCACGTGGTTGTCGGCCGCAATCTGGATGAGCTCGGCCCCCTTGGCCGCGACGAGGGCCTTGTTCGACGTGGCCACATGCTTGCCGTGGGTCAGCATGGCCTTGACGAAGGTGTAAGCCGGCTCGACCCCGCCCATGGTCTCTACGACCAGCTTGATTTCCGGGTCGTAGACAATTTTTTTGTAGTCATGCACGATCAGGGGCTGAATCGGGTCGCCCGAAAAATCCCTCAGATCGAGGACATATTTCAGCTCAATCGGCTCCCCCGCCCGCCTGGAAATAATGGCGGCATTGTCGGACAGGACCTTTGCGACCCCGCTGCCGATGGTACCGTAGCCCATTATTGCTGCTTTCATAAATCTGCTCCTTTTTCTGCCTTATGACTAATGTAAACCCCTACATAGTACAGGCCGTTTGCCTTGCAGGGTATATACGCATCGCGTGCAGATTCACTGCGTCAGAATCTTCACGTAATGGATGCCTTCCGTCTCGTCGATGGCGGCTGCGAGGCTGTTGACCTCGCCGGATGTGGGATAGACTTCAAAGGAAATCGTGAGGGCTGCAATGCCCCGGACCGGAATGGACTGATTGATGGTGAGGATGTTTCCTCCGAAATCGGCCACGGTCTTCAGAACCTTCGACAGGAGCCCCGGCTCGTCGTCCAGGGTAATCAGCATCGTGACTTTCGTCCCGGCTGCCTTCTCCTCGTGATATGGAAAAATGTCGTCTTTGTACTTGTAGTATGAGCTCCGGCTGATGCCGGTCATCTCCGTCGCTTCCGCCACGGACCGGCACTTGCCGGATTCAATCAGGGTGTGGGCTTCGCAGGCCTTCCTCAGGACCTCGGGAACCGCCTTCTCCCGCAGAACATAATATCGGATTGTCTTCTTCATCGTTTTTGTTTCTTCCGCCGGAATCGGGCTTTTTCTCCCCTCCGGCCTCCCGCCGTGTGGGCTGCCTGATTCCCGGATTTTGTGTCCTCGCAGCAAACACACTTGTCTGTCAATGCGATACACTTTATCACAACAAAGTTTCTGCCGCAAGGACTTTTCGAGAAACATATAAGAAGACGCAAATCATGGAAAAAGAGAAAAATCTCTATCTTTAACTATTTCTTCTCCTTTTGTTCGGACTATCAAATAAAAAAAGGAGACGAATCTCCAGAATTCAGGAATTCGTCTCCTATGAAACTCAACAGCCTCCCGGAAGAACCCAGCAAACTTCAGGATGAAGGAGAAGTTTGAAAAAGATTTCTTGATTTTTCTCTCATGAGACTTAACAGCTTCCGAAAAGAAGGAGAAGTTTGGGAAAGATTTCTTGATTCTTCTCTCTATGGGCGGCATTTGCCAAAAGAAAAGCAGCAAAAAGCGGAAACTTTTTGCTGCTTCAAATTATTCCGCGTCGCTGACGCCCCGCTTGGGTTTGCCCAGAGAGAGCCACTTCAAATAGGCGTTCATGAAGGGGTCGAGGGCCCCGTCCATGACGGCGTTGACGTTTGAAGTTTCCTCGCCGGTCCTGAGGTCCTTCACCATGGTGTAGGGCTGGAAGACGTAGGAGCGAATCTGGCTTCCGAAGGAAATGCCGGAGACCTCGCCGCGGATGGCCGCTTCCTGCTCTTCCTTCTCTTCCATCTTCAGCATGAGGAGCTTGGCCTTCAGCATCTGCATGGCCTTGTCCTTGTTCATGAGCTGGGACCGCTCATTCTGGCAGGTGACGACGATACCGGTCGGGAAGTGGGTGATCCGGATGGCGGACGAAGTCTTGTTGATATGCTGGCCGCCGGCGCCACTTGACCGATAGGTATCGATCCGGATATCCTCGTCACGAACCTCCACGTCCAGGTCCGTCTCGATATCGGGCATGACATCGCAGGAGGAGAAGGAGGTCTGCCGCTTGGCATTCGCATTGAAGGGGGACAGGCGGACCAGACGGTGGATGCCCGCCTCGCTCTTCATGTAGCCGTAGGCATTCTCCCCGTTGATCTGGAAGGTCACGGACTTGAGGCCGGCCTCATCGCCCTCGAGGAGGTCCAGGACTTCGACGGAATAGCCATGGGACTCCGCCCAGCGGGTGTACATGCGGTAAAGCATGGAAGTCCAGTCCATGGCCTCGGTTCCGCCGGCCCCGGCATGCAATGTCACGATGGCGTTTTCCCGGTCGTATTCGCCCGAAAGCAGGGTCTTTACCCTGAGGGTCTCAAAGTCTTCAACAAAGCCATCAAAGAGTTCTTTGGCCTCGGCCGCCGTCTCCGGGTCCTCTTCCTCGTTTCCGAGCTCGATATAGGCTTCAATGTCGGCGTAGGTCTCGTCCAGGGCATTAATCTGGGCCACATCGTCCTTTAAATTTTTCAGTTCCTGGGATTGGCGGCTCGAAGCCTCCGGGTCGTTCCAGAAGTCCGGAGCAGCCATCTTCCGCTCCAGCTCCTCAATACGGTTCTTCTTTCCTTCGATGTCGAGGGACTTCCGCACCTGCTCCAGGGGCTCCTTGTATTCGGCCAGCTGGCCCTTCAGTTCATCTAACTCTAACATAATTCTTAACCTCACGAAATCTCTAAACAAGACAAGGCAATATAACACGATTTTCATGCCTTGTCAAAAACCTCCGCGAGGTCCGTCACAAGTGGCCTGGTATTATTGTTGTACATGAATAATCGGACATAATTCATTTTCCGGTAAGCTTATCAAATGCAGCTTTCACCTGGCTGTCGTTCAGGTAGTCTTCTGTGGTGAGTTCTTCTTCGGTCTTCTTCGCCACGGCGTCGGCATCCCCGGTGAATTCATATTCGACTTCGATGTCCGGCGTGATGCCCTTGCCCTGGATATTCTCCCCCGAGGGAGTGAAGTATTCCATGGTCGTAAGCTTGACCAGGGAGCCGTCGCCGAGGGGCATCGTGGACTGGACGACGCCTTTCCCGTAAGAGGTGGTCCCGATCAGGGTCCCGGCCTTGAAGTCCCGGATGGCCCCGGAGAAGATTTCCGAAGCCGAGGCGGAGTTGCCGTTGATGAGGACCGCCATGGGCATGTCGAGATATGTGGCAGCGTCCGACGTGTAGTCCTCCCGCTTGCCGTCGTGGTCGACGGTGTAGACGACCGTCCCCTCGGGCAGGAGCTCATCGAGAATCTTCGTCACAGCATCCACAAGGCCGCCCGGATTGTCCCGAAGGTCGAAAATGACGGAAGTCATCCCCTTGCCCTGCAGGTCTTTAAGGGCGCTGTCGAATTCGTCGGCCGTGCCGGACGAAAACTCGGTAATGCGGATATAACCCACATTGTCACTAAGCATGCGGTGGGAGACGCTGGGCACCTGGATGGTCCGCCGGGTCAGGGTATAGTCCTGCTCCTTCCCGTCCCGGGAAACCGTAAGGGTCACGTCCGTCCCCTCCTCGCCCCGAATCTTCTGAACAAAGTCGGAGAGTTCCATGGAGGTGGCGTCGATACCATCGGCGGAGACGATGACGTCCCCTTTCTGCAGGCCCGCTTCCTTGGCCGGGCTCCCGTCATATACGAAGGAGACCGTGACAACCATGGTGGTCTTGTCCTGGGTCAGGCCCGCCCCGATGCCGGCGTAGTTTCCGGTCAGGGACTCTTCGAGGGCTTTCGCCTCCGTGGGCGTATAGTAGGCGGTGTAGGGGTCGTTCAGCCCTTCCATGATGCCCTTATAAAGCCCGGTCTGCAGGTCGCTTTCGTCCACGTCTTTATAATAATATTCATGGATAACGCTGTTCAAAAGGTTCAGCTTGCCGATGGTCTTCGCATTGAGGAGGCCGCCCGTGGCCCAGGAACCGACCGCAAAGACGATGATCAGGCAGGCCACAAGCGTCGCCGCTATGCCGACAAAAAGCCCGGTCTTAAAGCCGGGCTTCTTTTTCTGCTTCTTGGGGCTTTCCGCCACATAAGGGTTTTGGGGCTGCTCCGGAGCAGGCGTCCCGGGCGCCGTATTCGAAGAATAATAATTTCCGTCCATTTTTCAATCGATCCGTGGTTCGCAAAAGCACACGCAATGCGTACGCGTTTTACATTAGTAATATAAATCTCAGACGTTTAAGTGCCGCTTCAGGGTAAGGCGGCTGCCCACATAGCCGATGCCAACGCCCAGGACCAGGGAGACGGGCAGGAGGACTTTGAAGACCACCGATACCGGCACGAAGGTCATCATGGACGACAGGGCCGAGAAACGCTGGGTCACATAGACAATCAGGCGGTGGTAGAGGAAGTAGATGATGAGCAGGGGGATGACCGAGCCGATGAAGCCGATCATCACGCCTTCCACGATGAAGGGGGCCCGGACGAAGTTGTCCTTGGCGCCGATCAGCTTCATGATGGCGATCTCTTCTTTCCGGACGCTGATGCCCACCGTGACCGTATTCGAGATCAGGAAGACCGAAACCCCGATCAGGATGGCCACGATGATGGTCGAGACGAAGGTGATGAGGTTGTTGAAATCGGAAAGGGTCTTGGCCGTGGTCTCCGACCGGTGGACCTCCCGGACGCCCGGCAGAGCTTCGAGGAAGGCCACGAGGGAATCCTGCTGACTGACGTCCTTCAGGTATATCTCATAGTTGGCGGAATTGGCCAGGGGGTTGTCATTGGCAAAGCCCTCGGCCGCGTCGGGACTGTCGGCGAAGTACTCCTTCTGGAAATCCGCCCAGGCCTCGTCGGCCGACACGAACCTGTAGGAATCCACCTCGGGCCGGGTCGCAATCTGCTGGCCGATCTGGTCGATATTCTCCTGGGGTAGGTTCTCGTCGAAGAAAACCGTGACGGCTACGCCGGTTTCCGCCTCCCGGACCATGGAGCGGAAGTTCACCCCGAGGGAATAGAAGACCCCGAAGAGGAAGATGCAGGCGGCCATGGTGGCCATGGAGGCAATGGAGAACATCTTGTTCGTCCAGATATTCTTGAAGCCCTGACGAATGTTGTAGATGACGGTTCTCGGCTTCATGATTCCTCGTCCCCCTCGTCATCGCTGACGACGACGCCCTTCTTGATGGTAATGACCCGCTTGTTCATGGCACGAACGATTTCCATATTGTGGGTGACGACGACGACCGTGGTCCCCCGCTTGTTGATATCCTCAAGGAGACGCATGATTTCCCAGGCGTTCTGATTGTCGAGATTTCCTGTGGGCTCGTCGGCCAGCAGTATCTTCGGCTCGTTCACGAGGGCCCTGGCAATGGCCACTCTCTGCTGCTCGCCGCCGGAGAGCTGTTTCGGCAGGGACCGGTACTTGGCCGCCAGCCCCACCAGAGAAAGGACCATGGGGACCTTCGTCTTGATGGCCTTCTTCGGGGCCTCTACGACCCGCATGGCAAAGGCCACGTTCTCATATACATTCCGGTCGTCCAGCAGGCGGAAGTCCTGGAAGACGACCCCGATATTCCGCCGGAACAGAGGAACCTGCTTGTGGGAGATCTTCCCCAGGTCCTTCCCGTCCACGACGATCCGGCCGTGGGTGGGCTTCAGTTCCTTCAGCAGGAGCTTGATGATCGTGGACTTGCCGGAGCCGGAAGCCCCGACGATGAAGACGAATTCGCCCGGCCGGATGTGCAGGCTCACATCGGTGATGGCTGCCACCTTGGCCTCATAAGTCTTGCTGACGTGTTCAAGGCGTATCATATCAGAAACTCTGGTCCTCCATATACTTCATGTATTCAACGACCATGAGGGCGATCTTGAACGTAATGGCGTCGTCGAAGACCCTGAGGTCCAGTCCCGTGGTCCGCTGCAGCTTGTCCAGACGGTAGACCAGGGTATTCCGGTGAATGTAGAGCTGCCGGGATGTCTCGCTGACATTCAGGCTGTTCTCGAAGAACTTGTTGATCGTCGTGATGGTCTCTTCATCGAAGTCATCCGGAGACCGGTCCCCGAAGATCTCACTGATGAACATCTTGCAGAGGGGCAGGGGCAGCTGGTAGATGAGACGGCCGATGCCGAGAACACTATATGCGATGATATTCTTGTCCGCGAAGAAGATCTTCCCGACATCAAGGGCCATCATGGCTTCCTTGTAGGAGCGGGAAACTTCCTTGATCTCGTCGACGATGGTCCCGTAGGAAACCCGGACGGATGTCCCCTCGGGATTGTCCGCAAAGGCATCGATGACGGTCTGGGCCGTCTTTTCGATCTCTTCCTTGCCCCCGTCGAGCCCTAAGTCTTTTACAATAATAATATTCTGCTCGTCAACTGCCGTGACAAAGTCGCGGGGATTCATCCCGATGACCGAGCGGACCTTGTCCAGTTCATCCCCGCTCTTTTCAAAGCCCAGCTCCACAACCATGGTGACCCGGCGGGCTTCCACGTCCACATGCAGCTTCTTCGACCGGTTGTAGATGTCGACCAGGAGGAGATTGTCCAGGAGGAGGTTCTTGATGAACTGGTCCCGGTCAAAGCGCTCCCGATAGGCCACTACGAGCTGGGACAGCTGGAAGGCCAGAATCCGGGTCATGGTCACTTCCTCGCTTCCGTCCCCCAGGCCCAGGGCGATATAGGCCAGCTGGTCGGCATCGTTTACCTTGATATATTCATTCCCGCCGATCACCATGCTGTCGGCCGGAGAATCCGCCACCTGAGCGGCATTGACCGAGTATTCGCCTGCCCCGTCAAACGTGGAAGCCAGAACCGTTCCGTCACTGTCAAGTACGGCGTAGTTCCCCTTCGAGATCTCCCCCAGACCGTCCACCGTTTTCTGCAGTACCTGATTTGAAATCATGTGTCCCCCCGCCTCAATCTACTAGGCAAAATAAACAATTTCCGCGAGTCCAATCTGTACAAAAATCACAGTTCACGGAGTAGTTTAATACAATTTCACAAAAAAGCCAAGACTTCAGACCGCAAAAACTGGTAACTTTTTTCGTCCCTCCTGCAAAGCGCAAACCCTTCCTTCCGTCAAGCCCTTATTCGGGAACACGGGCAAGATTGTGACAAAAGCACAAAAAATCCGTTCGGGAAAAGTGGGGCTGACTTGTTCACAATGTCGATAAGTCCGTCAACAACTCAAAACCGGCCCTGATTTTTCGGTTCAATTGTTAATAACTCCTATGGAAATATCTCAAAAGCCCGTAACAAGGCCCCGTTCACAATTTCGTCACTTTTCACAATCCGCAGTGCGGGTGCAAATAGTTCCACATTTCAGAATATTCAGGACAATCACAGACAGACAATGACGGGGCGGCCGTGAGGGGAAAAAGGGCCTTAAAAGGCCGTAAAAGAGGAGGCCTGCAGCATATGGCCGCAAGCCCCCTCACATAATCCCATATAATCCGATCAGAAAATACGCCGTACCGCCAGAATCTTCCCGCTGGAACCGACATTCGAAACGACGATGCCCGTGCGCTTGGACTGGGCATGAACGATCTGCCCGTTTCCTGCGTAGATCGCCACATGGCCCGAATAGCAGACGATATCGCCGGGCTGCATCTCGCTGGTGGAAACCGCATAGCCGACGCTCCGGTCCGCTCTCGAAGAGTGGGGAAGAGAAACACCGAACTGCTTGTATACGCTCATGACGAAGCCGGAGCAGTCCGCCCCGTTCGTGAGAGAGGTCCCGCCGTATACATAAGGGTTGCCGACGAACTGCTTCGCATATGCGACAACAGAGCTTCCGCCGGAGCCCGAAGGTGCCGAATAGGACTTGGAGCCCGAAGAGGATGAAGATGAGGAAGAAGAGGACTTGGAAGAGCTCTTCTTCGTGGCCTCCTCGGCAGCCTTGGCAGCGGCCTTCTTCTCGGCCTCCTCGGCTTCGAGACGGGCCTTCTCCTCGGCTACGGTCTCTGCATACTTGTATTCTGTGGAAAGCTCGACATAATCGGCCGAAACATAGGCCTCTCCGTCTTCGAAGGAAACCTTGACCCAGCCCTGGTCCTTCATGGACTCGTCCGTAACGACAAGGTCATCGCCGCCGGGTACCATGCCGAGGCAGGTAGCGTCCGTCGAAGGATCCTTGCGGACATAGAGGGTCTCTGTGGTAACGGTCGCATACCGGGTGCCGACGGACCGGGAAAGGGCCTCGTCGCCGACAACGACGAACTCGCTCTTGACATAGCCCGTGCAGTTGCCGGAGGTGATCTTGTACCAGTCACCCTCAGTGGCCTCGACCTTCGCCGCGCAATTGTTGTAAAGCTTGCCGACGACTTCGGAGTCCTCGGAAGCGGCGGAGCGGACATTCACGTAGTTCGAAACCTGGGAAACGGCGATATTCGAAAATTCGGAAGCGGGTGCAGCGGCAGCTGTCTCGGCTGCGGCGGTCCCGTCCGTATTCACGGAAGCTGTGGAAGTGGAAATGGAAGATGCACCCGCACTGCCTGCGGATGCTGTGGCTGCAGAAGCCTGGCCTGCCGCGGAAGCTGTATCCGCTGCGGCGCCGGCTGCAGGCGCTGCCGCTGATGCCGTCGAAGCTGATGCTGTATCACCTGCGGCTGCGACTCCGTCCGCTACAGTAGAAGAAACGGCGGAAACCATGGATGCCGTATCTGTAGAAGCGGCTGCTGTGCCGCCTGCTGCCTGGGCAGCGCCTGTCTGGCCGGAAGCTACAAGAGCGGTCGCGGATGAGGAAATCTTCGCAACGGCAACGGTATTGGCACTGGCCACCATCCGTGCAATCTCGGATGTAACACCTGCCGTAGTGGAATAGGAATCGGCTGAAGAGGTGCTTGAAGAAGCATCTTCGGATGCCGGATCTACTTTTGCTGAACTAAGTACTGCGGAAGCGCCCGCGAGCGGGGCAGCTGTTCCGGTAAGAGCTGCAGTGCCGACCATAATGCCCGCTGCGAGCGTGTAGGAAACCTGCTTGGCTGTTCTGTTACGATTCATTGGTGAAAAGAACCCCCTTGGAAATCGTCTCGTCTGCTGCGCCGCTCCCCCAAGGCCCTATGCGGTGCAGGAATGCTTTGTATCTGGCGTTTGTTAAAACCTGATTGAAAATTGTTACAAAAGCATTAACAACTGTTGCCGAATTATAATAACAGCCTATTCCCCGCTTGTCAACCCGGGGCAGCAAAAAATATCCTTTCTCGAAAACCCGGCAGGCCCAGCCGGTCTTCTACCGGGCCAGCAGGGTTGTGTGGGAAACCCGCCAGCCGTGCTGATTGGACATGAAATAGATCGTGCAGAGAATTTCCGCTGCCTTCTCGAGATAGCGGTAGGATTCTTCCGGTTTCTTCATGCCTATTGCGTTCTGGGCCTCTTTCAGGACCGGGAAGAGCCATTCGCAGTAGTCGTCGATGACCTGGCGCCGGCCCACGAAGACATTATTATTATAAATATACTGATTCCCCAGAATCCGCTCCGCCTCGGCCTCGTAGTCCGGGTGAACGGCCAGCAGGGCCTTTTTCACCTCGATCCAGTCGCTGGCCAGCATTTTCCCGGTCGCGTGGTCCTCGAGGTGGGGAAGGGAAATCATGGGATAGGGCAGAATGACGTCCGTCTGATTGAGAAGAAGCAGGGTGATTTCCGCCTTCTTCACGTCCAGCATCTTCCGCCGCTGGGCCAGGCCCAGGACCTCGGTCTCTTCCGGAAGATTTTTCCACATCCAGTAAAGGGCCGTCAGCATGCCGTAGTTCTTGTTCAGGAAGGAGATGTTCTCGCCCTTATTATCATAGACTACCGTCCCGGTGTCGGTCCCGTCCGGCCCGAGCCCGAATTTCTTCTTCGCGAGGGCCGCCCCGGTCTGCACCCGCCGGCACCAGGGACCCGGGTGAAAAATCGCCGCCTCGGACTCGTCGGATTCGTTGCAGCAGGAAGCGACGAAGGCCTTCTTTTCGAGGTCCTCGTCGGAAGGAATATTCTTGACGGAAGGAAAGACCCGAAGCCCTTCATAGTAGCGCTTCATCATCTTGCCGAAGGAATCGGGCTCCACCTTCATATATTCCGTGTAGCCGTTGTCCCGGAGGAAGGAAGCCACCTTCGTCTGCTCGCTGTCGGGCACGGCGATGTAGACGACCGGGTCCTTGCTGCGCCCGTCGGCCGGATCCGCGGTCAGGGCCAGCATTCCGTCCTTGCGGAAGCGGAGGAATTCCTCGACCGAAAGCACCGGCAGCCCGTCAAGATTCGTCGGATTGCCTTCTTTTTCAGAGACAACGAAGTAAGAGACGCTGATATCCGCCTCCGTCAGGGACCGCTTGACGCTGACCGCTTTCTCCCCGGCCCCGTACACGACTGCCTGCTGTTTTGCCACTTTTTTCCTCCTCACCCGTTAAAATACGCCGAAATGGACGTGACTGCATTCGCCCCGTCGGCGCAGGCCGTAATGACCTGCCTCAGGGCCTTCGTCCGCACGTCCCCTGCCGCGAAAATCCCGGGAATGCTGGTCACGCAGTCCTCTCCCGCTTTGATGTAGCCGGCCTCGTCCCGCTCCGGCAGGCCCTCGAGGCCCTCGAGATTGGGCTGGATTCCGACCGCCATGAAGACCCCGTTCACGGGAAGGTCCGAGTCCTCATCGGTCTTTCGATTGTGAAGCTTCACCGACTCGACCGCAAATTTCCCGGTGACCGCCGTCACTACGGTGTCGTAGATGACTTCGATTTTTTCATTAGTCATGACCTGCTGCTGCAGGGCGTATGCCCCCCGGAATTCGTCTCTTCTATGAATAATATAAACCTTCGAGGCAAAGCGGGACAGGAAGATTGCGTCCTCGAGCGCCACATCCCCGCCGCCGACAACGGCCACGGTCTTGTTCCTGAAAAAGGCCCCGTCACAGGTGGCGCAGTAGGAAACCCCGCTGCCGGTGAGCTCCGTCTCCCCGGGCACGCCCAGTTTCCGGTGGTCCGCCCCGGTGGCGATCACTACAGTCCGCGCAGCAAGCGGCCCCTTGTCCGTCACGACGGTCTTTAAAGTTTTCATCTTTGCAGAAGCCCTGTTTTCAAGGTCTTCGGCTCCTGCCCCTTTCCCGGCGGCAGTCTCTTCTTCTGCCTGTGAACCGCCCTCTTCGATAGAAGAAACCCGGGCGGTCAGGAATTCCGCCCCCAGGGCTTTGGCGTGCTCTTCAAACTTCTCTCCGAGCTCCGCCCCGCCGATTCCGTTGAGGCCGGGGTAGTTCGCCACCTCATATGTAGTGGCAATCTGCCCGCCGCCCATAGGGTTATCCGAGATCACAAGGGTCTTGAATCCAGCACGCACTGCGTATATTGCTGCCGTAAGGCCCGCGGGCCCGTTTCCGATGATGATTGTGTCGTAAATATCTGCCATAGTTTTCGTACCCCTTTCTCTCCGGTTAAAAGATATGCCTTTTTTACACTGGAAGGAAAGGCTTGTTCTGTTGCCCGGGCAACTTCTTTCCGCGGGGATTCTATGCCCCTGCAGGATTCAGCAGGTCTGCAGAATTCAATTCCTCTGCGGAATTCCCTGGATCTGCGGTTTTCAAAATCTGTTCCCGTCCAAGTATACAATAAATAGCGGCTCGTTCACAATAATTTCCCACATCTTTCACTTGAAAACCTGCCCATCCCGTGCCATAATGCGGGTAAGAAAACGTATCATTCATTTGTCTTTGGAATTGGAGGTGAAGCCCATGAATCTTGCAGGTGTTTCGATGAGTGCATCGGGTCTTTCGACCAGCAGCACACAGAACGCAGTCGGCGTAGCGATGCTTTCGAAGTCCCTGGCTTCAGACAAGCAGATGGCGGCCAGCACGGTCGGCATGATTGCCCAGGCCCCTGCTCCTTCCCTCGACCCCAATGTCGGAAAGCATTTCGACATGAGCGTGTGACCGCACACACTTCCACGGGTTGAGCGAACCCTTACAGAATGCGAAATCCCCGCAGCGCGCAGCGCTGCGGGGATTATTTTTCGCTTGTGGGGATGTCATTTGCAGGAAAACCTGCATTCTCACTCCGCCGGCTTCTCGGGAAGGAGAAGGGCCGTGGCTTCAATCTCGCACTCCACGTCTTTGGGCAGGGCGGCCACCTGAACGCAGGAGCGGGCAGGCAGGGGCTTGTTGTGGAACATCTTGCCGTAGAGCTCGTTGAAGCGGTCGAAGTTTTTGAGGTCCTTCATGTAGACGGTCGTGCGGATGACGTGGTCCTGGTCAGACCCGGCAGCCACAAGGACTTCACGGAGATTGTGCAGGGCCCGCATGAACTGCTCGTCCACCGACGAAGGGATGATGCCGGTATTGGCGTCAGCCGGAATGACCCCGCTCGTGAAGACGAAATCGCCGACGACGATAGCCTGGGAATAGGGGCCGATGGCCGCGGGAGCCTTTGCAGTAACTACTTCTTTCTTTTCCATTTCTTTCCTTCCTTTCTATGCTTTCCGGATTTTCCCGTCCTCAAGGGTGATGAGCCGCTTCTTGTAGAGGCCTCCGATGGCCCGCTTGAAGGCGGCCTTGGAGAGTCCGGTTTCCCGCTGGATGACGTCGGGCGTGGCCTTCTCCGTGAAGGGGAGGACGCCCCCATATTCTTCAATCAGGGAGAGGAGGGCTTCCTCATCCACTTCCCTTTGCACTTCGGGCCTGTCCCGCATGGTGAGGTCCAGTTTCCCGTCTTCCTTGACATTGGCCACCCGGCAGGAGACAAGCTGTCCTATACGCATTGCGTCTGTCTTCTCGTGGCGGGGCAGCATGGCTGAATAACGGTCATCGACGGCGACGAAAACCCCGAAATCATGGCCGAACTCGTAGATTCTGCCCTTCACGTCATCATTCCGCTGATAGGGGGACCGGGTGGAGAGCAGGTCATAGAGCCCTTTCATAGAGGCGGAAAGGCGGCCGCTCTTGTCCTGATAGAGACGGACCAGAATCGTATCCCCGGCCTTGGGATGCTCCGTCATCTCCGCATAAGGGAGAAAGAGGTCTTTTGGAAGGCCCCAGTCGAGGAAGGCCCCGATTTTCGTGACTTCCCGGACCTTCAAAGCCGCAAATCCGCCCAGGGTCAGGGGTACCTCTTCCGTCGTCGCCACAGGCCGGTCCTCGGAATCCATGTAGACGAAGACCTTCAGGCGGTCGCCTATAGCAGCATTCTCCGGAGCGTAGCGCTTGGGGAGCAGAACTTCTCCCTTCCCGTCCGTCAGATAGAAACCAAAGTCGGTCTTTCTCGCAATCTTAAGTTCCTGGTATTTCCCGACTTCCGGCATCGCATCCCCAATCTGTTTCCAGCCTGTCCTCTGTGCATGGGCATTGCCGCTCTTCACAAAACCAGCTTTGCGTCCGGCCCGTCCTCTGTGCAAGGGCCCTGCCATGACAGGTATTCACTACCTGCAGTATATCTTTTTTGAACGCTTTAGAAAAGTGAAATCTTCAGTAGGTAGAAAAGTTCAAAAAGCAAATGCAAATCTCAAGAGAAAGCTTTGAATGCAAATACCGCCCATAGCAGGAGCCAAAGACCTCATAAGGCAGGTTTATGTCTCTATAGTCAGCTTGTAGTGCAAATACCGCCCATTCCCTGAAACCTGTAGACATCAAATTTCAAAATCTGGTCTCAAAATGTGCCTTGCAGCACAGATGCCTCCCATCTTCAGACCTTGAAAGTCTTACAAATGGGCGGTATTTGCACCAATCTGCCGCCCTTGCGACTTATTTTTCTTTCAGCAGCTTCTGGAGAAGTGAAGCATGGGCGGTATTTGCGCAAAACTCCCGCCTCAGCGACTGAGAAGCTCCCAGGCAAAAGGTGACAACACGCAACGCGTACTGCAATATTCATAAGGATCTCACATCCGGTTCAGCTGGCGGAACTCCGCGCTCTCCTGCTGCTCTCTCATGAAACGCTTCATCGAAATGCGGTAGGCGATGACGAAGTAGATTCCGGCGGCAATCCAGGCCGCGGGATCGCAGAAGGCCGCAACGGCATAGATTTTCACGGCCATGGCCACGACGGCGCAGGCGATGCGGGCCAGAAATTCGACGATGCCGCCGACCATGGGTAGGAAGCCCATTCCCAGGCCCTGCATGGCGTTCCGGTAGACGAAGATGAAACCCAGGGGGATGTAGAAAATTCCGGAAAGGTAGGTGTAGGTCTTCGCGTAGGGCAGGTAGGCCGAGATGTCCACCCCGCTGCCGAAGAAGAGCAGGAGCATGGGCTTCAGAAGGAGGACGGTCAGGCCCAGGGCAATCAGGGCATAGGCCGTCGACACATAAGCGCTCTGGCGGACGCCGGTCTTGATCCGGGCGAACTCGCCCTTCCCGTAGTTCTGGGCGCAGTAGGTGGCCATGGCCTGGCCGAGGGACGGAAAGCCCTGGGTCAGAATGCCGGTCAGCTTGGCCCCGGCCGTGAAGGCGGAAATGGCCGTCGCCCCGAAGAGGTTGATGGCCGATTGCATAACGATGGTGCCGGAGGCCGTGATGGCGAACTGCAGGCCCATGGGCAGGCCCACGCCCATCTGCTTTTTCGTGGCCTCATGGTGGAAGTGCCAGTCTTCCCGCTCAGGCACCAGCATGGGAAACTTCTTCCATATGTAGACAAAGGATAATATAGCCGAAATTCCCTGGGAAACGTCCGTCGCCACGGCCGCCCCCATGGTCCCCATATGAAAGGCCACGATGCAGAGAAGGTCCAGGAAAATATTCAGGACCGCGGACAGAATCAGGAAGAATAATGGAACCTTCGAGTTTCCGACCGCCCGGAGGATGGCCGCAAAGAGGTTGTAGAAAACGATGGCTATCGTTCCGTATACAATCCAGATGATATAGGAATAAGCATAATCATAGATTTCTTCCGGCGTGTTCATGAGGTGGAGCAAAGGATGCATGAAAATGGCCCCGACGGCCGTCGTGATGACGGAAACCACCAGGGACAAAAGGATGCCGTTTGCCACGCTCTTCTTCATCTCCCGGAAGGAGCCGGCTCCGTACTGCTGGGCGGGGAGGACGGCAAATCCCGAGGCGAGGCCTGTGCCGAAGCCGAGGAGGAGGAACATGATGGTGCCGGTCGAACCCACGGCCCCCAGGGCATCCGCCCCGACGAAGCGGCCGACGATGACAGAGTCCACCATATTATAGAACTGCTGGAAGATATTCCCGATGAAAAGCGGGATCACAAAGCGGAGAATCAGGGGCAGGGGTTTCCCCACCGTCATATTCGTATCGCCGGACTTTTTCTTCTTTTCCATTACTTCTGAGGCCATAAAAATCCCCCGTGGCAAGAAAGGTTTTCTGTATCAGTTTCCGTCTCTTAAAAATGGCGGTTTTACTGTTTTATCAGAAATTCCAGTATTGTCAAGGGGGTAAGTCATCAATTGAGGATAATTTTTTGCTCCGGGTCTATCCCTCCGTCCGGCCGGTCAGACCGCCGACCTTGATGACAAGGTCAGTCGCCGTGTCCCTGTCGACGCCCGGCGAAAAGCAGAGGGCGTAGGCGTAGCCGTCATAAGTCCATGTGGCAAGGCTCACGCTGTCTCCGTTGCCCTTCATTGTAATCTTCACATCGCTGTAGCCGCTGGCGCTGACTTCAAAGGTGTTCTCATAGTCATTGTTGTCGCCGGAAACATCGTAGCCTTCGTCAAGGCCCTTATCGAGTTCGATATATGTGTCGTCAGCTCCATTGTACGAAACCCGGGCAACGCCGAATACATCGGTATAGACGGTCTGCTTCACTTCAAAGGGGATGTCCGCAGACAGGTCCAGCACATCGAAGCCCACCTTTTCACAGAGCTGATCCAGGGAGGCGCAGTCCTCGAGGCCCTGGCTCGTAGCGGCGTCGTTCGAAGTTCCCACGCTTTCATTATTATCCTTGTATACATTCCCGAAGCCGATGCCGACAATCAGGACCAGGCAGGCCGCGGCCGCCAGAGGGAACCAGCGGATGATAGTCCGGCTGATCTTCTTTTTATTATTAATTTTTGCCGCCCTTGCGTTCTCTACATTCGAAAGCACACGCTCCCGCATTTCCGGAGTCACGGCAACGCGGCTCATTACTTCATTATATTTCGCCAAAGTCGTAGTCCTCCTTCAAAATGCTCTTCAGATGGTCCCTTCCGCGTTTCAGGTGGGACCGGACCGTTGCTTCCTTCATGTCCAGTATCTGTGCGATTTCTGCGGTCTGGTAGCCTTCCTGGTAGAAAAGGTGGATGACCGACCGCTGGGCCTCCGGCAGGCCCTTCACAGCTTCCCATACGAAGGAGAGGTCCTGGCGTTCTTCAGCCACCAGCTCTTCCGAGAGCTCGTCCGCGTCCCGGACCTTCTTATAATCAAGGCGGTTTTTTGAGAGATTCGCCGTCACCCGGAGAAGCCAGGCCTTCTCGTGCTCACTGTTCTCGAATTCCGGGCTTTTCTGCATGTAGCGGATGAAGACCTCCTGCAGGATGTCCTCGGCGTCTGCATTATTATGTAAATACGAATACGCAAGGCGCAGACAGGCGTCACCGCAGCGGTCAAAGGCCCGGGCCACCTCGCTTTCCGTCTTCGGCACAGGAATGGCCGGCCCGTCCGTATCCGCCATCAGGCAGATGTCCGGAAAGAGAAGGCAAAGAAGTCGGTATTCCAATTGAATCCCGGTCGGGAACGGCAGGGCAAATGTGGCCATCTTTTTCTCCTCTACTATGCATACAGGTGAGATGTCGGAAATGTTGCAGGAAAAGAAAAATTTCGTTCAGGTGAAGATGTACTTTTCCATCCGCTCGAAGGCTTCGCGGATGCGGGACGTCGGGGAGGCCAGGTTCAGGCGGATGCCTTCGGGAGCCTCGAAGAGGCGGCCGTCCTGCCAGCCGATTCCGTACTCCCAGCCTTTCTTCAGGACTTCCTGCTGGGTCAGGCCGCTCTTCTGCAGGAAATCGTGAAGGTCGAGAAGCATCATGTAGGTGCCCTCGGTCTTAAAGGCGCTGACGCCTCCGAACTTCTCACGGACGAAGGAGTCTGCGAGGTTTACATTATTCGATAAAACGGGTAGAAGCTGGCTCAGCCAATTGTCGCCCTCAGCGCTGTAGGCCCCGATCAGAGCGTGCTGGGAGAGGACGTTCATTTCATTATAATGGGTGCGGTCCCCATTGGCCTTGGCCCGCTCCCGGATGGTTTTGTCATAAATCACGCTGTAGGAGCCGATGAGGCCGGCCAGGTTGAAGGTCTTCGACGGGGCATAGAGGGCGACGGTGTGGGTCTTCGCCCAGGGGCTGACCTCCTGGGCCGGGGTGTAGGTGTGACCGTTCATCATGAGGTCAGACCAGATTTCGTCCGAGATGACGAAGCAGTCGTTTCGCTCGTAGACCTCCATGGCTTTCGCAATTTCATCGTGGCTCCAGACACGGCCGGCGGGATTGTGGGGATTGCAGAAAATCGCCGCGTGGATATGGTTTTTCTTGATCTTCCGGTCCATGTCTTCGTAGTCCATGCGCCATGTCCCGTCTTCGTCGCGGACAAGAGGGCTATGAATAATGTGGTACCCGTTCGCATGCAGCGTCCCCGTGAAGCCTACATAAGTCGGGCTGTGGAGAAGGACAGAGTCGCCGGGTTCCGCAAAGACCCGAAGGGCGGATACGAGTCCGCCCAATACCCCGTTTTCATAGGTGACGACCTCCGGGGTGATGTCGTCCACCCCTTTCCGGACCTTGTGCCACCATGCTATAGCAGAATAATATTTTTCCGAAGTCTTGAAATAGCCGAAAGCGGGATGGGAAGCCCGCTCTATGACAGCTTCGGTCACGGACTTCGCCGTCGGGAAGTTCATGTCCGCCACCCACAAGGGAATCGTGTCAAAGCCCTCTTTCGGGGCCGCCGGGGCAAAGCCCGCGAATTCAGGGTCTCCGACGCAGTCTACGGCGATGGCGTCGTGGCCGTGCCGCTCCAGCAAAGTCTCAAAGTCGTAGGTGCAGGACATAGGGCATCTCCTTTTCTAGTATTAGTATTGCTTGCCTGTCACGCCCTGTTTTCCGGTTTCCTGAGAGCCGCGGAAACAGGGCGTTTTAATGCTTGAAATTGTACAGGATTGTATCAATTTGACAGGTAAACGAAAAATGTTACCTGAACTCGCAGTCCACCGCATGGTCATTGATGACCCCGATGCCCTGCAGGTAGGAGTAGATGATGGTCGGACCGACGAACTTGAACCCCCGCTTTTTCAGATCCCTGGAGACCTCCTCGGAGAGGGGCGACGTGGCGGGCATTTCGTCCATCGACTTCAGATGGTGGTCGATGACTTTCCCGTCCGTGAAGGCCCAGATATAGGCGTCGAAGGAGCCGAACTCCTCCTGCACCTTGAGGAAAGCCTTTGCATTTGTGACGGCCGAGCGGATTTTCAGGCGGTTTCTTATAATGCCGGGGTTTTGCATTAGTAATGAAATCTTTTCCTCGTCGTACGAAGCCACGACTTCCGGGTCGAAGCCGTCGAAGGCCGCCCGGTAGTTTTCCTCCCGGTCGATGATGGTCTGCCAGGAAAGGCCGGCCTGGGCCCCCTCGAGGCAGAGCATGGCAAAAAGCTCATTGTCCCGGTGCTCTTCCTTGCACCAGCGGGTGTCGTGGTAGGCAATCATCTTTTCGGAGGCGCCCACCCAACTGCATCTCTTCA
Organism: uncultured Lachnospiraceae bacterium; assembly: GCA_900316075.1. Lineage (GTDB taxonomy): Bacteria > Bacillota > Clostridia > Lachnospirales > Lachnospiraceae > RUG306. The sequence continues at coordinate 7,075 of ONBT01000003.1, read as the reverse complement.
TAGTCATTCACCTATGTTTGCCTGTCAAATCGATACAATCAAATACAGTTTTACCCGCCGAAACTTCCTGTTTGAGCCCATCTCAGGAAACTGAAAAATGGGGCTTGACAGGCAAATCGATACAATCCTGTACAATTTCATCTGCTGTCGGTGCGGGTTTGCGCAATGTGCAGTTTTATCGTTTGCCTGTCAAGCTCCTATTACGAATATAGGGATTGTGCCGGTAATAGATAAAGAGGGCCACTGCCGTGATGCTCCAGGACAGGGGGTAAGAAAGGCAGAGGACGAAAAGGGTCCGGAAACGGAGGAATGCCGTAATCAGCCAGATGACCCGGAAGAGGCAGACCCCGACGCCGATGATGACGACCGGCTTTACGGCATCCCCGATTCCCCGGAGGACGGCGGACAGGACTTCCACCGCGGCCCAGACGGCGTAGAAGGGGACGAAATAGCACATGATCTGATAGGTCGTTGAAACGACCGCTTCATCCGTAGTCAGTAGGCTCAGGAGGGGAATTCCCAAAAGGAGCAGGAGGCCGCCGATCAGGATGGTTCCGCCCAGATTCATGAAAAAGCCCTGGCGGGTGCAGGTCCGGACCCGGTCCGTCTTTCCGGCCCCGTAGTTCTGAGCGATGAAATTCGTGATGGCAACGCCCATGGAGTTCGAAAAGGCCCAGAAAAAGCCATCCACCTTTCCGCTCATGGCCCAGGAGGCGACGACGACAGTTCCGAGAGAGTTGACGGCTACCTGGATGATGGTGTTGGAAACATTGTACATGGAGGACTGGAGGCCGACGGGAACGCCGATTTTCATCATCTTTCCAGTGTAGGCCCCCTTCAGTTTCAGGTCCCGGAGGCCGACCCGGAAGATTTCCTTCGTGGTCACCATCTGTATCGTCAGCAAGGTGAAGTTCAGCACCTGGGCCAGAACGGTCGCGATGGCCACTCCGGCAACGCCCCAGTGAAAGACGATGACGAAGAGGAGGTCCAGGCCGATATTCAGGAGGCAGGCGGCAATCATATATATGAAGGGATGCATGGAATCGCCGACGGCCCGGAGGGCGGAAGATTCCATATTGAGGGCCATGATGACCGGGACGCCGAGGAAGTAGATTCGGAGATATAATAATGAATCCGCTATGGTTTCCTCCGGAGTCCGAAGAAGGGCCAGCAGGGCGGGCGAAGCGAGAAGGCCGAAAACGGTCAGGAGACAGCCGATGGCAGTCATGACAGCGATGGCATTACCAATCGTCTCCCGAACCTCCTTCTCCTGTCCGGCCCCGTAGAGCTGGCCGATGATGACGGCGGCCCCGTTTGTCATGGAAACGAAGAAATTCACGAGCAGCATGATGATCATGGCGGAGCTGCCGCCGACGGCCGCCAGGGCACCGGTCCCGACGTAGCGGCCGACGACGAATCCGTCGACGGCGTTATAGAGCTGCTGGATGACCGTCCCCGTCACAATGGGAAGGAAGTAAAAAAGCAGTTCCTTCCAGACAATTCCCGTGGTCAGGTCGTTTTTCTGATTTGATTTTTCGTTTTTCATTTGATAATGCTCATTCGAAGAAAACCGTGACTTTTTCTCGCACCAAGAGTACAGTATGCAGTAAAGGCAGGCTTTTTTCAAGCCTTCGTCATGATTGCCTGTCAACGCCCATTTCCCAGTTTCCCGGAAGGTGCGAAAACAGGGCGTGACGAGGCTTGAAATTGTATTTGATTGTATCGATTTGACAGGCAAGCTATAGAAATGAAGAAGAAAATACTGATCTTGAATACCGGCGGGACGCTCTCCTCCGTCATGAAGGACAACGGCTTCGCGCCCGGGCTGACGACAATGGATATGCAGAAGGACCTGCGGATGGTGTCCGGGGACATCGACCTTGAAATGGAGGACTTCATGGCCGTGGACTCGGCCAATATCTTCCCCGAAGACTGGGCGGCCCTGGCGGCGCGGATTGCCGAGATCCGCGGGAAGTACACCGGCATCGTCGTAATCCACGGGACGGATACCATGGCCTACACGGCTTCCATGCTCTCTTTCATGCTGCAGAACATAGAGATTCCGGTGGTCCTGACCGGAAGCCAGCTTTCGATTGCCGACCCCATAGCCGACGCCCTCGAAAACTGCCGCTGCGCCATCCACATGGCGGCGACGGGCTGCCCCGGCGTCTTCGTGGCCTTCAACCGGAAGGTCATGCTGGGCTGCCGGGCTTCCAAGGTCCGCTCCCTCTCCTTCGACGCCTTCGACAGCATCAACTACCCTCTGTGCGCCACCATCAGTTCCCTCGGCATGCAGGTGGACCGGACCGCGATTCCGGAGCGAAAAGGCATCTTCTCCCTGGATAATCAGTACTCGGACCGGGTCTACTCCCTTCGTATGTTTCCCGGGATCCACCGGGAAGTCCTGTACTATCTTCGGGACAAGGGGTACAAGGGCCTCTACATCGAAGCCTACGGGATGGGCGGCATGCCCTTCGTGAAACACGACTTCATCGCGGCCATCGGGGACCTGATTGCCTCGGGCATGACCGTCCTGGTCGGAACCCAGTGCCGCTATGAGGGCAGCAACCTCACGGTCTACGAGACCGGGCTCAAGGCCATAGAATCCGGCGCCCTGCAGGCCCGGGATATGACCGCCGAAGCAGCCATCACAAAACTAATGTGGGTCCTCGGAAAGACCTCGGACCCGGCCGAGATTCGTGACTGCTTCTCCCTGTCTCTCTGCGGGGAGGTCACCTGCTGAAGTGTGTGTACTATTAAGCCTCTAGATGTCTTCCAGAAAAGCCGGCAGCATATACATTGGCTTGAAGTAAAGATTCTTCTCCCGATTGACGTCCTTCTGGGAAAAGAGGTACATGGACCCGCAAACGGCGTGATATGTCTCCTCGAATTTCAGAATTGATTCATGCTTCCCGGCCGCGGAGGATTTAATTTCCAGCGGGATCAGTTTGTCCCCTGAAGGCAGCAGAAAGTCCACTTCATAATAATGTGTGCTCCCCGTTTTCTGCCACGTGTGATAATAGAGGTCCCTGCCGGAGGATCGGATCAGCTGGGCAGCCATATTTTCATAGAGATAACCCAGATTCGCCGGCAACCGGTCAGAAAGCATCTTCGCATAGAGTTCGTTTTCCGCCTCCGGGCGATCCGGAAACAGAAGGGACAGGAACAGGCCCGTGTCCGCCGTATACAGCTTGTAGCTGGAAAGATCCTTGGTCCCGGACAGGCTGAGTGCCGGCTCCATCGTATTGTAGGAAATCAGCACCGTTTTCGAGTCCAGAAGGTCATATAGCAGGTTCTCGTCCGCATCGGTTTTTCTTCCGTTCAGGGCCCTGGACGGAATGTACCTTCTGCTGTCCCGGGCCAGCTGGGCCGGAATGGACCGGTAAAGCATGGAGATCCGCCCGGTCGGATTGATTTTCTTGAAGTCCTCCTCGTACAGACGGATGATTTCCCGTTTGACCCGGTCAATTCCAATGAAATTTTCCCCGTCAATATAGGCTTCCACCGCCTGCGGCATGCCCCCGACCGCCATGTAGATACGGAAATCCCGCATCAGCTTCCGATTCGTCTCTGCCCCGACCGGCCGTTTCAGGTCGTACCACTGGCGGATCCGTTCGTCTGCCCCGTCCCCGACTGCCCGATGAAATTCAAAAAAATCCATCGGATAGACTTCGATCTTCATCTCCTCGGAAGGAATCAGAATATCCTTCACATTCTTTTTGATGGAAATCAGGGAGCCTGTCTCAATATAGTGATACCGGCCGTCCTGCACCAGATATTTGATGGCTTCCCGGGCCCTCGGAAAGCGCTGCACTTCATCAAAAATAATGACCGACCTGCCACGGATGAGGTTGGTATTCGTTTCCGTCTGCAGGCGCAGGAAGAAAAGGTCCATGTCATTCAGGTCATCGAAGCATTTCCGGACATTCTCTCCCACTTTTGCAAAATCCAGCAGCAGGTAGGCATCATATTCGTTTTTTGCAAACTGTTCGGCGATTGTCGATTTTCCGACCCGTCTGGCCCCTTCAAGCATGGCCGCATACCGGTCGGCATAACGAGTTTTCCAATTAAGAAGTTCCTGATAGGCTTTTCGTTCAAAGTACATAGACTGTGCCTCCGCAAAGCCTATTATACCTGCCTCTCTGCATTTCTTCAACTTTTTATTCCCGGAAATATGTCATTTCTTCAAGATTTTTTCTCCGGAAATATGTCATTTCTTCAAAAAAAGAGGCGGGGCCTTGCGGCCCCGCCTCTGATGTACAACATGCTTTTTTGAAGTTTTGACGACTTCCGAAGCTTATCAGCCGAGGAGGGAAAGAACGCCCTGGGTGGACTGATTTGCCTGAGCCAGCATGGACTGACCAGCCTGAGCAAGAATATTGTTCTTGCTGTAGGTAACCATCTCGTCAGCCATATCCGTATCACGGATTCTGGATTCAGCGGCTGTGGTGTTCTCAACTACGTTGTCAACGTTGTTGATCGTGTGCTCCAGACGGTTCTGAACAGCACCGAGGGAAGACCGCTGTGCGGAAACCTTCGCTACTGCGTCAGCGATAGCATCGATTGCGTAAGTAGCTGCAATACCGCCGTCGTTTGTGTTGTTGCCGTCAGAGTCTTTGCCGACTACGTCGAGACCCTTGACACCGAGGTACTTGGAGTTCATCTCCTCGATACCTACACCGATCTTGTTGTTCATGTCGGCATCAGCGCCTACATGAAGGTTGAAGTTCAGAGCCTGCTGTACCGTATTGGATGCCTTCTCAACGAAGAAAGTGACATTATTGGTATCAGCTTCAGCAGCATCCTGAAGCTTAGTGGTACCGATACTAGTAGACAGAGCAGCTCCGTCTTTCCACTTATCAGTTGTAGCTGCATTCGACTTGAACTTTACATTAGCTGCCGTTGTTGCACCGGCATCACTGATTGTAGCTGTATCTGTACCGTCGTCGCCAATGTAGTTGGCCTGACCAAGCGCCTGGCCAATCAGCTGAAGGGCACGTCCCTGGGTAATCTTCGTATCATCGTTGCTAAGATAACCACTTGCATCGATATTAGATTTATGATACTGGGACTTAGATGCATCTTCTGTAGCATCATCTGCTACGGACTCAATAATCGTATAGTCCTTGCCGCCGATGTTTACGGACTTCCCAATTCCGAGCTTATCCATATCAACGGTGAAGCTGAATGTAGTAAGGCTGGAATTGTTCTGGTCAGCGATTTCGTTGTTGTAGTTCGTCGCATCACGAAGCTTGTCAAGACCAGCATCATGACCGGTCATTGTGACGGTCTTGGTCTGAGAAGGATCCGAGTTGCCCTTCAGGAGGTACATCTCGTTGAACTTCGTGGTCTCGGATACACGGTCAATCTCAGTGGTGAGCTGATCAACTTCGTTCTGGATGGACTCACGGTCGGACTGGCTGTTTGTACCGTTGGAAGCCTGAACTGCAAGTTCGTTCATACGCTGAAGCATATCGTGAACTTCGGTCAGGGCACCTTCAGCTGTCTGAACTGCGGATACACCATCCTGTGCGTTTGTTGATGCACGGTCCAGACCACGCATCTGCTTGCGCATCTTCTCGGAAATTGAAAGACCTGCAGCGTCATCAGCGGCGCGGTTGATCTTGTAGCCGGAAGAAAGTTTCTCAGTTGACTTTGCCTGTGCATTCGTGGTGATGCCGAGCATACGGCTCGAGTTCATCGCCTGCATGTTGTGCTGTACTACCATTGCCATAATTATTACCTCCGTGTAATAAAAATAGAATTGATGTGCCTCCGCCGCTCCGTCTGCCGGGCCCGGCATCGGGAACTTTGGAGAAACCCCCGGAAACCTTTCCAGGGTGCTTCGGATTTCGCTCCCTCCGGAGGGATTGAAGTCCTCTGCTCCTTACACCTCATATATCGGGGCACCCCCTGAAAAAATTTAGGGGGATTTTGAAAATTTTTTTTTATTTTTTTGAACGGGATAGAGGGGGTGCTATAGGGTTTCTATAAAATGGTTTGCATGGTCCTGGGACTGATGGTAGATACCATCAATGAAAACTGTATGGCCGTCCAGCCGGTAATACATAAGGTATCTATGACGAAGAAAGTTTATCTTCCGATAACTGAGGGCAGCCAGCTTGGGATTGGGACATACTGGAAGACTTCCCGCCGCGGATTTCAATGTTTCAATTGTGTCGACCGCATCCTGGCTGACAGCATCAGCAGCCTGATCACTTCCTTTGTCAAACCGGAGATAATCAACGATTTTTCGCAGCTGCTTCTGTGCAAAAGGCGACATGGTGACATTATATGAATCCATGTGCTCTCCTTATTTCCATAACGGCCTCAGTTGCGTCAAGCCCTTTACCTTCGGCAAACTCCTTTCGTGAAATGGCAAGGTCAGACAGGAGCTGTTCCTCAGATACCGGTTTGAATGGGGAAGCCGTATTCATGGAAGAGTATATATTCTTTGCATATGTAAATACAGCTTCCTGAGCTTCCTGGGGCATAGTTTCCATCATGGATACAGTTGCTTCAATTGTACTCATAGGGCAACACCTCCTTATTGAAATTATTATACGAACGAAGAAAACAATTGACAAGAACGAATTGATACTAAATATCACCGCTGCCAAGGGGACTGGCTCCGCCACGAGCCGCAGGCGAGAGGAGGTGCCTGTCCCCGCAAGCACGCAGCAGCCGAGTAACGCACTCGACATGCCCCGAGACGCCGCCATGGATGTCGGTCGAGCACGGAAATAATTCCAAAAATCAGGACGTATGCGGAAACATATATATAAGATGCCTGTTGTCGGGAACATATCAACGCCATACTACCACCTATATAATGCTGTCTGTGTAAAGCCCTGCCCCTTGCAGCATCATGAATGATTTTACCATGTATGCATAAGCCGTCGGATTTGTATTCCGTATCCCGTTGACTTTCTTGATGCCCTTCATCTTCAACTGAATATCCCGGTATTCATCAGGCTCCTCAATACGCACATATTCCTGTTGTCCCGTCAGCAGACTGGCCGCAAGATACATAACCTCACTTGCATAAGTCCCGGCATTTTCTCCGTTGATCCTC
>ONBT01000001.1 GCA_900316075.1 uncultured Lachnospiraceae bacterium | reverse complement strand
GACTTGGTTCAAACGGAAAGTACCAAATCGGGAGCCCTGAAGTCACCGGAGGGCTCTCATTTTTGAGGCTCCCGACTTGGAACTTTCCTTATCGATTTCCGAGAAGGCGACACGGCACCAGCTGACAGAGATCAAGACCATTCTGAACGGGATCTACGATTATGCAGTAATCCGGGACATCGTTCCGGTCAATGTGGCACGGAACTGCAATACCCGCACCATCCGGACGAAGGCGGAGCAGAACGATCCCTACAATGTCTATACCCAGAGCGACCGGGCAAAAATCCTGCTGGCCCTGAAAGACAGCACGGACCCCTATGATCTGGCCATCTGCATGATGTTCTGCCTCTGCTGCCGTGTGGGCGAGATTGAGGCGATGCACTTCGAGGACATCAATCAGGAGACGCAGGAGATTCTGATTCACAGCGAGATCGTTTATGTCACGGGCATCGACGGAAACAGCGGGTATTTCAAAGAGGCGGACCATACGAAGACCGGAGATGATTCCGGTGTGGATCGGCTGCCGCTGACGGCAACGGCGATGGAGATCGTGAACCGCTGCGCCAAGCTCTACGGGGGCAAAGCGGAGGGCTACATCTTCAAGAACGAATCCGGCGGCTTTCTCTACACGAAGACCTTTAATAGGCACTTAAAGGCCGTCTGCGGGCAGGTGGGCATCCGCTATCGGTCGTCGCACAAGATCCGCTTCTATACGGATTCCGCCCTCGGCGGTGACGAGGATATGGACATGGCAACGCTAATGCGCTGCGGCCGCTGGAAGGACCCGTCGACAGCAATGCACTATCAGAGAATGGCCAGGGAGAAGACGGTGAAACGCCGGGCGTTTAACCGGCAGTTCGGATGAATCGAAAAAAGACATTTTTGAAAGACCGCGAAAACAGAGCGTTTCAGGGTTGGTCACCACAAGGTCACCACACCACGAAAAAACGGGAAGCCTTGATTTACAAGGCTTCCCGTAGTGGAGCTTAGGGGGATCGAACCCCTGACCTCCAGATTGCGAACCTGGCGCTCTCCCAGCTGAGCTAAAACCCCGAATGAATGGAAATATATCCATTCTACGCCCTACTCCGGTAGGGCTTTTTATATTATAATAGTGATTCCGGACGGAACAAAAGAAATATTATTACTTTCGGGGATGGCTGACAAGCAAAACTTTTCAGAAGGAAAATAATGGCAAAGAATAGAATTGACTACGAGAACTGGGAAGACCATGCGGACGAGAACCTGGCGGCTTCGAAAGAGGCCGTCATGCTGGATATCGACGGGAAGATCAATCTCGAGAAGGCGGAAGAAGCGGACGATGAGGACCTGCCCTACAAGGGCGCCGCGGCCGGCAACGACGGCCAGCCCCTTCTCGACGTGACGGATCCGGGCAACGCCCTTTCGAACAAGGACAATGTTCCCTCCTCCGGAATTGTCCTGAACCGGAACTATCTGAACGAGCTGAAAAACAAGCGGGAGGCCACCTTTGAGAATTCCGTCGCGGACGAGTACTATCCCGACATCGTCCACTTCCGTCTCATCGACGACATCGGGGACTTAAGCAGCGCAGCGGAGCTTTCCGAGGAGCTCAGCGATCTCTATGAAAGTCTGGCAAACCTTGCGGACGCGGACGGAGTGCCCGGCGACTTCGGCCTCTACGACGGCCTGATCGGCGACGGGGCCTGCGCCCTAACATTGCACGTGAAAATAGAGGACGGGGCCCTGGCGGAAGCCTATGCGACATTGGAAACGGGAGAGGCATCGTCCGACGCCCCGGATTTTCTTGACTTCGGCGAGTGGGAGGCCTTCGACCCGGCCGCCCCGGACCTCGTGCCGGACGACGAAAGCCTGCAGCAGGCATTCGCGAATTACATTATTAATGTAAACCCCATGAACGCGGAATCCCTTCCCCTGTCCTTTCTCGCGTACTATCTCCGCAGCCACTCCTTCTCCGAGTGGACCGAATTTCTGCGGGAGGCCGGCAGCGAGCCCGGCGCCGACTTCGACCGCCCCATGTACGTGCGGGCGTATTAAGTTTATGGAATGTTTATCTTTATAAACTTTATTTAATTTGACAAAGATTCTGCGCAAAGTAGAATGAAATCAGCGCTGCCCGTGATGGCAGGCGGTTAGCCCTGATCTTGAAACTCCGAAAGGAGCGGATGGAAAGGGGGTGATTCGGATGACTATATACCAATTCATGGATCTGGTGATGTACACCGTTTCCTGCATTTCTATTGGCATCTATATAGGAGAAAGGACAAGAAAATGACCGCCCAGCCTGAGAAACTAGCGGTCATTTGACTTACAGTATGGGCTAACCGCCCAGCGGGCAGTGCCTTTTTCTGCTTTCAATATAACACCCTATCCTATGGTTTTCAACCTTGAATTTCTGAAAATACAAACAGCTCGTTGACCGGCAGGCCTTATTAAACATATAATAGCACATTGTATGCAAAAGGAGATTTCATGTATTACGGCTTCTGGGATTATTCCTATATTTTGGTTCTGATCGGGGCCCTGCTTTCCCTCATTGCTTCGGCCCGGGTGCGGAGTACCTACAGCAAATACTCGCGCGTCTGGAGCGCCGGCAATATGACCGGGGCGGAAGTTGCCCGGCGGATTCTTGAGAGTCAGGGCATCACGGACGTGCGGATTGAGCATGTCAGCGGAAGCTTGACGGACCATTTCGACCCGCGGGAAATGGTCGTGCGTCTTTCTGATTCGGTATATGACAACAACAGTGTGGCGGCAGCAGGTGTGGCGGCCCACGAGTGCGGACATGTAATGCAGGAAGAGGAGAATTACGCTCCGCTGAAATTCCGTGAGAGCCTGGTTCCGGTGGCGAATTTCGGTTCGTCAATTTCCTGGCCGCTGATCATCATCGGCCTTTTCATCAACAGCAACGCGGGCTGGTATGTGGCCATGGCCGGAGTCATCTTCTTTTCTCTGGCCGTCCTCTTCCAGCTCGTGACCCTGCCGGTTGAGTTTGACGCCTCCCGCCGGGCACTTGCAATCCTGGAGGATACGGGCATTCTTGGGCAGGAGGAACTTAGAGACACAAGAAAGGTCCTTTCTGCTGCGGCCATGACCTATGTAGCGGCAGCGGCGGCGGCTATCCTGCAGCTTTTGCGGGTCATGCTGATTGCAAACTCGGGACGGCGGAGAGACTGATTTTTTAAGGAGATAGAAATGGTAACGAATGACGAAAACATAGTATCCTTCAAGCACCGGATCATGGAGGAGGTCTGCCGCCTGGCTTGGGCGGACAAGCTCGATGAGAACAGCGCCCACGAGGTCATCTTCAAGATGATTCCCCAGGGGGCCAAGCCCATGTGGCGCTGCTGCGTCTACAAGGAGCGGGCCATCGTCGAGCAGCGCTACATGCTGTCGCTCGCGCAGAATATTGAAGCCGACACGGACAATGTCGTTCAGGTCATCGAGCCTGCCTGCGACCAGTGCCCGATTTCTTCCTATTCCGTCACGGACAACTGCCGTTTCTGTATCGGCAAGGCCTGCATCAATTCCTGCAAGTTCGGAGCCATTTCTCCCGGTGAGAGCCGCATGCACATCGACCCGGCCAAGTGCAAGGAGTGCGGCAAGTGCGCAAACGCCTGCCCTTACGGGGCCATCGTCCACCTGGTCCGCCCCTGCAAGAAGGCCTGCCCGGTCGGAGCCATCACCTATGACGAGAACGGCATCTGCAAGATTGACGACACCAAGTGCATCCACTGCGGCCACTGCATTCACTCCTGCCCCTTCGGCGCGATTGGGTCCAAGACCTATCTCGTGAATATTATCAAAGATATTCTCGCGGGCAAGGAAGTCATCGCCATGGTGGCGCCTTCGATTGAGGGCCAGTTCGGCGAGGACATTACGCTTGATTCCATCAAGGATACCTTCCTGAAGATGGGCTTTGCGGACATGGTCGAGGTCGGCCTCGGCGGCGATATGACCGCGGCCTATGAAGCGGCCGAGTGGTCGGAGGCCCGCAAGGAGGGCCGCAAGATGACGACATCCTGCTGCCCGGCTTTCATCAATATGATGAAGAAGCACTTCCCCGAGCAGTATGAGAATAATATGTCCTCCACGGTTTCCCCCATGTGCGCGGTTTCCCGCTACCTGAAGGCAACCCATCCCGGCTGCGTCACGGTTTTTGTCGGCCCCTGCATTGCAAAGAAGGCGGAAACCCAGGACAAGAGTGTCCCGGACAATGCGGACTACGCGGTCACCTTCGGTGAAATCCGGGCCATGATCCGGTCCAAGGACCTGACAGTTCAGCCCATGGAGAAGAACTATCAGGAGTCTTCCGTATTCGGGAAGAAGTTTGCCACATCCGGCGGTGTAGCCGGCGCGGTCATCGAAGTTATGAACGAGCGGGGCGAAGATACTTCCGATATCAAGCTTTACAAGGCGGCCGGCGGTGCCGACTGCAAGAAGGCCCTGATGATGCTGAAGGCCGGCAAGCTGCAGGAGGACTTCATCGAAGGCATGGTCTGCGACAGTGGCTGCGTTGGCGGCCCTTCCAAGCACCGGACGGAGATAGAGATTACCAAGGCCCGGAACACCCTCCTTGCCAAGGCCGACGACCGCAAGGTTCTCGAGAACCTGAAGAAGTATCCCATGGACAAGTTCTCGATGCACCGGAACGGACATATGTGAAAGGATTTTCGCATTTCCCCCCTATAGCTGGGGCGTTAATAGAAAGGAGTAGCACGCAACGCGTGTTGCTCCTTTCTTTTTGTGGAACTATAAGCAGGAATTTTACATTTGGTCCCTATGCAGGAAGCTTCCTAGCTCCGCGGGGGCCGGGAATTGGAACTATAGGCGGGAATCTTGCATTTGGCCCCTATTCAAGAAGCTTCATCGCTCCGCGGCGACCGGGAATTGGAACTATAGGCGGGAATCTTGCATTTGGCCCCTATTCAAGAAGCTTCATCGCTCCGCGGCGGCCGAAGAATGGAAATATAGGCGGGAGTCTTGCATTTCGCCCCTATCAAGCAATCTTCGTGACCTTATAGTCCTTGGCCTCGACGGCTTCCTTCATGGCGTCGTCGCTGACAGCCCCGCTGATGGAAACTACTGCGGTTCCCTTTTCGTGGCTGACCTCTGCGGAATCCACGCCTTCCAGAGCCTCCAGGGCCTTCTTCACTGTCATCTCGCAGTGCTCACACATCATGCCCTCGATGGAAATTGTCTTTGTCATTTCGTTTTTCTCCTTTTCATTGCTGTTGGTTACATCTATTGCACCGGCACCGGCGCCTGTAGATACTAAATCGGGAACTGCATTGGAGCCGACTGCAGCTACCTTTGCTTCCGATGCATCTATAATCCAATCGTTCGGAATCGTACCATCGTCGCCTTTGCCGGCTGCTTTGCCCACCTTTCTCTGTCTCATCGGCTTATCATGCCGACTGTCAAAAGGCTTGAAGAGATTGAGCCGCAGGGCATTCAGGCAGACCGTCACTGATGAGAAGCTCATGGCAAGGGCCCCGACCGCCGGCTTCATCTCGAAGCCCCAGTGGAAGAGGAGCTGGTAGAGTCCGATGGCCAGTGGGATGCAAAGGGCGTTGTAGAAGAAGGCCCAGAAGAGATTCTCGTGGATATTCTTCACAACCGCCCGGGACAGGCGGATGGCCGCAGGCACGTCCGTCAACCGACTCTTTACGAGAACCACATCCGCCGCATCAATTGCCACGTCCGTTCCGGCTCCGATGGCAATGCCATGGCGACCTTGCCCTGTTTCTGCAGGTCCCGGATGACTTCTTCCTTTCCTGCGGGCAGAACGCCAGCGATGACCCGGTCTACCCCGGCCGCCCGGCCGACGGCCCGGGCCGTGTTGGCATTGTCGCCGGTCAGCATGACGACTTTGACGCCGAGGGCCTTCAATTCTTTGATTGCCTGGGGGCTCTCCTCCTTCATGGCATCCGCAACGGCGATGATGCCCAGGTACCGGCCGTTCTTCAGGAAAACCAGGGGCGTCTTGCCGTCATTGCCCAGCTCATGAGCGAAGTTCACGGCGTCAGCAGGGAGTTTTGCGACACCTGTCGTATATTTTAGAGAGCCTCCGCAGACTTCTTCGCCGCCAAGGGTTCCCTTCAGACCGTTGCCGGGCAGGGCCTCAAAGTCTTCCAGGGCCTCAGCCATCAGCTCCCGGGCGTGCAGAGACTTGCCTTCGTCGGCAATCTCTGTCTCATAATAGGAAATCACGGCCTTTGCCAGCGGGTGCTCGCTTCTCTTCTCCAGAGCGTAGGCGGTCGAAAGCAGTTCTTCCCGGGAAACACCTTCGCCGGGCAGAATGTCCGTCACAACCGGATTCCCGGTCGTAATGGTCCCGGTCTTGTCCAGGGCCACGATTTCGGTCCGGCCAGCTGCCTCAAGAGCTGCCGCAGTTTTAAAAAGTATACCGTTCTTCGCCCCGATCCCGTTTCCAACCATGATGGCCACAGGCGTAGCAAGGCCCAGAGCACAGGGGCAGGAGATGACAAGGACGGAAACCGCACGGGAGAAGGCCGTTCCGAAAGGCGCCCCGGCGATGAGCCAGCCCGCGAGCGTAGCGAGCGCGATTCCCATGACGGCCGGCACAAATACAGAAGAAACCTTGTCCGCAATCCGGGCAATTGGCGCTTTGGTCGCAGCTGCATCGGATACCATGGCGATGATCTGGGACAGGGTCGTGTCTTCGCCAACCCGGGTGGCCCTTGCCTTGATGTAGCCGGACTCATTAACCGTGGCGGCAGAAACGACGTCCCCTTCTGCCTTGTCCACCGGAATGGACTCACCCGTCAGGGCGGATTCATTGACCGATGTGGAGCCTTCGACCACGACCCCGTCCACCGGGATGGCCGCTCCGGGCTTCACGACGAAGATGTCCCCGATGGCCACATTATCTATGTCGACCTCAACTTCGACTCCATCCCGGATGACGACGGCCGTCTTCGGGGCAAGCTTCATGAGGCCCTTCAGGGCGTCGGTCGTGCGGCCCTTCGAGTAGGACTCCAGCGTCTTTCCGATGGTGATCAGGGTCGGAATCATGGCCGCGGTCTCGAAGTACATGTATTTCATGGCGAGCGTATCGACCGTCGCCACGTCGCCCCGGCTCATCGCGTCCGTCATCAGAAAGAGGGCGACGAGCGAATAGCCGAAAGCCGCCGTGCTGCCGAGTGCCACGAGGGTGTCCATATTCGGGGCTCCGTGAAGCAGCCCCTTGTAGCCGTTCACGAAGAAATTCCGATTCAGGAATAATATAATAATTGTCAGCAGAAGCTCAACAATTCCGAGGGATACGTGGTTTCCGATGACCGCCGGAACCGGCCAGCCCCACATCATATGCCCCATGGAGAAATACATGAGAATAATGAGGACGATGACCGAGGAAATCAGCCTCTTCACCATCTTCGGTGTTTCCGTATCCTTCAGGGCTTCCTCTTCGGCCTCAAGTGCTGCCCGGCTTCCAGCCCCGGTCCGGGCGGCGGCCGCAGCGGCAGAAGTCTGCCCGCCGACACCGCCTGCTGTGCCGCCCGCTGCTGTCCCTATATTTCCCGCTGCACCGCCCGGCACCAGAGGCTTTGCCCCGTAGCCGGCGTCTTCAACAGCTTTCACAATATCTTTTTCAGCAGCTGTCCCTTCGACTGCCATGGAGTTTGTCAGGAGGGACACTGTGCAAGACGTAACGCCCGGCACCTTCGAAACCGCCTTCTCCACATGCATCTGGCAGGCGGCGCAGGACATGCCGCTGACACTGTACTTTTCCATCATCTTTTTCTTCGTCTCCGTTCATGGGGTTCCCGAAAGAGGATCCGGCACGCTTTATGTGTGACTGAGGGGATTTATTTCATTAATTTCTGCAGCACAGAAATCAATTCCTCAATCGTCTCCTCATTGCCTTCTTTGATGTCCTCAACGACGCAGGACCGGATGTGCTCCGCCATCAGGGCCTTATTGAAGGAGTTGATGGCCGAAGACACCGCTGAAGCCTGGACGAGCACGTCCGGACAGTAGGCATCTTCATCAATCATTTTTTCAAGACCTCTGACCTGGCCCTCTATTCGGGACAGGCGGTTCATGAGATTCTTCTTTTCCGCCGGGTCCCGGCGCTTGCTGTCATGGACCCCGCCGCAGTGGGGGCAAGTCTTCTTTTCCTTTGTCATAGCTTTTCTCCTCATATACCCCCTGGGGGTATCTTCTATCTGGCATGCACTATATACCCCCTGGGGGTATTTGTCAAGTAGCCCTCCTTTGTGGTGGCTGAAAATTGGAACTTTAGACGGAAGCTTTGCATTTGGCCCCTATTCATGAAGCTTCCTAGCTCCGCGGGAGCCGGGGAATGGAACTATAAGTGGGAATTTTGTATTTGGCCCCTATAAAAGAAACTTCTTGGCTCCGCGATGGCAGGGAAATGGAAATATGGACCGGAATTTTGCATTTGGCCCCTATTCATGAAGCTTCCTAGCTCCGCGGGAGTAGGGAATTGGAACTATAGGCGAAAGTTTTGCATTTGGTAACTAAAAAGAAAATTCTTTCCCGAAAACCGCTTGCGAAATATTTCATTTATGTTAAGATGCGTTTACATTTTTAAAGGCGCGCTCATCGCCCTTCATTTTTCATCTGCTGCAGTACCTTACCTGCTGCAGTGTCGCCTGTCCTTCGGGCCCATTTCAGAATCAGGAGATTCATCTATGTCAAAAGTCAGGAAAACCCAACCACTCCCCACAATATCCTATATTCGCCGCGAGCCCCGAACCGCGGAAATTGAGGCAGATCTGCTGCGCCTGCAAAAGGAAGCTTCGAATCTTCAGCGGGTTGTCTCAAAAAATCCAGACCGGAAGAAACGTTTTGCCATATACAAGAATGGAAATTCGACGAAGTGGGTTGTCATAGAAGACGGAAAGAAAACAGTCATCTCAAAGAAAGATGTCGCTTTGGCCGAAAAAACGGCACGTCTTGCCTGGTGCAGGGCGCGCCTGAGAGAGGTGAATATTGAAATCACTGCCTGTCAGCGATATCTCAATTGTTTCCGCAGCAAAGAATCCCATCTGCAGCAGCTCCTTACGCACGCTGACTTCCGCAAACTGGTTGGGACTACAGATGAGGCCGTGGAAAAGTGGCTCAACGAACCCTTTGAAAGCAATTCCTTCCACCCGGAACAGAAAATTCTCAGAACGCGTTCAGGACTGCTTGTCCGATCCAAATCGGAACTGGCTATTGCCACACTGCTGGAAGAATACTGCCTGCCCTTTCGCTACGAGTGCCGCCTTGATACGTCGGCCGGCGCCTGTTATCCGGATTTCATGATCATGGACCCGAAAACCTGCCGCATCTACATATGGGAACATTTCGGGCTCATGGATGATGCCGAATATGAAACCAAAACATATCAAAAAATCCACTTATACCGACAGGAGGGCTACTTCCCGGGGGATAATCTGATCATGACCTTCGAAGATGCTGACCATCATGTAGATATGCACGCTGTAGACGTCCTCTTGCGAGAAAAGCTCAATCTTGAATAGGGACCAAATGCAAAACTCCGGCCCATAGTTCCATTTCCTGGCCGCCGCGGAGCGAAGAAGCTTCTTGAATAGGGGCCAAATGCAAAACTCCCGCCTATAGTTCCATTTCCCGGCAGATGAAAGTTGAAGAGAGCGGGGCAGGCACGCAAAGCGTGCCTGCCCCGCTCTCTTTATGGCCTTTCCGTTCCGGAGACACCAGGCCTTTTACAGCTTGTCTATTATTTTCCTCTTGATCCGCCTATAGAAGAGCAGTGAAACCAGCAGGGATACGACCTCCGCAATCGGGAAGCACCACCATACGGCGTCGACGTTTCCGGTCAGGCGGGCCAGGAGCCAGGCGACGGGAATCAGGACTACGAGCTGGCGCATGAGGGAGACGACCAGGGAGTAGGTCGCCTTGGAAAAGGCCTGGAAGACGCCGCCGAGCGTAATTCCAATGGCCGCCAGGGGGAAGTGGATGGCAATCGTCCGCAGGGCGATGGTTCCCATGGCCATCATGGAATCATTTGCGTTGAACATTTTCAAAAGGAAACCGGGGAAGAGCTCGAAGATGGCGGTTCCGCAGCACATGATGACGAAGGCCAGCTGCATGGCAAAGCGCAGGGATTCCCGGATCCGGTCGGGTTTCCGGGCCCCGTAATTATAGGCCAGGACCGGGACACAGCCGTTGTTCAGGCCGAAGACCGGCATGAAGAAGAAGCTCTGCAGCTTGAAGTAGACGCCGAAGACCGCTACGGCTGTCTCTGAAAAGGCCACGAGAATCAGGTTCATGAGGTAGGTCATGAGCGACCCGATGGACATCATGAGAATCGAAGGCACGCCGACATAATAGATGCGGCCGATGACATTTGCCTTCGGCGAGAGGACCTGCTTCAGGGAGAAGTGGAGTTCCTTATTCTTCTTCAGGTTCAGGGAGAGCCCTATGCAGGCGGCGAGGCACTGGCCGAGGACCGTGGCGATGGCCGCTCCGGCGACGCCGAGCCGCGGGAAGCCGATGAGGCCGAAAATCAGGATGGGGTCGAAGATGATATTGAAGACCGCTCCGACGACCTGGGAAATCATTGAGTATAATGTAAGACCCGTCGACTGCAACAGGCGCTCGAAGGTGACCTGGAAGAAGAGCCCCATGGAAAAAGTGCAGACAATCGAAAGGTAGGCCGTTCCGTATTCAATGATTTCGGGATTGTCGGTCTGGGTCAGGATAAAGGGCCTCGACGCGAAGATGCCGATGAATACGAAGGCCAGGAAAGAAAAGAAGGCCAGAAGAATGGCGGTATTTGCTGCGGCGTCCGAGCGCTCGAATTTCTTCTCTCCCAGAGACCGCGACAGGAGCGCGTTGATACCGACTCCGGTGCCGGCCCCGACCGCAATCATGACGTTCTGCAGGGGAAAGGCCAGAGTGACGGCCGTCAGGGCGGACTCGCTGATCTGGGCCACGAAGACCGAATCGACGATATTGTACAAAGCCTGCACCAGCATGGAAATCATCATGGGCAGGGACATGGAGACAATCAGTTCCTTGACGGGCATGGTCCCCATCTTGTTTTCGCGGGGCATTTCGTTTGTCATCGAATCAGACAAAAAATCACTTCCTTCAATATAATTCCGGTAGATAGCCCGCCCATATTATCATGCTTTATGACTAATGTAAACCGCCCCGGGCGTTCAACACTTTTTCCTTCCCAATGAAGGCCCCAAGTGTTATATTAGCCATATAAACGGCTTTTTCGAAGGAGGTCGAAATGGACAAAATCAAGTCATTTCTCGGAAACAAGATAATTCTTGCTGTTCTAAGCATTGTGTTCGGCATCGTGCTCATCGTCGTGCGGGCTACGGCAATCGATGTCCTTGTGAAGGTCATCGGCATCGTGATGGTGGTTGTAGCCGTCGTTTACCTGCTCCTCTTCGTCTTTTCCGGTGAGGGCCGGTCGCCTGCCCAGATGATTTATGCGGTCGTATCTCTTGTCATCGGCATTTTCTTCCTGGCAAGGCCCGGCATTGTGGTTTCCTTCTTCCCGATTGTCTTCGGAATCATTCTGGTGGTTTCCGGTGCGGCAAATCTGGTGGAAGCCCTTCGAAGCCCGGCCACAGGCGGCTCCAAGGCAGCGGCCATCGCGGTTTCCTGCATTGTCCTCCTTCTCGGTGCCATCATCCTTTTCAACTCCCGCCGTGCTGTGGACGTCTACGTTATCCTGATCGGCGTCTCCTTCCTGGTGAACGGAATCCTTGAGATTCTGGCTATGGCTACGGCGAAGCCTTCGGTCGTTGACATGAAGGAATGATGTAAAGCCCCATATGGAATAGCCTTCAGGAGTCCCGGTCCGCCGGGGCTCCTTTTCGTTAGGAATTAAGCTAAGGAGGCTCTGTACTTGCGTGCAAGGGAAGGAGAAGCTTTTACGGTCAGGGCTGGGAAATGTGCCAAACAAAAACGAAACTGTTCGAATGGCGTGGACAATAGCGGCGAAACCCATTTCGCACAGCCTCGAAGATCTCTAAATTGTCAAATTAAACACACAAATACGACAAAATAAGAAATAGTTTCCAAGTACTTAATTGTATTTTCAGAAAATGCCTTGACAAAATGAAGCTGTGCGACTATTATATGAACCATCAAAGGGAACACGAAAAGAAGTTTCCCGAAGAAACAGACGGAGTGCTTTTGATCAGCATTCCAAGGCGCGAAAAAGGATTTGGATCGGAAAGCAGTGATGCTTACTTAGAAAGGACTGGTGGCTCCGAAGTACAGTTGACGTTTTACCCCATCCGCTCCGGCCGGGGATAGCCGGAAACCTATCTGCAGGATGCCTTTTGAGCATTCTCCATAGACAGAGGCTGTTTTAGCCATGAAGGATTTTTCGTGAGAAGTCAGACGGGAAGCCGCAGATAGATGTTGCAAGTTGATTTGATTTTTTGTCCGCAGGTTTTTTCTTTATTTACAGTGCGAAAGGCTTCTTCTAAACATTACCCTTTCGGATATATTTGGGAAGCGGACAGACGAATAGAGGTACAGTCCGATGGGACCTTAGCAACCATAGTTTTACCGCAGGCGGAGTTCCTGCTTTAGCGTAACCCGAAATCAGAGAACGGAGGTACAATCCGTTGGAACTTACAACTGAATCAGAGAACCATTCTCAGGCGGAGCATCACCTTTAAGAGCGGCATTTCTTTCCCGGCTCGCGATGCTCCGCCTGATATGTTTTTACAGTTCATCAGCATATGAAGCCGACAATTGCCATGCTTGCATGAGACACTTGTCGGCTTCATATGCTGAAGGAACGCAATTTCATAAGCATTTTTAGCCGCGAAGCGGCGGTAAAGCGCGTGAAGCGCGCGGAAATGCGCATGAAATGGCGGATGAACTGTAAATAGAGTTTATAGAAATTTTATTGTGGCGTCTGCCCATTCGTGTTAAAATACCGAACGTATGCGAACCTGAAAGACGAGTATCCGCTGAGGAAGCCCTGCAAGGCACGGCGGAAATATTAGTATCAAGGAGATATTTTTACATGGGTTTGATGACAAAGCTGTTCGGGACGCACAGTGAGCACGAGCTGAAGCGGATTGCCCCGATTGTGGACAAGATTGAGGCGATGCGGCCCGATATGCAGAAGCTTTCGGACGAGGAACTGGCGGCGAAGACTCCGGAATTCAAGGAGCGGCTGGCAAAGGGCGAGACGCTGGATGACCTCCTGCCCGAGGCCTTTGCGACGGTCCGGGAGGCAGCAAAGAGAGCCATCGGCATGGAGCCCTTCCGGGTCCAGCTGATCGGTGGCATTATCCTCCATCAGGGCCGGATTGCCGAGATGAAGACCGGTGAAGGAAAGACGCTCGTGTCCACCCTTCCGGCCTACCTCAATGCCCTGGAGGGCAAGGGGGTCCAGATCGTCACGGTAAACGACTACCTGGCCAAGCGTGACTCCGAGTGGATGGGAAAAGTCCACGAATTTCTGGGCCTCAAGGTCGGCGTCGTATTGAACGACATGTCGAAGGAAGAGCGGAAGGCCGCCTACAACTGCGACATTACTTATATTACGAATAATGAGCTCGGATTCGACTACCTCCGGGACAATATGGCGGTCTATGAGAAGGACCTCGTCCAGAGGGACCTCCACTACTGCATCATCGACGAGGTCGACTCGGTCCTGATCGATGAGGCCCGGACCCCTCTCATCATTTCCGGCCAGTCCGGAAAGTCCACGAAACTCTACGAGATGTGCGATGTGCTGGCCCGCCAGCTTCACCGGGGTGATGACCTGCCCGAGTACTCCAGAGTCGACGCAATTATGGGCATCGAGCAGGAGGAGACCGGCGACTTCATCGTCGACGAGAAGGAAAAGACCGTCAACCTGACCCAGGAAGGCGTGAAGAAGGTTGAGCAGTTCTTCCATATCAAGAACCTGGCCGATCCCGAGAACCTCGAGATTCAGCACAATGTCATCCTGGCCCTCCGGGCGCACAACCTCATGCACCGGGACCAGGACTATGTAGTGAAGGACGACCAGGTCCTGATTGTCGACGACTTCACGGGCCGGATCCTGCCGGGCCGCCGCTATTCCGACGGCCTCCACCAGGCCATCGAGGCCAAGGAGCACGTTCAGGTCAAGCGGGAGTCTATGACCCTGGCCACCATTACCTTCCAGAACTTCTTCAACAAGTACACGAAGAAGGCCGGCATGACCGGTACCGCCCTCACCGAGGAGCAGGAGTTCCGGGACATCTATGGCATGGACGTTGTCGAGATCCCGACGAACAAGCCCGTCATCCGGAAAGACTTAGACGACGCGGTATATAAGACCAAAGCAGAGAAGTACAAGGCTGTCGTTGAGGAAGTGAAGAAGTCCCACGAGAAGGGCCAGCCCGTCCTCGTCGGCACCATTACGATTGAGGTTTCCGAGCTCCTCGACCGCATGCTGAATAAGGAAGGCATTGAGCATAGTGTCCTCAACGCCAAGTTCCACGAGAAGGAAGCGGCCATCGTCGAGAAGGCCGGCGTCCACGGGGCTGTCACGATTGCGACGAATATGGCCGGCCGTGGTACCGATATCAAGCTCGACGACGAAGCCCGGGCAGCCGGCGGCCTGCGCATCATCGGCACCGAGCGGCACGAATCCCGCCGTATCGACAATCAGCTCCGCGGCCGTGCCGGCCGCCAGGGAGATCCGGGTGAGTCCCAGTTCTACATTTCCCTCGAGGATGACCTGATGCGTCTCTTCGGTTCCGAACGGCTCATGGGCGTCTTTGAGGCTCTGGGCGTGCCCGAGGGCGAGCAGATTCATCACAAGATGCTTTCAAGCGCCATCGAGCGGGCCCAGCAGAAGATCGAGGAGAATAACTTCGGCATCCGGAAAAACCTCATGGAATACGATGAGGTCATGAACGAGCAGCGTGAGCTTGTCTATGCCCAGCGGAAGCGGGTTCTTCACGGGGAGAACATGCGCGACCAGATTATGTCCATGATTGACGTCAAGGTTTCGAACTCGGTCGACGTGGCCATGCAGAACGCTGAAAACGGCGAGAAGTGGGACCTGAAGGAGCTGAACCAGTCCCTTCGCTCCGTCATCCCTCTGCCTCCGATTACGGCCGAGTCCATTGCGGACTGCAAGGACGGGGATGAGCTGAAGGCCAAGCTCCTCGAAAAGGCTGAAGACCTCTATAAGGAGCGGGAGGCCCAGGCGCCGGAGCCCGAGATGTTCCGGGAAATCGAGCGGGTTGTCCTCCTCCGTGTCATCGACCGCCACTGGATGCAGGAAATCGACGACATGGACCAGCTGAAGCAGGGCATCGGCCTGCAGGCATACGGCCAGCACAACCCCGTCGACGAGTACAAGATTCAGTCCTATGACATGATGGATGCCATGAACGACGCCATTACGACGGACGTAGTGAACCTCCTCTACCGCGTCCGCATCGAGCAGAAGGAAATCGACGACGAGAAGAAGGCCGCCGAGCAGCAGGTTCAGGCCACTTCCACGAACAAGCAGGAAGGCCCGTCCATGTCCGGCCCCAGGCCCCGGGTTCACAAGAAGATCTATCCCAACGACCCCTGCCCCTGTGGGAGCGGCAAGAAGTACAAGAACTGCCACGGTCGGCCCGGTGCAGGACCTCTGCCCGGTATGTGAGAATAGAATAATGTAAACCGGGAAGAAATTCCTGTCCGGAGGGCCCGGCGCGCTTTGCGCGCCGGGCCCTTTATGCTACAATATATAAGGCATTTTCCGCATTTTCTGTAGGATGGAGGAAGGGCTTATGGTAGCGGCACTCTATGTTGCGGTACTTGCTGTATCAATCATTACCCTGTTCTATCTCGTCGGCATGAGCATGCGGATCAATGTCTACATGCTCCTTGTCGTGCTGATGGTATTTCTGTCAACCCTGGGGGACCTGGGGGTGCTGCTGGCCCCGGACGTTTCGGCCGCCATCTATGCCAATGACCTGGCCTATCTGGCCGGCAGCTTCATTCCCTTTTTCCTTTTCCTGCTGGAATCCCCCCTCATGCAGCTGAAGCTGAAAAAGGGCGTCTATCACGTCCTGGCGGTCTGCACCCTTTTCGTGGTGGCCTGTGCCTTTTCCGTCGGCCGCTGCGGGGTCTTTTACAGCAGCGTGGAACTGCACAAGGGGCAGTACGGTCATTTCCTGGTCCGGGAGTACGGCCCCCTGCATTTCACATACACCCTGCTGATCATGATATACGGGGCCTTCGCCATCGCCTTCATGATCAGCTCCCTCAAGCGGCGCAATGACTTCTCCTCCCGGGTCGTGGGAACCTATGTCGTTATCTTTCTGGCGACGTTTTCGGTGTATATCATCGAATTCATGCCGAGGCTTTCCATTATTCTCGTGCCTGTCGTCTATGTCCTGCTGGAGGCGGGGATGGTGCTCCTGGCCCGGCGGGCAGAGATGTACGACCTGTCCGAGGACGTGACGAATGTCTGGGAACACCTGCAGGAGTATGCTTATATTGTCGTCGATGCGAAGAAGAACTATATCGGCAGCAATGCCCCGGCTAAGGTCCTGTTTCCGGAGCTTTCCGTTCAGCTCATCGATTCGCCGATTCAGGAGACCATGGCGGACTCTCCGGCCTTTGCCGAATGCCTCTCCCGCATTGACGCCATGGTGCAGGGGAAGGAACAGCTGGCCCGGGGAGAAAGGCTCCGGGGCAAGGCCTTCCAGATGGACGACCGGTGGCTGAGGGCGGAAGTCCGGCCCATCTACAAGGGGAATCTGAAGAATCCCCTGGGCTATGTCCTTGAGTTTCACGATGAGACGAATGAAAAGGCCTATATGCGGTCTCTGGAGGAGAAGAACGAAAAGCTGCTGGCGGCTGAAGCCGACGCCCGGGAGGCGGCCGCTTCGAAGGACCGTTTTCTGGCAGCCATGTCCCACGAAATCCGGACCCCCATCAATACGATTCTGGGCATGAACACCCTGATCGAGCGGGAGACCGGGGAGCAGAAGATCTACGGCTATTCGAAGAAGGTGGACAACGCCGGCCACATGCTCCTTTCCCTCGTGAACGACCTTCTGGACTTCTCCAAGTTTCAGGCCGGGAAGCTGGATCTTGCCGAGAGCGACTACCGGACGGCTTCCATTTTTGCAGATGCGATTGCCATGACGGAGGGCAGGGCCAAGGACAAGAAGCTGGTATACAATGTCGAGTTCGATCAGGATATGCCGGCTGTCCTTCACGGGGATGACGTCCGCATCCGGCAGATTCTCATTAATATCCTGACCAATGCCATCAAGTATACGAAGAAGGGCTCCGTCACCCTGACGGCCAACGGCATCATGGACGAGGACGGGACCTTCGAGCTGGCCTTTTCCGTCAAGGACACCGGCATCGGTATCCGGGAAGAGGACAAGGCTGCCCTGTTTGACAGCTTTACGAGGCTGGACGCCCACGAGACCCACCACATTGAGGGGACGGGCCTGGGCCTGGCCATTACGAAGCAGCTGGTCGAGGCCATGCACGGAACCATAGACGTGGATTCCGTCTACGGGCTCGGCAGCGTCTTCACTGTCCGCCTGCCGCAGACAGTCGTGGACGCCTCGCCCGCCGGGAGCCTGGAGGCGGCCGAGGCCGCCCGCGCCGAGGCCGCGAAGAAGACGGCCCTGTTCGCCCCGGATGCCCACATCCTGGTCGTCGATGACAATGCGTCGAACCTGGCCGTCTTCACGGGGCTCCTTAAGCGGTCCCAGATCAATATCGACACGGCCGAATCCGGGACCGACGCCGTGGCTCAGACCACGGGTAAGAAGTACGACTGTATCTTCATGGACCACATGATGCCCGGGATGGATGGTCTGGCGGCTCTTTCCATGATCCGAAATGATCAGGACAATCCCAACATCAATACCCCTGCCGTCGCCCTGACAGCCAATGCGGTGCCCGGGGCCGCCGTCATGTACCAGAATGCCGGCTTTGAGGGCTATCTCAAAAAGCCCGTGGACCCGGACGAGCTGGAGGCGGTGCTGACCAATGTCCTGCCGGCGGAGCTGGTTTCCCAGAAGACCGTGGAACCGGCTGTCCGCAAGTTTACCGAAAAGCCCAAAGCCGAGGCGGCAGCCCCCGGTTTCAACCTGTCCCTGGCCATGAAGTACTGTGGCGGAGACGAGAACACCTTCCGCAATGTCCTGTCCAAGTTCATTGACGGGGGCTACAAGTACATGAAGGAGCTGCCGGACCTTGCCAAGGCCGGAAACTTCGAGGACTACCGGACAATAGTCCACGCGATCAAGTCTTCTTCCATGGCCATCGGGGCCGAGGACCTGTCGAAGATGGCTGCGGAACAGGAGGCCTCCGCGGCGGCGGGGGACGCCGCCGCGGTGAAGGGCGGCCTGGACGCCCTTCTGAAGGAACTGGAACGGGTGGTCAGCTACGGGCGGACCATGCTGGATTCCGGTTCCAGCATCTTTGCCGTGGGTGAGGAAGGGGAGACGAAGGAAGAGACGCCGGTCGAGTATTCCGGCATCCAGAGCCCTATCCGGGAGAAGAAGAAGATTTCACCCCTCATCAAGGCTGTGGCCCACCAGCCCGCCGAAGAAGAGGCGGCGGCAGAGCGGCTCGCGGACGAGCCGGTCCGCATCATCAATGTGTCCCGGCCCGACTACCTCGATATGGCCTGGGAAATCCAGCACCTTATAGAGACTGGCCAGGAGAATGCCTCCATGAAGAAACTGGAGGAGTTCTACAACGTCCGCTGCGAGCGGATGCCCGAGGAAGCCATCGACCGCCTGCATGAAGCTTACCAGGACATCATCGACGGCAAGGATGAGGATGCGGTCACCATTCTGAAAACCATACTGAATTAAAAGCGGCCATTCAGAGGGATACTGAATGGCCCTGATCCAGGGCTGTTTCCAGCCGGGGCGTTGATTCTGCATTGCATAAATCCGCACTGCTGAGGCGCCTTACATTAGTCATAAGGGAGAATAATATTGGATCACTTCGTCCTGCACAGTCCATATCAGCCCACCGGGGACCAGCCCCAGGCGATTGAGGCTCTGGTGAAGGGATTTCAGGAGGGCAACCAGTTCGAGACCCTGCTCGGGGTCACGGGATCCGGCAAGACCTTCACGATGGCGAATGTCATCGCTGCCCTGAACAAGCCCACCCTCATCATCAGTCACAATAAAACTCTCGCAGGGCAGCTCTACGGGGAGATGAAGGAATTTTTCCCGGAGAACGCCGTCGAATACTTCGTGTCCTACTACGACTACTATCAGCCCGAGGCCTATGTGCCCCAGACGGACACCTATATCGCCAAGGATTCGGCCATAAACGACGAAATAGATAAGCTCCGCCTTTCCGCCACGGCTTCCATGGCTGAGCGCAAGGACGTCATCATCGTCTCTTCCGTGTCTTGTATTTACGGCATCGGGGAGCCCGACGACTTCCAGAACATGATGGTCTCCCTCCGGCCCGGCATGGAAATCGAGCGGGACGCGGTCATCGAGGCCCTCATTAATATCCAGTACGTCCGCAACGAGATGGACTTTAAAAGGGGCACCTTCCGGGTCCGGGGCGACACTCTGGAAATCATTCCGGCCAATGTCAGCGAATACGCAGTGCGTGTAGAATTCTTCGGCGACGAAATCGACCGCATTTGCGAGACCGATATCATGAGCGGGCGGGTCACGAAGGAAATGCAGCACGTGGCCATCTTTCCGGCCTCCCACTACGTCGTCCCCCACGACCGCATCGAGGCGGCCTGCAAGGAGATTGAAGCGGACCTCAAAGACCGGGTCGCATACTTCAAGCAGAACGACAAGCTGATCGAGGCCCAGCGCATCGCCGAGCGGACGAATTTCGACGTCGAAATGCTGCGGGAAACGGGCTTTGTCTCCGGCATTGAAAACTACACCCGCTACCTTTCGAACCAGAAGCCCGGGGAGGCGCCGGCCACCCTGATCGACTACTTCGGAAGGGATTTTCTCATTATTATCGACGAATCCCACATGACCGTTCCCCAGATCCGGGGCATGTATGCCGGAAACTTCTCGCGGAAGCAGACCCTGATCGACTACGGCTTCCGCCTGCCTTCGGCCATGGACAACCGTCCTTTGAACTTCAGCGAGTTCGAGGACAAGATTGACCAGCTTCTCTTTGTGTCCGCAACCCCCGGCCCCTATGAGGCCGAGCACGAGATGCTGCGGGCCGAGCAGGTCATCCGGCCCACCGGCCTTCTGGACCCCGAGATTTCCGTCCGCCCGGTCGAGGGGCAGATTGACGACCTGATCGGGGAAATCAACAAGGAAACGAAGGAGGGCGGCAAGGTCCTGATTACGACCCTGACCAAGCGCATGGCCGAGGACCTGACCACCTACATGCAGGAACTGGGCATCCGGGTCAAGTACCTGCACTCCGACATCGACACCCTCGAGCGGTCGGAAATCATCCGCGACCTGCGCCTGGACGTATTCGATGTCCTGGTCGGCATTAACCTCCTCCGTGAGGGCCTGGACATCCCGGAAATCACCCTGATCGCCATCCTGGACGCGGACAAAGAGGGCTTCCTCCGCTCTGAGACGTCACTCATTCAGACCATCGGCCGGGCGGCACGAAATTCCAAGGGCCACGTCATCATGTACGCGGATACGATGACGGATTCCATGAAGAACGCCATCGACATTACCGAGCGGCGCCGCAAGATTCAGGACGAGTATAATAAAGCCCACGGCATTACCCCGAAGACGATCGAGAAGGCGGTCCGCGACGTTATCGCCATTTCGAAGGACATCGCCAAGACCGAATCGGAGTCCGGCCGCCAGCCCGAGGAGATGGACGAGCAGGAGCTCACGGAACTCATCGAAAAGACGAAGAAGAAGATGGAGAAGGCCGCGGCCGATCTCAATTTCGAAGCCGCTGCCGAGCTCCGCGATAATATGATCAAGTATAAGAACATGCTTCGTGACCTTCAGGTCGGGAATGGGTAAGTCTCCGGAGCAGCGTTTTCGGGCAAATACCGCCCATGGCATAGGGCAAATGCCGCCCATGCGGGCAGAGAACAGAAGAGAAAAGAAATGAAAGTAAGCAGCGATCCGAACAAGAAATATATAAAGATCCGCGGGGCACGGGAGCACAATTTGAAAGACGTGAGCCTGGACATCCCCCGCGACAGTTTCGTAGTACTCACCGGCCTGTCCGGCAGCGGAAAGTCCTCCCTGGCCTTTGATACGATTTTCGCGGAAGGGCAGCGGCGCTACATGCAGTCCCTCTCTTCCTATGCACGGCAGTTCTTAGGACAGATGGAAAAGCCGGACGTCGACACCATCGAAGGCATGCCCCCGGCCATCTCCATCGACCAGAAGTCTACGAACAGGAACCCCCGGTCCACGGTCGGCACCGTGACGGAAATCTATGACTACTTCCGTCTCCTCTATGCGAGGGTGGGTACTCCTCACTGCCCCAACTGCGGGCGGGAGATCAAGCGGCAGACCGTCGACGAGATGGTGGACCGGGTCATGGCCCTGCCCGAGCGGACCAAGTTCCAGGTCCTGTCTCCGGTCGTCCGCGGGCGCAAGGGGGCCCAGGAGAAACTCTTCGAGCGGGCCAAGAAATCCGGCTATGTCCGCGTCATCGTCGACGGGAACATGTACGAGCTGGAGGAAGAAATTAAGTTAAACAAAAATCAGAAGCACGATATTGAAATCGTCGTCGACCGTCTGGTGGTGAAAGAGGGCATCGAGCGGCGGCTGACCGACTCCATCGAGAACGCCCTGAAGCTTTCCAACGGCCTCCTCATCATTGACGTCATAGGCGGGGACCAGCTGACCTTCTCCGAGTCCTTCGCCTGCCCGGACTGCGGCATTTCCGTCGAGGAAATCGAGCCCCGGTCCTTTTCCTTCAACAATCCTTTCGGGGCCTGCCCCGAGTGTGCCGGCCTGGGCTACAAGATGGAGTTCGACGAGCGCCTGATGATTCCGGACCGGGACCTGTCCCTGAATGAAGGCTGTATCCGGGTTCCCGGCTGGCAGTCGTCAAATAAGGACTCTTCCTACACTCATGCCATTCTCCTGGCTCTGTCGAAGGAGTACGGCTTCTCCCTGGATACCCCCTACCGGGAACTGTCTCCGGAGGTCCGCCACATGCTGGTCTATGGATCCGACCGGGTCGTGAAAGTCCCTTATAAAGGCCGTTTCGGAGAAGGCATCTACGACGTCCAGTTTGAGGGTCTCATAGAAAACTCCCACCGCCGCTACCGGGAGACATCCTCGGAGCTCTCCAAGCAGCAATTCGAAGAGTTTATGGAGGTTTCCCCCTGCCCGGTCTGCCACGGAGAGCGCCTGAAACCGGCTGCTCTGGCGGTCACGGTCGGCGGGCTCAATATCACAGCCGTTACCCGGATGTCCATCGACAAGCTCATGGGCTGGCTCGATGACCTGAAGCTGACCGATTATCAGATGCACATCGGACGCCTGATCCTGAAGGAGATCAAGTCCCGGGTCAAATTCATGAACGACGTGGGCCTGAACTACCTTTCCCTCTCCCGGGCCACGGCCACCCTGTCCGGCGGCGAGGCCCAGCGGATCCGCCTGGCCACCCAGATCGGGTCCGGCCTGGTCGGCGTCTGCTATATCCTGGACGAGCCCTCCATCGGCCTGCACCAGCGGGACAATGACAAGCTCCTGGCCTCACTCAAAGGCCTTCGCGACCTGGGCAACACCGTAATTGTTGTTGAACACGACGAAGACACCATGCGGGCGGCTGACTGGATTGTGGACGTGGGCCCCGGGGCCGGGGAGCACGGGGGCGAAATCGTTGCCCAGGGCTCCTGTCAGGACATCATGAATAATGAAAACTCCCTGACTGGGAAATACCTTTCGGGGGAGCTCTGCGTCCCGGTACCGAAAAAGCGGCGGAAACCCACGGGCTTCCTCACAGTCAAAGGTGCCCGGGAGCACAACCTCAAAAACATCGACGTGCAGATTCCCCTGGGTATCCTGACCGTCGTGACCGGTGTGTCCGGCTCCGGCAAGTCGACCCTGATCAATGAGATCCTTTATAAGTCCCTTGCCAACAAGCTGAATCATGCCCACCAGATTCCGGGCGACCATGACAAGATTGAAGGCGTGGACCAGCTGGACAAGATCATCGACATCGACCAGTCCCCCATCGGGCGCTCTCCCCGGTCCAATCCGGCGACCTACACAGGGGTCTTTGACATGATCCGGGACCTCTTTGCGGCCACGCCCGATGCGAAGGCGCGCGGCTATGCCAAGGGCCGTTTCTCCTTCAATGTAAAGGGCGGCCGCTGCGAAAACTGCGCCGGCGACGGTATTGTGAAGATTGAGATGCACTTTCTGCCGGATGTCTACGTTCCCTGCGAAGTCTGCCACGGCAAGCGCTTCAACCGGGAGACCCTGGAAGTCAAGTACAAGGGCAAGTCCATCTACGATGTCCTCGATATGACCGTGGAAGAGGCCCTGGACTTCTTCAAAGCCGTGCCTTCCATTACAAGAAAGATTCAGACCCTCTACGACGTGGGCCTGGGCTACATCAAGTTGGGCCAGCCCGCCACGACCCTGTCCGGCGGCGAGGCCCAGCGGGTCAAGCTGGCGACCGAGCTTTCGCGGCGAGGGACCGGCAAGACCATCTATATTCTGGATGAGCCCACGACGGGCCTTCACTTCGAGGATGTGCGGAAGCTGGTGGAGATTCTCCGCCGCCTGTCCGATACCGGAAACACTGTAGTCGTCATCGAGCACAATCTCGATGTCATTAAGTGCGCCGACTACCTCATTGACCTCGGACCCGAGGGCGGGGACGGCGGCGGCACCATCGTCGCGACCGGCACCCCGGAGCAGGTGGCCAAGTCCAAAAAGTCCTATACGGGGAAGTATGTGGCGAAGTATTTGAAGTAACCTTCCTGCGGATTGGAAGATGAGTGGTGGACTTTTGTCCTGCCGTGGCCTATAGGCCCAAGGCTTGATAGCTGAATGGCGGACTTTTGCCTTACCGGAGCCTAAAAGGCCCAAGGCTTGCTGGCTGATTGGCGGACTTTTGCCTTACCGGAGCCTAAAAGGCCCAAGGAGAGAGCGCGAACGATGAAAGAAAAGATTCTTGAATATTTTCCTTTTGATTGTAGATGAAAAGGAAGCGGACCACTATCTGAAGGAGAAGGACCCGAAAGGCTACCGGCTGTTTCATAAAGCTTTCAGTCAGCCGACAGCAGACAGCATACAGGCCTGGATTCTGCATGTGATAGCGGAAATGCCCGGCGAAGGCAAAGATGGTGCAGGTCATGACCTTTGATGAATTTACCCATATAGGTGAAAAAGAGAAGAAAGCCAAATCTTCTGTTCTGACGGAAGACCTGGCCTATGAAGTCCTGTCCGTCGTTTCTGAAATTCCGGAAGGAAAAGTGGCCACCTACGGGCAGATTGCCCGCCTGATCGGGCGGCCGAAGAATGCGCGGCTGGTGGGAAAGATCCTAAGCTGTGCGGAATATTTCGGCGACTTCCCCTGTCAGCGGGTAGTGAATGCAGCCGGCCGCCTGGCACCGGGGTTTGCAGAGCAGGCACAGCTTCTCTCCGAAGAAGGAGTGGAGCTCAGGGATGAAAATCATGTGGACCTGAAGAAGTATCAGTGGGAAGCATGAAGAAAGGCCTTACTCAAGCGCCTTCGTCACATCCACCCAATCTTCAAATCCGGAATATTTCTCAAGTTCTGCAATCGTCATCTTCACAGCGCTGTTTGAACTCCCGGCCGCAGGATATACGACTTCGTGCCGTTTCAGGGATTCGTCCAGATAGACCCTGACTCCGGGGTTGACGGCAAACGGGCAGACACCGCCCGGCGCATGGCCGATATACTCCTCCACCTTGTCCGGCGGGATCATGGCCGCCTTCTTGTGGAAGGTCTCCTTGTACTTGTGATTGTCAACTCTTCCGAGGCCGGCCATGACGATGAGAATCGGCTGATCGTCAATCAGAAATGATAATGTCTTTGCAATTTCATCCGGCTCAGTGCCCAGGGCTTCCGCGGCCAGCTGTACCGTCGCTGAAGACTCCGGAAGCTCTATGACCTTGAGCCCTGTGTCCTCAAAGAAAGCCTTCACTTTTTCTACTGCCATATCCCACACTTCCTGTTCTACTCGCCGCAGCCCGCGCCCTGCGCAGTCGGGGACATCCTCTTGCACATGCCTGCGATACAAAGCAGGCGCCCGGAAAATCCGGACGCCTTTGTCTTTTCAACACTATATGCCATTTCCAAATATTTGCAAGAGAAAGTGGCTGTCTTTCCTACAATGTGTGATAGAAGAGAATAATGTCCTCATAGCTCCCGTCCTTCAGGCGGAAACCGCCGGGAACCGTGCCGAGGTGGATGAAGCCCAGGCGCTCGTAGAGGTGGATGGCATGGATATTTGACGCGACTACAGCATTGAACTGCATCAGGCGGAAACCGTGGGCCCTGCCCTGTTCCAGGCAGTCCTTCACCAGTTTTTCGCCGATGTGTTGGCCGCGGATGTCGACGTCGACCGCGTAACTGGCATTGGCGATGTGGCCACAGCGCCCTACATTATTCGGATGAAGAATATAAAACCCGGCGACTTTCCCGGTTTCTGCGTCTTCCGCGACGCCGGTATAGGTCTGGCTATTGAAAAATGTGTCCGCCTCATCCTCTGTCAGACCCTCCACCTGGGGAAAGGCGACACCGTCGTCCACGACCCGGTTCCAGATTTTGCGACAGGCTGCGGCATCGCGGCTTTCATAGGCACGAATTCGAATCTCCATGGTTCGTCCTTTCTATGCAGTTCCTCAAAAGATTGCCGCAATTGTAGTACTGTTGCCGATTTTGGGCAATAGTTAGATACTGCTAATTGCGGAAGTCCCGACAAATAGTTAGATTCTTCTAACCGCAAAAATCCCCGGGCAGGAATTCCATTCTCCGCCCGGGGATTGCATGGCAAAATCCATATTTTCAATCGATTACGATATTTCCGACAGCGGCCGAAAGGTCCAGCTTTTTTCCGTTGCTGCCGTCGGCTTGGTAATAGGCCCCGTACTTCCTGCCGAAGAGCATGACCCGGCCCAGTTCCGCCGCTGCCTTCAAGGCACTGTTTTCAGCGTCCGGTAGGGCATGGAGGAGGATATTGCCGGCTGACGCATCGCTTTCCAATGTCTGAAAGTCCGCCCCGTCTGTCTGCAAATCTCCGGCGGAGAAGTCGCATGTGACGCGGCCCCAGGTTCCGCCCGAAATGCGGATATCTCCAGCAGAAGCCTCCAGATCCGCGAGGGCGAAGGAGCAATTATTCATAATAATATCTCCGGCCGCCGTTTCCGCCTTGACGGAAGAAGCTGAAATGTTCTCAAGCACGATGTCATCTGCTGCAATGTCCAGACGGAAGTCCAACAGTTTTCCGGCTGCTTCCGCAGGAATCGTAACGACCAGTTTTTCATTTTTCAG
This sequence comes from uncultured Lachnospiraceae bacterium, assembly GCA_900316075.1. Classification (GTDB taxonomy): domain Bacteria; phylum Bacillota; class Clostridia; order Lachnospirales; family Lachnospiraceae; genus RUG306. Next base: position 110,040 of record ONBT01000001.1, on the reverse strand, counting down.
ATCCTGGATGATAATGGCAGTTCTCGGCATCTCCCGAATGGTCAGGGTATCTCCGGTCACCTCATAGGTCAGGTCGGCTTTCATTTCCTCCGGAAGGGTCAGGGAATAGGCATCTCCGATCCGGATGCAGATACCTGCCGTATCCAGCTCGCAGTCAAGAGAAGTGAAGGGTTCCAACGAAACGGTCTCTTCCGGTCCTGCGGGGCGCACGGCCGCCGCCTTTTTCCGGCTCCAGTCGGCAATGGCCCGGGCGAAATCCCGCACGCTGAGGATTCCGTTCCCGAAGCTGGCCCAGCCGCTGCCGAAGTCATAACGGGAATCTGCCTCATTCGTCCGGCCCTCTTCTTTTTCTGCCCCAATAGTCTTGGCGGAGTCTTCCTTTTTGTCTGCATCGGAAGCGTCCTCTTTTTTCGGCAGGTCCAGTCCCAGGGCCTTCGCAATTTCATCAATGCTGCCGAACTCGGTAATGACAGCCCCGACCGCCTCGTTTTCCGACTTGCCCTCCGAGATGAGGTCCGAGTAGCGGTCCTCCATCATCTGAAAAAGCTCCACCTTCGCCTGCCGCACCTCGTCGGTGTCCGGCAGAACCGCAAACATCGTATCCAGATAGTTTTTCAGTGTTTCCATATTCAGTCAGGCCTCCTTCGCAATGAAGCGCTCGATGACGTCTTTCGTCAACTCCCACTCCGCGCATTTTTCAGAATAATATTTTTCCCCGGCTTCGGTGATCCGGTAGTATGTCCGCTTCTTCCCGTTTTCCGCGACCCGGGGAAAGGACTGGATATAGCCGCCCTTTTCCATCCGGTTCATGGCCGAATAGAGGGTCGTCTCCTTGATCACATACTTCTCTTCCGTCCGGAGCCGGATCTGCTTCGAGAGCGAATAAGCATACGAGGGCTCCTCCCTCAGAAAGTAGAGAATCATCGTATCCGTATAGCCGCGGATCACATCGCTTGAAATTCCTGCCATAGCTGCAGTGCCTCCTTTCCGTCCTTTGGCCTTTATGCTCTTTGACTCTTTGGCCCTTTGGCTCTTTGCCTATTGGGCTATTTGTCTTTTTGCCTTACAGTCCTGTGGGCTTCTTGTACTTTGACTTTTTCTGCCCTTCATAACTCCGACAGAAAGGGCTTTCAACAACCGTCAAATATCTTGCCTGCCGTACTACGTCAGACAATGTACTCTTGATACGGCAAATATACTATGTGTGGCATAGTATGTCAAGCGAAAAAATCCTTCCCCCGAAAGGAAAGGATTCGTCTTTTTCTGTATAACTTAATCCGGCAGCTTGTTTCAGAACAAAAGTCCGCCAATCAGCCAGCAAGCCTTGGGCCTTTTAGGCTCCGGCAAGACAAAAGTCCGCCAATCAGCCATCAAGCCTTGGGCCTCTTAGGCTCCAGCAAGACAAAAGTCCGCCAATCAGCCAGCAAGCCTTGGGCCTTTCAGGCTCCGGCAAGACAAAAGTCCGCCAATCCTCAAGCCGGCTGTGGGCATATAGCTTGCTTCAGGACAAAAGTCCATCAAAGCGGCCGCACCCCGCGGTTACTTCCTTGTCACGCTTACCGTGCAGGTTCTGGCCGTTTCGTCGATCGAATCCACATGGACTGTGTAGCCGGTATCCACGGTTTCCTTTCCGCTCTCGTCATACCAGGCGAAGCCGGAGGCTGAGCAGTCAATCGTATCGCCCTCAGTATAGAATCCTTTTCCATTGTTCACAAGGCGGATGAGCCTGCGGCCCTTGCCGGTGGAATCGTAGTCGGGGCTGAAACCGTCATAGAGCAGGTAGTCCGTCCCGTCGTCGTAGGTCCCCAGCTCGGAATCCACGTGGTAGAGGCGGACCCCGCCTTCATCGAAGAGGGTGGCAAAGTTCGCGCGCGGCGTGATGTAGTCGACTGTGAAATATTCGCTGAAAAGGTCGCAAGATTCGGCGCTGGGCAGCAGGAGGACGGAAGGATCCGTGCTGTCATCCTTCAGGGTAAAGACCTGCGTCCCGCCTTTGGCCCAGTCGTAGCATTGGATATTTTCTTTGCCGTACCAGCCCACCATGAGCTTGGAGTAGGGGCAGAAGTCGCCCCCCGACTCGTCCATGCGCTCGAGGCCTGCGTCGCCGGTCGTGGCCTGCCAGTCCTCGTCTTTTCCATATTCATAATAATCGGAAAGCCCCATACAGTGCCCGTATTCGTGGGCAAGGGTGCCCAGGTAGTAGTCGAGGGTATCGGCGTAGGGCTGTTCGTCGTTGATGACATAATGCCAGAGCTTTTCTCCATCGAGCTTCAGCGGATCCGACTCCCAGGTGGCCGTACACCCGTACCAGAATTCAGCATCGCCGCCCGTCGGGATGGACATGGAGAGGACGTCGATATAGCCGTCGCGGTCCGCATCGTACTTTCTGTAATCTATCGTATCGTCCAGTCCGTTCAGGACTTCCGTGACAAACTTTTCAAAGTCCTGGTCCGAATTTTCGTAGTCCGCTATATTCCCTGACAGCGTATAGTGGTACACATCCCCGTCCATATGCAATGCCCCGTAGGAAGCGTTTTCAAAATACATTGTGAGGCAGACGTAAGGGTAGAGGTCCGCTGTCCCGGTGCCGAAGAGGTCGCGTTCCAGTTCTTCATCCGAAATGCGGTCGGACCGGTATTTCACATCCGCGAAATCGCAGACGATGACCAGGGCCCGGGCCTCCCCTCTTGGCTGCAGGGTAATGGGGTCAATCTGCCGGATTGGAATGTCTGCTGCCTGCCCCGGGGCAGCTGCCGTCAGTGCTGCAAGCAGGAGGGCACAGACGAGAACGAGGGTTTCAATTATTCTCTTTCCATAACGTTTCATATGGTCATACCCTTCCGGCGGTAAGTGGAAGCTGCAGATGCAGGGCAGCGAAGCCTTGCAGCAATCATTATTGCGCTGTAATCATAGTATAAAAGTTAAAAAATTTACAGAGTTGTAAAAGAATTGGCATAAATTGACAAAAATTGTGCCGCCCACTTCCGAAAACTGGCGAAATCACACAAAATTGCCTTGAACAATGTCTGTTTTTGCCTACAATAATAGAAAAGTTTCCGCCCGAGTAGTGAATGAGCGGTCTTTCAGAGAGGGTGTGGTGATTGGTATGGTTTTTACGAATGACAACTGCGTCGGCTGCAACAAGTGTATCCGGTCTTGTCCGTCCATTGCGGCGAACGTCGCGGAGGACGGGAAGATCCGCGTGGACGAGGACATGTGTATTGCGTGCGGGTCCTGCTTCGACCACTGCGAACACGGCGCAAGAGATTATTATGATGACACACAGAAGTTCCTCGCGGATCTCGCGGCCGGGAAGAAGTATGACGTCATCGTGGCGCCGGCCTTCATCGCGAACTATCCGAAGGTCTACAAGAAGGTCTTCGGTTATCTCAAGTCTCTGGGCGTAGCCCATATCTATCCCGTATCCTTCGGCGCGGACATCACGACCTGGTCTTATATCAAGTACATCAAGCAGACCGGAAAGACCGGCATGATCAGCCAGCCCTGCCCGGCCATCATCAACTACGTCGAGAAGTATATCCCCGAGCTGATTCCGAAGATGGTCCCCCTGCACAGCCCCATGATGGATGAAGCTATCTACCTGAAGAAATATGTGAAGGTGCCGGAGGAGCTGGTCTTCCTGTCGCCCTGCATCGCCAAGTTCGGTGAAATTAATGACAAGAATTGCGGCGGCTACGTCAAGTACAACGTGACCTTCAAGAAGCTCATGGAAGCCATCGACGGAAAGTACCAGAGCGCCCGGGAAGCGGACGAGGAATCGGCCTATCCTTACGGCCTCGGCTCCCGCTATCCCAAGCCGGGCGGCCTCCGCGAGTGCGTCGAATTCTTCCTTGGCCCCCAGGTCTCCGTCATGCAGGTCGAGGGCGAAGTCGAAGCATACAAGTTCCTTCGGGAATACGCGAAGCGGAAGGGCGACCTTCCCTTCATGGTCGACATCCTGAACTGTCAGAAGGGCTGCGTCCGCGGCACCGGTACGGATGATACCATCGACGACATGGACGTGGAACTGGCCATCAACGAGATGAAGAAGCGGGTCGTCAACGAGCCTGAGAAGAAGACACTCGGGAAGAAGAAGGGCGGCTGGCACTATCCCTGGAACAGCGCGCTCTCTCTGGAAGAGCGCTGGCAGTACTACGACGAGCAGTTTGCCGACCTTGACCTCAAGGATTTCATGCGTTCCTATGACGACAAGCATGTCGATATCAAGACCCCTTCGCCCAAGGAGGAGGACGAGATTTTCAAGAGCATGCTGAAGATGTCGGATGCCGAGCGGCATATCAACTGCTCCTCCTGCGGCTATCCTTCCTGCAAGGATATGGCCCGGGCTATATATAACGGCGTCAACAAGAAAGAGAACTGCATCTACTACGCCAAGGCCATGGCGGAAGAAGAAAAGGCCAAGGTCGAGGAGATGCACGAGGAGAGCCTGAAGGAGCAGGAACTCCACCGGCAGAAGCTGAACGACATCATCGAGCGCTTCAGCCATCTCAACACCGGCGTTACCCAGCTGGCCGACGCGAACGAGATGACGGCCAACGACGCGACGAATATCACCCAGGTGGTCTCCGACATCAGCGAGGAGTGCCAGGGCATCGAGGAGGATATGGCCATATTCTCCGACTTCCTCGAGGTATATGACGAGAGTAATGAAAACATCGTCGGTATTGCAGACCAGACGAACCTGCTCTCACTCAACGCATCCATAGAGGCCGCCCGGGCCGGCGAAGCCGGCCGCGGCTTCGCCGTCGTCGCCAGCGAAATCCGGAACCTGTCCGAGAATACGAAGAGCCTGATCGAGGAGAACAAGAAGCAGGCGGCCGACACGGTGCCGAAGATTCAGTCCTCCATAGAGTCCATCAAGACCCTGCTCGAGCACATCGAGACCATGAGCGAGCGTCTTTCGAATATCGCCGCCACGACCGAGGAGATTTCCGCCCAGAGTCAGGACATCCAGGAGATGTCCGCGGAGATCCAGGACGCGGTGAATGCGCTCTGATTTTTCTTCTTCATCCGTCAGAGTGGAAAAGTTCATATCAGGAATGGTACACTAGGGGACAGGAGGCAAAAGACTCCTGTCCTTGTTTTGCTGCAGGCCTTCACAAAGGCAGTGTTCGTCATCATCGAGTACGGGCCGTGGTGAGTAGGAGGATGAATTCTGCAGCGTGATTGTATAAGGGGGAAATATGACAAACGAAGAGCGCATGAAGAAGGGCTACCTCTGGCTGGACACAGGGGAATCCATGGACCTGCAGATTCACCAGCGGAGCCTGATCTATGATTTCAACCACACAAGGCCGGACGATTTGGAAAGAAGGCAGGAGCTGCTTAAACAGATTTTTGGTCATCTGGGCGAGGGGGTCTGGGTGGAGCCGCCGCTTTCTGCTTCCTTCGGCTGCACGGACACCATCGGCGACCGGACCTACATCAATTCCAATCTGAACCTGGTTGATGACCTGGGAATTACCATCGGTTCTGATGTCCTGATCGCGCCGAATGTGACCCTGATCAATACCGGCCACCCCCTTCATCATGAGCTCAGAAAGCACGGGGAAATGTATTCCCTCCCGGTTGTCATTGAAGACGGGGTATGGCTGGGGGCGAATGTCACGGTCTGCCCCGGCGTCACCATCGGGAAAAATTCCGTCATCGGGGCCGGCTCCGTCGTCCTTCACGACATCCCAGCCAACACCTTCGCAGCCGGCGTTCCCTGCCGCGTCATCCGGGAAATCGGAGACCATGACAAGGAGTACTACTACCACGACCGCCGGGTATCCGACGGCCCGGGCATGCCGGAAACGGACCTGCCGGGGCTGCAGGAGTGAAACGAGTTTTTGCTTTTCCGGCCGGGTGCAGATGGCATCCGGCTGAATTTATTTCCACAGGTATTTCTTAAATGAATCGCTCATCCAGACAAACCGCTTATTTCCATCTCCCCGGCCTCTTCGAATTCTACGACTTTTATGAGGTCTTCCTGCCCCTCTTCCGGGAGCATGGTGAATTCTTCTACGACTGGTGTGACATCGGCTCCATCTATGGGGCGCCCGGGGACTGCCTCTGGGGAGGCGGCCGTATGGGCTATGGAGATGCCAAAGGGGCTGACGTCAAGAGGCTGGTGGAGGAATACGATATTTCCGCCCGCCTGACTTTTTCAAACTCTCTGCTGCGGCCGGAGCATCTCACTGATTCAGCGTGCAACCGCCTCTGCCGCCTGTTTGAGAGCCCGAAGAACGGAATCATCATCACATCGGACCTGTTTCTCGACTATATTCGGGAGAAGTATCCTGCCTACTATTTTGTCTCTTCGACCACGAAGGTGCTGACGGCCTTTTCTGATTTCCGGAAGGAACTGGCCCGGCCGGAATTTTCTTATGTCGTACCGGATTTCCGCCTGAACAGGCGCTTTGAAGACTTGATAAATTTGACGCAGGAAGAGAAGATAAAGACAGAATTTCTTGTCAATGAATGCTGTTCCTTCACCTGCCCGGATCGAAAAGCCTGCTATGAGGCGGTCAGCCGACTGGCGCTGGGGGAGGAAGAAGTATTTTCATGCACATCTCCGGATGCTGGAGAGGGCTACCGCTTTTCGCGTGCTATGAAGAACCCGGCCTTCATTTCAACAAAGGACATTCAGAACATCTATCTTCCCATGGGCTTCAACGAGTTCAAGATTGAGGGCCGCAGCCTGGGCAGCGCCCTGCTTCTTGAATTCATCCTTTACTACATGACCAAGCCCGAGTATCAGCTGAATGTAAGGGAAGAGTTGTATCTCATGAACGAGCTGGATTTGTTCTGAAGGGTGGTGGCATCGTCTGGCGCGGCAGGGGGACCGGCGGCCGTTGCGCTGAAAGGGAGAATTTTTCTCCCCAATTCGGCAATTTTCTCTTTCCTGCGCCGACGCCACGTCCCGGGCGGCGCTCAGAAGGAGAAATCTTCTTCAAAATCCTGCAATCTTCTCTTTCCTGCGCCGACGCCACGTCCCGGGCGGCGCTCAGAAGGAGAAATCTTCTTCAAAATCCTGCAATTTTCTCTTTCCCGCGCCGACGCCACGTCCCGGGCGGCGCTCAAAAGGAGAAATCTTCTTCAAAATCCTGCAATCTTCTCCTTCCGACTGCGGCGCTGTCCATCCAGAGCCGCCGGGAAAGAGAAATTTTGCGCAGAAATCTTGAAATTCCTCCATTCGAGCTTGCTTTTCCCGCCTCCGAATCCCGGCCTCCCCCGGCAAAGGGCTGCAAAATTTCATGTGTCGCACGCCCTGCGGGTTATTATTATCATGAAGGCTTCCGATATAGGATATGAGAAGCGGGAAAAGGATTTCCGCGTTCATTTTCGGAAAGGAGTCCGGTCATGAAAATCAATTCTTCGGCGGTGGCAATGACGTCCGAGCACCGCGCGTTTTCCTATGCGGAGACGACGCGGCTCACGATGGAGGCTCCTACGAGCGACAATGCGGCCGCGGCAATTCTTACATTATCTTCGAAATCCCAGAGCGGCAACGTCCAGGACGCGATGGTCGAGTACCAGGAAAATCAGAAAAAGGAGCAGGAGCAGCAGGATAAGCAGCGCCAGGCCAATGCGCTGAAGTCCCTGACTGAGGCTGTTCGCGCTTCAAAGCCGGAGGAGAACCAGTTCGCCGTCCCGGAAGAAGAGGATTATGAAATCACACTCATCAAGAAGATTCTTGCTGCTCTGAACGGGAAGGAATACAAGGGCGACGGAAAGGTCCGGGTGAAGAATCCCGGGCAGGATGTCCTCGGACTCAAAGCCGCCTGGCAGTCACAGCACCAGGAGACTCAGAGCATTGATCTTGTGGGCATTTCCCGTCCGACCGGGACAGAGGAAAATTCCGGGGAGACTGTTACAGAAAGCAGCGGTGGGGCCTCGATTCCCGCATCCAGTACCTGGCAGAGGATCACGGCCAGCCATTCCCTGGTGGCCGAGTCCGAGCAGACAGCCTTCGCAACGACCGGATATGCGCAGACGGCCGACGGGCGGACCCTTTCCTTCAATGTCGAAGTCGGCATGTCGCGATCTTTCATGGCCCACTACGATTCAGTCACGGCAGAGGACTATGTAAAGCCCCAGGTTCACACCTTCACTACGGACCCGCTCATCATCAATGTCGGCGACAATGTCACATCGGTCAGCGACCAGAAATTCTACTTTGACCTGGACGGAGACGGGAAGAAGGACCAGATTTCCTATGCCTCTCAGGGCTCCGGTTTTCTGGCCCTCGACAAGAACGGCGACGGGGTCATCAATGACGGCTCTGAGCTCTTCGGAACGAAGTCCGGCGACGGCTTCAAGGACCTGGCCGAGTACGACGAGGACGGCAACGGGTGGATTGACGAGGGCGACTCCGTTTTCTCCAAGCTCAAGGTCTGGAAGCACAACGAGGACGGGACCGACACCCTGCTTGACTTGAAGCAGGCCGACGTCGGAGCCATCTACCTTGGCAATGCAAACACGGAGTTTTCGCTCAAGGATGAGAATAATAATTTAAACGGCCAAATCCGCAAAACCGGCATTTACCTGAAAGAGTCGACAGGTGCAGCCGGAACCATAGCGCATGTGGATCTGGCGCTGTAAAAATCTGTTTCTTCGCGCAAAACCGGGGCGGGGCAAATGCACGTTGCATTTGCCTCGCCCCTTCTGTATTCATGATTCAGGTATTCTTCTTTTGCCCGCCGCCCGGGATGTGCTATTAAAGGAGAAAAGAGAAAATTTCAAAAATATGTATCAAAAGTTACAGAAATGTGATATAGTACATCCAAGTTCAAAATTCATGAAGCATTTCAAAGACGTCTATGTTCATGCACAGGCGGCGAGTCTAGTATATTCGGCCATTCAGGCAGATGTTTCAGAAATCAGAGTTTTTCTCATGGCATGTTTTATAAGAGGTATTGGATCCATTTGAGGTCTTCGTATCAGAGGATGCCCAAAAGCAGGACGGTTTTGATTTGAAACGTCCGTAAAGACCGGAGGCAAAGGCATACGTTTTGGAAAGGGGTATTTGATTGGGGCGTATCGAGATTGAGGAAGAATTGAAAAAGCGGCTGAAAGAAAAGGCTGCTATAGAGAAGGCGTTGACTCCATTTCGGAAGGAGAAGCGGAAACTTGCCATTTATCGCTGCGGGACGGTCGATAAGTGGTATGTGCTGGAAGACGGAGAGCGGATATACCTGCCAAAATCCGAGAGAGAAGAAGCTGCGAGCCTGGCGAAAGTGACCTGGCTCAGGGCACGTCTTGCTGAAGTGGATGCAGCAATTGCGGGGTGCAACAGGTATCTTAAAAGCTTTCATGGGGAAGACAGGCGGCTGGCAAAGCTCCTGGAGCAGGGGGAATTTTGTTCCCTGATCGGACATCCGGAATATAATGATGCGCTTTGGCAGAAGGCGGAGCACAGGAAGAATGACAAACATCCCGAAAGCTTGCAGATTAAGCAGGGGGAGGGGAATGCGGTTCGGTCAAAGTCAGAGGCTCTGATTGCCATGACGCTCGACAAGTATGGGATTTCCTTCCGATATGAAAGTCCTTTGGACACACAGAAAGGGAGATTCTTTCCGGATTTCACTATACGCCATCCGAAGAATCACAAGACATATATCTGGGAGCACTTCGGCTTGATGGATGATCAGGAATATGCGGCGCAGGTTTCGGAGAAGCTTCAAAATTACATGGACTGCGGCTATGTTCCCGGGGAAAATTTCCTGATGACCTTTGAGTCCGGCGGGCATCCATTGACGCCGCACACTATTGAGGAAGTGATCGCAAGAAACTTTCTGCAGAAATGAGATTATTTTTCTCCTTGGGAGAGCAGTTTTCAAAAGCCTGCGTAGGGATAAAGGAGAAAATCATTCCATATTTCGTGAAAATCTCCCTCGTCGGGGCGGACATCGCCTTGCGAGGGAGATTTTTTGATGCTAAACGGGAAATTTTCTCCTTTCGCATTGCAGTGGCCCCGGTGTTGATGGGCGGAAAGAGAGAAGAAAGCAAGAAAAAAACAGGAAGTTCTCTTTTGCAGCCATGCCGTCTGGTGCCTACGGGGCGGAAAGAGAGAAGAAAGCAGGAAAAAAACAGGAAGTTCTCTTTTGCAGCCGTGCCGTCCGGTGCCGGCGGGGCGGAAAGGGAGAGGAAAGCAAGAAAAGGCCCGGAAGTTCTCTTTTGCCGCCTTACCTGCCGCTGTCAGCGGGGAGGAAAGGGAGAAGAAGCAAGAAAAAGAGCGGAAATTCTCTTTTGGAATCACAACCGTCACGGCAATTTGCAGAGGCCCTTCCTGCAGGCCCCGCCCAAAGTAGGCGAAAATATTAGTCATGTGCCTATTCTTCCGCGTCTGCTTCGTACCAGGCGGAAAGCATCTTGCCCAGGGCCGCCATCTTCGTCTTCTCGACCTTGCAGACCGTCCGGTCATAGGTGTAGAGGCCGTTCACCTCGTTTTCGACGTCGGAAAGCTGGGTGTAGACCAGGCCGCACAGGCCCGCGTGGGTCGTCGTGAAAATCATCTCCCGGTACATGGTGATGATTTTTTTCGTCAGCTCCGCCGGGTCCTTGCAGCCGCCCCCGTACTGGAATTCCTTCCCGTTGCGCTCACTGTACTGCTTTCGGATGAGGTCGATGGCTTCCGCTGCGTCAATGCCGCGGTGGTCCCTGAGTTCCCGCCGGTCCACAGCCGCGTCGTACTTGGAGCCCAGCTCGGCCATCTTCTCGTCGAAACGGTCCTCCCCTTCCACAATCTTTTTCTGCAGGGGCTGCAGCTTCTCCGGAACGGCGATGTTTACTGACTTGCGGCCGCTGCTTCCGGTCGTCCGCGAAAAGCCGGCCTTCCAGGGGTGGCCATGGTTGACGTCGATATTGATGAGGCGCTGCTTCCGGGCCTCCTTCTCCCTGTCCTCCGGGGAAAGGTCGTAGCCGAAACCCCCGCACTCGCTGATGAAGAGGGGCCGGTCGTCCTTGGGCTGTAAGAGGCGGTTCCTGAAATACTGGTGGCGGGAGTCGAAATCCGACACCTTCCGGTCCATCCAGCCCGAGGCGGAATCGATGAGGCGGTTCGGATCTATGCGCTTCACCATATGATACATCTTCGCGCTCTCGAACTGGCCCCAGCCCTCGTTGAAAATGGTCCAGGCAATGATGGAGGGGTGGTTGTACAGCTCCACCACCGTCTGCTTCGTGTGTTCAACAAAAATCTGCCGGCGGGTCTTCTCCGTCTTCCGGTCCTGGCCCGGGCCCAGGACATTTTCATCCGGCCGCAGGTCCCCCTGGAAGTAGGGCAGAAATGTATCCCATATAAATGAATAATGTCCGCTCTGCACCATATCCTGCATGACCAGCATTCCGTGCCGGTCGCAGGCTGCATAATAATAGTCGGGCTCGACCTTGATGTGCTTCCTGAGCATATTGAAGCCCAGCTCCTTCATGGCCAGAATGTCCCGGTCATAGGCCGTCATAGTCCCGGGCACGAAAATCCCCTCGGGGAAGTAGCCCTGGTCCAGGACCCCGTTCAGGAAAACCGCCTTCCCGTTCAGGGTCGGCCGTTTCCGCTCCCCGAACTGCTTCATGCCGATGGTCCGCAGGCCGAAATAGGTGTAGACCGTGTCCTCTCCGCAGTCGATGCGCAGGCGGTAGAGGTGGGGATTGTCCGGGCTCCAGAGGACCGGGTCCACGGGCTCGAGCCGCCCCCGGTCGCCCGAAAAGCGAAAGGTCTCCCCGCTTCCAAGCTGCTCCCGGAAGCCTTCAGGGTAGATGCCCTCGCCGACGATGACCGCCCGGAAACCCTGTTTTTCGCTCTTATGACTAATATCCTCCCCCTGAGTGTTTGAACTTTTCGCCTTCTCAGGAGCAGCCGCGGAAACTTGGCTGTTTAAGTACAGGCGGATATTCACACCCGTCTGGTCCGGCTCCAGCTTGATTTTCTCTATGTATGTTTCAGGAACAGCCTCCAGCCACACGCTCTTCCAGATGCCGGAAATGCCCGTATACCACATACCCTGGGGGTCCTTCGACTGCTTCCCGTAGGGAATCGTCGGGTCATTGCTGTCGATGGCCGTCACAACGAGATTGTTGAGGTCGGTCCGGTCTTCGGACGCCTTTCCGGAAATCCGTTTCACATTCTCGTAGGTGGCGTTCTTTCCCGATTGACCAGTTTCCTCCTTTTCCAGGCTCTCTTTGGCGGCAGTTATAGCCCCCGGAGCGTCTGTTGTCATTGCGTCTGCCGTTTCTTTTTCTGCCACAGCAGTTGTCATTCCGCCTGCTGTCCCGTCATCTGCGAAACGTACATGCTCCGTGATGTCGAAGGTAAAGCCCAGGTAGCCGCCCGTGTGCTTTCCGAGATATGTGTCGTTCAGCGTCACCTTCGCAATCTGGTCCACCGCCCCGAAGTGGAGGAGAATCCGCTTTCCTCTCCAGGCCTCGGGCACCGTGAAGTCCTTCTCATAGTGGAGCACCTCTCCAGCCTTCCCCTCAAAGCCGGACATGGGAGCCTCCGGTGGAAAGGGAACCCGGATGGGCCGCCCGTTCAGGTCCCACTCCCCGTCCAGCAGCATATAGTCCGGCCGAAAGGCCTGGGGTCTGGGATAGGTTTCCGGAATCTCCGGTGCGAAATCATTGGTCATATATTTTCTCCTCCGCACTCTTCATGTGCAAAAAAGGCCTTCCACCTCAGTCCCCCATGCGCAAATACCGCCCATGTGCCGTGACATGAGACCGGCCTGCTTGCGTTGTAAAGAATGCGTAAAGCCCTTACCAATTGCCTGTAAACAGTATTTATTCTAGCACAACAGGCAAGTATTTCCTTGTAATTTTGAGGCCAGTCTGTATAATACTTTTGAAATAGGGAATGCCGGAAGAACCCGTTTGGAAGGGGTGCCATATGGAGCTTTCAAGAGCAAGAGAAGAAATCATCGAAGCCGGTCTGGAACTGGTGGAAAAAGGCCTGGTGGCCCGGACCTGGGGAAATATCAGCGCCCGGATTTCCGATGAGGAATTCGCCATCACCCCATCCGGCAAGGGCTATGACAGCATCCGTCCCGAAGACATCGTTCCGGTCCGCACGGACAATCTCTCCTTCATCGGCGACATCCGTCCCTCTTCCGAAGCCGGCGTCCATGCAGCCATCTACCGCCTGCACCCGGAAATCAACTTCGTCATCCATACCCACCAGTCCTATGCGACGGCCCTGTCGATTCTGGGTGAAAATATCACGGCAGTTCCTGAGGAAAAGGCCCAGATGCTGGGCTCCGTCGTTCCCTGCGCCGCTTATGGAATCAACGGAACAAAGACCCTTGCGACCAATGTCGCTGCCGCTGAGCAGGCCTTTCTTGGTGCCCACGCGATTCTGATGAAGAGTCACGGAGCCATCTGCTTCGGCCGGGACCAGGATTCAGCCTTCCGGTCCGCCTTTGCTCTGGAGGACCTGGCCCGGAGCCGCTATGCGGATATCACAGGAAATACGGCCCCTGCCATCTATACACCTGACCAGGCGGCCGCCTGCGGCCTGATTTCCTATCACACCGGAAAGAACGGGACGAATGTCTTCGTAAAGACCCCCGTCATGAAACTGGCTTCCGAAGCCGGCCGGGACATTGAAATCTTCATCGACGACGCGGCCCAGCTCTTCGGGTCCAAGCTCCGCTGCCTGCCGGAAAACGCAGACCAGAAGCTCATCTTCACGGAGCTGAAGCGGGTTCCCGCCGTCCTGATCCGAAACAAAGGCGCCGTCTGCCTCGGCGACAGCCGCTCGGAAGCAGAGGCCGCCTTCATGGTCGCCGAAAAGAACTGCCTCGCGGCCCTGCTCTCCCACGCCGCCAACAAAGGCGACCCCCTTTCCGTCCTTCTGCAGGTCTACGAACACACAAGGTATGTGCGGTCGTATGCAAAACTGAAGAATGCGTGATTTCTTCTCCCCTGCGAGGTTGCCGGCTTTTCCCTCCGCGCCTTACAGGGGAGAATTTTTACTCTCTTTCTTGCTTTCTTCTCCTTCTTGTCGGCTGCATCCGGGAATATAGAGAGCCGGGCCAGGTGAACCGCCGGTAAACGGCCTTGCGACAAAAAACGGCTTTTGTTCATTGACGGAAATACGTGCGGGCTTTATCATTCCTCCGTAGTCTTGAAATAGGATAATTCCCTGTTTCTATTCGAAGCGCCGGGTGGCGGTAGCAGTAGTGCCCTCAGGCGCATATTTCGTGCAACTTAAGCAATCGCCGATTATTTCAGGAGGCTGACTTTTCATGGCATCACTCGCACACAAGGCAGAACGCGCTGCCTTTTCCGTAGCAATCGACAAGTTCTGGAAGCATCTCGGGGACAAGAAGGAAGACCGGACCGAGACCTACGAAAAACTCATCGATATGGCCGTCAAGTTCTGGGGCAAGGACCATATGACCCAGGCAAATATCGACCACGTCCGGGCCGTCGTAGCAGACCCCAACAACCGCTGGATCCGCATGATCAATGACATCATTGACCACACCGATCCCCATGTGGCGAAGATGACCCTGCTGAACCTTGGTTATGAGGCCTTCCTCGACGGAACGAAGACCATCCGGGCTAACCGCGAGAAATATCACTGCAACATCCCCTGGCTCATCCTTTTCGATCCCACCCAGGCCTGCAATATGCACTGCAAGGGCTGCTGGTCCGGGACCTACGGCCACAAGTCGAACCTCACTTTTGAGGATATGGACAAGATCGTCACCGAAGGCAAGGAGCTCGGCGCCCGCCTCTTCATGATGACCGGCGGTGAGCCCACTGTCCGCATGAACGATATTCTGAAGCTGATGGAGAAGCATCAGGACTGCCAGTTTGCGGCTTATTCGAACTCCACCCTGATCAATCAGGAGATGTGCGACAAGATCAAGACGCTGGGAAATCTGATTTTCCTGCTTTCTATCGAAGGAACCCCTGAGTCCAACGATTCCCGCCGGGGCGACGGCCACTATCAGGCGGTCATGAACGCCATGGACCTCCTGCGGAAGAACGGTATTCTCTTCGGAACCTCCATCTGCTACACGAGAGCGAATATCGAAGCCGTTACCGACGAGAAGTTCCTGCGCATGCTCGCAGACAAGGGCGCCCATTTCGGTTTCTACTTCCACTATATGCCCGTCGGCCAGAACGCAGTCATGGACTTACTTCCCACCGTTGAGCAGCGGAAGGAGATCATCAAGAAGATCCGCTGGGAGCGGTCGCCGGAATGCGACATTCCCTTCTTCCCCATGGACTTCCAGAACGACGGCGAGTACGTCGGCGGCTGCATTGCCGGAGGACGGAACTACTTCCACATCAATGCGAACGGCGACGCCGAGCCCTGCGTATTCATCCACTACTCGGATTCGAATATCAAGGAGAAGAGCATCCTCGAGATGCTGCAGTCTCCCCTCTTCATGGAGTACCACAAGGGTCAGCCCTTCAACCGGAACCACCTGCGTCCCTGCCCCATGCTCGAGAACCCCGAGATCCTCACGGGTATGGTCGAGCGGGCCGGCGCCCATCAGACGAACTTCGAAGCCCCCGAGGAGGCCGACGAGCTCTGCGCCAAGAACAAGGACTACGCAGCCGAGTGGGCACCCGTTGCCGATGAAATCTGGGCTTCCCAGACCCACAAGAAGCAGGCCTACACGAACTATTCCGAGGAGCATCGGGAGCACCCCGAGCTGGCGGCTTTCCAGACAGAGGCTGACGTACAGCAGAAGGTCAGCTGAATTGATACATGAATAATATAAAGCCCTGCGGCGGATTCCTTCGGGAGTCTTGCTGCAGGGCTTTTTTGAATTCAGCGATTTTGGGTTCAGCACCCATATTCGCAGCCCTTTTTCATTACTACATTTCATGAGATTTATAAATTGTTTATAAACCGCTTTTATGATACACTGCATGCGTTGCCGGGTGTTTCGCGACTTCCGCAAGGGTGCGGAAGGACAGCCGGCGAAAATAGGAGGACCGGCAAAGATGCCGGGAAATGCATGGAAAAAATATTTCATCTGAAAGAGCACGGCACGGACGTGAGGACCGAGGTTCTGGCCGGGCTGACAACCTTCCTGACAATGGCCTATATTCTGGCCGTAAACCCCAATATTCTGGGGACTGTCATGGACCGGAGCGGCGTCTTCGTCGCAACAGCACTGGCTTCCGCCATTGCCACATTTGTCATGGCCTTCCTGGCCAACTACCCCATCGCCCTGTCCGCAGGACTGGGCCTCAATGCTTACTTCGCTTATACGGTTTGCCTGAGTGAGCTGGGCGGGGAAGCAGATGCCTTCACGATTGCCCTGACGGCGGTCCTGGTCGAGGGTATTATTTTCATTATTCTTTCCCTCTTCAAGGCCCGGGAGCAGATCCTGAACGGCATCCCCATGAACATGAAGAACGGCATCTCCGCCGGCATCGGCCTTTTTGTCGCCTTCATCGGCCTTAAAGGCGCCGGCATTGTCGTAAACCCGGACGGGCTCGCAACGCCTCTTGCACTTGGCGACTTCTCCCAGGCCCAGGTGGCGCTCGCCCTGATCGGCTTCGTCATTACCCTGGTTCTCGTTCATTATAATGTAAAGGGCTCCGTCCTGATCGGCATCATCGCCACCTGGGTCATGGGCATGATTGCGGAAAAGACCGGCTGGTATGTCGTAAATCCCGACGCCGGCGTCTACTCCGTTTTCCCTGATTTCTCCCAGGGCCTGCAGCTAAGTGGCATCACGAAGACGGCCTTCCACTTCAACTTCGCCTGGGCCGGGAAGAACCTTCTTCACTTCATCGCCATCGTATTCGCCTTCCTCTATGTCGACCTTTTCGATACAGTCGGCACAGTAGTCGGCGTTGCGGACAAGGCGGGCCTCCTCGATGAGGAAGGCAAGCTGCCCCGGGCTGGAAGAGTCCTTCTTTCCGACGCCATCGGTACGGTAGCAGGTGCCTGCCTGGGTACTTCCACGATTACTTCCTTCGTCGAGTCTTCCGCCGGTGTGGCTGAAGGCGGAAAGACGGGCCTCACAGCTTTCACGACAGGCTGCATGTTTGTCATCTCCCTGCTCCTGTCCCCGATTTTCCTGGCCATCCCGACATTCGCGACGGCTCCGGCCCTCATGTATGTCGGCATGCTGATGCTTTCTTCTGCAAAGAAGATTGAGTTCGACGGCGACATCGCAGACACGGTAGGTGCTTACATGGCCCTGGTCATGATGCCCCTTTCCTACTCCATCGCCACAGGCATCATGTTCGCAGTTCTTTCCTGGACTATCCTCAAAGTCTGCGAAGGCAAGGCAAAGGAAATTTCCCCCGTCATGTGGGTCATCTTTGTTCTCTTCGCCCTGCGGATCGTCACCCTGGTCATGGGCTGGCAGTGAACCTCATATAATTCAAGACAGTCAGGCCCCGCGGCGCTTGCGCCGCGGGGCCTTTTTTTCGTAATGAGCCGGGGGACCAGATACGAAAGCGCCGGACCGCAAATTCATGCAGCCCGGCGCTTTCTATGTAAGTAGGGGATGTTTCATTTTGTAAAAAGGAAATCAGTCGTTTGTTTCTTTCCCGTACCAGTAACGCTGGATCAGGGTCTTTGCAAATGCTTCAAACATACTGCTCACCTCTCAAATGTGGCCAAATCAGAAAGTACGGAAAGTGATGCCGTACTTGCAGATCTGCCCCATCATTTCCATGTAATCATGCCATGCATCCTTAAAAAACTTCTTCATTTTGTGCCTCCTTACTACCGGAACTGCCTTTCCGGCGCTTCTTCTTTTCTTCTTTGTTTTTTCCATTTCCTTTTTACAAGACGAAGTATAGTCCGGGGGAAGGGGTCCTGCATGCCGAATGCCGTTTCAGAAGTAGCCAAATCTTGCGCAAGAAACTCTTTACATAATCTTTTCTTGAGGGCCGGCGAGCGATTGGATAGAATATTTTTGCAATAAATGTTTTTGGGAGGCATATTTTGTCACATTCATTTGCACGAAGCAATCAGGCCGTCGGGACCGTCGGGCGCAGCCTGCTGATCGGCGGGGCGGTGACCCTGGGCCTTGAGATTGCGGCCTTCGAGTATCAGAAGCATACGTTCGGGGCAGAAGTGGACTGCTTTCCGGCGGCAGCCGGGGGAGGCGTGGCCATCGGGGCCGTCTGCATCCTGGCCGCCGTCATCTGCCTGGTCACGGCGGCGACGGGGAGAAGGTCCCAGGCCTACATCGATGAGATCAGCCACCCGACGGGGGACTGGGAGGAAAACGAAAAGTTCGCCCGCCGCATGCCTCTGCTCGGGGCCCTGGCCCTGCTTCTGCCCATCCTGCTGGCGGCAGGCATCCTGGCGCCCTATATTATTCATAATAAAAATACCCACGAAGCGAACGTCAAAAAACGGTGGGAGACGGTGAAGGAGCTCGATGCTGCCTTCCCCGGGCTGAGGGGAGATTACCTGGACAAGACCATTAGTGTGCCGGATTACAAGGAAATTATCGTTCTTTATGATTATAGGAGGGGCACAGACAGTACAGCATATGACCAGCAGGAATTTATTGTCCATATGGATTGTTCGGGGCGTGTTTTTGAGATCGAGTATGATCTGTACAACAAGGAAGGCGCAGCAGCCCCTGCAGCGGATGGGATGGACGCTTTTGTTGAAGAAGTGAAAAATGGCCTGGACCGGTGCGGCTCCGTGGACAGCATATATGCCACGCCTGTGCCGGAACGGGCTGTAAGCCGGGCAAAGAAGGATATGACTGAAAACAAGTCGGAGATGGACCTTAACTACGGCACTGCCTATACGATGGAAGGCGGGGTGGCGTGCCAGTATTCAATAGGCAGCAGCTATGAAATCTATACAGTGTCCACCGATCCGATGGTTATTGAAAACGCGGAGCATGAAGACAAGGAGGTGGCAAAAGCCGAAAGCGACTGATTGCCGGGGCCCGGCTTTCCCGGGACTGTTTCGCAGCCTTTGCGATTTCCGGAAGCGGTAAGCGACCGCAAAGTTCTGCCGGGCCATATCTTGTATTTTTGAAAAATGATTACCACATTTTCTTGTGGAATGCTATAATATCAACGACTATGGTTGCTTACACACGCAAAGCGTGCACTTGCAGCTCTGGCCGTTGATTTTTTTGTATGAGAAGAAGCACCGGCGCATCCGGTGAAGGATGTTTTCCATAAGCGCCCGGCCGGACCCGGGCAGAGAGGTTTTTCCATGAAAAAGAAACTGCTGACAATCGTCGTCGTGGTCTCCATGATTTTCTGCATGCTGCCCTTCGGGCTGGTGCTTTCGTCCGCGGCGGGTGCCGAGACGGAGAATGAGTCGGCCATGGGCTATTGCGGACCGGCCGATGGGGCGACGGGGACCTGGAGCAGCAGCGTATCCTGGGCCTATGCCAACGGAATTCTTTATATCAACGGGACCGGGCCCATGGGGGACTTCGTCCGGGACCAGACGCCCTGGGAGGCCTTCCGGGACCGGATTACGACGATTACGGTCGCTGAGGGTGTGACCTCGGTCGGGGCCAATGCCTTTGCGGATATCGCAGCCATGACAGCGGACGGAACCCTGGTCACCCTGAATGTCAGCCTTCCTTCTACCCTGGAAACCATCGGGGACGACGCCTTCGCCGGCTGTGTCAGCCTCCTGCAGATCGGCCTGCCGGGAAATCTCACCACCCTCGGGAATGCAGCCTTCCAGAATTCCGGCCTGGTCCAGATCGGCCTGCCGGATTCGGTTTCCATGCTGGGAACCCATGTATTTGACGGCTGTACCTCTCTTTCGGCCGTGTCCCTTTCCCCGGCGGTTTATATTATTCCTGACTATGCTTTCGCGGGCTGCACCGCCCTGACGGCAGTGCAGATTCCCGAAGGGGTTGTGGCCATCACGGAATCCGCCTTCGCAAACAGCGGCCTGACGGCCATTGTCGTTCCTTACATGACCCGGTCGGTCGGGAAGACAGCCTTTGTCGGCTGTACGTCCCTGACGGACATCGGGACATCGTCCATGGACCCGATTTTTGACACGTCGGATTTTGATATCACATCTGCGGTCCGGATTCACGGGCCCGAGGGCTCCGCAGTGGCCCAGACCGTGGCGGACCTGAATGCCCAGGGCTACGCCCTTTCCTATACAACAGAAGCCATGCCGGAAATCACGTATCCGGCCGTTCAGCCTGTGACCTTCACCCCGGTCATGATGCAGGACGGGCAGATCTACTCCGCATACGGAAATACGGACGCGGCAGCCATGCAGATTGACAGCACGGATCTGGCCGGGACGGCGGCTTCGGAAGCGGAGCTGGCGGCATCGCAAGTGACCGACACGGCCGGCGCTGAAACAGATGTTACAACGGATGCTGCGGCCACGGACGGAAGAACTGCAGACACATCGACCTATATCGATGAGAACGGGGAGACCGTCATCGACAATTCGGCGGAGGCACTGAGTTCCCGGCGGCGGATGGGAGTCATGCGGGCAGCCAGTGCTGATGCAGTTTCAAGCGGATCAATAGAAAACAGTGCTTTGGAGTGGGAAGTTGCTGCAGACGGAACTCTTCGAATCAGCGGCTCCGGGGCTATGGAAAACTATACGGCGGCAAGCGAACAACCCTGGGTGTCGTTGAAAGATAATATTTCTTCAATTGCAGTGGCTACCGGAGTTACCGCTATCGGAGATTATGCTTTCAGTGACCTAACAAATGTGACATACGTCCAGCTGATGGACGATACTATAAAAACCATTGGTAAGAATGCCTTTTCCGGCTGCACCGGACTGACGGAGATTGAAATTCCCAAATCGCTCACTTCAGTGGGTGCCTCTGCTTTTTCCGGCTGCTCAGCTGCAAAGAAGGTTACTGCAAATTCGGCGACGACGACATTTGATACAGCGAATCCTTCTCTGCCTGCAGGAACGGCTTCTTCACCGGTCTATATTTACGGATACTCTACGTCCGGCATCAAAACCTATTTTGATAGCCGCTGGCAGGCAGATAATCTCCGCTTCTCACCCCTTTCCGGCCAGCCCATGATCGGAATTACGCTGAATACGACGTCTCTGACTATGCAGCCAGCCGGCGTGGCGACTCTGAAATTGTCACCGAATCCGACGGATGCAGATAACCTGAGCAGCGTTAGCTGGGATCCCGTAGATCCCACCGTGCTTTACGTCACAAAGAACAGCTCCAATCAGACAAAGGCCACGGTTCTGGCTCTGAAAGCAGGTTCCACGGCTGTGCAGGTGACGGCGACCGATGCCGAAGGAAATACTTATACAGCTACCTGCACGGTGACCGTCTCCGGCAGCAAGGTGGCTATGACGGGCGTTGCCATCACCCCCACATCCGCTTCGATTCAGGTCGGGGCGACGGCGGACCTGACCCTGAATCTGACGCCGACGGGAGCTACGAACCTGGCCAGCGTGACCTGGACCTCTTCCACACCGGCCAATGCCACGGTTGCCGTAAGCGATTCGGACGAGAAGACCGCCACAGTGACCGGCGTCAAGGCCGGGACATCGACCATTACGGCCACGGCCACGGATTCTTCCGGAAACAGCTTCACGGCTTCTATTCCTGTCACGGTGATCGTCCCCATGACCGGCATCAGGCTGAGCCAGACAAAAGCCACTATGGTGCAGGATACCACGATGACCCTGACGGCGCTGACCGTGCCGGACGGGGCCTATGACCTCAAGTCCGTAGCCTGGAAATCCTCGAACGACAAGGTGGCGACGGTATCGGGCGGCCAGGTGAAGGCGGTGGCGGGCACCGGCTCAGCCATCATCACCGCGACGGCCACCAGCACTTCGAACGCCACTTATACGGCCACCTGCGACGTGACGGTGACCGACGGCATTGCCGGAGCGACGGCTGTCCTGAAGAAAGCTATCGTTACTCTGGGCAATCAGAATGCCGTCGTGTCCGGCGTGACATCTTCAAGTGTCTATGTGGCTTCGGCGATCAAGGCCATCGATGACCTGGCGAAAAAGACCAAGGGCGTCACGATTGCGTCGGGCAAGGGCCTGACAGACGCGATTACAGTAGCCCAGACTAATTCCCGGACCCTGGACCCCGTGGTCAAATACATTGCCACCCACGCGAACACAGGCAGCAGCGTGACTCTGGCCGTCCTGCCCCGATTCAACATCGAGGTCAAGTCGGCGACGACGGGTTCGGCTGTCTATATGATTACACCGACCTATGATGTGACGGCGAAGATCGGAACGGCCGCGGCCGTGACCGTTTCCACCGGAAACGCCATGAAGATCACGGGCACCGTCACAGTGACGCTGCCGATCTCGGATGATCTGGCCGGGAAGAACACGGCGCTTTACATTACTCATAAGGCCAGCGGGGGCGACAAGTACTACAAGGGTTCCGTCAAGGGCGGCATCCTGACCTTCGAAAACCCCGACGGTTTCTCGGAATTCGACGTGACCGTGGCCAAACCCGACGGCTACAAGGAAGAGGGCACGAACGGCGAGACGGTGGTCGACAAGCTGAAGACCGCGATTTACCGCCTTTACAACAAGCTGAACGGGGACCACATCTTTACGGCCAGCAAGGCCGAGCGGGATATTCTGGCCATGTTCGGCTGGCGGTCCGAGGGGACGCCGATTACGGCGGCCACGGAAGCCGGCACTGCCAATGTTCCGGTCTACCGCCTCTACAACAAGAAGACCGGGGAGCACTTCCTGACGACCAACCAGTCCGAACGGACGACTCTGACGGCGGCAGGCTGGCGCGATGAGGGCATCGTCTGGTACGCGGCCGCCAGCGGCAAGCACCCGGTCTACCGCCTCTACAACAAGCACGGCTTCCATCATTACACATCGAATGACTTCGAGCGGGGCTTCCTGATGGGGCTGGGCTGGAAGAACGAGGGCATCGTCTTTTATCAGACCGATTGAGAATAATGTAAACCGCCATTGAGCGTGCGGGGGCTGTGTCTTCACAGCCCTCGTTTTGTACAGGAGAGAATTCATGGGTCTTGTGACATTTGAAAACCAGGTATACGACGACAGCAGCTTCCCGGCGACGGAAAAGGTCTACGACAAAGAACCCTACAGCGACACCTTTCTGGCACAGGTCGTGACCTGCCATGCCACGACGAATCCGAAGAATGGGAGCCGCTGCTTTGCTGTTCTTCTGGACCGGACCCTCTTCTTCCCGGAGCAGGGCGGCCAGACCTGTGACCGGGGAAGCCTGGAACTGGCCCTTATGGATGAGGGAACATCCTTTGCGGACCTGCCCGACGGGGACGAAGGTGAAACGGCCGCGGTCAACGTCCTTCATGTGGGAATTGACGAGAAGACGGGGGTCATCACCCATTACTGCGACGGAGCCTTTACGGCCGGGGACCGCATCAAGGGGCATATCGACTTCGCCCACCGTTTCTCGAACATGCAGAACCACACGGGGGAGCACATCTTCTCGGGACTTGTTCATACAAGATTCGGCTGCAACAATGTGGGCTTTCACCTCTCGGACGACGTCGTGACCATGGACTACGACGGCCCCCTGAGCGAGGAGCAGGTGGCGGACATTGAGCGCCGGGCAAACGAAGCCATCTGGAAGAATGTCCCGGTCCGCTGTTTCTATCCCTCGGACCCGGAGCTCAGTCAGCTTGACTACCGGAGCAAGAAGGAGCTCACCGGAAAAGTTCGTATTGTGGAAATCGAGGGCTACGACATCTGCGCCTGCTGCGCCCCGCACGTGAAGCGGACCGGGGAGATCGGCCAGCTCATTGTCCTTTCGGCCATCAATTATAAGGGCGGGACCCGCCTGTCCATCCTCTGCGGCAGCCGGGCCTACGATTACGCGGCACAGGTGCGGGAACAGGCGCGAGCAGTTTCGCAGAGTCTGTCGGTTCCGGTCGAAACCATTGCGAGCGCCGCGGAGAAGCAGCTTCAGGAAAAAGGCACGCTGAAGCAGGAAATCGCTGCTCTGCAGCAGAAGATTCTTGCTTTCCAAATGGCGGAGGTTCCCTCCGATGAGAATAATGTAATTCTCTTCACTGATGTGTCGGACAACGTGACCATAAGAAACGCCGTAAACGACCTGACCGGGCGCCACGCGGGCTACGTCCTGATCCTGAGCGGCGGGCCGGAAAATTTTCGCTTCATCCTCGGCAGCACTAAGAAGGATTGCAAGGCCGCCCTCTCTATCCTGCAGCAGGCCCTGTCTATAAAGGGCGGTGGAACAGCAGAAATGGTCCAGGGGACAATCTCCGCGTCCGGGGAGGCAATAGAGACGGCTTTTTCACAGCTTCTATAGGGCGGCCTGGGCCTATTGTCAATTCCAGGACAAAAGTCCGCCAAACAAGCTGCCGGCCCTGGGCCTATAGCTTATTTCAAGACAGAAATCCACCAAACAAGCTGCCGGCCCTGGGCCTAGGGCTTGTTTCAAGACAAATGTCCGCCGTTAGGTGACCGGACCTTGGGCTTATATTTCCGAACAAGACAAAAGTCTGCAAAAAATTTCATAAAAAAGTTCTTGAAAACGTTTCCATAACATGATATGTTGGAAACAGTTAAGGGCTCTGTTGAATGAAGGAGCAAAATAACCGGATTTCGCAGGGCCCGTTTTTTACATTATTCATAGAAGGGGAACATCATGAAGGGAAAGGAAATCGGACGGTCGGCAGGCATTCTGATGCCGGTGTTTTCGCTGCCGTCGAAGTACGGGATCGGCTGCTTTTCGAAGGAGGCCTATGATTTCGTGGACTTCCTGGCGGAGGCCGGCCAGAGCCTGTGGCAGATTCTTCCGCTGGGGCCTACGTCCTACGGGGATTCGCCCTACCAGAGTTTTTCCTGCTATGCGGGGAATCCTTATTTCATCGACCTGGACAAGCTGATTGAATACGGCTGGCTGGAGAAGGCCGACATCGCGGGGGCGGACTTCGGGTCCAGCACGAACTCCATTGACTACGGGGCCCTGTACCGGAATCGCTATCCGATTCTGCGGAAGGCCTATCTGAAGAGCGGAATCCAGAAGGACGAGGACTTCAGGAAGTTCGTGAAGAAGAACGAGTACTGGGTCAAGGACTACGCCCTCTTCATGGCCCTGAAGGACGCGAACGGCGGGGCTTCCTTCCAGACCTGGGATGACGACATCCGGCTTCGGAAGAAGAAGGCCTATGCCCGGGCCGAGAAAGCCTATGCCAGCGAAATCGGCTTCTACGAGTTCCTCCAGTTCGAGTTCGAGCGGGAGTGGAAGGCCCTGAAGAAGTACGCGAACAAGAAGGGCATTTCCATCATCGGTGACATCCCCATCTATGTGGCGGAAGATAGTTCTGACGTCTGGGCCAATCCCGACCTCTTCCAGATGGACGCGGACCGGAGACCAGTCAATATCGCGGGCTGCCCGCCCGATGCTTTCGCCGTCGACGGCCAGCGCTGGGGCAATCCCGTCTACAACTGGAAGTACCACAAGAAGACCGGCTATGCCTGGTGGATTTCGCGCATGAAGCGGTGCAAAGAGCTTTACGATATCGTCCGCATCGACCACTTCCGCGGCTTTGATGAATATTATTCGATTCCCCATACCGAGGAGACGGCCCGGAACGGGAAGTGGGTGAAAGGCCCCGGTTACAGCCTTTTCAAGGCCATCAAAAAGGAAGTTCCCGATCTGCAGGTTATCGCAGAAGACCTGGGCTTCATTACGGATTCCGTCAAACAATTGATCTCCGACACCGGCTTCCCCAATATGAAGGTCCTCGAGTTCGCCTTCGACGGCCGGGACGCCAAGGAGAAGCCCAAAGCCGGCGAGAAGGCTGCAGGCAATGCCTACCTGCCCTGCAATTACAATACGAACTGTGTCGTCTACACCGGAACCCACGACAATGAGACGGTCCGGGGCTGGCTTCACTCCATTCAGAAGCCCGAGTATGCAGAGATGAAGGCCTATATCGGGACGGACAGCGACGACGAGGAAGTTCTGACCGAAAAGATGGTGGCCCTGGCTATGTCCTCTGTTGCAAAGTACTGTGTAATTCCCCTGCAGGACTGGCTGGCCCTTCCGAACACGGCCCGCATCAACACCCCTTCCACCCTTGGCACCAACTGGCTCTGGCGAGTGGACGGCAAGGCCTTCACGAAGAAGCTGGCGAAGAAGATTGCCGGATACACTGTCCTTTATTGCAGGTGAGCCGATGAAAGCACTGACAATCAAAGATATTGCCCGCCTGTCCGGAGTCGGCATCAGCACGGTGTCCCGGGCCATCAACGATGACCCCAGGATCAATGCCAAGACCAAGGAGCATGTCCTCGACGTCGTGAAGAAATACCACTACGTTCCGAACGACACGGCCCGCGCCCTGCAGGCCACGGAGTCGAACACGGTCGGCATCCTGGTCCGCGGCATGGACAATATCTTCTTCCAGCGGATGTATCACAATTTCGAGGACGACTTCGAGAGCCGGGGTTACGACTGCGTGACCCATGCGGTGGATTCGGACGAAGTCCTGATGGACACGGCCATGCGCTTCGAACGGGAGCGGAGGCTGAAAGGGCTGATTTTCCTGGGCGGCAAGCTGTCGCCCCCCTACGAGCCCTATAAGAATCTCCTGGTCCCCCTGGTCTGCTGTACGGTGGCCCACGACATGGAAGACCCCCTGAAGGAATTCTATGCGGTTTCCGTCGACGACGAGAAGGAAGGCTATCGGGCCACGGAATACCTGCTATCGAAAGGACACCGGCGCATTGCCATCATCGCAGGTCTTCCGGGCGACCGGACTGTCGGCGGCCAGCGTCTCAAGGGGTATCGCGCCGCCCTGAAGCAGCACGGTATTGAACCCGACGAGAGCCTGATTCAGTACATGGATCCGGACATCCAGGAGTTCTCGGCCGAGAACGGCTACCAGAGCGCGAAGGCCCTTTTGGAGCGGACCCGTGATTTCACGGCTCTCTTCTGTATCTCGGATGTCATCGCCTTCGGCGCTTCCCGTGCCATCTATGAGGCGGGGCTTTCGATTCCGGAGGACATATCCCTCCTGGGCTTCGACGGCATGTGGATCGGCGAGTACATGAAACCGGCCCTCACGACGGTCGCCCAGCCCCTGGACATCATCACGAGAAAGGCTGTCGATATGCTGATTTCCCAGCTCGAGGGCGAGGACAGCCCCCGGCAGGTCACCTACGACACCCTGCTGATCGAGCGGGATTCCGTGAAAGATATTTCATGAGAATAATATAGCCCCGGGAGCGGACAGGGCGTTCTGTTTGCAGGAAAAGTAAACACGCAATGCGTGCATACATATAAAGGCTATTCTGCAAGGCTTCAAACGGCAGAAAACAAAGGGATTTACATTATTCATAAGAAAAAGGAGAACAGAATGGAACAGCGCATCGAAGAAGTCATGAAGAAGTACTTCGGCCGGGGCATCGACCAGTGCACCGACGACGAGCTCTTTCAGGGCCTGCTCATCATAACGAAGGCCGACCTGGAGGGCAGAAAGCCCATTCCCGGCGACAAGAAGCTCTACTACATCTCGGCGGAATTCCTGATCGGGAAGCTCCTGTCCAACAACCTCATCAATATGGGCATCTACGACGAAGTCCGCGATGCGCTCGCTCATCACGGCAGGAACCTTGAAGTCATCGAGCAGTGCGAACCCGAGCCTTCGCTCGGAAACGGCGGTCTGGGCCGGCTGGCAGCCTGCTTCCTCGACTCGATTGCGACTCTGGACCTGCCCGGTGACGGCGTGGGCCTGAACTACCACTACGGCCTCTTCGAGCAGCATTTCCGGGACCACCGCCAGTGCGAGTACAAGAATCCCTGGATCGGCCAGCACAACTGGCTGAACCGGCGGGACGACGTCCGCTTTGAGGTTCCCTTCCGCAAGAAGACCGTTGTGTCCACCATGTATGACATCGATGTGCCCGGCTACGGGGTAGAAGGAGTGAACAAGCTCCACCTCTTTGACCTTGATACCGTGGACGACGGCCTGGTAGGAAACGAGTCCATCGCTTTCGATAAGACAAACTTCGAGAAGAATCTGACCCTCTTCCTCTATCCGGATGACTCCGACCGGGACGGACAGATGCTCCGTGTATACCAGGAATATTTCATGGTTTCAAACGCCGCCCAGCTTATCATCAAGGAGCAGAAGGACAAGGGCTACAACCTTCACGACCTCGACAAGCACGTGGCCATCCAGATCAACGATACCCATCCTTCGATGGTGATCCCTGAACTGATCCGCCTCCTGCAGCTCGAAGGCTTCACGATGGACGAGGCTATCGACGTCGTTACAAAGACCTGCGCTTATACGAACCATACGATTCTCGCAGAAGCGCTTGAAACCTGGCCCATGGACTTCATGGAGGAGGTGGTTCCCCACCTGCTTCCCATCATCCGTGAGCTGGACAACCGGGTCCGGGAAAAGTACGAGGACAAGTCCGTCCGCATCATCGACGACGGCAACCGGGTTCACATGGCCCATATGGATATCCACTACGGCCATTCGGTAAACGGCGTTGCAGCCCTTCATACGGAAATCCTCAAGGACTCCGAGCTCCACAACTTCTACACCCTGTATCCGGAGAAGTTCAATAATAAGACCAACGGCATCACCTTCCGCCGCTGGCTCCTCCACTGCAACCCCCGGCTTTCCTCCTACATCGAGGAACTGATCGGACCCGACTTCAAGAAGGATGCGGACAAGCTGCAGGATCTCCTGAAATACGAAAACGACCCCGAGGTCCTGAGAAGACTCGGCGACATCAAGCGGGACAATAAGCGTGCCTTAGCTGACTACTTCCGCAAGGTCCAGGGCGTGGACATAAATCCCGACAGTATCTTCGACGTCCAGGTCAAGCGTCTCCATGAATATAAGCGCCAGCAGATGAACTGCCTCTTCGCCATCCACAAGTACCTTGAAATCAAGGGCGGCAAGAAGCCGGAGACCCCGATCACGATGATTTTCGGTGCCAAGGCAGCGCCTGCCTATGTCATCGCGAAGGACATCATTCATCTGATCCTCTGCCTCGCAGACCTCACTGCAAACGACCCGGATGTCCGCGACTACTTCCGTGTCGTCATGGCCGAAAACTACAATGTCACCTATGCAGGGAAGATTATTCCTGCGGCGGAAATCTCCGAGCAGATCTCCCTCGCGTCCAAGGAGGCCTCCGGTACTTCAAATATGAAGTTCATGGCCAACGGGGCTGTCACCCTGGGTACCGATGACGGGGCGAATGTAGAAATCCACGATCTCGTGGGCGACGACAATATCTACATCTTCGGCAAGAAGTCCGATGACGTCATCAAGCTCTATGCGGAGCAGGGCTATCATGCGAACGAGATCTACGAGAAGGATGCAGAGATTCACAAGCTCGTCGACTTCATCACCGGACCGGAACTTACCGCCATCGGCGACCGGGGCCAGCTGGAGCGCCTGCACCATGAGCTCATCACCAAGGACTGGTTCATGACCCTGCTCGATACGAAGGAATATATCGAGACCAAGGACAAAGTTTACGAGGACTATAAGGACCAGCAGACCTGGAACCGGAAGGCCCTGGTGAACATCGCCCATTCCGGCTACTTCTCGAGCGACCGGACCATCAAGCAGTACAATGACGAGATCTGGCACCTCAAGTGATTTCATTAGAATAATGTAAAACATAAAGAAAGGCCGGGCCCTGCGGGGGTCCGGTCTTTTCTCAGTGCGCTATGTGAGGAATGAATCCGTGATTTGTGAAGGGGCGTTCAGTTGGAATCGGGCGTGATGGCGGATTCTATCTGGTCGTAGATTTCCTGATAGGTGGCATCCTTGTAGTGGAGGCCGTCCTGGGTCTGATAGCCGGCGTCCATCAGGAAGTTGTAGGTGTCGATGTACTGGAGGTCGTTCTTTTCGGCGTAATCCTGCAGACCGGCGTTGAAGGTTTCGATTTTTGTATTGGAAATGGAGGAATAAGTTTCAACAGGGTTCACGGAGACCAGAATCAGCTCTACGTCCGAGTCTTCCCGCAGGGTGTCAAATTCTTCCAGATAGGCATCCAGGTCCCAGAGGTCGTTCACGCCCAGTAGCATTATATAGCGCCAGTGGGTCAGGGCGGAATTCTGTTTGCGGAGGTCCTTCACAGCGTCGAGGCCGGACTGTTTGAACCAGGACAGGCCCTGGCCGACTTTGGCGACGACGAACTGATTGTTGGTGCCTTCGATGTCCACGACCCCGTCCATGCCCACGGTCCGGCTGTCCCCGATGAAGATGGTGCCGGTGGGCTCGGAGGTGCCGGTCGTATCGGTGCTGCTGGTGCTCCGGCTCAGGCGGATGTTTTCCATGACCCGGGAGGCCGGGGTGGAAGTATCCGTGCTTCCGTCCGAATTGTCCGCGACGGTGCCGAAAAGGCTGCCGCCATTGTCAATAGTGACTTTCACGACATAGGCCCCCAGGCCGACGGATACAGCCAGGACCATCAGGGTCACTATGAATTCTGCGATGTATTTCTTCATCTTCCCCGCCTTCTGCTTCCCCCCGAAAACAAAACAATTATGCGAATTATAACCTAATTAGCTGGAAATGAAAATGAACATTGTGTGAAGAAAGTCAAAGGTCCGGCGCCCCCAGGAGCCTTTGTCGGGGCAGGCACCAGGCAGCTTCAGGAAAGCAGGGCGGCGATGGCCTCCGGGTCCCGGCAGAAGTCCCGGATCATGGTCCAGGTCAGGGCCAGGGCGTTGTCTTCCGCGCTGATTTCATCGGGCCCGTAGAAGGCGGCTTCGGAGAGCTCTCCCCGCCCGTCGGTATTTAATGTAATCCGGTCGTTCTCGGCCTCGCAGAAGAAGCCGGCCAGAAGGCTCTGGGAGAAGGCCCAGGGCTGGCTCTTGTAGTAGGTGATCTTCTTCACATGAAGACCGGCCTCCTCGTAGACTTCTCTGCGGACCGCGTCTTCAAAGGTTTCTCCGATTTCGCAGAAGCCGGCCACGAGGGCGTGCCGCCGGTAGCCCCGGGGGTCGGCGTAGCGGGTCAGGAGAATCTTTCCTTTATAGAGTACGCCCACGATGACGACCGGGGCGATGGAAGGGAAGATTTCGAGGCCGCAGGAAGGACATGAAAGGGCCCGTTCAATGTCCGCCGGAAGGAGCATCTGCCCGCAATGGCCGCAGTACTGGTGGTCCCGGTACCAGACCGCCAGGTGGCAGGCCGTGGCCGCGGCGAAGTGGAGGCCTTTGTTTTCGGAAACAAAGAGGGTCCGCATGGCCTTGTATTCGAGCTTTACAGGGCCGGCCAGAAAGAGGGCGGTCGGGGAAGAACCGGCGGGAAGGAGGGTGTAGAAGGCCCTGTCCCCGTAGGTCAGCAGGTATTGAAGATAATAGGAGTCCTCTTGTGAAAGAAGTTCCGGGGCGGAAGAGAGGGTGACAGGAGCAGTAGCTCCCGGCAGGGTCTGGAGGGCCTCGGAAGCGGCAAAGCCGCCCTCGGCCAGCGTGGGCAGGAAGCCTTCTTCCGTCAGGGCCGGCCTGTCCTTATCTATGAGGACCAGGTAGTCCGTCGGCTCCGCCGGCCGGTATTCATATGTGATTTTTCCTTCGATGTCCTGAAACATATTCCACCTCCGGATTCACGAGATTGCCGGGACGGGCGGCGAGCCTTGCTGCGAGCCGCTGGCAGAGGTGCCGTAGGCACCTCTGCCGTTCTTCATAGTAGGAGTCCTCCGACATGAAGGCGGCGTGGGGGGTGACGATGCAGTTCTCAAGGCCGATGAGGGAACTGTCGATGCTTTCCTCGTTTTCAAGGACATCCACGGCAGCGGCCGTGATCTCACCGGTTTTCAGGGCATTATAGAGGGCCGCCTCGTCCACGCAGGCACCCCGGGCCGTATTGATGAAGAAGGCGGTCTTCTTCATGCGGTGAAACTCGGCTTCTCCCATCAGGTGGTCCGTGACGCCGTCAATCAGGGGGCAGTGGAGGGAGACGAAGTCGGATTCTTCCAGCAGGCCATTTAAGGTTTCCGCCTTTTCGCAGCCAAATTTTGAGAGCTCTTCTGCGGACTTGGTCGGGGCATAGACCAGGACCCGCATGCCGAGAGCCAGGAGGACAGGGACCATTTTTTGCGGAATGGCGCCGAAGAAGACCAGGCCGAAGGTCTTTCCGCTCATGCGGTAGACCGGATACCCGGCCACCGGGTCCCAGTTTCCTTCCCGCACATCCCGGTCCAGGAAGGTGATCTTCCGGGCCAGGGCGATTGCCATGCCGACAGCGTGGGTGGCCACCTCCTCGGCGCAGTAGCCAGGGACGTTCGTGACGCAGACTCCGTGGTCCGTGGCGGCCTGAATGTCTATATTATTATAGCCGATGCTCTGCAGGGAGATGATTTTGAGATTCGGGCAGCTTTCGAGAATCTCCCGGGTCACGTCCTCATAGATGACGACGAGGCCGTCGGCCCCGCTCGCAGCAAGGCTTGCTCCGAAGTCCTTCTCATGTTCCGGGTCCTTGATCTCCATGAGTTCGACGTCGTCGACGCCCCACTCTCTGAGGAGCCCCCGCTCGTAGTCGAGGGTGTCGGGAACATTATAATACAAGACCTTTGCCATGGCTTCTCCTTTTCGGATAGAGGCAATTCACTTTTTATTGCAGGTGGAAATCCGCCATCGGGGCAGTTTTGCAATGCATATATACTAAAAAAGGCGCCACTACCGCTGCCGGTAATAACGCCTTTGTTATTTCCTCTATAAACCAACTCAGGAATTATAGCACATTTCCTTCAGGTGCTGCATGGTTTCGTACAGGGGCAGACCGACGACATTGTAGTAGTCCCCCTCGATGGCCCGTATGTAGCGGGCAAAGGACCCCTGAATTCCGTAGGCCCCGGCCTTGTCCATGGGCTCTGCCGAGTCGGCATAGGAGCGGATTTCCTCATCGGTCATGGGCCCGACCTCGACTGTGGTTTTTACTGCGAAGGTGGACGCCTCAGGTTCCTGAGTGCCATCAGCAGCCTGCCTATCCGGCCTGCCGGATGTCCGGACAGAATTCCGCCTCAGCAGGGTGACGCCGGTATAGACCTCGTGCTTCCGGCCGGCCAGGCGGGAGATCATCTCGTAGGCTTCGGCGTGGCTTTCCGGCTTACCCAGGATTGTACTGTCAATGGTTACGACAGTGTCTGCCGCAAGGATGACGGCTTCCTTAAAAACATCTTTGGCGGCGCCGGACCCTTTTTCGCTTGAGAGGTCGACTGCATCCATATTTCTGTTCACGGCCTTGGCCTTCAGAAGGGAGAGCTTCTTCACCTTCTCCGCCGGGTCCGTCTCTGGGATATTTTCATCTATGTCCGCCGGCAGGACCAGGGGTTCTATGCCCACCTGGCGCAGCAGGCCGAGCCTCCGCGGCGAGGCCGACGCCAGAATGATCTGCATGGAGACCTCCTGTTCAAAATATGTCAATAAATCAACAAAAAACGCCAAATCTGACTATGGATTTTTCTACGACGTACTTATAATATCAGAGTAATGAAACATTTCCCACAGAAACTGTCTGCCCTACAGAAAAAGCGGCGGAAAGACAGGGGGATTTATATTATTCATAAAAGGAGAAAACGAATGGCAACAGACATCAAAAAGCTGGTTTCGGAACTCACCCTGGAGGAGAAGGCCTCTCTCCTGGGCGGGAAGGATTTCTGGCACACGAAGGCCGTGGAGCGGCTGGGCATTCCGGCCGTCATGGTTTCCGACGGCCCTCACGGACTCCGGAAGCAGGACCAGAAGGCGGACCACCTGGGCGTGAACGAGTCTATCAAGGCGGTCTGCTTCCCGGCAGGCTGTGCGACGGCGGCTTCCTTTGACAAGGACCTTGAAAAGGAGCTGGGCGAGACCATCGGAAACGAGTGCCAGGCGGAGAATCTGTCCGTGGTGCTCGGACCGGCCGTCAATATCAAGCGGAACCCCCTCTGCGGCCGCAATTTCGAGTACTTCTCCGAAGACCCGGTCGTAGCCGGAAAGATGTCTGCGGCCTACATCAAGGGTGTCCAGTCGAAGCATGTCGGCACATCCATCAAGCATTTCGCCCTGAACAATCAGGAGACCCGCCGCATGAGCATCTCCGCAGAAGCGGACGAGCGGACCATCCGGGAAATCTACTTCCCGGCCTTTGAAACGGCGGTCAAGGAGGCCCAGCCCTGGACCGTTATGTGCTCATATAACAAGATCAAAGGGACCTACTCCTCGGACAACGAGTGGCTCCTGACAAAGGTTCTGCGCGACGACTGGGGCTTTGAGGGCTTCGTCGTCACGGACTGGGGCGCTGTGGACGACCGGGTGCAGGGCGTCCGGGCCGGCCTGGATCTCGAGATGCCCGGAAATACCGAAGCCAATGACAAGCGGATTGTCGAGGCCGTGAAGAAAGGCGAGCTTTCCGAAGAGGCTGTTGATGCCTGCGTGGAGCGGGTTCTCACCACTATCTACCGCTATCTGGATAATCGGGATGAAACTGCTGTCTTCGACCGGGCTGCCGATCACGAGAAGGCCGTGGACCTGGCCGGCCGCTGTGCGGTTCTCCTGCAGAACGACGGGACCCTGCCTCTCTCTGCGGACGCAAAGGTTGCCTACATCGGCGGCTTTGCCAGGAAGCCCCGCTTCCAGGGCGGTGGCCCAGCCCCATACGGTTGTCGTCCTCCATAACGGCAGCCCCGTCGAGTGCCCCTGGGCGCCTTCAGCCGCAGCCATTCTCGAAATGTATCTCTGCGGCGAGGGGGCCGGCGAGGCCACGGACCGCCTCCTCTACGGCGAGGTCAATCCCTCCGGCCACCTGGCGGAGACCTTCCCCATGAAGCTGTCCGACAACCCCTCCTACCTGAACTTCCCGGGCCAGATGAAGACCGTGAACTACGCGGAAGGCGTCTTCGTGGGCTACCGCTACTATGAGAAGAAGGAAATGCCCGTCCGCTGGGCCTTCGGGCACGGTCTCTCCTACACGACCTTTGACATGACTAATGTAAAGCTCTCTGCTTCGTCCATGACGGATGATTCGGAGCTCACCGTCACGGTGGATGTGACGAATACAGGCTCCACAGCAGGTGCAGAAGTCGTCCAGCTCTACGTGGCGGACAAAAACGGCACCCCGGAGCGGCCCCTGAAGGAACTCAAAGACTTTGCGAAAGTATACCTGCAGCCCGGCGAGACGAAGAGCGTCGAAATGCATCTCACTGCGCGGGACCTCTCCTACTTCGAGGAGCGCCTGGGCGATTGGTACGCCCCTTCAGGAAAGTATGAGCTTCTGATCGGAGACGCCAGCGACCATATTATTCTGAATGAGGAAATTTCTTTCACGACGGAAAAGGTCATTCCCCTGCATGTGGCCGGGGACACCATTACGGAAGAACTCCTGGCCAACCCGAAGACGGCGCCCGTAATCAAAGCCATGATTGCAAAAGGCGCTGCAGCCATGAGCGGCGGTGAGGCGGAGGAAGGCTCTGCGGCAGCGGAGGCCATCACAGACAAGATGAACAGGGCCATGATGATGTACATGCCCCTCAAGTCCCTGCCCAGCTTCGGCACCATGACGCCGGACCAGCTGGACGGACTGATTGCAAAGCTGAACAGCTGATTGCATGAATAATTGAAGAGGGCCGGGCTTCTCCGGCAGCCGGAAGCTGCTGCGGTTGAGGCTCGGATTTCCCAGGTATCCACAAGTTGATATAGATGAGGGTCGTCCGCTTTCGCGGTCGGCCCTCTTGTGGTATTATGAAAAGGCTTATATTTTTCTGAAATAGACAGGAAGATTTATGTTTGACGATATTGTAAATGCCGGAAATGATATGGCCCGGGCGGTCAACGACGCCGTATCCAGCGGGGACTTCTCCCATCTGAACGACGACCTGCGGGACTCGGCCCAGCGCATGAGCGATACCCTGAAGCAGGAGGGGCAGCAGGCGGTCCGGAGCGCTCAGGACTACGCCAGGGCTACAAGACAGGCGGCGTCTGATTATGCCAATGCCACAAAACAGGCGGCTCAGGGCTTTGCAAATAGCGCGAAAAGCGGCTTTTCCTCAACTCCCTATGTGGACCTGAACGGGGCTGATGTCCGGGTCGGAAAGCGGGGAGCAGGAAATGCCGCCAATTCCGGGACCAACCCTTACGGCGGCACGAATACGCGCGGAAGCAGCACATTTTCAGGTGCCTGGACCCGGCCCAATGGCGGCCGACAGACGCCTCCGTCAAAGACCAACGCACAGGGCACCTATACACAGGCGCGAAATGCTCAGTATTCTTCGTCTGCGGCAGAAGACAGGGTCAACCGCTCCGCGCGGGTGAACCGCATCAAGTCCGGGGAAGGGAAAAATATCGCCCTGACCATTGTCGGTCTGGTAGGAATGGCCATCAATTTTCCTCTGATGATTTCCTCCATAAGCGAACTGGCCAGTCACTCGAGCTATATTGCCTCGTTGAATCGATGGACGCTGGGGGCGGCCATATTCTTTGGTATCTGCGCCGGTGCTTTTACCTTCCTTCTGGGAACCAATATCTCTTCCATCCGTCTCCGCAATTTCGCCAACCTCGTGGATACGGCAGCAGGAGAGGCCGAGTATATCTCTGTGGAAGACCTGGCGGCGCGCCTGGCCATGCCGGTGAAGACGGTGCAGAAGTACCTGCGCCGCATCATGGGCAAGGGGCTCCTCCCCGGGGCCCGGATTGACATCCAGGCCACGACGGTCATGTTCTCTGACCGGGCCTATAAGGAATACCGGCAGGCGGAGGACGGCCGGATTGAGCGGGAGGCCGCCGCCCGGGCCAGCGCCAAAGAAAAGAAGGCCGAAGAGGCCCGGACCCGCAAGGAAGAAAGCGAATCTACCGGGAATGCCCAGGTCGACGAAATACTTTCCCAGGGCCGGGATTATATCCGGATCATCCGGGAAATCAACGACGAGATTCCCGACACGGAAGCCATGTCGGACAAGCTCTATACCCTGGAAGATATTGTCAAACGAATAATGGACCAGGTCCGCAAGGATCCTTCTTCTGCAGGCAATGTCGGCATGCTGATGAGCTATTACCTGCCTACGACGGTGAAGCTCCTGAACGCCTATGTATCTCTGAAGGACCAGCCGGCCGGTTCTAATGTCGACGCGACGAAGAAGAATATTGAAGAGTCCATGGACACCATCAATACGGCCTGCCTCAAGGTCCTTGACGATATGTTTGCGGATGTGGCCTGGGACGTCTCTTCGGATATCAATGTCATGAAGCAGATGATGGCCCGGGACGGCCTGACCGAACCGGCCGGAGCAAAAAAGGACTGAATGCCGGATTCTTTGAGGGTTATAGAGAGGGAGGAAATTCATGCAGAAGAGATCTTCATTTTCCAGCCGTATCGGCTTTGTTCTTGCGGCTGCGGGTTCGGCCATCGGCCTCGGCAATATCTGGCGCTTTCCCTATCTCGCGGCCCAGTACGGGGGCGGAAGTTTTCTCATTATTTATCTGGCAGCCGCTGTCACATTCGGATTTTCTTTGATGGTGGCCGAAATCGGCCTGGGCCGGAAGACCCGCCAGTCAGCCATCCGGGCCTACCGGACCCTTTCGAAAGGCTTTACCTTCGAGGGAATCCTGACCGCCGCGGTCCCCATGATTATTTTTCCCTACTATGTCATTATCAACGGCTGGGTCATCAAGTATTTCGCGGCTTTCCTGATCGGCCAGGACAAGGCGGCTGCGGAGGACGGTTTCTTCGGGGCCTTCATTTCAAAGCCTGTTGAGCCTCTGGTCTGGTTCTTGATCTGCCTCGTTCTCTGCACGGCAGTCATCCTGGCCGGTGTCGTCCGGGGAATTGAGAAAATCAGCAAGATCCTGATGCCGGTCCTCCTGGTCCTGATGATTGTCCTTTCCGTCTACATATGCTTCCAGCCCGGGGCGGGAGCCGGAATCCGCTACTACTTCGTTCCCAGTCTGGAACACCTTTCGGTCAAGACCTTTCTGGCAGC
Organism: uncultured Lachnospiraceae bacterium; assembly: GCA_900316075.1. GTDB lineage: Bacteria > Bacillota > Clostridia > Lachnospirales > Lachnospiraceae > RUG306. Next base: position 72,173 of record ONBT01000001.1, on the reverse strand, counting down.
TATCAGCCAGCTCTTCTACTCCCTGTCCCTGGCCATGGGCATCATGATTACCTACGGCTCCTATATGAACCGGGAAGACAGCCTTGAGGGTTCGGTCCGCCAGATTGAAGTTTTCGATACCCTGGTAGCGGTACTGGCCGGTCTCATGATTATCCCCTCCGTCTTTGCCTTTTCCGGCGGCGATGCAACGGCCCTGACCGCAGGGCCCTCCCTTATGTTCGTCACCCTGCCCAAGGCTTTTGCCACCATGGTCGGCGGCCGCTTCATCGGGGCCGCCTTCTTCCTCATGGTTACGGTGGCGGCTCTGACCTCTTCGATTTCTTTGATGGAGGCTGTGGTCTCCATCTTCATGGATGCCTTCCATATGGGGCGGCGCCGGGCCACCCTGATTACAGCCGCCTATTCCCTGGTTCTCGGAAGCCTTGCATCCCTGGGCTACGGGCCGCTTTCCGATGTGAAGATTCTCGGCATGCAGATTCTCGACTTCATGGACTTTATTTCTAACAGCGTCCTGATGCCGGTCGTAGCCATTGTTACCTGCATCTTCGTCGGCTTCGTCATCAAGCCCGAAGCCATCATCGAGGAAGCTGAGGCGGAAGGGGCCACCTTCAAGGCCAAGAAGCTCTTCACTATCGTCATCAAGTGGATTGCCCCCTGGTTCATGCTGGCAGTCCTGGTGAGCTCCATCCTGCAGGCCGCGGGGATGTACAAGATCTGATATATGGCGGACTTTTGCAGCAAAACAAGCCATACGCCCATGACTAGCTGACGACATGGCGGACTTTTGTCCTGAAACAAGCCATACGCCCACGACTGGCTGACGACCTGGCGGACTTTTGTTTTGTTGCAGCCTATAGGCCCAAGGCGTACTGGCTGAATGGCGGACTTTTGCTTTGTCGCAGCCTCTAGGCCCAAGGCTTGTTGGCTGAGTGGTGGACATTTGTACTGAAACAAGCTATATGCCCACGACCAGCGGATGGTTTGGCGGACTTTTGTCTTGCCGGAGCCTATAGGCCCAAAGCTTACTGGCTGTATGGAGGACTTTTGTTCTGAAGCAAGCCATGTGCCCACGTCAGGTAGGTGACCTGGTGGACTTTTGCCGCACCGGAGCCTCTAGGCCCATAGCTTGTCAGCTGATTGGCGGACTTTTGCCTTCCCAGAGTCTATAGGTCCAAGGCTTGTTGGCTGAATGGCGGACTTTTGTCCTAAAACAAGCTATATACCCACGGCCGGCAGGCGGATTGGCGGACTTTTGTTTTGTTGCAGCCTATAGGCCCAAGGCGTACTGGCTGAGTAGCGGGCATTTGTCCTGAAACAAGCCATAAGCCCATGGCGGAATATTTGACAGTATTCGCGGTAGTATATATAATACCATTATGGACGTAGTCATTGACACAAACGTAATCTTATCCGCTTTGCAAAGCAGCCTTGGCTATTCATTCAAGCTGATTTCAATGCTTCCGGAGCAGGTATTTCGGATGAATATTTCTCTTCCGCTTGTACTGGAATACGAGGCTCAGCTGAAAAAGCATCTTTCACCTGCAATATTCTCTTTGCAGGATATTGATGACTTCGTTGATTACATCTGTCGAATCGGTAAAAAAACACCGGTGTATTATCTATGGCGGCCCTTTCTGAAGGATCCCTTTGATGATCATGTGTTGGAATTGGCCCTGGCATCTCAAAGCAGTTATATTATTACATTCAACAAGAAAGATTATTCCGGCATCGGCTTTTATGGAATTACGGCCGTAACTCCCGGAGAATTTCTGAGTATTCTGGAAGAGAGGCGGTAAAAATATGGCTACACTCAGTATTCGTTTCCCGGATTCTGTTCATGATGCGGTGAAAATTGCCGCCCGGAACGATGACACATCCATCAATCAGTTTGTCACTTCCGCAGTAATCGAAAAGCTTACCGCTCTTGATACAGAGCAATACATAGAAAAGCGGGGAGCAAACGGCAGCCTGAAAAAATTCCAGGCAGTACTTTCAAAAGTACCGGATACGGAACCTCGAAAAGAAGATATGATGCAATGAACAAGAAAGATACCTGTGAAAGTCCAGGCATTACTCTCTCTGTAGAAAATCATGCGAATAGAAATTGACGACGATCTGGACCTGGGAAAGATAGCGGAAAGCGGCCAGTGCTTCCGGTGGAAAAGGCTTTCCGACGGCGCGTGGATGATTCCTGCCTTCGGGACCTATGTCATTGCAAGGCAGGTGACAGGCATGGCAGAGCGCGCAAAAGCGGCAGGTGCTGGCAAAAGCGAAGGATCCGGTCCTTCTGTCAAAAAGCCTGAAGTCCCTGCCCTCCTCGACCTCTCCTGCACCCCGGAAGAGTACGAACACCTGTGGAAAAATTATTTTGATTTGGGAACTTCCTACCGCCGGATTCGCGAAAGTATTGATCCGGCGGATTCTTTTCTGCAGTCTGCCGCAGCCGTCGGGAAGGGAATCCGCATCCTGCGGCAGGAGCCTTTTGAAACCCTGATTTCTTTTTTGATTTCCCAGCGAAAGAGCATCCCGGCAATCTCCACAGCCATTGAACGCCTCTGCCGGGTCTATGGCAAGCCCTTAGGAGAAGTGGAAGGAGAGACAGTATATTCCTTCCCTTCAGCCGAAGACCTGGCAGCATTTCAGTGCGAAAAATACGGATACGGAAATGCCGTCGGGACCTGCCCCGAGCGGGAGGCTGGCTTTTCTTCCTGCGGCCTCGGCTACCGCCTGCCCTATATCAAAAAGACAGCAAACTTCTTCGCGGAAAATGAAAATGCATTGGCGGAGTTTTCGGTGCTCTCCGACGAAGACCTGAAGGAAGCCCTTCTGTCCTTCTACGGCGTGGGCGTCAAGGTCTGTGCCTGCACCATGCTCTTCGGTTTCCACCGGCTCGACGCCTTTCCCGTGGATGTCTGGATACAGCGGGCCCTTGCGGACCACTATCCGGATGGGTTCGACTTCGACAGATACCGCCCCTATAACGGCGTCATGCAGCAGTACATGTTTGCGTATTACAAAAACAATTCCCATTAATGAACAAGCCCCCGGCAGCGCCGGGGGCTTGTTCGCGCAAATATTCAATGCCTTACGTCTTCCTCTTCGTAAGTCTCGCAGAAGCGGGCCATGAAGGAAGGCGGTTCGTTTCCGAGGACGAGATGAGATATGTCTCCTATGCGGAGGGTCCGGAAATAGGCGACACCCTGCTCCCGCTCTTCCGAGACAATCTCCGTCACCGCGGACGGCAGCATACAGACGCTGTGCCAGGGGATATAGGGGGAGCAGTTCCAGAGGTGGGACAGGAGAACGCAGCTCACACCCATGTGGCAGAAAAGAGCTATGGTTTCCTTAGACTCCCTTTCGACCCGATAGAGAAGGCCGTTCCGCCGGTAGCCGTAGGAAGCCAGCAGGTCATCGAAGCCGCCGGTGACCCTTTCATAGTTTTCTTTCAAATGGCCGCGAACAGCTTCTTCGGAATCCGCCCAGGCGGAATTATCTAGGTAAGGACCTCCGGCCGTCAGGGAGCTGGGCAGCATGTCCCAGAAAATCCGCTTTTCATAGGTGCCATCTGAATTTCTTGGCGTATCCGGGTAGGCCTTTTGAAGCTCCGGATAGCCATTGATATCCAAAGTCCCGGGAAACTCCTGCAGCCAATCCAGTGTCTCCCCCTCCATGCCCAGCTTTTCTTCCGTGAAGGATGCGGTCCGCCTTGCCCGACCCAGAGGGGACTTATATATATGATCAATATGGTCTCTTGCCAGAAGGTCGGAAAGCAGCTTTGCCTCCCGGTCCCCTTTGGGCGTCAGGGAATCGTGTTCGTAGTCCGGCTCCCCGTGCCGTATCAATAGTATCCTCATCTTGTTCCCTCAACGGGCGGGCTTTTGCTCTGTATCAGAATATGTGCCCACAGATGTCCGCCTCATTGGCGGACTTATGTTTTTTTGCAAGATATAAGCCCACAGTCAGCTATTGTATTGGCGGACTTTTGTCTTGCAGCGAACTTTATACCCGCACTTTGCAGAAAAAATGGCGGACATTTGCTATTTTGCACAGAAAAAGGCCCAATCACAGGTCTTTAATTATTTTGTATTACGAAAATCCGACTACTTTCTGCAGAGCCAGATAGACTTCCTCGGCAATCTTCCGGGAGACCTTGCCGGGGATATTGATGCCCCCGCCCAGGAAGCGGTGCTTCAGGGCCTTGCAGGTGTTGGGGTCTTTCTCTTCCAGGTATTTCCAAAGCTCGTCCTTCTTCTGCAGGGCCTCGTCCGTATGGGCCCGGATCAGGAGAATCGAGGAAATCGTCGTGATAATTTCCAGGTCCTTCAGCATATATCGCTGCAGGCGGGGCCGGTCCGTAATCATGGGGTCATCCATCAGTTTCCAGGAATCAATCATGATTTTGTTCACGGCAATCTGCTGGTCCACGCGTCCGATCATGACGTCCTCATGGACGGACTGGTCCGGCCGGCCGATGAAATAGCGGTAGAGATTGATGTCCATATAATACATGCGCTTGACGTAGGGAAGGGGGACGTAGGCGTAGATATTGTCCACATAGAACATGTGCTCCGGCAGGCGCAGGCCGCACTCCTTCAGGAGTCCCGTCCGGTAGATAATCGAGTGCATGAGCAGGTAGTGGCCCGGTTCCGGAATCGAAAAACGGTCCCAGCCGAAAATCTGCCCCTTAGGCAGGTGGTGGTACTTCACGACCTCCTTGACCAGCTTGCCTTCCTTCTCATAGACGTAGTTGGCAATCACGAGGTCAGGAATATTGGCCGAAGAGCCCTTCTCGTCGAAGGCTTCCGCAAATTCCTCCAGCTTGTCGAGGAGCTCGGAAAGGGCCTTCACGGACACCCAGTCGTCCGAGTCCACGACCTTGTAATAGAGCCCGGTTGCATGGTCGATGCCCGCATTGACGCCCGATCCGTGGCCCCCGTTTTCCTTGTCGACGACCCTCACGATGTCCGGATATTTCGCCGCGTATTTGTTCGCAATCGTCAGCGTGTCGTCCTTGGAACCGTCGTTGATGATGACGATTTCGACCCGGTCGCCGCCGGTCAGCAGGGTGCTGATGCAGTGCCGCATGTAGTCGGCTGAGTTGTAGCAGGGGACCGCAAAGGTCAGCAGTTTCTCTTTCATTTCATACCTCACCGGCCTTCCCGTTTTTTCACATGACTAATTCAAAACCCCGGGAAAGCAAAAAATCAGCAGTAGTTCCATCACGTGACTTACTGCTGATTATACAATCCTTAGAATGAATTTTGAACAGGTTTTTCATCCTGTACAATCGAAAAATCCCCCTCCCGGTCCGGGCTGCAAATGGACAGCGGAGGAAAGAGGAGGGGATTTATATTATTCATGAGTCAAGCTGAGCTCAGGGGGGAAAATCAGCGGGCAGCTCTTGCATTGGCGACGAGCAGGGCCTTGCCGACCGCAGTGCTTACGATGATGCCAACGATGGCTTCAATCAGGCCGTTGATTCCGACGAAGAGAAGGACGAAGGTGAAGGGGTTCTTGGCGCCCAGAGCCTGCACAAAGCCCTGAATGTAGTCGGTGCGGTAGAAGCAGATGACGAGCGTGCTCATGAAGAAAAGGGTGTTCAGCAGGGGCCCGCAGACCGATGCGACGGGCAGGGCGGCAACCGAGTTCTCATTGGGTTTCCTGATGGCCTTATAAATAATGCCGGTCAGCCAACCCATCAGCATCCGGGTCGGAACGCAGACGATGAAGGTCAGAATGGGATTGATGGCCAGGAGGGCGGCTCCGAAGGGAGACAGGCCGAAGCACTGGATGAAGGAGGTCAGGCCGAATACCGTGCCCAGAATCAGGCCTCCGACGGGCCCGAGGACGACGGCTCCCACGGTGACGGGGATGACGATTAGTGTGATTTCAAGCGCCCCGGTCTTGATATAGCCGATGGGGGTGAAGGCCATCAGGATGACGATGGCGGCCAGGACGGCGGTTTCCACCAGGAAGAGAGTCTTCCCGGATGTGCCTGTTTTTGCGCCTGCGGCGCGGGTGTTTGTTTCTTCTGACATGTCTTATTCTCCTTATTGGTGATATAAGCATTTTGCGGCCGGACCTTCCGGCACACAGTTTCATATGCTACCGCGGAAGGCCGCATTTTGCAAATGTTTCTTTAGGAATGACGGACTTTTGCCCCAACACCGGCGACAGGGCCAAAACGCTGAATACCATGCAGAGTTTCCCGAAAGTCGTTACGAAAGCGCCCTGTCCGTTGAAAATATGGGACCGTTGCGGTAAAATTGACAAATCAAACGGAAGAAAACAGAAGATTTTTATGAAGACTGACGGAATTATACTGGATATTGACGGAACCCTGTGGAATTCGACAGATATTGTGGCTGCCTCCTGGAACGAGGCCTTCCGCAGCCACGGGGTGACGGATACGACGGTGACTGGAGCCGACCTGAGGAGCCTCTTCGGCAAGACTATGGACGCGATTGCGGCGGCGATTTTTCCAACTATGGAAGAGGACATGCGCCTTGCTATCATGGACACCTGCACGGAGATGGAAGAGGCGGCCCTGGAAAGGGACCCCTGTCAGATCTTCTATCCGGGAGTGGTTGAAACGATTCGTTCTTTCTCGGACGCGGGCAGGAAACTTTTCATCGTCAGCAACTGCCAGAAGGGCTATATAGAGCTTGTGATGGAAAAAGGTTCTTTTGCCTCCTGCATTACGGACCATCTCTGCTTCGGGGATACGGGGTGCGGGAAGGCCGCAAATATGCGGACCATCGTGGAGAGAAATCACTTGAAGAGGCCCGTCTATGTGGGCGACACGGAAGGCGACCGGGAGGCTTCGGAGGAGGCCGGCGTTCCTTTCATATTTGTCTCCTACGGATTCGGAAGCGTCACTGCCTGCGCGGCAGAAATCAAGGCCTTTCCGGACCTTATGACACTGCTTAAAGACTGAAACTGCGGTCGACTGAGGACGGGCGACCAGGCAGCAGCTTGGCAGGCGCTGCAAGGCAGACGGCACAATCCGCCAGCGGGGTTTACATTAGTATCAAATTTCATTGGGAGAGCGGGAGCAATGAAAACAGTACAGGTCAGGGATTTGATTCCCGGAATGGTCATCGGGGCCGACGTCTACGACAGCAGCGGCAACCTCCTGTTCCGGGCGGGAACGACGATCAATGAATCGGCGATTACGACCCTGCAGTCCTATTATATCTACAACGTCTTCGTCGAGGACGCCAGCATCCCTGTCGCCGAGCCGGTCAAAGAGACCAGCCGGTCCCAGCAGATCAAGAACAGCAAAGAGTTCAAGGAGTTCAAGGCCCAGTTCGAGGACGTGGTCGGGAATTTCCAGGACCAGCTGAACGACATCGTTTCAAGAAACACGAACTCTCTGGATACGGATCAGATTCTGAGCCAGCCCATGAGCCTGTTTCAGGGCCGGTCCCCCCAGTCGATTTTCGATATGCTGCACAATCTCCGCAGCTACGATGATACAACATATGTGCACTGCATAAACGTTTCCCTGATTTCCGGCATCCTGGCCCGCTGGGCCGGTTATTCGCCGGACGACATCCGGACTGCCATCCTTTCCGGCGTCCTTCACGACATCGGAAAGCTCGTGATTCCGGGCACCATCATCAAGAAGCCCGCCCGCCTGACCCGCGAGGAATATGAAATCGTCAAGAACCACACCATCGAAGGCTACAAGATTCTCGTCTCCTACGATGTGAATGAAAATATGAAGTACTCGGCCCTCATGCACCACGAGCGCTGCGACGGCAAGGGTTACCCCTTCCAGCTCAAGGCCATACAGATCAACCGCTTTGCGAAGATTGTCTCCATCGCCGACGTCTATGACGCGATGACGAGCGCCCGCTGCTACCGCGGCCCCATCTGCCCCTTCGAAGTCATCGACATTATGATGGATGAAGGCCTCGAGCGCTACGACACGAAGCTGATTCTGACCTTCCTCGAGCACATGGGAAGCACCTACCTGAACAACCGTGTCAAGCTCTCCGACGGCAGCGAAGGCGAAATTATCTTCGTCGACAGCCGCTACCCGTCGAAGCCCCTCATCAAGTTCGACGACGGAAAGCTATTGTCCCTCAAGGACACGGACTTGAAGATTACCGAGATTCTCTGAGTTTCATGACTAATGCAGACCGCCGCCTTCGGGCCGGTCGGCAGGCATTACGGAAATTTTACATGAACAGATACTGCTTTATTGTAATCAATCAGGTATAGTAGAGAAAAATAGTGTGCCATCATTGCGATGGCTGTTTCCCGGTTCTGCAAACTGCGGCGAGGTTGCTGCCGGGAGTTTCTATATCGGAATTTGTACGGATTGAATTTTGAATGCATTATGCAGGGAGGACAGACAGATGGCAGATGAAACCACAGTAATGCAGAAGGCAGAAGAAACAGCCGGCACCGCAGCGCCGACGGCGACGAAAGAACCTGAGATTTCGGAACTCGACCGCATTTTCATGGAGGCGGGCCAGAACCTGCCGGCCGCGAAGGCCGCCGAAGCGCCCCTTCCCGCAGAGACGGAACTCTCCGACGAAGAGAAGAAGAAGGTGGATGAAATTGCTTCCTCCATCGACCTTTCGGACTCCGCTGCAGTCATGGCCTTCGGGGCCAGCACCCAGAAGCAGATGGCGGACTTCTCCGAGCGGACCCTCGACAGTGTCCGGACCAAGGACATGGGCGAGGTCGGCGACATGATCACAGGCCTGGTCGGGGAACTGAAGAACTTCCAGATTGACGAGAACGAGCACGGCCTCATGAAGCTCTTCAAGCGGAGCGCCAACAATATCACCACCCTCAAGGCCAAGTACAACAAGGTCGAGGGCAATGTAAAGATTATCTCCGACGAGCTGCAGAAGCGGCAGGTCGTCCTGATGAAGGATATTGACATCCTCGACAAGCTCTATGCCCTGAACCTCAAGTATTTCAAGGAGCTTTCCGTCTACATCATCGCCGGAAAGAAGAAGCTGGAGGAAGTCCGGACGAACGAGCTTGCGGCCGCCCAGAAGAAAGCCGAGCAGACCGGAGCCCAGGAAGACGTCCAGTATGCCAAGGACCTGGCTGCCCAGTGCGACCGCTTCGAAAAGAAGCTTTACGACCTGGAGCTGACGAAGACCATCGCCCTTCAGACCGGTCCCCAGATTCGCATGGTGCAGGCTTCTGACCAGGCCATGGCTGAGAAGATTCAGTCCACGATTCTGAACACCATTCCCCTCTGGAAGAATCAGATGGTCATCGCCATCGGCATCGAGCATGCGGGCCAGGCGGCCAAGGCGGAGCGCGAAGTCAATGACATGACGAACGAGCTCCTGAAGAAGAATGCAGCCAACCTTAAGACCGCCACGATTGAGACGGCCAAGGAGTCCGAGCGGGGCATTGTCGACATCGAGACCCTGAAGAATACGAACGAGCAGCTGATCTCCACTATGGATGAAATCCTGCGTATTCAGACCGAGGGCAAGGAAAAGCGCAAGGCAGCCGAAGCCGAGCTTGTCCAGATTGAGGGCGAGCTCAAGAACAAGATGCTCGAGGCCGCGAAGCAGTAAGGTTCAGAAAAAGGAAAATTGAAGGGGTGGGCCGCCGCACGCAACGCGTGCGGCGGCCCGCCCCTTTTTGGGTTTATGGGCTCCGGCAGGACAAAAGTCCGCCATGTCGTCAGCTAGTCATGGGCGTATGGCTTGTTTTGCTGCAAAAGTCCGCCAAACCACCTGTCGGTTCTAGGTATATGGCTTGATTCAGGACAAAAGTCCACCACCTAACAAACAAGCCCTGGGCCTAGAGGCTCCGGCAGGACGAATGTCCGCCACATAGCCATCAAGCTTTGGGCCTATAGGCTACAACAAAACAATGTCCACCACTCGGTCAGCCAGTCGTGGGCGTATGGCTTGTTTTGCTGCAAATATCCGTCCCGGCTCACTCCTCTCCGGCAAGAAAATATTGCCGGATGACCGCTTCAATGTGATAAGGTTCCAACGGATAGTCATGACTTTCATAAGTCAAAATCAGGTTTTCGTCCGGGATATAGCCAAGTTGAGAATATGTATACAATTTCTGCCCTATATTTGCTGCATACGACGGATTGTCCACCATACCGAAATGCTCCCAGATATACTGCTTCCCGTTCACCGGACTGAGAATTGTAAAATCCGGATATATGGCCCCTGTTGCTGTATCCATCTGACACTCATAACGAAACGGTATACTGTATTTCTCAAGCATAGTCGCAATCAAAGTTTCTGACTTTGAGCGAAGCAGAAGGCCGGATTTTGTCCTGAATTTCAAATGCTCAGGGTGCGAAGGATTCTTACTGAACGGCGCCTTTGCCCAAGCAGCGGAAGAAGTATTTTCTACTCCCAGAAGTTCGCAGAACCCCGGCTTTGCCATCAGCTGCTTCATATGGGTTGTCTTGCCCCGAAAACTGTTCAAATACCGCTGACAGCCAGTAATCTCCGCCCTCACTTCTGCCAGCCTGGCCTTGTTCCAGGCGGACCTGGCAAGGGAAACCGCCTGGTCCCGTTCCGACTTTGGCAGATATGTTTTCTTCCCGTTTTCCTTAACAAACCATTTTGCGTATTGACCGTTGGAAGAAATCTCCAGCCTTCGCCCGCCATTTGTGTCTTTTCCCAGTGCGCGGACCAGAGCTTTTTCTTCCTTTTTCAGCTGCTGCAGATCTTTTTTGATTTCCGGAATTCTTGCCATAATGGCCTCCTTTTGATGTGAAAGATTGATGTGAAATAAAGAAATGAATTTGAATTGAGCTCGAAGACAGTTTTCTTGCGACTTCCATTTGGGAATAGCAAACTGACGGGCTGCTGAAGGGGGTGTGGAAAATTGATACGCAGATGCTTGTAGAAAACGTAGAACTGAATAGAAATGTATTATGAATGATTCCTGCGTATCAGATTTGAAAGTATGATAGCACGGATTGAAGCAGAAGTGTATTAAACTTTTATAAACTTTTTCAAGAATGCAGCAAAAGCCCGCCACTCAGCCAGCAAGCCTTGGGACTATAGGTCCCGGCAGGACAAATGTCCGACAAACCGCCTGCCGACCGTGGGCATATGGCTTGTTTCAGGACAAATGTCCGCCACTCAGCCAGTACGCCTTGGGCCTATAGGCTGCAACAAAACAAAAGTCTGCCAAACTTCCTGCCGGCTCTGGGTATATGGCTTGCTTCAGGACAAAAGTCCGCCATTCAGCCAACAAGCCTTGGGCCTAGAGGCTCCGGCAAGACAAAAGTCCCCCACATAGCCATCAAGCTTTGGGCCGATAGGCTCCGGCAGGACAAATGTCCGCCAATCCGCCCGCCGGCCGTGGGCGTATGGCTTGCTTCAGAACAAAAGTCCGCTCCTCTCTTCTGAAAACTTTCAAATTCCGCCCAGTTTCCTAATTCCTCTTGCAATCCGGCGGGTGGGGCGACCTATAATCAGACTTGAGGCAATGGTGCCGAAGGTCGCCCGCTTTGGGCTGAACGATGAAAGTGGAGGATTATAATGAAAGCAAAGAAACTGATTGCCGGGGCGGCAGCACTGACCCTGGCCCTGGCGAGTGCTTTTGCCGTCCTGCCGGCAGAAAAAGCAAATGCGGCAAGCGTAGTAACAACGCCGGTGTACACGAATGATTTTTGGGGCCGCCCTAGTTATAATCATGAGTTTACTCTGGATAACGGGGAAAACAGACTGAAAGATGGTCTTGATGAAGATGAGATGTACAATCTCAGCATGAAAGCTTCCGGAGCGGGTACAGGTAAGCTGACAATTGTATTTACGAATGGTCCTGATCAGGATGAATGCATATGGTATCTTTTTGCCGTTCCGGAAGGCAGCATAAATGTAAGTGAATCCGGTTCTTGGTTGAAAGAAGATCTTTATGCACGTGAGGAGACATGCACATTCAACCTGACCTTTGACAGTAAAGGAAAACTGACGAATGTGGATGACTTGAAAGCGCCGGCAAACGGATATTTTCTGTTTTCGTTTGTCGGGCCGGCAGCATCTGTCACCGCCACCTTCACCCCTGCCGTGACATCCATCACACCGGTGCCTTCGGACAAGGGCAATTCCATGTACCGCATGTACATCCCAACAGCGGGGAGCACTTCTACACGGCAAACGTGGCCGAAGGGAACAAGCTGCTCTCAGCCGGCTGGAAGTATGAAGGCGTCACCTGGACAGCTCCGAAGACTTCGAAGACACCGGTTTACCGCCTCTACAATCCCAACAGCGGCGACCACCACTACACAACGAACCCGGCCGAGAAGAGCATGCTGACCGGAAACGGCTGGAAGGATGAGGGCATCGGCTGGTATTCCGATGATAATAAGGGCGTTCCCGTATACCGCCAGTACAACAAGAACGCCAAGACCGGCTCCCACAACTATACCGCCAATCTTGCAGAGAATGATATGCTCGTAAAGAACGGCTGGAAGGCCGAGGGCATCTCCTGGTACGGCGTGAAATAATAATATAAAATCATGAGGTTGATGCGGCCTCCTGTCCGAAAAGGGCAGGAGGTCTTTTCTTATACATTGTGTTTGGGCTTATTTTTCCCTTTCATGTATGGTAAAATCAGTACAACAAAAGCGGCGGGAGTTTTGCCCGGGCAAATCTGCGAGAAAGCCGGAAACATTCATGTTCAGAGCAATCCTTACAATTATCGTTGTTGTATTGTTCCTTATCGTCACCCTGCCGTACCTGGGCATCGAATTCCTGCTGGGAAAGATCAACCCCGAGTCGTCGAGGGCCCGGCAGATCGCTGTCGCGAAGTTCATGCTGGGGCATGTGCTGACGCCTCTTTGCGGGGCCCGGATGCATGTGGAAGGGCTGGAGAACATTCCGCGGGATCAGCGGTGCCTTTTCGTCGGCAACCACGCTTCGTATTTTGATATTATTCTGTCCTATCGGTATCTGCCGCAGCCGGTTGCCTATATCGTCAAGCAGGAGCTTCAAAGGATTCCGATCCTGGGCACATGGGTCGGGCGGATCGGCTGCTTTTTTATCGACCGGTCGGATCCGAGAAAGGCCATCACAACCATTCAGGAATGCTGCGATGTGATCAAGAATGACGAGTCCTCGGTTTTCGTCTACCCGGAAGGGACCCGGAGCAAGGACGGCAAGGTGCATGAATTTCATGCCGGTTCCTTCAAGGCCGCCCAAAGGACGGGATGTCCGATTATTCCTGTAGCTATGAAGGGGACGCGGGACATCTGGGAGAACCATCCGAGGAAGCTGGTACCGGGGGACGTCTACCTGACCTTCGGGAAGCCGGTATATATGACCGAACTGGATCCGGAGCAGAAGAAGCACATCGGAGACTTTGTGAAGGCGGATATCGAGAGAATGCTTGCCGGGATGAAGAACTGAGCCACGAAGACAGGAAAAACACGCGCTGCGTGCATGAATAATAGAGAATCCAATTATCGAAAAATCTGCACGATGGAAGATGGCTGCAGAGTATAATGCAAAAGCACAGCTTTGAAAGAGAGGGAACGGGTTATGAACAGAATCATCACCGTGGGACGTGAATTCGGAAGCGGGGGCCGGGAGCTGGGCCGACGCTTGTCGGAGGCCCTGTCCTTCGCCTATTACGACCAGGAAATCATCGAGGAGATAGCCAAGGAGACTTCGCTTTCCGCCGAGTATGTGCGGACCATTGTCGAGAAGCGCCCCTTTTTCTCCTACCCGATTCACACGGCCCGGACCCTGTATCCCCAGGCCAATCCCGTCCTGGACCAGAATATGGAAATCTATTCCCAGCAGCACAAGATTATCAAGGCTTTGGCGGAGAAATCGGACTGTATCATCGTCGGCCGCTGCGCCGACTATATTCTGAGGGACATGAATCCCTTCCGCATATTTGTTTACGCCGACACGGATTCGAAGATTCACCGGACCCGGGAGAAGGCGGCCGCTCGGGCCAAGGCCCTCGCGGCCGGCGACGTTCAGGAGATCCAGGATATCGAAAAAGACGGCCCTTCCCATATTGAGGACGACGTATCTTCCATCAACGACAAGGAACTCAAGCGCCGTATGGACCGCATCGACAAGGAGCGGGCCCGCTACTATGAGTTCTACACGGGACAGAAGTGGGGCTCGAGGGAGAACTACGACCTCCTCATCAATACGACGAATATCTCTCCGGCGGATGCCGCGAAGAATACGGCCATGCTCTTTAAAGCCCAGTGTGAGCGGGAAGAGGAGAGGAAGAAAACCGACTGAAATACAGGAAATATAAGCATGAAGGGGTCGAGCACGCATTGCGTGCCCGACCCCTGTTTTTGAAATTTCAGATTTTGATATGAATCCGGAAAGCGTCCTTCCCGTCGGACACGAATGTGCCCCGGAAGTACCAGCCGCCGGTCGCCTTCATATAGGTCAGGCGGATTTCGTCGCCGGGGAGGATTTCCTTCTCGTATTCGGCCTCGAAGCCGGCGGGCTCCAGGAGCTTTACCTCTTCGAAGGGGATGGCGTCTTCGGCAATGTCGAAGTAGTGGGCGTTGTTGATGTGGCCGTTGATGTCGGCCAGGGAGAAGGGGGCGGTGACCAGCTTCTCTGAAATGCTGTCCTCTTCCTTCGGCATGGAAATCATCTTCGGAATGTCAAAGCCGACGGGGGAATCCCCTCCGTCCAGGCGGATGCCGTACATTTCGGGCAGGACCATGGTCCGCTTCGTTTCATCCATCAGAAGCCACAGGGTCGTGCCGGTGATGATGGGCTCAGGGACGGAAGCAGCCGAACTGTCCGATTCCGGGGCGACTGAGCCGGACCCTGCGGCAGCAGGCGGGGCAGAAGGGTTGCCCGCAGCCAGTGGAGTCGGCGCACTTCCCGCATACACCTCATAGTAGCGGGGAAAGAACATGTGCATGGTCGGCAGGGCGTAGCAGCGGAGGGTGATCGTTTCGTCGTAGGCCGGAATCCTTTTGATATCGAAGGCCTGCTTGGCGATGACCCAGAGGAGGCCCCGGTCCAGGGTTTCCTTCCGGGTGACCCCCTCAGCCTCGGTGAAGGCAATGGTCAGCTCCTGCAGCATCCGGAGGAGCGAAGAGGTGCGCAGGACCCGGCGGATATTGACCGAAGCGCTTTCGATTGTGATGGTCTTGTCGAAATATTTGTATGACATAAATCAGTCTTTGCTGTACTTCATGACGGCGTCGATCAGGTCGCCGAGGGTGCGATAGGTGTCCCATTCTTCCTGGGGAATCTTGACATTGAACTCGCCTTCCAGTTTGCAGATGACGAGGATGAAGTTCATGGAGTCGACGCCCATGTCCTTGTTGACCACGGAGTCGTCGTCGAGCTGGGCGTTTTCGAGCTGGGGGACATAGTCGTGGATGAGCTTGATGGTTCTTGATTTTACTTCGTCACGTGTGAGTGCCATTGATGAATCTCTCCTCTTCTTTTGGATTAACAGCGGGCGCTGCGTAAAGCGCCTGATTATAGGGACGGGGCAGCAAAACGATCCGGCTGTAACAATCTTGTGGACGTTCGAAAAAACGTTTGTTCATAGGGACCGGCTTTTCGACCGGGTCCCGCAGCTCAGGTCCGGCAGTACATTTGCCGGGCTTTACATTAGTCATAAGGCGGCGTGCAGCATGTAGCGCATGACCTTGCCGGTGGCGGTGCGGGGCAGGGCGTTGTCCAGATAGACGATGTTTCCGATCTGCTGGTCCCGGGGCTTTCGGAGGTTGAAGCTGTCGACAGCGGCGCTGACGGATTCGGTCGAAAGGCCGTCGGGCAGGGGCCCGCCGACAAAGAGAATAATGTGGCTGTCCGCCTCCTTGACCGCGATGTCCTCGTATTGGAGGACAGCCATCAGTTCCGATTCGTACTCGGGGAGAAAAATCTTCGTCCCGTTGGGCAGGACGATGACGTCCTTCTTACGGCCGGTCACGTGCAGGCGGCCCTGTTCGTCGAGGAAGCCGAAGTCGCCGGTGTAGAGACGGCCGTTTTTCAGGACATCCGAGCTGTCGGCGCCCAGATACCCGTCCATGCAGGAGTCTGTGACGACGGATATTTCCCCGTCCTCTTCAATTGTAAAAGAAGCGCCGGGGCAGGGGGTGAAGGCCAGGGGGTCCGGATCGTCCGTGTGCAGGGCGATGCCGGAGGCGGTCTCCGTCAGCCCGTAGCCCAGGTGGGCTTCCACGCCCATGTCGGTGAGGGCCTGCATGATGGCGGGCTTGGCGGGGGCGGCACCGAGGATGACCAGACGAAGCTCCGGATTCAGGCACTTGCCCCGGATGAAGACATCGATCATGGCCGGAACCGCGGAAATGATGGTCGGCTTGAAGTAGCCCGGGTCCAGAAAGATTTCCCGGATGGACCGGCCCAGGGCGATGCAGGCCCCGTAGGTCAGGCCCCAGAGGAAGGAGCAGATGAAGCCGAAGACGTGGGACAGGGGCAGGATGGCGAGGATCGTGTCCCCTTCGTGACAGGGGGCCAGGGTCTGTCCGTTCTTGCAGGCGGCCAGAAGGGCCCGGGTGGAGAGAATCACGGCCTTGGACTTGCTCGTCGTTCCCGATGTAAAGAATAATGTATGGCCCTCGGGTACCCCTTCGGCGAAAGTCGTCCCGGGAGCGGCCGGGGTCAAATCCGGCACCGGGTCCAGAATGACGCCCGGATTGTCCCCCTTCTCGTCCAGCATCAGGAGGTCGTTTCCGGCCAGGAGATTTGCTAAGAGGTCGATGATGTTCTCCGGCGTCTTGATGCAGGGGAAGGGCAGGGGCGTCGCCGTGTGGCGGGTGGCCCCGGCGGCGGCGCAGACCTTCTCATAGAGGTCGTTATAGGAAAGGGTCAGGGGAGCCCCGTCCGGGTTCTCAAAGGAAAGGGCGGGGCGGTCAACTCTTTTCCAGGTCTTCATCAGGTTCCACAGGGTATCATAGGTTTCTGCCATAGGTTTTCTCCTGATTGTACATTGCAGCGGTACACGGATTCCGGCGGGAAATCCTTCCGCGGACGGCCGCGAAACTTTTGGAAACTCGATAGAAAACTGTAGTTTCCCGAGAAAGGGCCTGCTGCAACACTTTGGTGAATCTGTAAAATTCGGAGTATCAACTTGCACAAAAAACAATATTATTATAAAATAATTTTGTTCGAAATTCCACATATAAAAAAGATGCGGCGCTTCTCCTTGTGCCAATTTTTTTTATTAGGAGGGTTTCGCGGAAGACCGGACGGTCCGTTCCGCGTGAGAGCATTATTATTTATAAGGAGGACGAAATGTCAGACATCAGCAAAGACGCACGTATCTGCATCATCGGTGCAGGCCCTGCCGGACTTTCCGCGGGCATGTACTTAGAGCAGAAGGGCTATGAGAACTACACGATTCTCGAGCGCGAGGATCATGTGGGGGGCAAGTGCCACAGCCCTGAGTACAACGGCCGCCGCTACGAGATGGGCGCCATCATGGGCGTTCCTTCCTATTACGCTGTACACGATATCGAAAAGTTCTGCGGCTTCACCCATGACGGCCCGAAGCTGAACCGGAACTACAAGAACCTCAAGGGCGACGTCATCGAGCCCTTCGACCCCAAGAAGAATCCTCTTCGCGTGCCCCATCTTCTGAAGATGCGGTCCCAGATGAAAAAGTTCGCTGAACTTCTCGAGACCAAGTACAAGGGCTATGACATCAACGGCCACCGGGGCGTTTCCGAAGGCCGCTACGACGGCTACGCTGTCACCCCCGAGCGGGAGAAGGTATCCGGCGTCAATGAGAACTTGAAGGACCTGGCCCTTCCCTTCAACGAGTTCTGCCGCATCAACGGTGTCGACCTCGTGAAGGAAATCTGGATCGGACCCTTCACATCCTTCGGCTACGGCTATTTCGATGAGATTCCCGCCGCATACGTTCTGAAGTATCTCGACTTCCAGACGACCATGAACTTCGTCAATGTCAACCTCTGGACCTGGAAGGACGGCACCCAGTCCATCTATGAGCGCCTGAATGCCAAGCTCAAGCACGCTGCCCGCCTGAATTCGAATATCACGAAGGTAGAGCGGAAGGACGACAAGGTCTTTGTCACCGTAAACGGCGAAGTAGAGGAATACGACTATATCATCGTTACGGCGCCTCTTCAGTACCTGCCCGACTACTTCGATGCAGATGCGAACGAGAAGGAGCTCTTCTCGAAGATTACATATGAGATGTACGATGTCCTTGCCTTCACGACGAAGCCTGAGGACCATCCCGAGATTTCCTACTATATCTTCGAGAACATGGAGAAGGAACGTTACGGTCATCTGATGGTTTACTATCGCCGCTGGCATGACGACAACACCCAGATGCTGACGACCTACGCTCTCCGGAACCACACGGGCGATCCTGAGATCCCTTACGACACCTGCAAGGAGACCGTACTCGAGGACCTGAAGGAAATGCACAATCCCGCCGAGAAGGTTCACTACGAGAAGGACTGGTACTACTTCCCTCATGTAGATTCGAAGACCTACGCATCCGGCTGGTACGAGAAGGTCGAGGGCATGCAGGGCAACAAGAACACCTTCTATGCCGGCGAGGTTATGTCCTTCGGCGACATGGACGAGACCTGCGAGTACTCCCGCGAGCTGGTTGACCGCTTCTTCTGATCATTAGAATAGTGTAAATCCTGCGGCAGGAGAGGGCACTGCTCTTTCCTGCCCTTCTTTTTGAAACTATTCAGCACACAAAAATGGAGATGCATTGAATGCCTGCATTCATATGCA
Organism: uncultured Lachnospiraceae bacterium; assembly: GCA_900316075.1. Taxonomy (GTDB): domain Bacteria; phylum Bacillota; class Clostridia; order Lachnospirales; family Lachnospiraceae; genus RUG306. The sequence continues at coordinate 53,466 of ONBT01000001.1, read as the reverse complement.
CTTTCATTTTTGTGTGGCCTGGCGGCGAAGCCGCCCGGAACCCCAGACAACGAGGATTTCGAAGAAATCCGAGTATGGGGTTCTGAATAGTTTCGTGTCATGGGGTATAGAATATGAAATTTTATAAAGACCATTACGACGTGGTCATCATCGGCGGGGCGCTTTCCGGCCTGTCCGCAGCATTGCAGCTGCAGGCCAAGGGCGTGAAGGACATCCTGATCCTCGAGAAGCACAACCTTCCCGGCGGCCTGGCTACGTCCTATGTCCGGGGCGGCTTCGAAATTGAGGCGACGCTTCATGAGATGATGAGCATCGGACCGAAAGAAGACCGGCTGAAGGTCGGGGCCTTCTTCGACGAAATGGGGGTCGACATCGACTGGCTGCGGGTTCCCGAGGCTTATCGCTTCGTCGAGCCTTCGAAGAAAATTGACATTACTCTGCATGCGGGCTTCCGCAAGGCGGCGGACGAGATTGACGCCCAGTACCCGGGCTGGGGGGACAAGGTCTACGACTTCTTCCTCCTCTGCAATACGGTATATGACTCCATGAACGTCCTATCCGTGACCCCCATGAGCAAGCTGCAGATGCTGAAGGAGCATGAGCAGTTTGTGAAGACCGCGGGCTATACGGCCTATGAGGTCATGGATACCTTCCACTTCCCGGACGAGATCAAGGACATTCTTTCCGCCTACTGGATCTATGTCGGCTCGCCCCTGGACAAACTGCCTTTCACCATCTATGCCTTCCTCTATGCGGACTATCTGCGCGGCGGCTCCTATGTCGCAAAGAACTTCTCCCACGAAATGTCCATGAAGCTGGAGAAGAAGGTCGAGGAAAACGGCGCCCAGATTGAGTTCCGCCAGGAAGTCGAGAAGATTCTGGTCAAAAACGGCCATGTCACAGGTGTTCGCACGAAGCGGGGCGACGTGATCAATTGCGACTACGTCATCTCCGGCGCCTATCCCAACAAGGTCTACAGCCAGATGATCGAACCGGCATCGGAAGTCCCTGCCCGGGCCATCAAGCAGGTCAACGGCCTGCCCCTTTCGGTCGTTCCCGTATCCGTCATGATGGTGCTGGACGGAACCCCGGAAGAGCTTGGAATCAAGGATTACAACATCTTCTCCGCGGAAGACATGAACATGTCCTCCCTCTGGGAGAATGAGAAGTCCATCGGACCCTATAAGTATCTGACTTCCATCTGCCTGAACCTGGCCAATCCCGGCTGCTGCCCCGAAGGCTATACCCAGTTTTCCATCACGGCCCTGCCCCTCGTCAACGCCTTCCTCGATGTGAAGGAAGAGGACTATCCGGCCCTGAAGGAAAAGATCGGCCGGGAACTGATCGCAGGCTACGAGCGGATGACCGGCATCGTAATTCATGACAAGATTCACGAGGTCGAGGTATCGACGCCCGTCACGATTTCCCACTATGTGGGTGCCTGGAAGGGCTCTATTTACGGCAACCTCCACAGCATGGAAAACCACGCCGTTGCCCGCCTGCAGATGCGGGAAGAGGACCACGTTATCGAAGGCCTTGAGTTCGCCTGCGCTGCCGGCATGAGCGGTAACGGCATGGGCCCTGCGGTCACGAACGGAAGGGCGGCAGCGAAATTCGTCGCCCTCGCCATGGAGAAAGGAGGCGCTGCGAAATGAAAGTCAAAGGATTTTTTACCGATATCGGCGGCGCCAGCCGTGTAACCAAGGCACGCGAAGCTGCCATCAATAATGCGTCCGCCAAGGCGGACCCCGTCGACCCCATCCGGGCCCTGGCAGATGCAGCCCATCCGGGTCCCCGGGAATATACCCTGACCAAGGTTTATGACGCCTCCCCGACTTCGAAGACCTTCCGCTTCGAGCCTGCGGACGGCCATGTTCCTGTATTTCAGGCCGGCCAGTATGTGAACATGCATTTTCAGATTGGCGAAAGCGTTCTGACGAGGGCCTATTCCATTTCCAGCGCCCCCTGTGAGGCCAGACCCGGAAAGCATGTTTCTTTCGCCCCGGATGAAAACGCGACTTCGGACAAGCCCTACTTCGAAATCACGGTCCGCAAGAACCGCCCCTACTTTGTTCCTGACTACCTTTTTGAACAGGCGGCGGTCGGACAGAAGTTCATCTGCGACCTGCCTTTTTCCGACTTTTTCTACCAGCCCCTGCGGGATTCGAAGAATCTGATGGGCCTGGCGGGCGGCTCGGGTATTACGCCTTTTGCTTCCATGGCAAAAGAGATCGCAAACGGTGCGCTTGATGTGGACCTCACCATTCTCTACGGTTCCGTCAAGCACACGGATATCGTCTGCGGGGACCAGCTGGAAGCCGCACGGGCGAAGGCTCCGGACAAGATTCACATCGTCCACATCATGAGCGATGACGAAGAGTGGGATGGAGAGAAGGGCTTCCTTACAAAGGAACTCATCGAGAAGTATTCGAAAGAGGATACGACCTACTTCTTCTGCGGGCCCCTTCCCATGTTTAATATGCTCACCGGCATCATGAAGGAGATGGGCGTTCCGGAGAAGCGCTTCCGTCATGAAGCTATGCAGCAGCCCACCAATGTGAAGATGATTCCGGGCTTCCCTGAGGACCAGATCGGGAAGACCTACAAGATGACCGTGGTCCGCGGCATTGCGGAGACTGTCGCAGATGCCAAGGCCGATGAGCCGGTTGCGGTTTCTCTCGAGCGGGCGGGCATTCCGATTGACGCCCACTGCCGGGGCGGCGAGTGCGGCTTCTGCCGGGCCCAGCTTCTTGCCGGAACCGTTTTTGTGTCGCCCCTGGGCGACGGCCGCCGGCGGGAGGACAAGGAAATGGGCTGGTTCCATTCCTGCAGCGCCTACCCGACCAGCGACATAAAGGTCAAGATTCCAATCATCTGAGGAAGCGGAAGATTTACTTTGTTTCTTTCGGAAAAGTTTGTTCAGGCGGGCCTGCACGCAATGCGTGCAGGTCCGCCTTTTTTGGATTCATCAGCAGTTTCGCGGCAAAAGTCCGCCATACATAGGGCCTGCGTTGGGCCTACAGGCTGTTTTGCAGCAAAAGTCCGCCAAACATAGGGCCTGCGTTGGACCTACAGGCTGTTTTGCGACAAAAGTCCGCCAAACATAGGGCCTGCGTTGGGCCTACAGGCTGTTTTGCGGCAAAAGTCCGCCAAACATAGGGCCTGCGTTGGGCCTACAGGCTGTTTTGAGGCAAAAGTCCGCCAATCCATGGCGCCGGCCTGGGCCTTATAAGTTTGTTTTTCGCAAAAGTCCGCCTCGAAAGTGGCGCTGTCTGCTCTATTGTGGTAAAATAGGAAAGATTTCGACGCAAAAATTGACAGCATGAGCAGGAGCAGAAAGAATATGTCCATCCTGGATGAGAAAAAAAGAGTTGCCATCGTGGGCCAGTCCGGCGGGCCGACCGTAGCTATAAACGCCTCCCTGGCGGGGGTTATAGGGGAGGCCCGGAAAGCCGGATTTTCAAAAGTATACGGAATGGTAAACGGCATCTCCGGCTTCCTCGAAGGCCGGACCGTGGACCTCTTCGACCGCTTTCCGGGCGAGAAGAGCCTGGACGACCTGGCCCACACCCCGTCCATGTACTTAGGCTCCTGCCGCCATAAGCTGCCGGAGGTTTCGGATACGGCTTTTTATAAGGACCTGGTTGACAAGCTAAACAAGCTCGGCGTGACCGACTTCTTCTATATCGGTGGCAACGACTCCATGGATACGGTTGCGAAGCTCTCTGCCTACGGGGAGCAGAGCACCTGCCCCATCCGCTTTATCGGAATCCCGAAGACCATAGACAATGACCTTCTTGGTACCGACCACACACCGGGCTTCGGGTCGGCGGCCCGGGTGGTCAGTGAATGCATGCGCAATATCTCCTTCGACGCCCGCTCATATAACCTCCAGTCCGTCACCATTGTGGAAATCATGGGCCGGGACGCGGGGTGGCTGGCGGCCGCGAGCGCGTTGGCCGGCGAGCGGCCGGGGCTTTCGGTATTTGAGATCGGCAACGCGCCGGATCTCATCTACCTCTGTGAGATTCCCTTCGATATTGATTCCTACATCGAAGACGTCAAAGATGTACTGAAAAAGAAGAAGACTGTTCTGGTGGCGGTTTCCGAAGGAATTCATGACAAGGATGGCGTCTTCATCGACGAGGCCGGCTCCGAGCACAAGACGGACGCCTTCGGCCACACGGTCCATTCCGGAGTGGGAAAAGTACTGGAAGGCATCACGGCAGACCGCCTGGGTATCAAGGTCCGGTCGGTGGAGCTTTCGGTTCTGCAGCGGTGTCTCGCGCCCCTGTCTTCCCCGGTTGACCTCTATGAGGCCAGAAACTGCGGCCGGGTGGCCATCAACATGGCTATGACCGGGGAGACCGGCATTATGATCGGCATGGACCGGACCTCAAACAGCCCTTATCAGATTTCCTATGCCCCCCAGCCCATCGAGGACATCCCGAACAAAGTGAAGACCGTTCCTCTTGAGTGGATTGATACCAAGCACCACGGGGTTACGGAAGAGATGATGGACTACCTGAGACCTTTGGTGGGTTAAATGAAAACAAACGAAAAGAAAAAATATACCCGGCGGAGTCTGCTCCTTTTTTTCTGCCGGGGGAACAAGCGCTGGTGGCTGGTCACGGTTCTCTTCGCCCTTGGCCTTACCATCTTTGATCTGATCAGCCCGAAGATCATCGAGTACACGGTCGACTCCGTCATCGGGGACAAGGAAGGAAATATTCCCGCCTTCCTCAATGCCTGGATTGCCGGAATCGGCGGACGGGACTACCTCAGGAGCCACTTCTACCTGGTGGCCGCAGCCATCGCCATCGTGGCGGTCCTGGGGGCCGTCATGCGTTATGCCTTCCGGCTGACGGACCAGATTGCGGCGGAGAAGCTTACTGAGCGGACCAGGAATACCCTCTTTTCCCATATTAGTCATCTGCCTTTTTCCTGGTTCTCGGAAAATCACACGGGGGACATCATCCAGCGCTGCACCTCCGACGTCGAGAACATCCGCATGTTTCTGTCCGAGCAGCTGGTCCAGCTCTTTCAGACTATCCTTCTGATTGGTCTTTCCATCTACTTCATGCTGGGCATCCAGGTCCCGCTGGCCCTGGTTTCCGCGGCCTTCATCCCGATTGTCATGGCCGCATCCATCGCCTTTCACGGCTTCATCGCCCCCTCTTTCATGAAGGCGGACGAGATGGAAGGGGAGCTTTCCTCCATCGTCCAGGAGAATCTGACCGGGGTCCGGGTTGTCCGGGCCTTCGGGCGGGAGCGCTATGAGAAGGACCGCTTTGAAAAGAAGAACGCGGCCTACACGGCCCACTGGATTCGCCTGATGGGGAAGATGAGCGCCTTCTGGGTTTCGGGCAATGCCATCAGCACGGTAAAGACCCTTGTCGTCGTCGCCCTCGGAACCTACTTCTGTGTGCACGGCAGCCTGACGCCGGGCGGCTTCATCGCCTTCATTTCCTACAACGCCCTCCTGTCCCAGCCCGTGCGGAACGTGGGCCGCATCATCACCCAGATGAGCCGGACGGGAATCGCCATCGACCGCCTCTGCTATGTCATGAACGCGGAGGAGGAAAATGATAATAATAAAGCCCTGACGCCTCCGATGGACCGTTCCATAACCTTCGACCACGTCGCCTTCTCCTATGAAAACGGGAATGAGGAAGTCCTGCATGACGTATCCTTTACAATTCCTGCGGGAAAGACCGTGGGAATCCTCGGCGGCACCGGAAGCGGGAAGTCGACCCTCATGTACCTTCTGGACCGTCTCTACGAGCTGCCGGAGGACCAGGGCTCTATCGAAATCGGCGGCGTGAACGTGCGGGACATCGACCGGACTTACCTCCGGAAAAATATCGGCATCGTCCTGCAGGAGCCCTATCTTTTTTCCCGGACCCTGGCGGAAAATATTTCCATCGCGGATGAAGACGCGGATATGGACGCGGTCCGGGAGGCTTCGAATATCGCCTCCCTCGATGAGGCGGTTCGCCGCTTTTCGAAAGGCTATGAGACCTACGTGGGCGAGCGGGGCGTGACACTGTCCGGCGGCCAGAAGCAGCGGGCGGCCATCGCCCAGATGCTGGTAAAGAAGCCTCCGGTCATGATTTTCGACGATTCCCTGTCCGCGGTCGATGCGGAGACGGATGCGAAGATCCGGGAGGCTCTGAAGGACAAGCTTTCCGCGGCGACCGTCATCCTGATTGCCCACCGCATTACGACCCTGATGGAGGCCGATGAAATCATCGTCCTTTCGAATGGCCGCGTGGCGGAGCAGGGCACCCACGAAGAACTCTTAAAGAAAAACGGCATTTACCGGAAAGTATATGACATGCAGACGGCGGGACTTTCCGCCGGGGAGAAAACAGCTTGAGAAAAAACGGGGCTTCTGAAAAAAAGAATAATGAAAAGACCCTGCACTTCTTCGGCCTGAAGGAGCTCTTGCCCTTCCTGCGCCCTTACCGGGGAAGACTCATCGCCATGATCATCCTCGGCATCGTGACAAGCGTCTTTGACACGGTCTATCCCCTCCTCAATTCCTATGCCCTGGACCACTTCATCACACCCGGGACTTTAAAGGGACTTTCGGGCTTTATATTAATATATATCCTCGTGGCCCTGCTGCAGGCGGCGGACGACTACTTCACGATGTACTCCTGCGGGAAAATCGAGATGGACATGGACCGGGACCTGAGGAGGGCTTCCTTCAACCACCTGCAGACCCTGTCCTTTTCGTATTTCAATCAGAATAATGTGGGATATATACACTCCCGCGTCATGAGCGATACCAGCAAAATCGGGGAACTCGTGGCCTGGCGGATGATGGACTTCGTCTGGAACGCTTCGTACCTCATCTTCGTTCTCGTGACCATGCTGGTCATGAATGCCCGCCTGGCCCTGCCGGTCATCCTCATGATGCCGGTGGCGGCAGTCATTATCTTCCTCTTTCAGAAGAAGCTGCTCCGCCTGAACCGGCAGGTGCGGGAACTGAATTCGAAGATTACCGGCGACTTCAACGAAGGCATTACCGGCGTCCGCAGCGTTAAGACCCTGGTCATCGAAGACCTGATGCAGAAGGATTTCGAGAAGGATACGAAGGAATACCGGCGGACGGCGGTCCGGACCGGCCACAATTCGGCCCTCTTTACCTCCCTGGTCACGATGATTTCCAGTCTCGGCCTGGCCGTCGTCCTCTGGCGGGGCGGCCTCATTACCATGGAGGGGGCCCTGAAGCTGGGCGAGCTTTCTGTCTTCATGTCCTATGCGGTCGGCATGATGGAACCCATGGAATTTCTGATTGCGACGATTTCGGCCCTGCTGGCCATCCAGGTCAATATCGAGCGCTTCATGAAGCTCGTGCATGAGGAGTCCGATGTGGCGGACACTCCGGAGGTTGTTGAAAAGTACGGGGACAACTTCCACGCGAAGAAAGAAAACTGGGAACCCCTGCAGGGGGATGTGGAATTCAAGGATGTCTCCTTCCGCTACCCGGACGGGGATGAGATGGTCCTCGAGCACTTCAATCTGAAGGTGCCCAAGGGGACCAATGTGGCAATAGTAGGAGAAACCGGGGCCGGCAAGTCCACCCTGGTCAACCTCGTCTGCCGATTCTACGAACCCACGGAGGGTCAGGTCCTGATTGACGGGCGGGACGCTCGAGAGCGTTCCCAGCTCTGGCTCCATAGTAATATCGGCTACGTCCTGCAGACGCCCCACCTCTTCTCGGGAACCGTCCGGGACAACCTCCGCTACGGGAAAGAGGACGCGACCGATGAGGAAATCTGGGCGGCCCTGAAGCTGGTCTCTGCCGACGGGGTTGTGAAGAAGCTGGAAAAAGGCCTCGATGCCGACGTGGGGGAAGGCGGCGACCTTTTGTCTACCGGAGAGAAGCAGCTATTGTCCTTCGCCCGGGCGATACTCGCAGATCCCCGGCTTCTCGTCCTTGATGAGGCGACGAGCTCCATCGACACGATGACGGAGAAGGCCATCCAGGACGCCATCGCCACGGTCATCAAGGGCCGCACCTCCTTCATCATCGCCCACCGGCTGTCGACGGTCGTCGATTCCGATATTATTCTGGCCGTGAAGGACGGGAGGATCGTGGAGCAGGGCACCCACGCGGAGCTGATGGGAAGACGCGGCTATTACCACGAGCTCTATACGAGACAGTTTACCGAAGAAATGTAACTTTACAAAGAGCTTGCAAAGTGTTAAGGTAACCACAATTGAATAGTTCTTCGAGGCAGGGTGATGAATTCCCTACCGGCGGTAAAGCCCGCAAGCAACTGCTTTTCAGACATTGGAAAGTGTGCACGATCCGGTGAAATCCCGGAGCCGACCGTGATAGTCGGGATGAGAGAAGAGATGTGCGTGAGATTTATTTCACGACTTTTGGCGTACTTATCCGGCCCCGGAATTTTCATTCCGGGGCCGCTTTTGTACCAGGGATTCATGTCGATTCGGTACAAATGACAAAATTCCACCGCCGGAATTGTGAACTAAACGCTGCAGAAAACCCTGCCTCCCTGTTTATGGAAGGCAGGGCTTTTTTAATGACGGATGAAGAATTGAAAATCCATGAAGGCTACATGCGGCGGGCGCTGGAACTTGCTATCAAAGGTGCAGGCCGTGTGAATCCGAATCCTCTGGTGGGCTCCGTGGTGGTGAAAGACGGTAGGGTTGTCAGTGAAGATTATCATCATGAAATCGGCGGCTTTCACGCGGAACGGAACGCCCTTATGCACTGCAGGGATGAAGACGCAGTCGGAGCGGACCTCTATGTGACCCTCGAGCCCTGCTGCCACACGGGGAAGACCCCGCCCTGCACGGACATTATCATTGAAAAGAAGATTCGAAGGGTCTTTGTCGGAGCCGGGGACCCCAATCCCAAGGTGGCGGGCAAAGGAATTCGTATTCTCCGGGATCACGGGATTGAAGTCTTTACCGGGATTCTCGAGCAGGAATGTCTAGACATCAACGCGGTCTTTTTTCATTACATTACGACGGGAACTCCGTACGTCATCTCCAAATTCGCGGAGACCCTGGACGGGAAGATTGCGACGGTCGCGGGGGATTCAAAGTGGATTACCTCGGAAGAAGCCAGGCGGCGGACCCATGAAGACCGGAACCGCTATTCGGCAATTCTCGTGGGTATCGGAACCGTCCTGGCGGATGACCCTCTTCTCACGACCCGGCTATCGAAAGGGCAGCAGGAGGCGCTCGACGGGTTCGCCGGACGAAATCCCATTCGCATTGTTTGTGACTCGCATCTTTCGATTCCCCTCGATTCGAAGATTGTGAAAACGGCGAAGGAAGTGAAGACGATTGTGGCGTGCGTGAAAAGTGAGCATGGGGACAATTGCGAAAGCGGTGATTCTTTTGATCACAGCGAAGAATGTAAGCATGGGAACAGCTGTGAGAGCAACGCTTTGCCTGAGCGCGGCGACGCTAGTCAGGCGTTTGGGACGAAAAAGGAAGCCCTTCGGGCAGCAGGCGCCGAAGTGCTTGAAATACCTGCCCTCGACGGACATGTGGATCTTTCCTATCTGATGGCGGAGCTCGGCAGGCGGGAGATTGACAGCGTTCTGATTGAGGGCGGGGGTGAAATTCATGCGGCGGCCTTTGCGGCCGGGCTGGTGAATGCAGTGCAGGCCTACATCGATCCGAAGATTGTGGGCGGCTGCTCTGCCCAATCGCCGGTCGGCGGCCTGGGAATAGCAAGCCTATCCGACGCGGTGCAGCTCTCCGTGAAGAAGGTGGAGCGCCTTGGGCCGGACATCCTGGTGACAGCGGATGTTCAGGGCTCAAAGAGGTGAAGGCAAGATGGAAAAGAGAAGAAATGCAGATTCTTGCCAAGAATTCTCCTTTTGTCGGTCAGGGAGACGGTGAAGGCAAGTCAGGGAAGAGAAGATTTGCAGATTTCCGACAAGAATTCTCCTTTTGCTGGGGCGGGAGACGGTGAAGGCAAGTCAGGAAAGAGAAGGTTTGCAGATTTCCGACAAGGATTCTCCTTTTGCCGGACCGGACGGAGGTGAAGGCAAGACGGAAAAGAGAAGAAATGCAGGTTTCCGACAAGAATTCTCGTTTTGCCGGACTGGCAGGCGGCAGAGGCAAGATAAGAAAGAGAAAAAAGTTGATGTTTACAGGAATTGTTGAAGAAATCGGGTATGTAGTGAGTATCCGCCACGGGCCGGCCTCGGCGGCCCTGGCCATACAGGCGGAGAAGATCTTTGATGGAGGCGGCAGTGTCTGCGGGACGGCCGTGAGAAATGGAGTCGACCATGCTGCTGCCAATGCCTTCGGAGCGGCTGTTGGCAATGGTACTTATAGAGTTACAGCGGCCGTCAGCTCTTGCGGAGTGGCGGTCGGCGACAGCATCTGCACGAACGGGGTCTGCCTGACGGCAACTTCTGTCGACCCGGAGGCAAAGGTATTCACGGCGGATGTCATGAATGCAACCCTGAAGCGGTCGACCCTGGGGGAACTTCAGACGGGAAGCCCCGTGGACCTGGAGCGGGCAATGTCTGCGAACGGTCGCTTTGGCGGCCACATTGTGAGCGGCCACATCGACGGGGTCGGACGGATCTCCGCCATGCACCGGGACGACATCGCCATCTGGTATGAAATCAAGGCTTCTCCGGACATCATGAAATATGTCGTGGAGAAGGGTTCGATTGCGATTGAGGGAATTTCTCTCACCGTCGCGGGCCTGCGGAACGGGGGCTTTGCCGTGTCGGTCATCCCCCACACCCAGGAGGAGACGGTGCTTGTGACGAAGCATGTGAATTCGAGAGTCAATCTCGAGTGCGACATTATAGGAAAGTATGTGGAAAGGTTTACTGGAGCCTATGCAGAACTGCTGCGGAGAGGCATTGGTTAGCCCGTTGGGGGAGAGCTATATTGGAGCGCGGCAAGAGGTCCAAAGCTATTGAGCGAATTGGTGGAGATCTGTATTGGAGCGTGGCAAAAGGCCCAATGCTATTGAGCGAATTGGTGGAGATCTGTATTGGAGCGCGGCAGGAGGCCCAAAGTTATTGAGCGAATTGGTGGAGATTTGTATGGTAGTGCCGTCGCAAGCTCCAAAGACGGCAAAATGAAGGAGCAAAGAATGAACACAATTCCGGAAGCCCTGGAGGCGCTGAAAAGCGGGGGCATTATATTAGTCATAGACGATCCTGACCGGGAGAATGAGGGGGACTTCATCTGCGCGGCCGAGTTTGCGACGACGGAGAACGTGAATCTTATGGCGTCGGTCGGGAAGGGACTCATCTGTACGCCCATGAATGCAGAATATGCGAAAAAACTGGGCTTCGCCCCCATGGTGGCCGAGAACACGGATAACCACGAGACGGCCTTCACGGTGTCGGTGGACTGGGCCGGGACGACGACCGGGATTTCCGCGGAGGAGCGGGGAATGACGGCCCGCCACATTGTAGAGGATAATGCAAAGCCCGAAGACTTCCGCCGGCCGGGGCACATGTTCCCCCTGATTGCGAAGAAGAACGGGGTCCTGGAGCGGGGCGGCCACACGGAGGCGACGGTCGATCTGATGCGGTTGGCGGGCCTGAAGGAATGCGGCCTCTGCTGCGAAATCATGCGGGACGACGGCACCATGATGCGGACGACGGAGCTTGCCGGCCTCGCAGCAAGGCTCGGCCTTCCGATGATTTCCATTGAGGATCTGAAGACCTACCGGAAGCGGCACGACAAGCTGGTACGCTGCGTCGCAAGTCCCGACCTGCCCACGGATTACGGGACTTTCAAGGCCTACGGCTACGAGAATCTTCTGAACGGGGAGCACCATGTGGCCCTGGTGAAAGGTACCATCGGCGACGGGCAGAATGTCCTGGTCCGGGTCCACTCGGAATGTCTGACCGGGGACGTCTTCGGGTCCCAGCGCTGCGACTGCGGGAACCAGCTGCACACGGCCATGAAGATGATTGAAAAGGAGGGCCGGGGCATCCTTCTATATATGCGGCAGGAGGGCCGGGGCATAGGCCTTCTCAACAAGCTCAAGGCCTACGAGTTGCAGCAGGACGGGCTCGATACGGCCGAGGCCAATCTCGCCCTGGGTTTTCCTGAGGACGCCCGCGAGTACTATATCGGGGCCCAGATCCTTGCCGACCTCGGCGTGAAGACCATGCGCCTTCTCACCAATAATCCGGACAAGGTCTACCAGCTTTCTGACTACGGGATGGAGATTGTCGAGCGGGTGCCCATCATCATCAAGCCCACGCCCTTCGATGCCTTCTACCTGAAGACCAAGCAGGAGAAGATGGGACACATTTTGAATATTGGCAATGCATAATTTTTCAGGTCATCGTCGGACGGATTGGCGGAGAAATGTAACGGAAGGCTGCAACATGCCCAAAGCTGCCAGTCGAATTGGCGGAGAAATGTAACGGAAGGCTGCTATTGACCCAATATCCAAGGCGGAAAGAAAGGAACGAAACAATGAAAATCTACGAAGGTAAACTCACAGCCACAAACGCGCCGATCAAGGTCGGGATTGTTGTCGCCCGCTTCAATGAATTCATCACGGGGAAGCTCCTGACCGGAGCCCTCGATACCTTAAAGCGGCACGACGTGAAGGAAGAGGACATCGAAGTGGCCTGGGTGCCCGGAGCCTTTGAAATTCCCCTGATTGCGAAGAAGATGGCGGCTTCCGGAAAGTATGATGCGGTTATCGCCCTCGGGGCAGTCATCCGGGGCGAAACAAGCCACTATGACTACGTCTGCAACGAGTCTTCGAAGGGGATTGCCCAGGCGGCTCTCGAGACCGGGGTTCCGGTCATGTTCGGGATCGTCACGACGGACACCGTGGAGCAGGCCGAAAACCGGGCCGGGGTAAAAGCCGGCAACAAGGGCTCCTCCTGCGCCGAAGGAGCCATCGAGATGGTGAACCTGATCCGTTCTATGGAAGAATAGGCTTGCCGGCCAATGCCCCCAGCCCTTGCTGGAAATGGCGGACTTTTGCCGCGCGGCAAGACATATGCCCAAGTTTCAGCGTCAATTGGCGGACATTTGTTTTCAAATCCCTCATAGAGCCCATGAATTCCGGGTTTTATGGGGGACTTTTGCTGCCGCAACACAAATAGGTCCAGCCGCCTGCCGGAATTGGGGGACTTTTGCTGCACGGCGGGCCATAGGCCCAGCCGCCTGCCGGGATTGGCGGACTTTTGCCACACGGGGCAACATAGGCCCAAATTTCGGCGGCAATTGGCGGACATTTGTTTTCAAATCCCTCATAGAGCCCACGAAATTCGGACTCTGTGGTGGACTTTTGCTGCCGTAACACAAATAGGTCCAGCCGCCTGCCGGAATTGGCGGACTTTTGCCGCCGAAACGCAAATAGGCCCAGACGCCTGCCGGGGTTGACGGACTTTTGCTGCACGGCGGGCCATATGCCCAAGCACCGAACGCCCCCCGCCTGCTCTGTTCGTTCCCTTCCATCCGCCCGCCCTGTCCGCCCCGCCCTTAACAAATATCTTGACATACAGTGTACTAGTTGTTATAGTACACTTAGCAGCAAGAAAACAGACCGTCGGAAGGCATGCCTGCCGGCGGTCTGAACCTGGTGCGGCGCTTTACGCCGCACCCGGGCAGGTTGGAGGGCCGCATATGGAACTGAACTATCACGATCCGCGCCCCATCTACGAGCAGCTGGTGGATACCTTCGAAAAACTGATCCTGCAGGGGGCCATTGCGCCGGACCAGAAGATGCCGACCATCCGGGAGACGGCGGCGCGGTACTCGGTCAATCCCAATACGGTTCAGAAGGTCTTCGCCATCCTCGAGAGCGACGGATATATCTACACGGTCAAGGGCCGGGGCTGCTTTGCGACGGACCCGGAGCCCCTGGCGGAAAAGAGGAAGCAGGCCTTTCTCATTGAATTCAAAGGCAGGGTTCAGGAGGGAAAGACCCTTGGACTTTCCGAGAAGGATATGAAAGAGGCTGTGGGCGAGGCATACAGGGAGGACGCAGATGATTGATATCAGCCACGTGACAAAAAAGTTCGATGACATCACAGCACTCCATGATGTCTCCCTGACCATTGAAGACGGGGACATTTTCGGACTTATCGGGACGAACGGGGCCGGCAAGTCGACCCTTCTTCGCCTGATGGCGGGCGTTCTGAAGCCGGACGAGGGAAGGATCACCATCGATGGGGAGGACGTCTGGGAGAATACCGCCATCAAGCAGCAGATCTGCTTCATCGCGGACAATGTCTTCTTCGAAAACGACGCGACACCGGATTCCGCGGCGAAGCTGTGGGAGGTCCTTCACCCGGCTTTTGAGCAGGAGCGCTTCGAAAAACTCTGCGACAAGCTGGGCCTGGACCGGAGGCGGAAGGTACGGACCTTCAGTAAAGGCATGAAGCGGCAGCTGTCCCTCCTTCTCGCCCTTTCTTCCGGGGCCCGCTACATTTTCTGTGACGAGACCTTCGACGGTCTCGACCCCGTGATGCGGCAGACCGTGAAAGGAGCCATTGCGGAAGTGGTCTACGACCGGAAAATCGTCCCGGTCATCGCTTCCCACAATATGCGGGAGATTGAGGATATCAGTGGTTCCGTCGGCCTCCTCCACAAGGGCGGGGTCCTGATGGAGAAGAGTCTCGACGACCTGAAGACGCAGATTCAGAAGGTCCAGTTCGTCCTGAAGGACCCGGCGGATTTCGCGGACCTGACGAAGCGGCTGGACGTCGTGTCGTCCGAAGCCATGGGCTCCATGAATATTCTGATTGTCCGGGGCGGCCGGGACGAGGTCCTTTCGACGATTGCCGAATTCGAGCCCGTCTACTGCGAGCCTGTCGCCCTGACCCTGGAGGAGGTCTTCATCTCGGAGACGGCAGCCGGCGGCTACGACCTCAGAAATCTTTTTGCCGATGGAGGGGAGGCAGGAAAATAATATGAAACCCGTTTCTACGAAAAAACTTCTCTTTGCCAACCTGAAGTCCCGTATCTGGCTCTTCCTTCTGATTCTGATCGCGGGCTTCTTCATCTATCCCGTCAATGTCCTGCTGACCTTTCAGCAGTACCGGGCATCCCGGTCTACCGGGGACAGCTTTGCCCTGATTCCGGATATTCACGATATTTTCCTGTGCCAGCAGACGGGAAACCGGATTTTTCTGACCATCATTATCGTGGTTGCGGCTTTTGCGGCAGCGGCGGCGGAGTTTAATTACCTGCACAAGGTCGAGGCCGTGGACTTCTGGAACGCGGCGGCCGTGCCGAGAAGGAAGATGACCCTGGTTTCCTGGTGCGCAGGAGCCCTTCTCGTCATTGTTCCCTTTGCCATTACTTATGTGACGGGAGCGGCGATTGCGGCGGGAATCGGGGCCATCAACGGGGCCTGGTTCGGAACGGCCCTTGTGCGGGGGCTTTACGACATCCTGCTCTTTTTGACTGCATATACCTTTACATCGCTGGCCCAGATGATTGCGGGCCGGACCTTCATCGGGGTCTGCATGGGGGCCTATTTCGCCGTCATAGCACCGGTGTTCGTGGCCCTGTATATGTGGCTTGCGGATGTCTTCTTCCCCCATGTGCCGGATACCGGGATTACCTACTCCATGGTGGGCCAGATGTCTCCAATCCTTTTTTCGGCCGTGGTCATGACACTTGGCCGGGCCTTTAAGCTTCTTGCCTACCTCTGCGGCGGCATGATCCTTCTCCTTATCGCAGCGGAAAAGAGACCGGCGGAATCTGCGGGCAGCGCTTTTTCCTTCCGCTTCTTATATCCCCTGGTGAAGATTTCCGTCACGATTGCGGGAGCTCTGGGCTTTGCCATGCTGGGCACCAGCCTGTTTGTGGGCAGTTCCTTTTCGAAGCCCTGGTATTTCTTCTTCCTGCTAATTGGAGGAATTCTGATTCCGGTCATTCTGGATCTTGTTTTCTACATGGATTGGCGGGGCGTGAAGAAGGGGCTGAAGCTGGATCTCATCTGCCTTCCGGTAATAGTCGTAGTCTCTATATTATTCATGATGGATCCTCTTCACGTCGATACCTATGTGCCGGCGGACAATGAGGTGAAGTCCGTGGGAATCAGCGGCGGGGCCTATATGGATTGGAGTCTGCAGGGCAGCTCGGATGCTGCTGTGGAGGATGATCCCCAGGAGAAGTTTCAGTCGGAAAACGAAAAATTCATCCATCTGACCGGGACGAAGGCCAGGGCGGCGGCGAAGGAGCCGGTTGATGTATATACGCAGGATACCTATGTCGTCACCGACACGGCAGAGCTTGCGGAAAAACAGGACCTGGCCGCGGCCCAGGGAGAACTCTATTTCCCGGAATCCTCTGACGAGGACACCAGCTCCATCTGGGTCAATGTCTGCTGGAAATTGAAGAGCGGAAAGACGGTCCGGCGCGAGTACGCCATGACCCCGGCTGAGTACCGGGAACTGCTTACGGCTGCCACGGAAGACGCTGACTACCGCAAGGCTTCGTATCTTGCCGGCCGCTTCAATATCAAAGAAGGCACCAAGGTGGAGGTGTATAGCTATCCCGACTATCTGACCCAGACCGTTTCTACCCCGGTCAACGGGGCGGCCCGCTACACCCTTCTCGAGTGCATTCAGGAGGACTCCGAGGGCATGAGCCTTGCGGATTATCTGAATTCGGAGTGCATAGGCACTGTGGATTTTTCCAACGAAACGATTCAGTACGAGTGGGGTTCGGGAGACATTGTCTACGGGACGCTGAATATCTATCCGGAATACACGAAGACCCTGGCCTTCCTGGAGACGCTGGGAATCGAATTCAACAAGGAGTTCGATTATTCGACGATTCGCCGCATCAGCTACTTCCCGGTCGGGAACTACCAGGGAGACGACGCCATGATTACCCTGAATCCGGATCAGTACGAGCTCTTCTTTGCAAGCATCAAGCCGGTGGCGTCCACGGCGGCAGCCGAAAGTTTTCTGCCGGAAAGCTATGAGGCCTATGTGGACCTCAAAGACGGCTCATCCGTCAATCTCACCTTCACTCTTAGAAAATGATGAGAATTATAAGGCCCGACTTTGGAAGGGACGGCCGAAAAGCGGGGCAAAAGCCCCGCTTTTCTCTTGTCAAGAAATTTTTTTTGCGTATAATATAGATACATTGCGTTTATAGGCCGTTTTGCGCCCTTTGCCGGGCGATAGGCTTTGAAAGGATAGATTTGTCATGGGTTTCATGAGTTCGAACGATATAGGTATCGACCTGGGTACCGCCAGCATCCTCGTCTATGTCAAGGGACGGGGCGTTGTGCTGAAGGAACCCTCTGTTGTCGCTTTTGACCGGGACAGCAACAAGATCAAGGCGATCGGCGAGGAAGCCCGTCTGATGCTGGGCCGGACTCCGGGAAATATCGTCGCTGTCCGTCCCCTTCGCCAGGGCGTTATCTCCGACTATACCGTGACCGAGAAGATGATCAAGTACTTCATCCAGAAGGCCATGGGAAAGAAGTCCTATAGGAAGCCCCGGATTTCGGTCTGCGTGCCTTCGGGTGTCACCGAAGTCGAGAAGCGGGCCGTTGAGGATGCTGCTTACAGTGCAGGCGCCCGGGAAGTCTACATCATCGAGGAGCCCATCGCGGCTGCCATTGGAGCTGGCATCGACATCTCCCGTCCCTGTGGCAATATGATTGTCGACATCGGCGGCGGTACCGCGGACATTGCGGTCATCTCCCTGGGCGGCTCCGTCGTTTCCACTTCCATCAAGATTGCCGGCGACGACTTCGACGAAGCCATCGTCCGCTACATGCGAAAGAAGCACAATCTCCTGATCGGCGAGCGTACCGCAGAGGATGTGAAGATCAATATCGGAACCTGCTACCCCCTGCCCGAGCCCATGACCATGGACGTCCGGGGCCGGAACCTGGTTACCGGACTTCCCAAGACCATTACGGTTTCCTCCGAGGAGACCGAAGAGGCCCTGCACGAGCCGACACGGCAGATTGTGGAAGCGGTACACTCTGTCCTTGAGAAGACCCCGCCTGAACTGGCGGCCGATGTCGCGGACCGGGGCATCATCCTGACCGGCGGCGGCTCCATGCTCAGAGGCCTGGAGGAACTCATGGAGGACAAGACCGGAATCAACACTATGACGGCCGAAGACCCCATGGTCTGCGTCGCTATCGGAACCGGCAAATACGTCGACTTCATGGCCGGCGACCATGACCTGGACAAGAATTGAAAAAGAAATATTGAAGCGGCAGGGGCCGGCACGCGTTGCGTGCCGGCCCCTTTTGTGCTAAAGTGGGGTAAATATTTGCACGACTGCAGCCGATATACATTCTGAAATGGATATTCCCCATTTGGCATGGACGCCGGCGCAGAAGGACCTTTCGTTTTGCGAATCAAAGCGGAAGCAGATGCAGCCGGTTTTTTCATGACAGAAAAGCTTTCTCAGAGGGTTTGACATGGTAAAAGGCTTATATACCGCCTACACGGGCATGATCAACGAGCAGCGGAGGATGGATATTCTTTCGAACAATCTCGCCAATGCCAATACGACGGGCTACAAGAAGGAAGGGGCGACAAGCGCCGCATTTGCCGACGAGCTGGCCCTCCGCATTCATGACTCCTCCTGGAACTACCTGCCCCAGGGGCTCGGCGACATCAATATGGGCGTGAAAATCGGCCAGACCTATACGAATTACGACCAGGGCTCCTTCAAGGTTACAGACGTGAAGTCAGATCTTGCCATCGACGGCAATGGCTTCTTCGCCATCGAGTTTCTCGACAAGCAGGGCAATGCCTCCGTCAAGTACACGCGGGACGGGGCTTTCACGGTTGATGAAAACGGCTACATCGTCACCAGCGACGGGGACCACCTTCTGAACCGGAACGCAGCCCTCTCCGGGCAGACCGGCGAGGCAGGCTGGGTCCAGATCGACCCCCTGCAGGACTACGCGGTGGACCGGGAGGGAAATATCTGGCAGAACGAAGCAATTGTCGGGGACATCGGTCTCGTGGACCTCGACAATTACGACTACTTTGAGAAGTACGGGGAGAACCTCTACAATGTCGTAGACGGCGGAAATATCGCGGCGGCGGACGGGCAGATTGTTCAGGGGACCCTGGAAGCCTCGAACGTCAATGTCGTGGACGAGATGGTGAACCTGATCGCAATTTCCCGGGCCTATGAAGCGAACCAGAAGATGATTCAGACCGAGGACACGACCATGGAAATGGCGGTTTCCCAGGTCGGCCAGGTGGGATGATTTTCATTAGAATAATGTAAAAATACCCCACTGGGGTATATGCTTTACTCTTTCAGCACAGCCCGGCAGCGGCAAGGCCGGGAAATACGGAGGAAATGCCTTATGATGAGAGCACTCTGGACCGGGGCGGCGGGCATGAAGGCCCAGCAGACCGGCGTCGATACCGTGGCAAACAATCTTGCAAATGTCAATACGACGGGCTTCAAAAGCCAGACGACGGAGTTTAAGTCCCTGCTCTATCAGACCCTGCAGACCCGGACCACGACGGCGAACGGAGACCCCAAGCCGACGACGGCCCAGGTGGGCCTCGGCACGAGAGTCGCCTCCCTGAACTCGAACTTCGCCCAGGGCGCCATGTTGGCGTCTGATAATAATATGGCCCTCTGCATGAACGGCACCGCCTTCTTCGAGCTGCAGGGGACAAACAATGAAATCTACTACTCCCGGGCCGGCAATTTCGGCTTCTCCCTGGACGGAAATGAAGGGGAGCTGGTGCTGGCAGACCCGGAAGGAAACAAGGTCCTTGATACCGAGGGCAACCCCGTGGTCCTTCCCGACGGAGCCAGCGCAGATACCGTAGTCATCGACGAGGATGGCAATGTGACCTACAAGCAGGCGGACGGGACCTATGTGGCGACGGGTCAGCAGATTGCCCGCATCCAGTTCCGCAATGTCAAGGGTCTCGACAAGGTCTCCGACAACCTCCTGCAGGAGACTCCGGCCTCCGGCGCTCCGATCAATGAAGCTACGACGAATCTCGGCATTGTCCGTTCCACCATCGCCCAGGGCTTCCTCGAGGGCTCCAATGTCAATGTCGCTGACGAGATGGTGAACCTGATCATCTCCCAGCGGGCCTACGAGATGAACTCGAAGGCGATTACGACTTCGGATACCATGCTCGAAGAGGCGAACAACCTACGGAGATAATCATTACAGCGAAGCAATCCGGTAATGATTATCGTTTGAACAGGAGTGTTTTATATGTCTGATATCACCGGCCTGGGGAGCGCCCTCAATTCCTACTATGATGTGACCAGCAGCAATGCAAAGGCGGCGCAGACTGCCGACAAGGTCTCTTACAAGGCCTCCGGTCTTGCGAAGGATTCTTCCCGGTCAGAAATCGAGGATGCGGTCAAGTCTTTCGAGAGCTACTTCCTCGAGCAGATTATGAAGCAGGAGAAGGAGACCCTCTCTTCCTTCACGGGAGATGACGAGGACAAGGACCTCTATGCCTCCCAGATTGAAGACATGTATATGGACAAGACCATCCAGTCTGTTTCCGAGGACATCGTCGACAAATATGCGGGAAACCTGACGGACGACTTCGCGGACCAGATTCAGCGAAATCTCGGCGTTTCCGAGGCCCAGATTAAGGCTGACAGAGCCGATATATAATTTTTACAAAATCGTGACATTTTGAAATTCAGGTGCTATAATGCTTTCCGCATGTCGGCGGCCATACCTTCCGGTATGACCGCTTTTTCGCGCTTTTATATTATTCATAAAACTGTAAAAATGGTTCCGAAGAAAGAAAAAATCTGGAAGGTAATAAAAACAATTCTCTTCATAGCCCTGGTCATTCTGGTTGGGGCCGCTGCGGTATTCGGCCGCCTGCTGGGCAAGTCCCTGCAGTGGCTTTCCGAGGCCTGGAATGATGTCTCTTTCACGACCGCTCTTTTCCAGATAAAGACACCCATGGCGGGGGTCAATTCGGGCGAAGTGGAGGAATATATCCGGGCGGCGGTCGTTCCGACGATTCTTTTGTGCGGCATTCCCCTGACGGTCAATCTTTTCATCGCCATTTTCCTCAAGGTCAAAAACTATAGCATCCCGATTGCGACAAGAAAGAAAGAGAAGGCGCTCGACTACAAATTTACGGTCCTTTACGGGGCCCTTCTCGTCATGCTTGTAAGCTGGGTGGACGTGCCGACCATGGCCGAAGCCACCGGTGCGGACGAGTATGTGGCAAATGCCTTCCGGGGGGATTCGACCTTCTATCAGGACTACTATGCGGATCCGGAAAAGACGGCCCTGACCTTTCCGGAGCAGAAGCGAAATCTCGTCATGATTTACATGGAGAGCATGGAGACGACCTACGCGGATACGGAAGAGGGCGGTGCAGAGTCGACGAACTTGATTCCCAACCTGACGGACCTGGCCCTTTCCAATGTCTCTTTTTCGAATAATGAAAGGCTCGGGGGCTGTACGTCGACGGAGGGAACTACCTGGACCATGGCAGCTATTCTTGCCTCTACGTCTGGCGTTCCATATGCCATTCCGGTGGAAGGCAACAGCATGGATCAGTACTCCAGTTTCCTGCCGCATCTGACGGCCCTCGGCGATATCCTGGAGGCAAACGGCTACAAAAACTATTTCACCTGCGGTTCGGACGCTACCTTTGGCGGGCGGAAGCTCTATTTCACAGACCATGGAGACTATACCTTCTACGACTGGCTATATGCCAAGCGGCAGGGCTATATCCGCAAGGACTATGAATACGGCTGGGGCATGGAGGATATCAAGACCATTGCCATGGCCGAAAAAGAACTTTCGAAGGTAGCAGCAAAAGGGGAGCCCTTCAACTTCACCTTTCTGACCCAGGATACCCATCATCCTATCGGCTGGACCTGCGACGAATGCGAGCCCATGCCCGGGGAGACCCGATATTCCACCTGTATACGCTGTTCAGACAAGCAGGTGACGAAGTTCGTGAAATGGATACAGAGCCAGCCCTGGTACGAAAACACGACGGTCATCCTGCTCGGGGACCACTGCTCCATGGCCACGGACTTCTTTGACGACCTGCCCGATGACTATGAACGGCATGTCTACAACTGCTTCCTGAACCTGCCGGAAGGGCTGGAACCCGTGAACGAGAAGGACCGTCTCTTTTCGACGGAGGACTACTTCCCGACCATCCTGGCGGCTCTCGGCGTGCAGATCGACGGAGACCGGCTGGGCCTGGGGACCAATCTCTTTTCCGACAAGCTGACGGTTCTGGAGCAGATCGGCCTCGACCAGTACAATACGGAAGTCTCCGGAAATACAGCTTATTATATGTCCCACTTCGAGTGAGCTGATTTGTAACTATTAAGAAGCACAAATAACTCGGAATTCTTCGAATTCCTCTGTGCGGGGCTGGAATGTTTATAAAGATTTCACTTGCCAGCCCTTGTCCGGGCGGAGTATAGTGGGGACATGAATGACTTCGACAGCAGTTCTTATGCCCTGCCTGAAGAGGCGGAGGTTCTTCGCGGTTTCGTAGACCACGTCATATATCGGAATGAAGACAATGGGTATTCGGTCTTCGTATTTCAGCCGGACGACGATGAAGGGGCGGGAAGCGACATCACCTGCGTGGGGAATTTTGCGTCTCTGGCTGCCGGAGAAAATCTCGAGCTGACGGGTCTCTACGTTGAAAATCCCACCTACGGAACCCAGTTCAAGGTCGTCTCCCAGCGCTTCATCCGGCCGGAGCGAACGGCGGAAATCGAGCGCTATCTGGCCGGCGGGGCCATCAAGGGAATCGGACCGACCCTTGCGAAGAAGATTGTCAAAAAGTTCAAAAAAGACACCTTCCGCGTCATGGAGGACGAGCCGGAGCGGCTTGCCGAAATTTCCGGTATCAGCCTGAAGATGGCCCAGTCCTTCGGGGAGCAGATGGTGGAAAAACGGGACATCCGGGATGTTTCCGTCTTTCTTCAGGGCTTCGGCATCACGCCGAATATGGCCCTCCGCATCTATGAGCATTTCGGGACAGACATCTATACCATCATCAAAGAAAATCCCTACCGTCTGGCCGACGAAATCGATGGCATCGGTTTCCGGACCGCGGACCGGATTGCCGGCATGGCGGGTCTCCCTCCGGACTCCGAGGACCGGGTGGCCTCCTGCATCCTGTACCTTCTCGGAAATGCGGCCGGAGAAGGGCATACTTTTCTTCCTGAACCCATTCTGAAACGCAACCTCCTCTACCTCATCAATGTCTCCGAAGAGACCTTCGACGCCGTTCTTTCCAATATGGAAGTGGAGAGAAGGGTGAAAATTACCTCTGATTCCCGGATTTATCTGCCCGTCTACTACCACATGGAAAAGAGGACAGCCAGCCGCCTTCTTACCATGCGGGGGGAAGAAGGGGCGGATACAGGCGGGACAGCGGAGAAGGTCCGCGCCATAGAGGAGAGAGAAGGCATCACCCTGGACCCTGCCCAGCGGAAGGCGGTCCTGGAGGCCGCTGCCAGTCGTTTCTTTATTCTGACCGGCGGCCCCGGAACCGGAAAGACGACGACCCTGCGGGTCCTCATCACCTATTTCGAGGAAGAGGGACTGGAAGTGGCCCTGGCGGCCCCGACGGGCCGGGCGGCCAAGCGGATGAGCGAGGCTACGGGCCGGCCGGCCCGAACCATTCACCGCCTTCTGGAGGTGGAGGGCCGGCCTTCGGAAGAGGGAAGGGCTGTTACGGCCTTCGGCCGCAACGAGGACAATCCTCTTGAGTACGACGCCGTCATCATCGACGAAACCTCCATGGTGGACCTGGCTCTTTTCTACTCCCTGCTGAAGGCAGTGCCGGAGGAGTGCGCCCTGATTCTGGTCGGGGACCGGGACCAGCTGCCGTCCGTGGGCCCGGGCAATGTCCTTCGGGACCTTCTCGATTCCGGCCTCTTTCCCTCGGTCTATCTGGACACGATTTTCCGCCAGGCTGAAGAGAGTGACATCGTCAAAAACGCCCACTTCATCAACGAGGGAAAGCCTGTCTCCCTGGATAATAAGAGCAAAGACTTCTTCTTCATGGAGCGGCCGGAAGCGGACTCTGTCATCAATACCCTGATTTCATTGTATTCCGGAAAACTTGAGAAGTACGCGGGATGTGAGTGGAGTGACATCCAGGTCATGTGCCCCTCGAAAAAGGGCCTGACCGGGGTTTCGAACATCAATGAGATTCTGCAGGAAAAGCTGAATCCGCCGGCGGCGGACAAGATGGAGAAAAAGTACGGGGACCGGACTTTCCGGGTCGGGGACAAGGTCATGCAGATGAAGAATGACTACAAGCTCCCCTGGCGGGTCTTCGGCAGGGGCCGGGTCGTGATTGACAGCGGGGAAGGGGTCTTCAACGGGGACATCGGAACCATAGAAGGCATCTACCCCGAGGCTTCTCTCATGCGGGTGGCCTTTGATGACGGACGGGAAGCCGACTACCCCTTCTCGAATCTGGAGAATATCGACCTGGCCTATGCCATCACAATCCATAAGTCCCAGGGTTCCGAATATCCGGTCGTCGTGATTCCCCTTCTGCCGGCCCCGAGACAGCTCATGAACCGCAACCTCCTCTACACGGCCGTGACCCGCGCCAGGAAATGTGTGATACTAATTGGCCGCCGGACCGTCTTTTCCGATATGGAGAACAATGCGACGGCGGCCGTCCGCTACAGCGGGCTCCGGGACTTCCTGCTGGATGGGTGCCGTTTGCAATAAAACAGCCTCTGTGCGCCCCGCGGCTGTGGGAAAGTGGTGCCGTTTGTAAGAAAACAGCCTCTGTGTGCCCCGCGGCTGCGGGAAAGTGGTGCCGTTTGTAATAAAGCAGCCTCTGTGCGCCCCGTGGCTGCCGGGAAGTGGTGCCGTTTGTGACAGACGCCGGGATTTGCGACCCTACTGCAGTTTCTCGGTTTCCTTTTCCCGGTCGATATCCGAAGACATGTCGTATGAAGTGAAGAACTCACTGTATTCCGTGAAGGATTTGGGGAAGGTCATGCCAAGGATGTCGGCATAGGACCTGCTGTAGAGCTTGTGGATGGGCGTGCCGGAAGGCAGCACTTCCAGGTCGCCCGGGTAGTAGCCGTCCCGAAGGATGCGTACCGCCAGTTCGCCGGCATAGTAGCCCTGAACGTAAGGATTGTCGTAGGCACAGACGAGGGCGCTCTGACCGGCCGACCGGTCGGCGGCCACAAGGGGCTTGCCGAGGGAGAGGGCAATCTGGGAAATCGTGGCCGCCGAGGCCGAAAGGGCTGAATTGCCTGGCAGGAAGAGGACGGAGCACTCCGTCGCAGCCAGGGCTGTCATGCTTTCAAGAGTGGGCAGGGGCGTGCCGGCCGCTTCGGCTGCGGCCGCGGCTTCCGGGTCTACGGAAAGGGGCAGGGCGTATTCCTTCCAGGCAATGCCCGCCTCGTCCATATAGGCTTCCAGCAGGTGATTCTGCAGTAAGGCATTCGTATCACCCTCCGTATAGAGCAGTCCCACGGTGGAAAGGTCTGGGGTGGCTTCAATCAGGAGGGAGAGAACGGCCTCCATATCCGGCAGGGAGGAGATGCCGGTCACATTCGTTCCGGTCTTTCCGTCCCAGTCGCTTCCGCCTATCCCCAGGACCGTCTGGAAATCCATGACATCGGCCCCGACGACGGGCAGGTCCTTTGCCAGAGTGGCCGATGTCGACAGGGCGGAATCTCCTATGGCGAAAATCAGGTCGCTGCCGGCCTTCAAATCATTCGTGACGGCGGCTGCATTTCTGGCGGCATCGCCTTCCGTGTCGGTCCGGTTGAGGACAAATGCCCATTCCCGGAACTGGTCGGCGAGAGCGTCGGAGAAGCCCTGAATCAGGTCATCGCTGCCGCTTTTGCCATTGACCACACCGATGGTGTATTCGATTTCGGGAGTCTTCTCTTCCCCGCCTTCATCTTCTCCTTCCGGATTCCCGGAAACATTTCTTCCGCTTACGGCACCAAGCGCAAGGCCCCCGGTGAGAGCCAGCACAAGCAGAGCCGCAAGAATTTTTTTCCTACTCAAAAAATGTCTTTTCATAGCAGGGAAATTGTAGCCACCGCATTTCCCAAAGTCAAGCGCCGAAAGGAATCCATTATGAATAATATAAAACGCCTGCTCTCTATCCTGTATCCCCCTTCCTGTCCTGTCTGCGGGACTCTTCTGGTCGGGAAGGAGCGGGAGGCGGGCTTCTGCAGAAAGTGCATGAAGGAAGTGGTTCCGGTGACGGAGCCCTCCTGCAAGAAGTGCGGGAAACTCATAGGGGACGCGGGAACTGAATACTGCGAGGACTGCGCGGGAGGAGGCAGCCGCCATCTCTATACCCAGGGCAAGTGCCTCTTCCTCTACGACGGGCCCATGCGGGGCGTCATGTACCGCTTCAAGTACGGGAACAAGCGCTTCTACGCCAGGTCCTTCGCTGCCTGCGCGGTCCGGAATTACTCTGACTGGATCCGAAGAGCGGGCATTGACATTATTCTTCCTGTGCCCATGTACCGGGGAAAGGAGAAGGCCCGGGGCTATAACCAGGCCGCGGTTTTCGCCAAGGCCCTTTCGGAGGCAACGGGCATTCCGGCGACGGACAGCATCCTGATCCGGACCGTAAACACCGTTCCCATGAAGGGCCTGAGCGATTCCGCCCGCCGCCGCAACCTAAAGAATGCTTTTCATATGCAGTCAAATTTGGTACAATTCAAAAGAGTATTGTTAGTTGACGACATATACACTACAGGTACCACCGTGGATGCGGCTGCGGCCTGCCTGCTCGAAGGGGGAGCGGACGCGGTGTACTGCATGTATATCTGCGCCGGGGACGGACGCAGAAGGAGGAAAGCGTAATGGAAGTCAAGAATTGCAGGATGTGCGGACGTCTTTTCAATTATCTTGGGGGACCGCGGATCTGCCCTGTCTGCAAGGACGAGCTCGAGAAGAAGTTCATCAAGGTCCGGGACTATGTCCGTGAGCACCCGAAGACGACGCTCGGCGAGATTTCCGAACAGAATGACGTTTCACTCGAGCAGATCAATCAGTGGATTCGCGAAGAGCGGCTGGAATTTTCCAAGGACAGCCCGGTCACGATATACTGCGAGAACTGCGGAGCCCCTATTCGGACCGGCCGTTTCTGTACCAAGTGCAAGAATACCATGGCTTCGTCCCTTTCGGATGCCTTCAGGAAACCGGAAGCTCCTGCTCCCAGGAAGAAAGAGCCGGAGAGCGACCGCATGCGCTTCCTGAAGGGCTGAGCCTATGCTGAATACGGACAGACTGCGGGCTATGACCCGCCTGGCCATGGCCGAGCAGAAGGAAGCGGACGAGTGTGCGGCAGCCGAGAATATCCGGCGGAGGGACTATGTCTCATTTCACGGATCCATCGGTTTTTTCGTTGGCAGCTTTCTCTATGTGGCGCTCTATGTCCTCATAGTCTGCGCTCTTATGTTTACGGCGGTCTATGCCGTGACGGAGTCCATGCTGGTCATGCTGTTCATAGCATTTGTGGTCGGTTACCTGGCTTTTATATTATTCTTCACCCTGGCTGTGCGGCGCAGGGCGCGACGACGCTATAACGAGGCGGATGAGAAGCTGCGGCGGATTACTGCCCTGGATGATGAGCTTCTGGCTCAATACACGAGAGAAAAACGGGAACACTTACATGACAGTATTCATGAAATTTCGGGATGATCTGAGGAAGTTCTTCTCGAAGCATGCCGGCCTTCTGGAACGGCTGGTGCGGGGCCTGGTATGGTTTGTGTCGGCCATGCTGGTCGACACCTATATGGGCTATGCCGAAATCCCCGGCTCTCCCTTGGTGGCCGCGGGCATGGCTGTCTTTCTGGCCTTCATTCCCTATTCGGCAGGCTCTCTGGTCTTTATAGTCTTCATACTGATACAGCTGTTCTCCGTGAACCTTTCCACAGGCCTCACGGGGCTTCTTGTCTTTCTCTTCTGCTATATTATCTGCGGAATCTACCGGTCCAGGCGGCCGGAATACCTGGCCCTGATGCCCATTACCTACCGCCTGGGCTTTCCCTTTGCCATCCCTCTTTTTTCGGCTCTGTTCGGACGGGGAAGGGATGCGGGTGCCGTTGTCTGCGGCTGCATCACGACCTGGTATATGAAGTCCGTGGTGGAAAACTATGCCCTGATCACGGACAAGACGAATCCCCTGTCGCCGACCCAGCTCCTTTCCCAGAATATGATTTTGAACCCCATGTTTTACTGCTTCATGGGTGCGGCGGCCGCCATGTTTCTCGTGGCCTATACAGTCCGCATGCAGTCGATTGCCTATGCCTGGCAGATCGGGGCCATATCCGGAACCGTGGCTGAGTTTGCCATCATGCTGGCCGCAGACCTCTTCTTTGACCATCGGGCGGACATTCCTGCCCTTGTGGGTTCCAACGCCGTCATCATGGTGGCGGCCCTGATCGCTTCCTTCCTGCTCCGGGATTTCGACTTTCACCGGACGGAGAGGCTGCGCTTCGAGGACGATGAATATTACTATTTCGTGACGGCCGTGCCGAAGATCCGTCTGGCTTCCGAGAAGAACGAAGTCAAGACCATCACGGGCGAAGAGGGAGCCGGAGCGGGCGAAAACAAAGCTGCAGGTGACGCAAAGGGGGCGGCACAGTAATGGATACCGCAGCAAATATCAAAGAGTGGATCGGGGATCTCTTCGAAGGGGCTGTGCCTTCTGTCCATCCCATGGATGTCGTCGAGATCATCATCATCGCCATATTTTTCTACTATATCCTTGTCTGGATCAAGAATACCCGGGCCTGGATGCTGCTGCGCGGCATTCTGGTCGTTGTCGTCTTTTTCATCATCGCCGGCATCCTGCAGATGTCCACGATTCTATGGCTGGGTGACAAGCTGCTTTCTGTCGTCCTGGTGGCCATCGTGGTTGTCTTCCAGCCGGAGCTCCGCCATGCCCTGGAGACCATCGGGCGGACGAACCTCCTGAAGAGCCTGATTACCATGGGATTCGGAAAGAACCGCGACGACCGCTTCTCGGACAAGACCGTGACCGAGCTTGTCCGGGCTTCCTTTGACATGGGGGCTGTGAAGACCGGCGCCCTGATTGTCGTGGAAAAAGACGTTCAACTGACGGAATATGAGCGGACCGGCATTCCGGTGGATGCGATTCTTACCCGTCAGCTTCTCATCAATATCTTTGAGAAGAATACACCCCTGCATGATGGAGCCATCATCGTCCGGGGGGACCGGGTGGTTTCGGCCACCTGTTATCTGCCCCTGACGGACAATCTGGACCTGTCCAAGGACCTGGGTACCCGTCACCGGGCGGCTGTCGGCATCAGCGAGGTCAGCGATTCCCTGACCATTGTCGTTTCCGAAGAGACCGGAAAAGTCTCCGTGGCCCAGGACGGAAGGCTGCTTCATGACCTTTCCGAGGAGGAACTGACAGCGAAACTTGTTGAACTGCAGCACCCGGAAGGGCCTTCCCGGAGTCCGAAAGGCTCTAAAGGTCCTGCGGAAGCGGGCCCGACAGACGGAGAGGAGGCCCATCAGTGAACAAGAAACTCAAAGACCTCCTCACGAGAAATATCGGCCTGAAGATTCTGGCCCTGGTATTCTCCCTCTTTCTCTGGTTCTTCGTCGTCTCCGTCAATGACCCGGAGCAGACCCAGACCTTTACGGCAGCCGTGCAGGTTACGAATGCCGATGTCCTCGAGCAGACCGGGGAATACTATCAGGTGGCGGACGGGAAGACGACCGTTACCTTCCAGGCCACGGCCAAGCGCTCGATTCTGGACAAGCTGACCAGTGCGGATTTCACGGCCACGGCGGATATGAATTTCCTGGACCGGGAGAAGGGCCGCATTCCCGTGGAAATTTCGGTGAACCGCTATGTGACCCAGGTCAACCTTTCGACCCGGGCCCGCTATCTCAATGTGGTCATCGGGGAAAAGACCTCTTCGAAGTTTGTGATTGAAGGCGAGGTCAAGGGAGCGCCGGCGGACGGCTTTGCCGTATCTTCTGTCGCAGTTTCTCCCAATATCATCACGGTGGACGGGCCTTCGACCAAGGTCAAGCAGATTAGCCGGGTTGTGGCCACAGTCGATGTGGACGGCATGTCGAAGGATGTGACGGAGGCGGTCGTTCCCACCTTCCTGGATGAGAACGGCGACGCCATCGATACCTCGGACCTGACCATCAATCTCTCCTCGGTTCAGGTGACGGCTGAGATCAACAGCGTCAAGGCGGTCGCCATCAAGGTGGATACGACCGGAGAACTGGGCGAGGGCCTGGAGCTGGACAAGATTTCCACGGATCCTTCGACGGTTACCATTGTCGGCAGCAGCAGCATCCTGAACGATATCACGGATATCACGATTCCTTCGACGGTGGTGGATCTTTCGACCATCACGGAGGACTTCGAGACCACGGTGGATATCACCCGCTATCTGCCGGATGGAGTCTCCCTCCTGAATTCCAAGGAAGGCACCGTGAAGATTCAGGTGGATGTCATCAGTCATCAGGAGAAGGTCTTTGTGGTACCTACCGCGAATATCACCCTGACGAATGTGGCAAACGGCTACAAGGCCGAGTTCACGGCCCAGTCCATCGACGTGACCATCAGCGGCCTCGAGACCAAGCTCGATGCCCTTTCGGCCACGGAGATCACGGGCTCGGTGGACTGCAGCGGTCTGGCGGAAGGAAACCACAAGGTCAATGTCCAGCTGAACCTGGACGAGGGACTGACTGCCTCTACGGTGACGGCGGAAGTGGATATCAAGACGGATACTGCTTCTCAGAACACCGGAGAGAATGGGAATACGACGGGAACAGACACCCAGAATGGAGGCTCCTCTTCCTCCGGAGGCAGTGGAAACGGCAGTTCAGGAACGGGAACCGGTTCCGGGACGGGCAGCGGTTCTTCCTCGGAAAAGACGGACAGCCAGACCTCGAATCCGTGAAGCCTCATTGAGGAACGATTTTTCGGCAGGAGGAGCATTTTTTACGGAAGTGCTGAGTCTGCTTCCCCCTGGTAAACAAATTTTATCGTTTCGTGCTATAATGTCGTAACTGTCCGCAGGAACATCCGGTCCGGGACAGAGTTGCGAAGTCAAGAAGACATATGATTTCGAAGAAATTCATCATCAAGAATCCCACCGGCCTTCATATCCGGCCGGCCGGAAAGCTCTGTGAAGCGGCCATGAACTACGAGTGCCACGTCGGTTTCCGCTACGGGGACAATGGCAGCGAGGCCAACTGCAAGAGCATCCTTTCCATCCTCGGGGCCTGCATCCGGTCCGGGGACACAATAGAACTTGTCTGCGACGGCGGGGACGAGGAAGCGGCCATGGAGGAGCTTTCTGCCCTGGTCGAGAGCGGCTTCGGCGAGATTGACAAAGGAGATGTCCAGGAATGAATGTTCAGAAGTACAGACGGAATCCGGTTCTGAAGTTTCCGGAACGGACCTGGCCCGACAGGGAGATCGAGAAGGCTCCCATCTGGTGCAGCGTGGACCTGCGGGACGGAAATCAGGCCCTGGTGGAGCCCATGAATGTCGAGGAAAAGACCGAGATGTTCGAACTCCTTCTGCGTCTGGGCTTCAAACAGATTGAAATCGGCTTCCCGGCGGCTTCCCAGATCGAGTATGACTTTCTCCGCATGCTGGTGGAGAAGAATATGATTCCGGAGGGGGTGAAGCTGCAGGTCCTCTGCCAGTGCCGGCAGGACCTCATTGACCGGACCTTTGAGGCGATTTCCGGTCTGCCGGACGTCATTTTCCATATATATAATTCGACTTCGACCCTGCAGAGGGAGGTCGTCTTCAAAAAGGACAAGGAAGCCGTCAAGCAGATTGCCATCGACGGGACCCGGATGGTGAAGGAGGGCCTTAAAAATTTCAACGGCCGCCTGCAGCTCGAGTATTCGCCCGAGTCCTTCACGGGAACGGAAGTCGACTATGCCCTGGACGTCTGCGAGGCCGTCATCAAAGAATGGGACCATGCGACCGATCAGCCGGTCATCATCAACCTTCCGGCCACGGTCGAGATGAATACTCCGAATGTCTACGCGGATCAGATCGAGTGGATGTCCACCCATTTTTCCAGGCGGGAGGATATCGTTCTTTCCGTCCATCCCCACAATGACCGGGGCACGGGCATTGCCTGCACCGAGCTTGCATTGCTGGCCGGCGCGGACCGGGTCGAGGGGACCCTCCTTGGAAACGGGGAGCGGACCGGCAATGTCGACATCCTGAATGTCGCTTACAATATGTTCTCCCAGGGCATCGACCCGGAGCTTCATATCGAGAATATCAATGAAATCGTAGATGTCTTTGAACGCTGCACGAAGATGGATGTGGACATGCGGCATCCCTACGCCGGAAAGCTGGTATTCACGGCCTTTTCGGGCAGCCATCAGGACGCGATCAACAAGGGCGAGGCGGCCATGAAGGAACGGGCCGACGGCATCTGGCAGGTGCCCTATCTGCCCATCGACCCGGCGGACATCGGCCGCAAGTACGAGCCTGTCGTCCGCATCAACAGCCAGTCCGGCAAGGGCGGCGTGGCCTTTGTCATGGACTCCGTCTACGGCTACAAGCTGCCGAAGAAGATGCAGAGGGAGTTCGCGGACGTCATCCAGCGGATTTCCGAGCAGGAAGGCGGCGAGGTCAAGCCTGAGGTCATCATGAAGAACTTCCGGGCCCAGTACCTGGACCTCAAGGAGCCCTTCTGTCTCAAGTATGTGGATATCAACGACAACCTCGGTGACGACACGGCTTCCGTCCATCTGGACTTCACGTTTGAAGGGAAGGACTTCTCCACGGATGCAGAGGGAGACGGCCCTGTCGATGCAGCAAAGACGGCCATCCGCCAGTGCGTGCCCCAGGCGGACTTTTCCGTCGAGGACTACACAGAGCACTCGCTTTCCGTGGGCTCCCACGCCAAGGCGGCAGCTTATATTGAAATCAGCGACCGGCGGACCGGGGAAGTTTCCTTCGGCGTCGGCGTCAGCTCGAACATCACCCGGGCCACCATCCGGGCCCTGTTTTCGGCCATGAACCGGATGATGCAGAAGGCCAAGGACAACGCCTGAACCTGTGATTCTTTAGAATAATATTTTCCCCCAAGGCGGATTCGAACCGTCCGTCTTCCGGGCATCTTTGGCAAAGGAGAAAGAAAGAGAATAATGGAAAAGATTCTTGTAACCGGCGCCCTGGGCCAGCTGGGCCGGGCCGTTGTGAAGGAATACGGGGACACGGCAGACTTCGTCCGGACCGATATGGTTGAAAGTGACGGGGTGAAGAAACTGGATATTTCGGATATGGATGCCCTGAACGAGGTATTCGATGCCGAGGGACCCGATGTGGTCATCAACTGCGCGGCTTTCACCAATGTAGACGGCTGTGAGAAGGACGAGGATGCGGCCTTCATCGCCAATGCCATCGGACCGCGGAACCTGGCCATCGCCTGCGAGAAGTACGGGGCCAGGCTGGTCCATATTTCCACGGATTATGTGTTCAACGGAAATGCGACGAAACCCCTGATCGAGACCGATACACCGGACCCAGTGAGCGCCTACGGACGGACCAAGCTGGCCGGGGAAAACTACGTGAAGACTTTTTCCGAGCGCTTCTTCATTCTGCGGACGGCCTGGCTCTACGGGGAAGGCCACAACTTCGTCAAGACCATGCTGAAACTGTCCGAGACCCACGACGAGGTCTCCGTCGTCTGCGACCAGCTGGGCACCCCTACATCCGCGACGGAGCTGGCCCGCA
Source organism: uncultured Lachnospiraceae bacterium (assembly GCA_900316075.1). Taxonomy (GTDB): domain Bacteria; phylum Bacillota; class Clostridia; order Lachnospirales; family Lachnospiraceae; genus RUG306. The sequence continues at coordinate 19,759 of ONBT01000001.1, read as the reverse complement.
TGATCCACTTCCTGGAGCCCACCGAAAACTACGGCATCTTCCACGCCACCTGCGAGGGGGATACGAACTGGGCGGACTTCACGGACCTGATTTTTGAGAAGAAGGGAATCAAGACCAAAGTCAACCACGTCACGAGCGAAGAGTATAAGCGCATGAACCCGGCTTCCGCCGACCGGCCCCATTACTCGATTCTCGAGGACCGGATGATCAAGCTCACGAGCGACTTCCGCATGAAGGAGTGGGAGGACGCTTTGGACGAATATCTGAAGACAGTTTAATTTTGGAGGATTGAAATGAGAACCTATCTCGTCACCGGAGGCGCCGGATTCATCGGCAGTAATTACATCCACTACATGTTCCGCAAGTATGATGAGGAAATCCGCATCATCAACGTGGACAAGCTGACCTATGCCGGCAACCTCGAGAACCTGAAGGACATCGAGAAGCGGGACAATTACACCTTTGTCAAGGCCGATGTCTGCGACAAGGACGCCATCCGGAAGATTTTCCGCGAGAACGACATCGACCGGGTCGTACACTTCGCGGCCGAGTCCCATGTGGACCGGTCCATCAAGAATCCCGAGGTCTTCATCGAGACAAATGTCCTCGGAACCGCCACAATGCTGAATGCGGCGAAAGAGGCCTGGGAGAAGGCCGACGGGACCTTCGAGGAGGGGAAGAAATTCCTCCACGTTTCGACGGACGAGGTCTACGGTTCCCTTCCTGATGACGGAAAGAGCTTCTTCTACGAGACGACCCCCTATGACCCCCACAGCCCCTATTCGGCTTCGAAGGCGTCTTCGGATTTCATCGTAAAGAGCTATATCGACACCTATCACTTCCCGGCCAACATCACGAATACGTCGAACAATTACGGCCCTTATCAGTTCCCGGAGAAGCTGATTCCCCTCGTGATTAATAACTGCCTGAACGGGAAGGAACTCCCCGTCTATGGAGACGGCCGCAACATCCGTGACTGGCTCTTCGTCGACGACCACGCCAAGGGCATCGACATGGTTCAGGAGCAGGGCACTATCGGCCAGAAGTACAATATCGGCGGCCACAACGAGCGCCGCAATATCGACATCATCAAGACCATCATCCACACCCTGCAGGAGGTCCTGCCCGATGATGATCCCAGAAAGGCCAATGTTTCCGAGGACCTGATCACCTTTGTCACGGACCGGAAAGGCCATGACCGCCGCTACGCCATCGCTCCGGACAAGATCAAGGCCGAGATCGGCTGGTATCCGGAGACCACCTTCGAGGTCGGTATCAAGAAGACCGTCGAGTGGTACCTTTCCCATATGGATTGGATGGAGAACGTTACAAGCGGAAACTACCAGAAGTATTATGAGGATATGTACAGCGGAAGATGAGTGCTTCAGTGGCTGAAAAAGCACACATGGAGAGAACTCCGGCAGGAAATGAGGCCGGCGGCAGAGCCGCCGGCCTTGTATCCGTTATTATACCCGTGAAAAATGCGGCCGGATACATTCGCCGGACCGTGGGAGATATCGTATCCCAGACCTATCCGGACATTGAGCTCATCATCGCCGGGCCTGCCGAAGAGGACGGAAGTGAAGAGGCTGTGAAGGCCGCCTTTGCGGAGATTCCGCCCGAGCGGCATATGGCCTTCTCCTACATCGGCCGCCCGGGTGAGGGCGTCAGCGCCGGCCGCAATGCCGGAATCGAAGCGGCCCGGGGGAAGTACCTCGTCTTCTTCGACGGGGACGACCGGATTGCCCCGGATGCCGTGGAGAAGCTGGCGGCCGCCATACAGGGGGCCGACATGGCCTTTTCCGGCTACGACACCTACGACGGAGCCGATGCAGAGGAACTGTCCGAGCCTCTCTATGAGACTCCGGAAACCGTGGCCAGGACCCTGTCCGCCCCGGACTGCGCCTGCCGCCTCTTCTTTCAGGCCAACTATCAGGGCTATGTCTGGAACAAGATTTTCCGGGCCGACCTCGTGAAGAAGCACCATGTCCGCTTCCGGGAGGACCTCTATTATAACGAGGACCGGACATTCATAGTGGAATATCTGATGCACGCATCACGTGCGCGAATGATTCCGGACCGCCTCTACCACTATCTTTCAAATACCGGCAGTGCCATGGACCTCTACGAGGAGCAGCAGATGAACATGGAGGGTCTGCCTCCGGTCGATGATCCTCTTTTCGAACGGCGGATTACGGAGCTTACCGGTTTCCTCTATATGCGGCATGCCCTGCGGAGGAAGAAAGCCTTTTCCGATGCGGCCTTTTTCTGCAATCAGGTCTTCGGAGAGACCCTGTTTTCCTACTTCTTTGAGATTCTGACCGATGACCCGGACCGGGAAGAAGCCTTTGCGGGCTCCCGCCTTCGCTCCTTCGCCCGCCGCCTGCCCCTCTACGTGAGCTGTCCTGGGGACGAAGAATCCCGGCATTATTACCGCCTTTTCATCCGCTACGGCTTTACGGGAAAGGCGTATGAGGCAGAAGAAGATTTTGAAGAATAGCGGTATACAGGAAAACGTCCGCTGGGATGGGCCGAATCCGAAGGAAGAAGAGAATCGTTGAGAACGGCCAAAGCAGGACTTTGGAAAGGAAGCTTGCCTGAATGGAAAATTACGACTATCTGATCGTCGGAGCCGGGCTCTTCGGCGCCACCTTTGCCTATAAGGCGATGAAGGCCGGGAAGAAGTGCCTGGTCATCGACAAGCGCTATCACATCGCCGGAAACGCCTATACGGAGCCGACCCACGGGATTGACGTCCATGTCTACGGGGCTCATATTTTTCACACCTCGGACAAAAAGGTCTGGGACTTCGTCAACCATTTCGCGGAGTTCAACAATTATATCAACTCCCCCATCGCCATCTACAAGGATGAGCTTTATAACCTCCCCTTCAATATGAACACCTTCTCGAAGATGTGGAACATCCGCACCCCTCAGGAGGCGAAGGACATCATCGAAGCCCAGATTGCGGATCTCCACATCGAAAATCCGAAGAACCTCGAAGAGCAGGCCCTGTCCCTGGTCGGGACCGACGTTTACGAGAAGCTGATCAAGGGCTACACGGAAAAGCAGTGGGGGCGCCCCTGCAGCGAACTCCCCGCTTTCATTATCAAGCGCCTGCCCCTTCGGTTCATTTATGATAATAATTATTTCAACGACCGTTTCCAGGGCATTCCCATGGGAGGCTACACCGAGCTGGTTTCGGGTCTTCTTGACGGGACCGATGTGAAACTGAACGAGGACTATTTCGACTTCAAAAAGGCCGGAAACCGCCTTTCCGACGGGACCGAAGTCTCGTATAAACGCTTGATTTTCACGGGCCCCATCGACCAGTACTATGACTACTGCTACGGCCCCCTCCAGTACCGGTCCGTCCGTTTCGAGACCGAAGAGCTGGATACGGAGGACTTCCAGGGCAACGCAGTCGTGAACTATACGGACGCTGCCGTGCCCTATACCCGCATCATCGAGCACAAGCATTTCGAGTTTCAGAACACGCCCACGACCATTATTTCCAAGGAGTTTTCTTCCGAGTGGAAGCCGGGCGTCGAGCCCTATTATCCGGTCAACGACGAGAGGAATTCGGCCCTCTGCGAACGCTATTTCGACCGGGCAAAGGAAGAGAAGGATGTCATTTTCGGCGGCCGGCTCGGAAACTACCGCTACTACAATATGGACCAGGTCATCGCGGATGCCCTGAACCTTGCCGATGCGGAATTGTGATTCGCACACGCAGTGCGTGCCGATTTGAAAGCGCAGGATATTGCTGATATAATATTGCGATTGTACTGCGGAAAACATTTTGCATTAGAACCCATATCATAATTGATTTACAAAGGAGTAAACGATGAAGGGAATTATTCTTGCAGGGGGAAGCGGGACAAGGCTGTACCCGCTGACAAAGGCGGCTTCCAAGCAGATCATGCCGGTATACGACAAGCCCATGATCTATTATCCTCTTTCGACCCTGATGCTGGCCGGAATCCGGGAAATCCTGATTATCTCGACCCCCCGGGATCTGCCGGTCTTCCGGGAGCTTCTCGGCGACGGCAGCCAGCTGGGGATGGACATCCAGTATGCGGTTCAGGAGGCTCCGAACGGCCTGGCCGAAGCCTTCATCATCGGAGAGAAGTTCATAGGCAATGACGCCTGCGCCCTGGTCCTCGGGGATAATATCTTCTACGGGCAGAGCTTCTCGAAGGTCCTCCGCGACACAGCGGCTCGTACCGAGTCTACGCCCGGTGCCACGATTTTCGGCTACTATGTCCGGGACCCCAGAGAATACGGGGTCGTCGAGTTCGATGAAAGCGGGAAGGCCATCTCCATCGAGGAGAAGCCGGCAACTCCCAAGTCAAACTATGCGGTTCCCGGCCTCTACTTCTATGACAACGATGTGGTATCCATCGCCAAGTCCATCAAACCTTCCGCGCGAGGAGAGCTCGAGATTACGGCCGTGAACAACGAATACCTGTCCCGCGGAAATCTCCATGTCGAGACCCTTGGCCGCGGCTTTGCCTGGCTCGACACCGGAAACCCGGACATGCTGCTTTCCGCGGCGAACTTCGTATCCACCTTCCAGAAGCGGCAGGGGCTCTACGTCTCCTGCATCGAGGAAATCGCCTACAAGCGCGGCTTCATCGACAAGGCCCAGCTCATTAAGCTCGGCGAGGCTCTGAAGAAGACGGAATACGGGAAGTACATTCTGGAAGTTGCTGAGGGTTTGTGATAAGGAGAAGAAAATGGGAGAGATCAAGGTAGAAAAGAACTGCGGCGGCATCGAGGGACTCTGCGTCATCGAGCCCAAGGTATTCGGTGATGCCAGAGGCTACTTCATGGAGACCTACAATGAGCAGGATATGGAGAAGGCCGGTCTGCACTACGACTTCGTACAGGACAACCAGAGCGCCTCGAAGAAGGGCGTTCTGAGGGGCCTGCACTTCCAGATCCACTATCCCCAGGACAAGCTGGTCCGGGTCATCGTCGGCGAGGTATTCGATGTCGCTGTCGACCTTCGCGAAGGCTCGAAGACTTTCGGTAAGTGGTTCGGGGTCAGACTTTCCGCCGAGAACAAGAAGCAGTTTCTGATTCCGAAGAACTTCGCCCACGGCTTCCTTGTCCTGTCCGACTATGCCGAATTCTGCTACAAGGTGACGGACTTCTATCATCCCAACGATGAGGGCGGCCTCATGTGGAACGACCCGGATATCGCAGTGGAATGGCCCTTCCCGGAAGGAGTCGGGCCCGACAACCTCATCCTTTCCGATAAGGACAAGGTCAACTGGTCGTACAGAGAATACCTTGCCAAAAAGGGCATGAAGTAAGGGTATTCCCTCGTGATAGAAATTAATGATTTCATGGACCGCATATTCAATGCGGTATTCCGGAAATACAAGGGGACCCGTGTCATCATTCCCCTGTACTACCGCATGAAGGAACTCATGATGTACGGACTGTTCGGCCTGGGCACCTTCATTGTGGCCCTGTCGACCTACGCCTTTTTCACGGAGACGCTGGAGTGGCCGATTGCGCTCGGAAATGCCGCATCCTGGATCTTTGCGACAGCCTTTGCCTTCCTGACGAACCGCAAGTGGGTCTTCCCCAAGCATCGGAAGGGTTTTTTCGCTTTCCTCATGCAGCTCTGGTCATTCACCGGAGCCCGGCTTCTGACCCTGGTCATTGAGGAAGTCATGCTGGTCGTCCTGATTGAGATCCTGGGCTTCCCGAATATGACGGTGAAGCTTCTGGCCCAGTTCATTGTCGTTTCGCTGAATTATGTCTTCAGCAAGCTGATCGTCTTCCGGAAGAAGGCAACGCCGGAAGAGAAGAAACTCGACGAACTGGACATTATGTATGAAAAGCAGTCGCGGCTCAATCTGCGGCACCGGGGGTTATTGAAGGAGAAAATACATAATGCTGGGAAGAACTGAAGCGGAGAAGCTTTTGAAGGCGCATGGGCAGGCTCATGTGCTCTGTGGTTTTGATGGGCTTGCGAAAGAGCAGCAGGAAGGCCTTCTGAAACAGGTGGAGGAGCTGGACTTTGACGAGCTGGCTCTGGCCGGTCAGGAAGAGCATGCCGTGCACGGGGAACTCTCTCCCATGGGGGCAGTCAGCATTGCGGACATTGAAAAACGGAGAAGTGAGCTTGAGGCAGCAGGTCGGAAGGTCCTTGCTGAAGGGAAAGTGGCCGCCCTGCTTCTGGCCGGCGGAATGGGGACCCGTCTGGGTTCCGACCGTCCCAAGGGGGAGCTGAATGTCGGTGAGACCCGGACCCTCTACCTGTTCGAGTGCCTTATCAATAATCTGCAGGCCGTCGTGAAGGAATGCGGGACCACGATTCCCCTCTATATCATGACTTCCGAAAAGAACGACGCCGATACCCGGGCCTTTTTCAAGGAGCATGACTTCTTCGGCTATCCGGAGACGGCCGTTCACTTTTTCGTTCAGCAGATGGCGGCGGCCGTCAACTATGACGGGAAGCTTCTGATGGAGGGCCCCGGCCGCCTGGCCACATCCCCCAACGGAAACGGGGGCTGGTTCTCCTCCCTGAAGCGGGCAGGCTATCTCGAGGAGATACACCGGGTCGGCATCGAGTGGATCAATATCTTCGCGGTCGACAATCCCCTGCAGAAGATCTGCGACCCCGTCTTCGTGGGCGCCACGGTCCTGTCCGGGGCCGAAAGCGGAAGCAAGGTCATCAGGAAGAATTCGCCTGACGAGAAGCTGGGCGTTCTCTGCCATGACGACGGACGGCCTTCGATCATCGAATACTATGACATGACCCAGGAGATGCAGACCCTGAAGAATCCGGACGGAAGTCTGGCCTATGCCTTCGGAGTCATCCTGAACTACCTCTTCCGGGTCGATGCCCTGGAGCGGATTGTGGACAGGAAACTGCCGGTCCATGTGGTGGAAAAGAAGATTCCCTATATGGATGAAAAGGGCCAGCTCGTGAAGCCGGAGAAGGAAAACGGCTACAAGTTCGAAACCCTGGTCGTGGATATGATCCGGATGATGAACGACACCCTGGCCTTTGAGGTCGTGCGGGAGAAGGAATTTGCTCCCATCAAGAATCTGCACGGGAGGGACTCGCTGGACAGCTCCCGCGAGCTCATGAAGAAAAACGGCATCCGCCTGTAAGCACTTACATTAATCTGCTGGTAAATCTGCATGTATAGAGGACAGAAACGGAGCTGGGTCAAGCACCTGGACTTTACCCTTTTCGATATCGTCTGCCTGCTGGCCGCTCTGATAATTGCATATGCCATCCGTTTCCGGGGGGCCTTTCTCTTCACGGACGACCAGTTCTTCGGGGATGCCTACCGGAACATGGCGGCGGTCATTGTCCTTTTGGACATCGTCATCGTCTTCTTCGCCGAGTCCTATAACGGCATCCTGCGGCGAAACAAGTACCAGGAATTCCGGGCGGCAGTGACCCACTGCGTGGCGGTCTTTGCCGGAATGCTGATCTACATGTATTCGATACGCCGGTCCATCTACTATTCCCGGTCCCTCCTGTACATGTATCTGGGCTTTTCCATTGTCTTCGTATATGCGGCCCGGGTCCTCTGGAAGCGGGTCATAAGGAAGCGCAAGCTCGACGACGTCAACAAGGCTCAGATGCTGGTTGTCTGCGAGAATGATAATGTAGAGCGCTGCCTGTACAACCTGTCCCACAACCGCTACACGGACTTCAAAATCACCGGGGCCTGCGTCGTGGACCGTGACCGGTCCGGAGAGACCATAGACGGGGTGAATGTCGTCTGCAACGCGGACAACTTCCTGAACTATGTCCGGGAAAACGTCGTGGACGAGGTCTTCATCGACGGAAATACCCGAAGCTCCTCCGAGGCCCTGGCCAACGAGCTCATAGAGCTGGGGGTCACGGTTCACGTCAGCCTGGTCTATTCGAATATGCTGGTGGCAAATACCCTCTTGGAGCGTTATGCCAACTACATCGTCTTCACTTCCACGATGAAGGTGGCCACGACCCGTCAGGCTTTTATCAAGCGCTTCGGCGACATCCTGGGCGGCATAGTAGGCCTCATTATCTGCGGGATTGCTTTCTTGATTTTTGCCCCCCAGATCAAGCACCAGTCCCCGGGACCGATTTTCTACAAGTCCACCCGGATTGGGAAGAACGGTCGCCGCTTCACCTTCTACAAATTCCGGACCATGCGGGTCGGAGCCGACAAGGAACAGGCGGCCCTGGCAGCCCAAAACGAGATGAAGGGCAACATGTTCAAGATGGAGAACGACCCCCGGGTCTTCCCCATCGGTCACTTCATGCGGAAATACTCGATTGATGAGCTGCCCCAGTTCTGGAATGTGCTGAAGGGGGATATGTCCCTGGTCGGAACCCGGCCACCCACCGAAGCGGAGTTTGAGAACTACGAGTACCACCACAAGGCCCGCCTGGCCATCAAACCCGGCCTCACCGGCATGTGGCAGACCAGCGGCCGGAATGACGTCAGCGACTTCGAGGAAGTCGTGGCCATGGATACGGAATACATCGCCAACTGGTCGGTCTGGCTGGATATCAAAATCATCTTCAAGACCATAGGGGTGGTGTTCTCCGGCAAGGGAAGCAAATAGGCGGTAGCGGCGGGGCGGTCCGGGAAACGTAAGGACCGCTTTCGGAGTGCAGGAATGGACGATATATTATTTTCAATAATAATATATGCAGCGCACACAAACCGGCTCTACTTCCGTGACTGCATAGAGTCCGTCGTGGCCCAGTCCTACGGGACCTTCGAGCTCATCATCGTCGATGAAAACCCGGGAACGGACCTGGGGAGAATCGTTTCCGAATTCTTCCCGGAGGACCCGCGGATCATTTACCGCCATTTGAGACGGCCCGGAGGGAAGGCCCGGGCTTTGAATTATGCGATAGATACGGCAAAGGGTCAGTACTATGTCTTTCACGGCCAGCACGACCGCCTTTCGGGAAATGCCCTTGCCCTGATTGCGGCGGAGGCGGCGAAGAAACCGGCCTTTTCCATCCTCTACACGGACTGCGACGAGCTGGACGGGGCCGACCGGGTCCATCCTCATTTCAAGAGCGCTTTAAATATCGAGCTCCTCCGGCAGACCAACTATATCGGCACTTCCTTTGTCGTCAGCGCGGCAGCCTATGTGGGTCTCGGGCGCTTCCGGACGGAACTTTCCTTCTATCCCGAGTGGGAGTTTCTCCTCCGGGCTTCGGACCGGCGGATGAAGTTTGTCCACCTGGGCGGCCTGCTCTTTCACATCCGGCCGGACGACGGGCTGACGCCGGAAGAGCCGGCCGAGCTGGCCGCCTGGAAAAAGGCGAAAAAAGAAGAGGACAAGAAGGCGGCCCGCGAGGCCGGGGCCATCGTGACGGCCTCGCTGAAGCGGTTCGGCCTGACCGCTGAAGTCAGAAAGGGAAGCCGCCCGGGTCTTGTGAAGGTAATCTATGACGGGTCCGGCTGGGACATCCACCGGAACGACTACCTCCTCCTCAAAGACCCGGGGGTGCGGGCGCTCTCGCGGCACGCGCTCGAGCGCCTCTACGGGGTCTTCCGCCAGCCCGACGTGGCTATCGTCGGCTGCCGCTTCATCGGAGGCGGCCTTACGGTGGAGAACGCCGGATACATCTTCGATACAAACGGCCTTTCATACCCGGCCTGCCACGGGCAGTCCATTCTGGCTCCGGGCTACGAGGGGCGGATTTCCCTGCGGCAGGACGTCTCGGCCGTGGACCTTTCCTACTGCCTCATAGACAAAAAGTTCTACGAGCGCTGCGGAGGCTTCGACGGGGACCTTGTGGGGCGGGACATCATGACGGACATCTGTCTCAAGGCGGCGGCCGCGGGGCGGCGAGTCGTGTACGAGCCGGCCGTGACGGCCTACCGGGCGCGGAATGGCGCCCCGAGCAGCGAGGCCTCGAACGCGGCCCTTCTCGACAAGTGGAAGAAGCGGATCCGCAAAGGGGACCCCTACTACAATCCCAACCTCCCCATGGGCCTTTCGAATTACACTCTGTCAGAATAATGTAAAACAAAAAATTTGCCGCATCGGACCGCCTATTGGTCCAGCTGTTACTGCGTTCATGGCTAATGCCCCGTGAACAGTAACCCTGTTTTCGCGGACGAAAAGGTCATTTCGCTTCTTGACTTTAGGCAAAAAGCGATTATAGTGAAAAGGTCATTGCGGATTTTTTGGGGACATTTCCCGGCATCCGTCCTGCCTTGGGGCAGAGGAAGAGGTACGGGATTTACATTAGTCATATATTTCACTGAGGAATTGAATGAGTACCGACGAAAGAAGAAACACCACCCGGCGCAAGTCCCGGAAAGCCAAGCGGAGACGGGCCCGGAAGATTCTGCTGATCATCGAGATCATCATCCTGATCATCCTTTTGGGTGCCCTGTATATCATGCTGAAGTTCGGCAAGATCGACTTCCGGGACATCGGGGAGACCGTGCAGAATGAGATCAGCGATGAGTCGAAACTGACCCTGAAGGGCTATACGAATATCGCCTTTTTCGGCATCGACAACCGGTCGAACGGGAATTACGACACCGGCCAGTCTGACGTCATCATGATCTGCTCGATCAACAACGACACGAAGGAAATCCGCCTCGTGTCCATCTACCGAGACACCCTGATGGACGTGGACGGGAACGGGAAGTACCGGAAGGCTAACTACGCCTATGCCCGGGGCGGGGCCAAGAACGCCATCAATATGCTGAACCGCAACCTGGACATGGACATCAAGGACTTCGTGACCGTGGACTTCAATGCGGTCTCCGAGGCCGTGGACGCGGTTGGCGGCATCGACCTCGAGATTACGGACGACGAGATCAATCCGCCCGGACACCATCCCGGCATCAATGCCTATATCGACGAAGTGGCAAAAGTCACGGGCCGGAAGTCCAGCCACGTGGAGGCCGGCACCCAGCATGTGGACGGGGTTCAGGCCACGGCCTACTGCCGGCTCCGCTATACGGCGTCTATGGACTTCGGCCGGGCGGCCCGTCAGCGGATTGTGGTTCAGAAGCTGATGGACAAGGTCAAGACGGCCAATGTCTTCGAGCTGAACAGCCTGGTGGATGCGGTATTTGACGATATTTCCACCTCCTATACGGCGGCAGAGCTCATCCAGCTGGCCTCTGCGGTCAAGGACTACTCTCTGGCCGGTACGGCGGGCTATCCCTTCACCAAGAAGACGGACAATGTCAGCAAGGCCATCGGGGATGCCGTCGTTCCCTGTACGGTGGATTCCAACGTCAAGCAGCTCTACCAGTACCTCTTCGGGGAGCAGGACCACGAGTGCTCGTCGACCGTGTCGAATATCAATGCGGAGATCATCGGCAAGACGGGCTTCACGGAGGCCGATGCCGTCCAGTATGACGCCTCTTTCGAGGACGCCAGCGGGACGTCCGTGAAGTAGCATATTACTAATATAAACCACCAGCTTTTGCTGTAAGTTTAATGATCTAGGGCAGACCGGGTTCTACACGCATAGCGTGCGGCCTGATCTGCCTTTTTGAAAAGGAGCAATACTATGTGCGGAATTGTCGGATACGTCGGGGACAGCCAGGCGGCCCCCATCCTCCTGAACGGCCTCTCGAAGCTCGAGTACCGGGGCTATGACTCGGCCGGAATGGCGGTCTTTGACGGGGAGCGGATTGAAGTGCAGAAGGCCCGGGGCCGGCTCAATGTTCTGTCCGAGCAGACCCACGACGGGGCCACCATGCCGGGCACCATCGGCATCGGCCACACCCGCTGGGCCACCCACGGGGAGCCGAACGACGTCAACGCCCATCCCCATCTGAACACTTCCGGGACCATTGCCGTCGTTCACAACGGCATCATCGAGAACTACCAGGCCCTGAAGGACAAGCTCCTGAAGAAGGGCTATACCTTTAAGTCCGAGACGGATACGGAAGTTGTGGCCCAGCTTCTGGATTATTATTATGAGGGCAATGCCCTGGAGGCCATCGAAAAGGTCATCCACCGGGTGACGGGCTCCTATGCCCTGGGCATCCTCTTTGCCGACCATCCGGATACGGTTTATGCAGTGCGCAAGGACTGCCCCCTGATTGTGGGCAAGGCCGAAGGGGCTTCCTTCATCGCTTCCGACGTTCCGGCCATCCTCTCCTACACGAGAGATGTCTATTACATTGACAATGAAGAGATTGCCGTCCTGACCCGGTCCGACGTCTCCTTCTTCTCCATCGACGGGGACCCCATCACGAAGGAGCTTTCCCACGTGGACTGGGATGCGAACGCTGCTGAAAAAGGCGGCTACCCCCACTTCATGCTGAAGGAGATGTATGAACAGCCCAAGGCGGTCCGGGATACGATTTCTCCCCGCATTAAGGAGGGGAAGATCGTCATCGACGAGCTGGGACTTTCAGACGAGGATATCCGTTCCATCGAGCGCATCCACATCATCGCCTGCGGTTCCGCCTGGCATGTGGGCATGACCAGCCGCTATGTCATTGAGGGCCTGACCCGGATTCCAGTGGACGTGGACCTGGCTTCGGAGTTCAAATACAGGAACCCCATCCTGGGGAAGAACGACCTCGTCATCATCATCTCCCAGTCCGGGGAGACAGCGGACTCGCTCGCCGCTCTGCGGCTCGCAAAGGAGCGGGGCGTCAAGACCTTAGGAATCGTGAACGTCGTCGGCAGCTCCATTTCCAGAGAGGCAGATGCATGTATGTATACCTGGGCCGGCCCGGAAATTGCCGTGGCGACGACCAAGGCTTATTCCGCCCAGCTTTCCGCCATGTACCTCCTGACCCTGAAGTTCGGGACGGTCCGGGGCTGCATCTCCGAAGAGGAACTCAAGGGCTATATCCGTGACCTCAAGACCCTGCCCGAGCAGATTGAGATGCTCCTGAACAACCGGGACCGGATCCAGAAGATTGCGGCCCGCTTCATCTCCGAGAAGGACGTTTTCTTCATCGGCCGGGGCATCGACTACTGCATCGGCCTCGAGGGCTCCCTGAAGCTCAAAGAGATTTCCTACAACCATTCCGAAGCCTATGCGGCCGGAGAATTGAAGCACGGGACCATCTCCCTGGTCGAGAAGGATACCCCCTTCGTGGCCATTGCCACCCAGCCGGACCTGGTGCCGAAGACGGTTTCCAATATCGTCGAAGTGCGCTCCCGGGGGGCCTATGTCCTGGCCGTTACGAACGAGGACAATACGGATATCGAGAATGTGGCGGACTACGTCATCTACATTCCCCGGACCAATCCCTGGTTTTGTAACTCCCTGGCCATCATTCCTCTGCAGCTTTTCGCCTACTATGTAGCGGTCGGCAAAGGCTGCGACGTGGACAAGCCCCGGAACCTGGCCAAGTCCGTCACCGTAGAATAATTATTTAATCGCTTTAAAAAATATCTTGTCAGGCGGCTGCCACTGGTCTATAATTTCCCTATCGGGAAAAAGACCGGCGGGAGCCGCTTTTTTTGGTGCCTTCGGGGGAAGGCACATCAAACGAAGGGGGAAATTTCATGTCTCAAAAAGTCAAAGGCGCGGGGAAGCCTTCTTCCAAAGTCCTCACACCCAGAAATGTCATCGGCTATGCCCTGGGCGACACCGGCGGTGTCCTGGCCTTCGGCGTCATCAGCGCTTTCCTGAACATGTACTACACGGACGTGCTGGGCATCACGACCGGCAAGCTCGTGATTCTCTTCCTGGTGGCCCGGATCTGGGATGCGGTCAATGACCCCATGATGGGAGCCTTTCTGGATTCGAGAAGGCCGACCCGGTGGGGCCGCTTCCGTCCCTATATCTACTTCGGTTCCTTCCCGATGATATTATCCCTGATTCTCTGCTTCCTGCCCCTGCCGGCCTGGAAGGAGAACCAGTACCTCGTCTACGCCTATATCACCTATATCTTCTACGGGATGGCCTACACCTTTGTAAACATTCCCTACGGGTCCATGGCCACGGTCATGACCGAAGATACCGGCGAGCGGTCGGTTCTTTCGATTGCCCGGACTTTCGGGGCCGGCATCGGCCAGGCCGTCGGTTCCGTCATCCTGCCCCTCTGCGTCTATGAGGTGGCGGACAACGGGGCGAAGGTCCTCTCCGGCAGCAAGCTTTTTACCGCAGTCCTTTTCATCGCCTGCGCCATGCTGGTGGTCTACTTTCTGAACTTTCGCCTGACCAAAGAGCAGAATATCGAGGTGAAGAAGGAAGAGAAGCGGGACGGCCTCCTGAAGACCTTCGGCTCCCTCTTTAAGAACCGGGCCTTTCTCAGCCTTTCCCTGGCCTCCATGATTCTCATCATGGCCAATATGTACGGGCAGACGGTGAACGGCTACCTCTTCAAGAACTATTTCGGGACGCCCAAGCTGCAATCCATGATCATGATTGCAAACTACCTGCCCCTGGTCATCCTGATGCCCTTCACGACGAAGCTCATCAAGAAGTTCGGCAAGAAGGAGCTCTGTTCCATCGGGGCCTATATCGCGGCGGCTGCCTACCTGGCGGGCCTCATCGTCCATACGACGAATCCTTACGTCTTCCTGGTCATCCTCTTTGCCTCCGGTTTCGGCATTGCCTTCTTCACGCTTGAAGTCTGGGCCATGGTCTCCGACGCCATCGACTACCAGGAGAAGCTGACGGGCCATCGGGAAGAGGGGACGAGCTACGCGGTCTATTCCTTCTTCCGCAAGGTCGGCCAGACCCTGGCCGGGGTCGGAGCCAATGCAGCTCTGGGCTTCGTCGGCTACCAGGTCGGGACCACGGCCATCATTCAGGACGCGGCTGTGACGAACGGAATCTATGTCATCGCCACCCTGATTCCCTTCATCGTCTACCTGGTTCAGGGCCTTCTTCTCCACCTGGCCTATCCCCTGTCCCGCGACCGGGTCGAGGAGCTGCACGCGGAGCTGGCGTCAAGGAGAGCACAGTAGCGGCGGCGCGAGCAGGGCCCCACAGCAGGCTGAAGAATTTGCAGCGGGCAGAAGAAATCCGCGACAGGCTGCACAAGCAAATGTTTGCACAAAAAAATTCGGCACCCGGGATTTCCCGGGTGCCGTTTGCGTCAGAAGGCTGTTTTTTGCCCCATCCGGCTGGCCGCGTCTACCACGAATCATTCTCGCGGAAGGAATATTCCCCTTCGACGACAGGCAGGGAGCGGACGTCCATCGAGTCGATGACGACGTAGCGCCGCTGCTGCAGGAAGATGATCAGGCGGTCGATGGCCTCTTCGGTCCCCTGGACTTCCATGTGGACCGTGCCGTCATAGAGGTTTTCGACAGTGCCGGTCAGGCCCAGGGCCGTCGCCCCCTGGACGGAGTAGTAGCGGAAGCCCACGCCCTGGACCCGGCCGTGGAAGATGATGTCTTTTCGGATGATGGAATCTGCGTTTTTCATGCCCCCATTCTAGCCGTGCCGTGGAATTTCAGCAAGTGCAAGCTGAATTTGCAAATTTTCCGGACGAAAATATTTACATTCAACCTTCACATTTGTTATATTTACAAACAGGGGCTGAATCATTTTTGCAAAAGGGGGCATTTACCTTGAAAAAAACGGAAGTCGAATTCCGTTACTATACCATGCCGGCAGATTCCTATGTATTGCCCAAGCTCGGCAAGGGCTGGGAGCAGGAGTACGGGCTTGGTTACGGGGAACAGCTGCACTTTCACAACTATGCCGAAATCGGCTACTGCTACAACGGTCACGGACGGCTGATTATAGATGACCGGGAGTACCGCTACGAGGGAAATATGCTTTCCTTCATTCCCGAGCGGATTCCCCACACGACCATCAGCGACCCGGGGAATATCTGCAAGTGGGAATTCCTCTTCATTGACATTGACAATTTCGTCAAGAACGAGATGGGCACCTGCGGCATGAATACCGACGATATCCTCCGCATCATCAATAAGCGGGGAACCCTGAAGAGCAAAGCCCACCACGAGCGGCTGGATTCCATTGTCCGGGCCATCATCGAAGAGTGCCGGGACCGCAATCCCTACTATGCTGAAAGCCTGAAGGGGTACCTGAGGGCCCTGGTGGTGGAGCTTCTGCGTCTGGAAGAGGAGCGGGAGGCCGTCAAAAAGCGGAAGGCCTTCACGAAGAGCATTGAGAAGGCCCTTTCCTATGTGGATGACCACTATGCCGAGGATGTGCGGATTTCGGACATGGCAGACGCCTGCGCCCTGTCGGAGAGCCACTTCCGGCGGACTTTCGAGAACATCATGCAGATGAAGCCCCTGGACTATGTGAATTTCGTCCGGGTCAAAAATGCCTGTGATATGCTGGAGAAGAGCGAAGACTCCATCCAGGAGGTCTCCTACAAGGTGGGCTTTCCCACCCTTTCGACCTTCAACCGCAACTTCCGCAAGGTGACGGGGACGACCCCCAACCGCTGGCGCCGCCAGTCCGGGGACCAGGAGCAGAAATTGCGCGGCTACCATATTTCAGCCAAGAAGGGCTGGGAGGCCTGACTTTCATAAAGAGACCCTGCAAGGCTTTCTGCCTGCGGGGTCTCTTTTTTAAAATATAATGTCGGCTGGATTTATTTTGCAAAAATGTTCAGAAAGTCCTATCCGAAAAAGTCCACAAAAGCGGGTCTCTCAAATTGTGCAAATTCGACGAAAATCGACTTTTTGCATAGAAACAAGGACATGCAATAGTTATTTTTGCAAATTTGACGGACGAAAACGGCAACAAAAACGACTTGCACTGGGTATAATAACCATAGACCATAAATGAAGGGGGCCTTTTTTTGTGGGATATAACGAAACACCTTCCGAAACGGAGGCGGCGTTATATAAGGAGACCTGCAAAAACGGCTATCCCCGAAATAAGGAGGGTTTATTGTTATGAAAAAGAAACTGTTAACCATGGTTCTTGCCGGTGCTATGGCTGTCTCCATGATGGCCGGCTGCGGCAGCAGCTCTTCCGGCAGTGATTCGTCCAGCAGCGATGCTACGGCGAGCACAGACGCTTCCGCAAGCAGTGATTCTTCTGATTCTTCCACTGCTTCCGCAAACGTTGCAAGCGAAGGCGACAAGGAGCTTTCCGTATACGCTTGGGATGAGAACTTCAACATCCCCGCTCTGAAGGCTGCCGAGGCTGCTTACCAGAAGAAAGATCCTGACTTCAAGCTGAACATCATCACCCAGGGCCAGTCTTCCGACGTTGAGGATGCCGTCACTCTGGCAGGCTCCGCAGGCGATTACAGCACACTTCCTGATATCGTTCTTTTCCAGGATCACTACATCAACCAGTACGTTACGAACTATCCCGATGCATGGGTAAGCGTTGACGATGCAAATGTCAACTGGGATGATTTTTCTCAGGAGAAGCTTTCCTACTCCACCATCAGCGGAACCCACTACGGCTTCCCTGTAGACAACGGTACCGCGATCTTCGCATACCGGACAGACCTTCTCGAGCAGGCCGGCTACACGATCGACGATGTGACAGGTGTCACATGGGAGAAGTGGATTCAGATCGGCAAGGACGTCTATGACAAGACAGGCAAGTACCTGATGGCTATGGACGGCGACGGCAACGATCTTCCTTACATGATGCTTCAGGCTGAGGGCGTTTCCCAGTTCAAGGACGGCAAGCCCAACTTCGTAAACAACGAGGCTATGGTTCAGATCATGGGCGTCATCCGCGACGCGGTTCAGAACAATGCCCTGCTTCTCTGCACTGACTGGTCCGACTACACAGACAAGGCCATCCAGGGCGACCAGGTTGCCGGCGTTATGAACGGAAACTGGATCATCCCCACAATTGAGCAGGTTGCTGAGAACTCCGGTAAGTGGGAAATCACCACGATGCCTACCCTTTCCGGTGCAGAAGGCTACGCAGCAAACGGCGGTTCTTCTCTCTACATCACCGCAGCATGCCAGAAGACAGACCTTGCTAAGGACTTCCTTGCATACACCTTCGGCGGCGGCGACGGCGCACAGGAGACTTATGACAATGCCCTGACAAACGGCGGCGTTATCTCCACCTGGGCAAAGGCTGCTGACTCCGATGTATATCAGCAGGGCGTCGCTTACTTCAACAATCAGCCGATTTACGCAAAGATCGTTGAGATGGGCACCCATGTATCCCCTGTAGAGCAGAGTGATTATCACTATCCTACACGTACCGATATCGCAACAGCCATCCACAATGTCATCGACAACGGCGCAGACATCACGGCTGAGCTGCAGACAGCAGAAGACGATATCAACTTCCAGATGGGCAACTAATACGTCAGAGTACAATCAATACTGACATTTACGGGCGGCCGGCATCAGCGCCGGTCGCCCGAGTTTTTCTGCCGGAAACCACAGACATTTAAAATGGACCGAATATGCGGAGCCCGTCCGGCGCAGTAAACGCGCTGACCGCCCTTCCAAAGAGATCCGACAGAATTTAGGGTTTTAAATTATTCATGTACCACGATAGGGGGATGATGAAGTGAAAAAGTCATCGAGGGGGTTGACCCTGCAGGCCAAGCAGAAAGCGGCCGGGTGGGTCTTCCTGACGCCGGCAACGGCACTGATCTGCATCATGAGCTTCTGGCCCATCATTCAGGCATTCATTATGTCCATGAAGACGGGCTCCAGCGCCAACATGAAGTGGAACTCGCCACTGTTCAACAACTATGCCCGCATGTGGCAGGACAAGATCTTCATGAAGACGGTGGGGAACACCTTCCTCTACCTGATCATCCAGGTCCCCATCATGCTGATTCTGGCCATCCTGCTGGCCCAGCTTCTGAACAACAAGGACCTGAAATTCCGGGGTCTCTTCCGGACCATGGTATTTTTGCCCTGCGCAACCTCCCTGGTTTCCTACTCCCTGATTTTCAAGTCCCTCTTCGCCCGGGACGGCCTGGTAAACGCCATCCTCCTGAAGCTCGGCATCGTTTCGAACTATGTCGACTTCCTCGGGAATGAGACCTGGGCCAAGGTCATCCTGATCATCGCCCTGATCTGGCGGTGGACCGGCTACAACATGGTCTTCTACCTGGCCGGCCTGCAGAACATCGAGTACTCGGTCTACGAGGCGGCGAAGATTGACGGGGCTTCCGGCTGGAAGACCTTCTGGCACATCACGGTGCCCCTTCTGCGGCCCACGATTGTCATGACTTTCATCATGAGTATCAACGGTACCCTGCAGCTCTTCGATGAGTCCATGAACCTGACCAAGGGCGGCCCTGCAAACTCCACGATGACCATGTCCCATTACATCTACAACAACTCCTTCGGACAGGGTGTCGCAAACTTCGGATACGCATCGGCGCTTTCCTTCTTCATCTTCATCCTGGTGGCAATCCTTGCCTTTATCAACCTGAAAGTAGGTGATACCCGTGACTGAGACTACAGTTGTAAAGAAAAAGAACGGCTCCGCCATCCAGCGGCGGCTGATTCCCACATACATCTTCCTCATCATCGTCTCCTTCCTGTCGGTATTCCCCTTCTACTGGATGATCTCCGCAGCGACGAACAGCTCGGTCGATGTGGCAAGAGGAAAGATTACCCTCGGCCTGCAGGCGGCGCAGAACTTTCAGAACCTGCTGGCTTCCCAGCCCCTGTGGGCGGCCCTGCGGAACTCATTTTTCTACTCGATTCTGCAGACCCTGCTTTGCCTCTTCATCTGCTCCCTGGCCGGCTACGGCTTCGAGCTCTACCATGACAAGGCAAAGGACAAGGTCTTCGCCATTCTGCTTCTGGCCATGATGGTTCCCCAGGTGGCGACGATGATTCCCCTGTTCAAGATGATGTCTTCCATGCACCTTCTGAACAATATCTGGGC